>NZ_JACLCU010000005.1:0-461264 GCF_014218905.1 Chryseobacterium sp. C3 | reverse complement strand
CCTTCTTTTTCTTCAAATTTCACAATATCAAAATAATCCACTAAGTATGGTGGAAGCAAAAACTTTAGTAATTCTTGTTCGTTTAGCATTAGACAAAGATAAAACTACTTAACATTACTCCCCAGCTTTTGAGCCTGATCCCTTTTCCACTATTTTCTGCACATGCAACTCCTCAAGACAAGCCCAGTCTCCACGATAGCATTCTTTATCCCCAAAAACAGAACAAGGTCTGCAGGTAAGGTCTTTCACCTGAACCACATCTTCCTCCTTTTGTCCAAATCCTAAAAAACCTGCAAAAGGATGAGTTTGTCCCCATACGGAAACACATCTCGTTCCCATGAGACTTGCCAGATGCATATTGGCAGAATCCATAGAGATCATTAATTCTAATGTAGAAATTTTATTTAACTCCTCCTGAAGGCTTAATTTTCCCGCTAAACTGAGAGTATTCGGGATTTCTCTCTCCCACTGCTCCAGTGTTTCAGCTTCAGATTTTCCGCCTCCGAAAAAATAAATCGTATGTTTTTGTGCTAAAATTTTCGCCAGCTCAAAAGACTTTTCCAAAGGAAGCATTTTTCCGCGATGCTGTGCGAAAGGCGCAAATCCTATTCCTGATTTCTCGATAGAAAGAGGTCTTAATGTATGGGAAAGTTCAACGCTAAAGCCCATTTCCCGAAAAACATCTGCATAACGTTCTACCGTTTTTTTTAATTGGTTTTTATTTAAATTCCAGACATTCGTGAGGTCTTCTTTTTCTTCTTTTCCCTTATTGATTTTGAATACTTTAAGCCCTTTTCTTCTGTAAATTTTGTCGAGAATCTTCGTGCGGATTACATCATGAAGATTCGCGATAAAATCCGGATGAAACTCTTTAATCAATTCATTAGCAAGACGCCTCAATCCGAAGATGCCCTTATAATCATCAAGATTAACTCCTTTGAATATAACGTTCGGAATATCAGCAAATAAAGCTTCAAAATTTTTTCGGGAAACCATCACAATTTCCACATCAGGATTTTGCTCCAGAAACTCACGGAAAACGGGAGCTGTCATCGCAACATCCCCAAAAGCAGAAAAACGGTATGCTAAAATTCGGGTCACAGATTAAGACTTCAGTTGATATGCGACTGCATAAAATTTAATCTGCTTCGTCATTGCCATCAAACCATTGGCTCTGGAAGGAGAAAGAAACTCCTGCATACCAATTTCAGAAATAAACTCAAAATCAGAGTCCAAAATTTCCTGTGTAGAGTGACCGCTGTAAATGCTTACCAGAAGCGAAACAATACCTTTCGGCAAAATCCCGTCCGAATCTGCCTCAAAAAACAGCTTTCCCTCTTTAAATTCAGCATCAATCCAAACTTTACTCTGACAGCCTTTAATCAGGTTTTCTTCTGTCTTCTTGTCATCAGAAAGCCCCTTCAGCTCTTTTCCAAGATCAATAATATATTCGTATTTCTGCTCCCAGTCTTCAAGAAAAGCAAATTCGTCGATGATTTCCTGCTGTTTTTCTTTAATAGTCATTGTAAACTGATTTCTTTCTGCAAAGATAGCCAAATTAAAAAGATGTTGAATTTATTTGAAGCTATTCCCGCTTTCTGCTGTATCTTTTTTACACGTTCTTATCCCCATACAAAAAAAGGATGTCGCGGCAATCGGGGCTAAAATTGCAGTCATCCATATCAGATATTTGACATAAATAAATTTATCTTTCTGAAAAAACATAAAATAATATGAATAAACCGTCTCAAAAGAATCAAGCTTAGATCCTTGTAGGATGACAAACTTAGTAGAGTTATCTAAAGAGAAGCTTTTTCAAAAAGCTGTAAGATTTTGGTTTCTTCGTTTTCCCAACAAAATACTTTTGCCGCTTTTTCAAGCTCAGTTTTATAGTTTAGGCGTCCCCTTTCAAGAACTTTATTCAAAGCCGCAGCTATTTTCTCCGGATCATGATCTGTAACAACTTCACCTATATCAAACTGCTTTTTTATACGAAGCATTTCAGGGAAATTGATCATCACCAACGGTACTCTGGATTGTATATAATCACAGACTTTATTGGGAAGAGAATAATAATAGCTTACCCCATTATTTTCTTCAAGACTGAATCCCGTATCTGCTGTTTTCGTCACTTCTCTGAGATTTTCCGGCTTTAGTTTTCCAAGAAATACAACTTTATCCTGAAGCTTTTCCTTTATGACAAGATTTTCATACTCCTTCTTTTTAGGGCCGTCACCGGCAATTTTAAGAACAGCATTCTCAATTGAGTGCATGGCAACAATAACCTTATCAATTCCGCGGGATTGATTAACAGCTCCCTGATAAAGAATTATTTTAGGATTATTTTCTGGAATTTCGGGAGTAGAAATAATTTCTCTTGGAATATTTCTTACAACGATAGGATTTACTTTATATTTTTCCTTAAACCATTCGGCATAGCTTTCACTCTCCGTCATCATGAATTTAATTTTGGGCACAATGCTTTTTTCCAATACCCTCCAAACCTTTTGCGAAAGCTTATTCTGTATTGCGGGCATCTCTGTAAAAATTTCATGACTGTCAAAAACCAAAGGAATATTTAATTTTTTTGAAATAAGATAATTTGGCAGAAGCGCATCTATATCATTGGCATGAAGAATTGTATTTTTGTCAGCTTTTTTCTTTAATTCCTTATATAACTTCCAATTGAACTCAAAATACGCCGTTTTTAAAGTCTTAGATTTTATTTTTATCCTCTCAAAAGGATACGGACGCTCCATCTTTTCGTTTCCTCCCCAGTCATTGCCAATTAGTTCTATATTATATCCATTGTCAAAAAGAGTTTTACATACTTTCTCTATTCTCTGATCAGTATAAAGATTGCTGAATGCTGAAGTTATTATTTTCTTCTTCATTAATTTTTCTTATCAAATATTAGATAATACATTTGAATAAAACAGATGAGTCCATTTGGAATAATAACCGGCCAAAGCATGCCGCTGAAAATCCCGTAAATGACAAAACAGATACAGCCGATCATATTCACGATCCTTATTTTTCTAACATCTTTCAAGATGAAACTCAATACAATAAAAACAGATGCAGAATATCCTATATAACTTGCAAAATCAGAATTCATGAATAAAAATTTCGGGGAGACAAACTTAATCATTTTCAATAAGATAATAAAATTATTTCTGCCATAAAGTCATTTATTGCTTTTTGGTAAAATATTTGTAATTTAGATAATGAATAAATGGCAATGTTGCTTTTATTCTAATGAGATATATTATGGATTATAAGTTTTCACAAGGTTTGAGCCAGGTGTTCAAACAAAGCAAGAGCGAAGCGAAAAGGCTCAAAAGTGAATTTCTTAATACAGAACATCTACTTTTAGGTATTATAAAAACAGAAAACTCTGCAAAAGAAATCCTTCAAAACCTTAATGCGGATCTAACACAAATCAGAAGAAAAATTGAAACTTTAAATACAGCAAGTCTAAATCCTATTTCTGAGGAGGTTACCAATATTTCTTTCACGAAAATGGCAGATCATGCCATCAAACGTGCTGAGCTTGAATGCAGACAATACAAAAGCAATGAGATTAATACCGTTCATCTGCTTTTAGGCATTCTTTACAAATATGAGGACCCTACTTCAAACATATTAGGAGCTTACGACATCGACTATGAAGGAGTTTCAAAAGAATATCAGACTATGCTTAAAAATTCCGGACAGGCACCACAGATGAGTGCTTACGACGACGATGACGAAAGAGAAGATTTTGAGCAAATGAGAAAGCCTACAGGAAATTTAGGCTCTGCTAAAAGTAAAACACCAACACTGGATAACTTCGGTAGAGACTTAACTTCTCTGGCAAGAGACGGGAAATTAGATCCTGTTATCGGTCGTGAAAAAGAAATTGAGAGAGTTTCTCAGATCCTTTCAAGAAGAAAGAAAAACAATCCTTTGCTAATCGGGGAACCGGGAGTTGGTAAATCTGCCATCGCGGAAGGTCTGGCTTTAAGAATTCAGCAGAAAAAAGTTTCCAGAGTCCTTTACGGAAAACGAGTGATCACTTTAGATCTTGCAAGTTTAGTTGCCGGAACAAAATACCGTGGTCAGTTTGAAGAAAGAATGAAGGCGATCATGACGGAGCTGGAGAAAAACAGAGACGTGATCTTATTCATTGATGAGCTTCACACCATTGTTGGTGCGGGTAGTTCAACAGGAAGCTTAGATGCTTCCAATATGTTCAAACCGGCTTTGGCAAGAGGTGAAATTCAATGCATCGGAGCTACTACTCTGGATGAATACCGTCAGTACATTGAAAAGGACGGCGCATTAGAAAGAAGATTCCAGAAAGTAATGGTGGAACCTACTTCTATTGACGAAACCGTTCAGATTTTAAATCAGATCAAAGATAAATACGAAGAGCACCACAATGTAATTTATACACCTGAAGCAATTGCAGCGTGTGTAAATCTTACATCAAGATATATTACAGACCGTTTTCTACCAGACAAAGCGATTGATGCGATGGACGAAGCGGGATCACGAGTGTATATTAAAAACATGAAAGTTCCTACCGAAATCATTGATTTTGAAAAGAAAATTGAAGAAATCAAGGAATTAAAACAAAAAGCTGTAAAAGCTCAGGACTATCTGGAAGCAAGAAAACTGAAAGATGAAGAAGAAAGGCTTCAGATGGAACTGAATTCTGCTCAGGATAAATGGGACAAAGATGTAAAAGAGAAAAAAGAAACCGTAACAGAAGAAAATGTAGCGGAAGTAGTTTCTATGATGAGCGGTGTTCCTGTTACCAAAGTTGGTAAAAACGAACTGGATAAACTTGCCGGAATGGATGGAAACCTGAACGGAAAAGTAATCGGTCAGGAAGATGCGGTGAAAAAAGTTGTGAAAGCAATTCAGAGAAACAGAGCCGGTCTTAAAGATCCGAACCGTCCGATCGGTACATTCATTTTCTTAGGAACAACAGGGGTTGGTAAAACCGAGCTGGCTAAAGTAATGGCAAGAGAACTTTTCGAATCTGATGAATCTTTGATCAGAATCGATATGAGTGAATACATGGAGAAATTTGCCGTTTCAAGATTGGTAGGTGCGCCTCCGGGATACGTTGGATATGAGGAAGGCGGACAATTAACAGAAGCGGTAAGAAGAAAACCTTATGCTGTGGTTCTTTTGGATGAGATTGAAAAAGCGCATCCTGATGTATTCAATATCCTGTTGCAAATCTTAGATGAAGGTCACGTTACAGACAGTTTAGGAAGAAAAATCGATTTCAGAAATACGATTATCATTCTTACTTCAAACATCGGTACAAGAGATCTTAAAGATTTCGGTGATGGTGTCGGATTCGGAACTTCTGCGAAAAAATCAACAACGGATTCCAGAGCAAGAAGTACAATTGAAAATGCGCTTAAAAAAGCATTCTCACCAGAATTCCTGAACAGAATTGATGATATCGTTATCTTTAATTCTCTTGAAAAAGAAGACATCAAGAAAATCATTGATCTTGAACTGAACAAATTGTATTCAAGACTTGAAAAATTAGGATATAAAGTGGAACTGACTGAAGAAGCAAAAGACTTTATTTCTGAAAAAGGATGGGATAAAGATTTCGGAGCAAGACCATTAAAAAGAGCGATCCAGAAATACATTGAAGATTTATTGGCAGAAATGCTCGTAAACAAACAATTAACAGAAGGAGAAACCGTAGTTCTTGATCTGAATGAAGCGAAAGACGGTTTGGCAGGGAAAACTTCAAAGCCGAAGAAATCTGCCGCAGAGAAGTCTTCTTAATCGTAAGTAAATAATTTAATATAACAGAAAAGCATCGGAAAAATTTCCGATGCTTTTTTATTGATTTTTTAAAACAATATTCTTAATTATCGGCAAATCTTAACTTTTTAGTATTTTTACGGCTCAATTAAAAAATATGAATATTTCTATATTAGGAACCGGTTTTATGGGCAAAAAGCATAAAGCTATTTTAGAGCAGATTTCTAACGTTCGTATTAATGCGGAAATAGACTCACATTCAGAACCTAATTCTGATATTCATTTTCAGTCTCTGGAGCATTTTCTGGAAGAAAAATTAGAGACAGATCTGGTTGTGGTTGCCACACCGAATTATCTTCATTTCCAGCACACTAAAATCCTTTTGGAAAATGGATATAATGTACTCATTGAAAAGCCCTTTGTATTTAATCTTGAACAAGCCTATGTTCTTCGAGAAACTGCGCTTCAAAATGACTGCCGTGTTTTTCTGGTTATGCAGAACAGGTTTTCGTCTGTAACTTTATTTCTAAGCGAACTTGTAGAATCTAAAAAACTAGGGAAGATCTATAATATTCAGCTCAATGCATTTTGGAACAGAGGTGAGCAGTATTACATTAAAGATTCCTGGAAGGGAAAAAAGAATATGGACGGAGGCATTTTATATACCCAGTTTTCGCATCTTCTGGATCTTTTATGCTGTGTTTTCAAAGACGATTTTGCCGTTCTTTTCAGAGATTTAACCTCTTTTAGAAACTTTAATATCTCAGAAATTGAAGATACTGCCCTACTCGTTCTTCAGGGTAAAACAGGAACAAAAGTCTCCGTTAATTTCACCACTTCTGTTTTTGAAAAAAATCAGGAGACTTCGCTCAATATTATCGCAGAGAAAGGCACTCTTAAAATATCAGGACAGTATTTCAATGAAATTACGTTCCAACATATTGCTGACTGCCCAGATAAATTTGAGATTCCATCCACTTCCAATGAAGAAAACCTTAAAGAAATGTATCTGGAGATCTTCAAATCTTTGCGAGGGAAAAAAAACAATGCTATTTTACTGAAAGACGGTCTAGGTCTGGTTGATCTTCTGGAAAAAATTTATTCCTAAAGCCCCACCACAAATCCTATATTTGGAACTAAACCACTTGAGAAAATACTCGAATTTTCTTTCCATAAAACATTATACATCAAACCAAGCTGTAAATAAGAATTATTCCCAATTCTCTGCATATACCCGCCGCCAAGATAAAGAGCATCTTCATCTGCATTGGTTTTAAAATCATAAAACTTGTCTTTATAATTGATGAAGTAATGCTGATAATTGGCACTTACGAAAAACGTTCTTGCAATATAATAATTCAGAAAAGGACCAACTCCGAACATCGTAGAACTGTAAGCATTTGATTTCTGCCAGGAAACACTTCCCAAAACTCCGCCTTCAAGATCGTCCGTAAGTCGGTAACCCACTCTTGGAGCCGCTGAAAGATTAAAGTAATTGTTACTTCCGAAACTAAAGCCGATTCCGCCGCCGAAAGTCCAGCGATTGTTATTTTCAGGAGAAGCATTTACAGCAACCTGAGAAAAAAATAGTCCTGAACATGAAACACATAAAGAAATAATCAGTTTTTTCATATTTAAATTGTTTTTATCGATGTCTAAAATTATCACTTTTTTGCGAATCTTTTTAATTGTATTTTTGCAGCGTCAAACTAAGAACTCCCGTTAAGAGTTTCGTAAAATTGAAACAACATGAAAGTAGTAGTAGGATTATCCGGAGGAGTGGATTCCAGTGTTACAGCGTATCTGCTGCAACAGCAAGGTCATGAAGTGGTGGCTTTGTTTATGAGAAACTGGAACGATGCTTCGGTAACGCTGGAAGATGAATGTCCGTGGATCGAGGACAGCAATGATGCCTTAATGGTGGCTCAAAAACTTGGAATTCCGTTTCAGGTGATTGATATGAGCGATCTGTACAAGGAAAGAATCGTAGATTATATGTTCGACGAATATCAGAAAGGAAGAACTCCGAATCCTGATGTTCTCTGCAACAGAGAAGTAAAATTCGATGTTTTTATGAAGACGGCAATGTCTCTGGGCGCAGATAAAGTCGCAACGGGTCATTATGCAAGAGTAGATTCAACGATCGATGAAAACGGTAAGGAAATTTTCCATCTTCTTGCCGGAAAAGATAACAATAAAGACCAGTCCTACTTCTTATGTCAGTTAAGTCAGGATCAGTTGTCCAAAGCATTATTTCCGATTGGAGAGCTTACAAAACCTCAGGTTAGAGAAATTGCCAAAGAAATCGGTTTGGTAACAGCAGATAAAAAAGATTCTCAGGGATTGTGTTTTATCGGAAAAGTAAGTTTACCGCAATTCTTACAGCAGCAATTGGTTCCAAAAGAAGGCGAAATCGTAGAAATTTTCAAAGATTCTCCCCTTTTTGCTGAAGAAATGCCTGAATTTTCGTTAAAACAGGAAGAATTGGAATACCTCAGCCGAAAAATCAATTACAAAAATACAGACGGTAAAGTTATCGGAAAACATCAGGGAGCTCAGTTTTTCACGATCGGACAAAGTAAAGGACTTGGAATCGGCGGACATAAAGAAAGCTGTTTTATCATCTCCAGAGACATGGAAAACAATATTCTTTTCGTGGGAGAAGGACATCAGTTTCCAGGACTGCTTAAAAGAGCCTTAAAAATTGATAATTCTGAACTGCACTGGGTTCGTGAAGATCTGAGACTGAAAAACGGAGAATCGATGGAAGCAATGGCAAGATTCAGATACAGACAGCCATTGCAGAAAGCAACTTTATATCAGTTTGAAGAAGGATTCTATGTGGAATTTGAAGAACCGCAGTCTGCCATTGCAGAAGGACAGTTTGCATCGTGGTACATCGGCGAAGAGCTGATCGGAAGCGGAGTTATTTCCTAAAATAAATCTTATCTAAATAATAATCCCGAAGCGTTTTTAGTTTCGGGTTTTTTTTTGAAAAAACATCAATTTCTATTTCATTTTATGGTTTAAATAGAACAAATTAAGAAACACAGATACAATAATTTCCAATATTAAAATCATTATTAAATAGCCGATTGGTTTTCCTAAGAAAATTCCTCTGGCTAATTTTACCACTCCCAATAGAAATATAGAAATCAGGAAGTAAAAAGTTGTTCTCGAAATGGTTTCTCCAAAAAATTTCAGCGCAAAAACAGAGGCATAAAATCCAAGGACGAGAATGAAATAGAATTTTAGAAAATAGTGTCCTTTCAAAGAAATCGGATCTAAAGTATGGTTGATTGCAATAAGCCAGATCAGACTTATGAGCACCGGAATTGTGTGGGTAAGGATTTTTTTCATGTGTATTGTATTTCGGTTAATCTCCTCCACCTCCGCAACCACCGCATCCGCTTCCACAACTGCTTCCGCAGGAACTGCCGCAACCGGAACCTCCGTCGCTGTGTGAACTGTCGCTTCTGCAGGTGTAGAAAAAGCCGCCATCACTTCCGTTGTCTTTATTGGATTCGTTATTTGTACTGAATGCTTTTATAATCATTACAATCAGCACGAAGACGAAAATAAGAGTCAGGAATATTCCCCAACCTCCGTTATTGTTTTCCGTACAGGAATAGATCACCAAAGAACTGCTTAAAAAAATAAAAATTTTAACAAAAGGCGATATTTTTCTCTTTTTTGAAGGAATTTGAGTCGGTTTCCAGATATCTTTCGGCGGTTCCTGCTCAAATATTTTCTCATAATTTTCTAAAGTTTCCGCAAACCAGCTTTTATGTTTTTCATTTTCGTTTTCTCCGCCTTGTGATGGTTGATGATGCAGTTTCTGCTGCAAAACTTCGGGACAGAATTCTTCCCAGTAGTTTTGTGTGTAAATGAGATGCATATGCCATACTTTGTCTATAATTTCGCTTGGCGAAGCACCATTTGGAAGTTTACAGCAGAGGTAGACGAATTTTTTGTATTCATCAATTGCTTTTCGGGTAAATGTTTCTGTCCAGTTTTCTTCTTTTGCCAGTTTCTTTGAGAAAGGAAAATTGGCAGCAGATTCATCCAATGAGAATTCCTGAAGCCTGTTCCAGAGAGGATCGTTTTGTAATACCATTTTTGTTTCCATTGTTTTAACTTTTAATTTCTACTCAAATATCGTTGGAAGTTGAGATATAAAAGTCTTGCAACAGTCTCATTTGGTTTTAAAATTATCTTATATTAGTCTTATAAATTAGAAAATGAAAAAAGAAGATATTGTACATGTAGAAAAACTGATGAATTTTCTGGCGTTGCATTTCCTGAAGAAACATCATTGGGAAGATGTCTCCAAAACCGAATGGTCTTACATTGTTGCAGAACTTAATGATCTGATTATCCAGGAAACCTCAGAGAACAACAGTAAAAAAAGCCCAGATCTTTTAGGTTCCAACTACCTCTACGAACATTTGATTATCAACAAATTAAAGAAATATTCTCAAAATGAAAATGCAGTATTAAGCAAGCCTAATCTTGCTAAATTAAGCACAATTGTAAAAGTTTTGGGATATTCAAGTTATATCGATTTCATCAATTCTAATACAGAATCATTTAATTTTAATGATCTGAGGATTGATATGAATAATGTAAAGCCAAACACCGCATTGCTGGATCGGCTTGTCGGCTGTTGGTATTCCTACAACAGAAATCTTCCGGAAAATCCTTTACAGGCAAAAGAAGACCGAATCTGGCGTTCTGCAACGGAAATCTACAAATCTGAAACGTCCGGAGAATATTTCATCGAAAGAAGCGGCGGCGACCGTCATAAATATTTTGGAAAAATAACAGCCTATTCCGATTATGTTTTTATCATCATGAACAGCAATACGTTTATCCGGCAGCGTCATTTTATTTCAAGAATAAAAGATATCAAGGAAAAGCTGAAAAATCCAGAGTATAAGCTCCATGAGTTGCATTTTATAAGTACGTGTATCAGTTTTAATCAGGAACCGATTGCCCTTTTCGAAATTTTCCAGAAAGCAGACCGGAAAACCTTTATTTCAGACTCCATCAGTTTTCCGATCGACAGCGATGAAATTCCGAAATCGATTATCAAACAGCTTGAAGACACGGAATCTAACCGTATCGATTACAGATAGTTGATCATAGTTGATGGTCGATAGATTTGAGTTTTTGGGTTTAAGTTTTTTTGTTTTGGGTTTTAACTTACCAACCAGTCTTTAAAATCTTTTACGCGGTCGCGGCTGACAGTAATTTCTTCCTGTGGCTGAAATTCCAGTTCAACCTTGTAATTGGGTGAAGTGTGGATATTTTTAATGTAATCTGAATTGATGATAAACTGCCGGTTTACACGGAAAAATTTCTTTTCATCCAGCACTTCTTCCAGTTCGTCCAGTGTGAAATCCGAAGGATACGTTCTTTCCTGAGTCTGTAAATAAACAATTTTATTTTCGCTGAAAAAACAGCTTACTTCATGTGTCTGTACAATTTTCAGGTTGTACCCGATCTTTACTAAAATTCTGGAAAGCGTGCTTTTCCCCTTTTTAATTAACTGCTTAATTTCGTGTGAATTGACGGAATTATCTGAAGGAATAAATGATTTGAATTTTTCGATCGCTCCGGCAAGATCTTCATCTAAAATCGGCTTCAGAAGATAATCGATGCTGTTCAGTTTGAACGCTTTTAAGGTATACTGATCAAAAGCTGTCGTGTAAATGATAAATCCTTTTGTCGGAACTTTTTCAAAAATATCGAAAGACAGACCGTCTCCCAGCACAATGTCTGAAAAGATGAGCTGCGGATGTTCATTTTCCGAAAACCACTGCACTCCTTCTTCTACGGATTCTATTTTCGCAACAATCTCTATTTCAGTAAATTCTTTAAGCATTCTTTCCAGTTTCCTTGAAGCGGGTTTTTCGTCTTCGATAATGACAGTCTTGATCATTGAGTTCCTGTTTTAGTTTTACAATTTCGAAATAAAAGTAATCAAAAATTGTCAGTTTTAAAACTTCAGCGGTTCTTTTGATTTTTTCATTTCTTTTTCCATCACTTCTCTTTCCCATTCAGAATCCAGAAGGAAGAGTTTTACGGCTTTTACGATTAAAATAATTCCCCAGATGGTAAGAATGATTGATCCGTTCCACAATGAAAAATTAAATATTCCTTTTTCTAAAATATCGTCTCCGAAAATAATTACTGCCACGATCCCAAACCATAAAAGGCTTTTGTAGAATTTTTTAAGATCGTTTACTCTTTCCTGTGCCTGATTGTAATTCATAATAATTTATTTTTAAGGTTAAAATTGAATGTTGGTTATAAAGATTTAGTATTTCTTCTTTCTTCGTCCATCAGTTGTTTTATTTTTCTTTCTTCCCAGTCTCTTCCGATCCCGAAAGTACTCGCTGCGTGTGCTGCAAGACCTAATCCCCATCCTAACATCGGCCAAAAAAACCAAAGATATTGTGGTGATGTTAAAAAATTCAGTACGGCTAAAAATGAAATCACAAGGCAATATGAAGTAAGGTTTCCGTAAAATCCTTTCAGTTCTTTTACTCTTCTTGATGCTTTTTCGTATGCTAATTCTTCTTTGTTGGTGTAAGTTTCCATATTTTTTATTTTTAAAGATTAATTGTTTGTTTTGTTGAGACAAATGTAGGTCGGAAAACAGCCTCAAATCAATTTTAACTGACCGAACCGTAGATTATGCATCCTGAATTGTAAAAATCCCGACTCAACGGAGAATCGGGATTTTTTGATTTTATGTTTTTAGTTGTTTGGTTAGGAATACCGCGAAAGTATAGTGCGTTTTTTAGCTAGAATTTGTAATCAATTTCTATATCAAATGATTGTCAAACTGACTAAATTTCTCCTTTGTCGAAATGACAGTGCAAGGATTTTTAATTATGGAGTTAAGTGTTTGCTCATTTAGGAGCAGAATCTGTGTAGAAATAAGAATAAATCCGTCAATCAATCCATAGGATTGGTATCTTAAATACGATAAATTTTCTAAAGATAGCGTTCCTACGGAACGCAGAACGCCTTGCGAATATGCTGTCTACACAGATGAAACTCTATAGAGTTTTCTACCATTTTACTTTAAATAACTTTCCTGATTTTGTTGATTAAAAATCAGTGAATAAGTAACTTAATAAACAAAAGGAATCAGCTTTTTCGTTTTTCTACGGTAATCCAGATATTCTTCTCCGAACTGCTCGATTAAAGCCTTTTCTTCGACATTAATTCTGTAGCTGAATGCAATGAAAGGAATCAGAAAAGCCAAAGTCAATGAGAACCAGTTGTTTAAATACAATCCCAAACCCAACGAAGTAAGCAATGAAAAAGCGTAAGACGGATGTCTGAGATATTTGTAAAACCCTTCTTTCTTAATTTTATGATCTTCTTTAATCGTAACATCCACCGTAAAATATTTTCCCAAAGAACGAATGATGATGAATCTTAAAATGATTCCGATCCATATCAGAACGGCTCCTGAATAATAAATCCAGACCTCATCAGAAATGGGAAATCTTGTAACATACGAAACCGCAACGGCACTTATGATTGAAAGCGGAATGGCAATCCATAACAGATTTAGAGTAGATTTATCCTTTTTATTGTCTTTTTCTCCGGATTTCAGGATGTTTTTGTAAAGAAATTCGCTTAAAAACCATGCGACCATAGAAATGGCAAAAACAATCTGTAAAGTTTTCATATCAAACGGTATTTGGAAGTGATGAACAATTTATCTGCCGTTTTTTTCCTTTTCCATCAGTTCTTTAATTTTTCTTTCTTCCCATTTATTTCCCAGCATAAACCCCGGAATAAACGTTCTCATTGCTGAAATGGCAACTCCGATTCCCCAGAAAAAAGGAAGCGCAAAAAATTTTAACTGAAAAATAGATTCATTGGGTTTTAATTCTTTGTAATTCAGATATAAAATGAAAATATTTACGGCAATATAAATGAAAACGGAAAAGTAGAATCTTTTGATTCTTTTCACCTGTCTTTCCGCTTCTTTGTATCTGAAATCGCTCTTGCTTATATTTTCCATGATGTTTATTTAAATGTTCTGTTTTGTTTTTCTAAAATTTCTCTGATCTTTCTTTCTTCCCAGCCTCTTCCAATAGCAAAAACGCTCATTCCGTGAGCAACAAGCCCGATTCCCCAACCTAACATCGGCCAGTAAAACCACAGACGATTCGGACTGGTTATGAGATTTAAAATGATTAAAAAAGGAATGATGATGCAGTAAGAAATGAGATTTCCGTAGAAGCTTTTTATTTCTTTTACCCGTTTGTGTGCGCGTTCGTAAGATTCATTTTTGGTTTCTGCTATTTCGCTTACCTCATCTGGTTTAGAAGAAAGTACCGGAAGTTTTACTTTAAAATAATCTTCAGACTTTTCTATAAAAACATTTCTTTTGGTGAGTAAAGAATAGCGCTGTACAATATTTGCAAGACCGATTCCGGAGCTTTCTTTGATCTGCTCTCTTACCTGTAAATTATTTTCGATGCACAACGTATCATTTTCAGAGAAAATTTTAATGATGAGAGGTTTTGAAGAAGTGGCAAAATTATGCTTGATGCAGTTCTCCAAAAGAAGCTGTAAAGAAAGAGGAACGACAAATCTCCGGTAATCTTCTTTTTTAACCTCAAACGTAAAATCTACGCTGTCCTCGAATCGAGTTTTCAGCAATTCGCAATAGGTTTTGGCAAATTCCAACTCATCTTCCACCGTTACCAGTTCTTTGTCTTTCTGTTCTAAAACATATCTGTAAATCTTTGACATTGAGGCAGTAAACTTCTGCGCCTGTTTCGGGTTTTCATCAATTAACGAGCTTAAAACATTCAGAGAATTGAATAAAAAATGTGGATCTAACTGGTTTTTAAGACTTTCAAACTGTGCATTGGCAGATTTGGCAATTAATTTCTGTTCAACCACTTCTTTTTTGGACGTTTTCCGAAGTTCTTCCATGAAACCTTTGGCATGAAGGAAAGCTGAAATAAGCAGGGCAATATTAATCATGAACCAGTTGGAAACATTGTACTTGCCGGAAAAGAATTCTTCGGCGGTTGCTGCCTTCTGGATGACTACGAAATTCATATAATTACAGAAATATACCAAAACTGTGTTTGCGACAAGAATGGAAACAATGCTTATGATTGCTCTTGTTCTGGTGGTTTCAGACCAAGGGAATTTCCTGTTGAGAAAATCGTTGATGATGCCGTTTCCAATTCCCAAAACGAATGAATACATGGTGGAAACCAAAAGAGTGATGGCAAAATTTTCCAGTGTTTTTTCATCATTAAAAACAAAAAAGAAAAAAAATGTTGTTGCCAGCGATATCCAGAGTAATATGATGATGCTTTTGTATTTCATTGTAAGTTTTCTTGGTTCAAAATTAGGCTTTAATAAAAGTATTAAAAATTATTTTTCTCCGAACCGTCATTTTTTGTGACTGAAGGGCACAAAAAAACCTTCCGCGAAGAAGGTTTTTTTAAATTTTAAAGCACAAAAGATAATGTTAAAATGAATTTCTAAAATAATCATAATACTCAAAAGAATAAAAATCAAAATCTTTTGTGGTTTTTGTGGTTAAATAAAAGTTTAAACAGACTTTTTACATTATTTCGCAGCTCCGCTTACAAAATATTCAGCTTCTGCTTTTCCCCAGTTGGGAGCGATTTTAGATTTCGGAACGTAGGTTTTAAACTTCGTTAAAGCATCTTTAAACTGTTCCATCCCTTTTGTTTTGCTTCCTCCAAACTGCTCCGGAGTGAAGTAAGTGTCTTCCGCTTTTATCAGGGCAATTCTTGGGTTTTCGGGATCCAGGTTTTCCGCTTTTTTCAATTCTTCTATGGCTTTCATTCCGTCTGTCATGTATCTTTCGGTAGGATTTTCCATCATTTTAAGAGAATACGACATTTTTCTCAGCAGGTGAATTTCTGCATTGTCTTTTCCGGCAATACTTTCTGCCTGATCAAGATATTTTTCTGCAATATTTGCCTGTGTTGAAAGCTCAGACATTTTACCTTCTCTCATTAACATTCTTCCCTTTTGAATGTATGAAAACGCAGCATAATATGCAGGAAGCCATTCTTTGGTTTCTTTTTTTCCGATTCTGTCAAAGTCATTCGCCAGAGTCTGGAATTCGTCAAGAGATTTACAGTTTTCAATTTTGGCAATTTTATCAGACATTATTTTTTCATAATCTGTCTGGGCAAAAGCAGTTAAACTCATCAGACTTAAAGCAAAGGTTAATAGATATTTTTTCATGTTTTCTAAATTTTTAAGTTAATTTTTGTTTTGAATAAAGATATATTTTTAATTGAATTGAAATAACTTTTACAGATTATTATTGATGGCATCCTGCGTTTTGTCGACTCCGAAGCTGATGAATGCGCCTACAAAAACAAAGGTATTTACAGGCGGAACAACCGCTGAACTCCTTGATCCGTCCATTGAGAAATTGTAACCATATATATTTTTCGATCCTAAAATATTGGATACACTCAATACGAGAACGGTAAATGTTTTTGAGTCTTTCTTTCCTAAATTGGGAAGATAATTTACACTGAAATTTAACGCGGTGTAATCTTTCAGACTGCCTTCGTGTCTTACGAAATATTTCTGTTCACCATTCAAGTCCTGCGTTGCGATGTCGTAATACGGACGGCCTTTTGCGTAGGTGTAGGAAATATTGAAGCCTGTTTTCCATTCCGGAACAAATCTTTTGGCTACTGCAGAAAGGGTATGTTCGGAAGCGAAATTCGGTTTTAAACTCATCGGATAATTCATAAAATCTCTTTTTGAATCTAAGAATGAATAGCTGATCCAGTAATCTATATTGTCGAATGTTTTTTTGTCTCTCCAAAATAATTCCAGTCCTTTTGCATAGCCAAAACCGCTGTTGTTATCTGCTGTCTGTACAAATTGGTTCTGTCCGTCAATATACTGTAGGTTTTTTACCTTCAGAAGATCATCATATTTTTTGTAAAAAGCTTCAAATCTCAGACTTCTTCCTTCCATTGTTCTCTGCACCTGAAAGATATAATGCTGTGATTTCTGGAAGTCTAAATTTGCAGGACCGTTGATGTATCTGCTTTCGGGATTCTGATAAAAAAGTCCGTAAGCGAAAGAGGTAGTCCAGTCTTTGGCAAGACGATACGCTAAAGCCAGTCTAGGTGCAATATTGCTTTTCCCAAGATAGGAAGAATGCTCTGCTCTCACTCCTATTTTTGCTGATAACTGATTGCTGAACCCTAAATCTGTTTCTGCAAACGCTGAAGAGATCAGGTCTTTGTAGTTTTTCGTTACAAAATCGTTAAAATTTAATTTTTCGCTGGTACTGTTGAATTCAAAACCTCCTCTTAATGCGCTGATTTTATTTATTTTTCTTTCTAAAACTGTCTTGAAATTGATGTAATTTCCGTCATTCAGAAGTTTTGTGGTTCCGGTTTGGGTTTCGCCTTTTTGGGTTGAAAAATCAAGGTCTGATTGATTATAGGAATAAGATGCTCCTGCATTTAGCAAATATTTTCCAAATTTCTGCTTGAAAGAGAGATTATGATAGGTATTTTTTCCTTTCAGTTTCACGAGAGACAGGTCATAATCTTCCGGTTCCAGACTTGGAGTCTGCACTGCCATTCTGTTGGAATCATATTTTCCATAATATTTGAAAAATCCGCCTGATTTTGTTTTAAATCTGAAATTCAGATCGCTGTTTATACTTTGTGGAGCTTCAGAGAAATTCGTGTTGAAATTGAAAATTTCCTGCATCAGCTTTAAGTTGGAATAGCCAAGACTTGCTCCGTAAGAATAGTTGTTATTATTGCCCAATCTCTGAAATCCTGCGTTTAAAAAGATCGGAGAAACACCGAAATCGTAAGAACTCTGATCCGGAAGATCCACACTTTCCAGCATCAGTGCCCCCGAAAGAGCCTGACCGTACAATGCAGAATATCCGCCGCTTGAGAAAACATTTCCTTTGAAAAGAGAGGTATTAAAACGGTCTCTTCCTGCAATTCCCGGAACTGAATTGGAGAAATAATTATTGATTAAGCTTCCATCCATGAAAATTCTGGATTCTGCTCCTGTTCCTCCACGGATGAAAAGACCTTCTGTTTCGCCTACTTTCTGAACTCCCGGAAGATACGTTAATGCCGATGTAATCTGTCCGTCCGCTCCGGCTGTTGTGTAGATATCAATCGGAGTAAGTAAAGCTGTTGCTCTTTTTTTGTCGCTTGCTTCGATAGAACCCGCTGAAACGACTACCGCATCAATTTCATTAATTTGCTCTTTCAGTTCTGCATTTACAGAAACTTCCTGATTTTCAATAACAATCGGTTTTTCAACATCAATGTATTTCGGATGGGTAAAAACTAAAACACGGCTGCCTTTTTCTGTGGTTTCGAAAGAGAAATTTCCGTTGGCATCTGTTGTTGCGCCGTCGTAAGTATCTTTCAATGTTATATTTACCTCTCCTACTCCTTTATTTTTGTATGTTACTTTTCCCGAAATTCTGGTTTGAGCAAAACTTAGTGCAAATGATAAAAAAGTGGTAAGAAATAATAATTTTGTTTTCATAGCTGTTTTATTTCGATTCAAAATTATAACGAATTTTCGCTGCTTTTAAATTTTTGTTGCTGAGTGGTCGTTTTTGGAATCTGAATGGTTGTTTTTGATTTTTTGGTGCTGAAAATTTACTTTGTAAAAATATTGACCACCCCGTCAAAAATTCTTTGAATTTTCGCCACCCCTCCAAAGGAGGGGAATTTTACCACTATCTAAACTGAGTTCGGGATAAATCTTCTTAAACGCAAGGTTAAACAAGGAGATTCAATTATCAGGAATTCAGCTTTTAAGATATACAAAGGCGTAAAACTTATCAAAGTAATACCATTTTCGTCTTTTTTAAATAAACGAATTGCCTTTGTTGAGCTTACCAACTTTCAGTAAGTAAAATAATCTTTTGTTTTTCTTTGCGATACATTAATAAAACACTACAAATCAATTATTTAAAATCATTCCTTATCCCAAACTGAGGCTATTTACATTATTAAACTGCGCTGAATTTAATGGATGGGAATGCAGAAATCGACGAGCATTTTTCCTTCGGGATGTTCTTTGTAATTGGTATGGTAGATTTCGAAAGGAAAAGTTTTTCGTACTGAATAATGGTTTTCATTCATCCATAGAAAAAGGGAAACCCAGCATTGTTCAAAGTCATTTAAGGTAACTTCTCCGCTTCCGACAATGAATTTTCCGGCTTCAAGGGTTTCTGGGAAAATCTGGTTTTCCTGCTGTTGTAATTTTTCCTGCAAAAGCATACAGGCGTGAATCTGTACTTTATCGGGCGGAGTAACTTTAAAGCTGTCGTGATAAACGGAAATCATTTTTAGATTCTCTCGGGGAAATAGTTTTTTCTCGGTTGCCCAATCTATTAAGGTGTTGTAAGAGGATTCAACATTAGCAATTCCAAGGCTCATTACTGCTGCGAGATTCATCTCCGGAAGTTCGGTAACTTTAATTTTTAAATTCATTGATGTCCATTTTAACAGGTTTTCTATATTGCAAATGTATTGTTGGAAAACTGCATCCGTTTGTCCGTTCTTGCTTTGTTTTAATTGAATTTTATGAAATTTTTCGGGAGCCGATTTTCTGAATTCTGAGGGAGATTTTCCGTAATGCTTTTTAAATGATTTGTTAAACGCAGAATGGTTGGAGAAACCTAATTCAAGATAAATATTTTTTACACTTATGTTCTTTTTTACAGCTAAACAAAAGGCGCTTTTTTCAATTCTTTTGCGGATGATATAGCTTTGAAGGGTTTCATTGGTCATCAGTCTGAAAACCCTGTGAAAATGAAAGGGAGAATACGCTGCAACTTCCGCAACTTTTTCTAAAGAAAGTTCGGTATCGAGATTGTTATCAATGTACTGAATAGCTTTCACCATTCTTTTTGTATATTCTTCCAAGTTAAAAGCATTTCCTGCAAAGGTATCGACATCGGATGAAATTGGTTTGTCTTTTATTGCTATTGATGAAAAAAGAAAGGAATCGTAATGCGCTTTGAAAAATGTTGTCTAACTTTATCCAACAATCACTTTAAATCATTTAAAAATGAAAGGTACAACATTAGCATTATTGGCAGGATGTGCGTTTTTTGCGGTTTCATGCGGAACAACAAATACGTATCAGATCCTTTCCAAAAGCAACACACAAACGGGCGGAACGGCAAAGTTTACCCAAAAAGGAGATGAAGTTGTTATGAAACTGGATGTTACGAATCTTACTCCGGGAATTCATGCGGTACACATCCACGAAAAGGGAGACTGTTCTGCAGCAGACGGAACTTCAACGGGAGGACACTGGAATCCATCGAAAAACGATCACGGAAAATGGGGCGCTGAACATTTCCACATGGGAGATATCGGAAATCTTACGGCAAATCAGGATGGTGTGGCAACGCTGACTTTTAAAACCAATAAGTGGTGTCTCGGATGTTCTGATGAGTTTAAAAATATCATCGGAAAAGGAATGATTATTCACGCCGCAGCCGACGATTTTCATACGCAGCCAACCGGAAATGCAGGAGGAAGAGTGGGTTGTGTGGAGATTAAGTAGTTTACTGCTTTTATCAGTAAAAAATACCGCTACTTTTTGTTAGCGGTATTTTTATATTTTGATCTGAATATTAAGATTTTACACTCATGTCTGTAATGATGTTCATTGCTTCCTGAAGGTAAAGGTCTTTTTTAAGATTTTTGATCCAGATTTCAGATTTTTTCTTGAAGGCTTCATCTTTTTTCTCTCTTTCAATTTCATTCTGATATAAAGTAAACTGAAGACCGTTTTCAAATTTCGTAAGAGACTTGAACTTCTCAATCTGTGCTTTTCTCTGCTTCATCAGTTCATTGAATTTATTGATATTCAAAGTAATGGTTTCTTCTTTATCCAGCTGTTCTCTCCACTGAGCGGATTCTAACAGCAACTGATATTTTGCATTTTTAGCCATTCTGTCGTTGCTTGCTTTTTCCAACGCCTGAATGTTGAAATAATTAAGCTTCTGGAAACTTGTAGAAGGAATTTTATCCCAAGCCAATGCATAATCATCATATCTTTCTCCTACTTCAGCATATGTGAAAAGATCTTTCATCTGAATATCTGAAACAATTCCTTTTCTCTGGGTAGATTCTCCTGTAATTTTGTAGAATTTCTGGATGGTCAGTTTTAAAGATCCGAAATCGTCTTCTGTGTTTAAGAATCTGTTCAGATCCACAAAAGTCTGCACGGTTCCTTTTCCGAATGATTGAGGCGAACCGATAATCATCGCTCTTCCGTAATCCTGCATCACACCTGCTAAAATTTCTGAAGCTGAAGCGGAAAGTTCGTTCTGCATAATCACCAGTGGTCCTGTCCAGATCGGAGTTTCATTTTTATTTTTTAAGGTCTGAATTTTCCCGTTTCCGTCTTTTACCTGAACATATGGTCCTGCCTGCATGAAAAGACCCATGATGTCTCCCACTTCAGTTAAGGAACCTCCACCGTTGTTTCTAAGATCCAGAACAATTCCTTCTATTCCCTGAGCTTTAAGCTTGATGATTTCGTTTTTAATATCATCAGAAGCATTTCTTCCGTTGGGATTTTCAAAATCTGCGTTGAAACTTGGTAAATTGATGAATCCGTATTTTTTACCATTCGGAGAGTTGATAATAATACTTCTTGCGAAAGTATCTTCAATCGCCACTTCTTCACGAATCATGGTAACTTCTTTTATCGTTCCGTCTTTTTTCTGAACGGTTAAAGTAACCGGAGTTCCTTTTTCTCCTCTGATGAGTCTTACGGCTTCATCAGAAAGCATTCCCACAACATTTACGGCATCTTCTTTCGGTTTAGATTTTACTTTTAAAATTTTATCTCCTTCGGAAAGCTGCTTGGATTTCCACGCCGGAGCGCCGATCGTTAAAGCACCCAGATAAAGATTTCCTTTTTTCTCCTGAATAATGGCCCCGATTCCGATCACTTTTCCGGTGAAATTGGTATCGAAATCTTCTTTATCCTTTGGAGAATAGTAGTTGGTGTGCGGATCGAAAACTTCTGTATAGGCATTCATATACACTGTAAACCAATCCATTTTCTTTCTCTTTTTGAATCTCGTAAAGGTTTCTTTTACAAGATCTTTCACCTCATCGGTTGCTTTTTTAAGCTTCTGATCCGGCGCAAGAGGCTGATATTTTATGGTATCTTTCAGATTATATTTCTGTACAGAATCTTTTTTCTCTTTCTGAGCTTCTTCTTTGCTGTTCATCGATTCAATTTCCTGAAGGATATTGTATTTGATGAATTTTTTCCACTCATTATACTGCTCCTGCTTGTTTGCAGGAACTTTTTTCATTTTCGGTTCTAAAATAAGCGTTTCATCTTCTTCCAGATTAATCGGTTTACTGAAAATATCCTGTGTAATTTTATCGATCTCGTCTACTCTCTGGTATAATCTGTCGATGGTAAGTTTGTAGAAAGTAAGATCTCCCTGGTTGATGTAATCATCCAGTTTCGTTTCGTGTTTGCCGAACTCATCCATATCGGACTGAATGAAATATCTTTTTCCCGGATCTACCATTTCAAAATAATGCTTATAAACATCCTTAGAATAGGCATCATTAATAGGTTTTGGGCTGTAATGCAAATAAGAAAGTGTATTTTTAACGCTCACCATTATCGTCTGCATCTTTTCGTCATCATTCTTTGGCGAGTTGAAACAAAACATTAGACTTGTTAATGGAATTAGGAGTAAAAATTTATTTAGCTTAAAATTTTTCCACATAAATCTGTAATGTATTTTTATTAATTTTAAAAAAGTATTGTAATAATGTAATAAGTAGTTATTTTTTATTCTCCGTTACAAACTATCAAATTTAATACCTTATTTCTAAATATCTGTTACTTTTAAGGAATTTTATTAAAATCCGTTTTCCAATACATTTTCTCTGTTAAAATTGTTTTTTAAAAAAAGAGAATTGTTAGTTTTTAAATTTAGTTTTCGCAAAAATGAATAAAAAGACATAAACATTTCATACAATAATTAAACGCAAAGTTTTTCCGAAGAAACTCTTTATGCTATATTTGTTACAATTAAAAAATTTATATGGAAAGACCACTTATTCTGGTTACGAATGACGACGGAATTACAGCACCGGGAATCAGAAATCTTATCAGTTTTATGAACGAAATCGGAGAAGTAGTTGTTGTAGCGCCCAACTCTCCACAAAGTGGTAAAGGTCATGCGATTACCATAAATTCTACTTTAAGTTACGAAGAAGTACATCTCGACGGTCCGCAAAAGGATTTTTCGTGCAGCGGAACTCCTGTTGACTGTGTAAAGATGGCTCTTGACAAAATTCTTCCGAGAAGACCGGATATTGTGGTTTCAGGAATTAATCACGGAGCAAATTCTTCCATCAATGTTATTTATTCGGGAACGATGTCTGCTGCTGTTGAAGCGGGTGTGGAAAGTCTTCCTGCCATCGGATTTTCTTTGCTGGATTTCAGTTGGGAAGCAGATTTTACACAAGCAAAAGAATATATTCAGAATATTGTAAGAAAAACTCTGGAAAACCCAATGCCGAAAGGAATTGTTTTAAACGTGAATATTCCGAAACTTCTGAAAGAGGAAATAAAAGGCGTAAAAGTATGCAAACAGGCAAATGCAAAATGGGAAGAAAGCTTTGATGAAAGGGTGAATCCTCACGGAAAAAAATATTACTGGCTTACAGGCTATTTCAACAATATGGACGAATCTGAAGATGCCGATGAAACTGCTTTGGCAAATGGCTATATCTCTATTGTTCCGGTGAAATTCGATCTTACAGCTTACGAGTATATGAATACGCTGAATGAGGTAATGAAGTTTGATTAAACATAAATATTGAGGCGTAAAAAAAATTTACGCCTTATTATTGTCCTTTTATCTTGAAATCGAAGATTCGACGTCGTCAAACAAAAGAACGAAAAATTCAAGACTTGGGAACTTTCGCTAAAAATTAATTCTGTTCTCTAAAAATTCTAAAACTCGCGCGAATTCAAGATTTGTTCTTCGGTTTAAACAGTCCTCTCGCGCTCAAACAGTAGAATTTTTTTAACGTTCACAGAAGTAATTTTCTTAACGCTCCATTTCCCTATGTCATTATTAATACAAAAAATTCATAAATAGCGGTGAAATTTGTTGAAAGAAATTAAAACAAAACTCTATCCTCTTTCCTCAATTCATCAAGATATTTGCTTTTATCATCACGATAAAATAAATTCATGGTTTCGAAAGGAATCATTTTAAGGTCTTTATTCACGATATGAACGCAGGATTTTTTCACAGCACGGACATCAAAATCATGCGCATCCATAAAATTCATGATGATAATTCTGAACAGGTTATCGTAATCCAGATTGGGTGCGGAAACGTCAGGAAGACAGCACAATAACTGATTAACTTTAGGTTTTACTTTATCTACAGAAATTCCGGTGCTGAAAATATCCAGAAGCTGCATCTGCAATCCGGTATCCTGTTCGTAAACAATGGTATTTCGGGTTTCATTGTTCAGTAAATCAGCAGGATTGATGTATCGTGTTAAAGGAATCGTTTCGCCTTCCAGTTTCAGAATATATCCCATCGCCAAAGCATCGGGATTACACGGAACCGGAATGATATCATCCGAATTCAGCAAAGGAAACTGATTTAGAATTTCCTGTCTTACTTCTGTTAAAGTAATTTTTTCATGAGCAGAATCTTCGCGGTTTCTTCCTGCAATTTCTACAGGCTGAAAAGTAATTCCGCGGACACATTTCTGTTTCAGGGCAAAGTCAATGATTTTTCCGATCTCGTCAATATTTTTATCTTTCTGAAGAACAATAACGAGGGTAGTCGAAAGATTTAGGGCATTTAATTTTTCCAACGCTCTCATTCGTACGTCCGTTAAATCTTTTCCTCTGAAATCTTCCAGAACTTCCGGTTTAAAGGAATCAAACTGAAGATAAATTTCAAATTCCGGAGCGTACGTTGCCAGTTTTTCGGCAAAACCGGGATCATTGGCAATTCTTACACCGTTGGTATTCAGCATTAAATGCTTAATAGGTTTCGACTTCGCAATATCCATAATTTTAAAAAATTCAGGATGGATTGTCGGTTCTCCTCCACTGATCTGAACGACATCCGGTTCGCCTTCATTTTTAACAATAACATCAAACATGGCTTCGATCTCCTCCAGACTTCTGTGACTTCCGTAATGCGGTGAAGACATTGCGTAACAGGTAGGACATGTAAGATTGCACCGATCTGTTACTTCCACAATAGAAAGGCAGCTATGTTGCTCATGATCAACACATAAACCACAATCATAAGGACAGCCATATTCTACATCGGTTCCAAAATGTACCGGAATTTCTGACGCTTTATTGTAGTTTCTGATATTTTTATAATACTGAACATCAGAAGCAATTTTAGTTTTGAAAAATCCGTGATCCGGACATCTTTTCGTCATGAAAACCGCTTCATCTTCAATAATGATCTTTGCTCCCACTCTTTTCAGACATTCCGGGCAAAGACTTATGGTATAATCGTAATAGGTATAATTTCTTACTGGCATAATAATTCTTAATTTATAAAGCTCCTCCGCAAATCATTCCGCTAATAATCAAACAAATAAGCATGGAAATCGTGACGGTTTGCCAAAATTGTTTCTTCGAAAATTCTTTATTCTTCCACTGAAAAATAGCTTCCGTAATTTTTCCAACTATAGATGAAATTCCAAAAATAGTTCCTCCAAATATCAAAAGTATTACTATTATGCTAATCAATAAATCCATCTTAATTTCTTTTACATTCCACCACAAACAACGCCGCTGATCAGTCCGCCAACAAGCATGGAAATCAGAACAGTCATCCAAAACTGACCCGTTGAAAATTTTCTTTCATTATTCCATTCGTAAATAACTTTTGTAATTACGGCAACAACAAGCGATATCATCAATAATACAAAGGCAATAATTCCAATGATCATTACAACAAGACCACCAAGATCTCCTACTTCAAGAAATATCAGTAATTTCATGGTTAAATATTTAAAGTGAAGTTACAAATTTTGTTTTTCTCAATTTTAAGAAATAATAAAAAATTACAGCTATACAAACAAGCTGTATGGTTCCTAAATTTCCTAAAATTTCTACTCTCGGCTTGATGAAGTCCAGCAATAGCCGGAAGCTAAAATAACTGACCATAAACAACTGAAAGACGAAACCTGAAGGATATTTTTTTGTATTCTGGATGATTTTTAAAACGATCCATAAAAGAATGAGAAACGCTATTTCATATAATGCCACAGGATGTCTGAGAAATTGGTCTCCCAGATGCATTCCGAAAATAAAATCAGTAGGAATTCCGTATGTTTCTTCATGAATTCCGGTAAGAAAGCAGCCGATTCTGCCAATAATCATTGCTAAGATCAGTGGATAGACGATCAAATCTCCGGTACTTTCTTTATGCCCGACAATTTTTTTTGCCCATTCAACACCAATTAAGCCAAAAGCCAATCCGCCAACAATTGTATTATTTGTCCAGATGGTTTTCAAATCAAAATGCTCTAAAAGTCTGATGGGGTTTTCGAGATTTCCAATTAATTTTGATCCGATTAATGCTCCCGCTGTTGCACCAATTAATACCGCAGCCGAAGTATTGAAAGACATTTTCTCTTTCGATTTTCGTTTTAGATAAAAATAAAACCGCATTGCGATAAAAATTCCTGCCCCTTCAAACAGCGGATGAGCGAGAATAGTTTTACCAAATAGGTGAAAGGTCACAGGAAATTCCATGGTTTCAAAAGTATTGTTTTTAATTAAAACTTACTCAATTATTATCCTGATTTTAAAATTGATCTAAACATTTTCTTTAAATTTTATATGTGGTTCTTTTGTCTTGAAACAAAAGAACGAAAAGTTCAAGACTTTGAATCTGAATGCTAAAAATTAAAATTCATTCCTAAAATTCACAAAACTTGCGCGAATTCAATTGGGGTCTTTTGATTAAAAATTTGCCTCGCGCTTCAAACAGTGGGAATTTTTTAACGGAATAAATTGTAATTTTCTTAACGCTTCAGCTTCATATGTCGATTTTTGTGATCGTATTTATGATTTAGTAAGCTTCTGAATCAAGATTTAAATTGTATTAAATAATTTTTGATTATCCGCTATTAATCATACTTTTTTTTTCTAACGCAAAGGACTCGCAAAGATTCTTTATATACTAACTGTTTTTAAGTTCGCAAGGGCGTTTCACTCAGCAAAGAACTCAAAGCTTTTTCCAATTATAACAAATAACAGACAATCATAAATAATTTATAAAATCCTTTTAAATAAAGATTAGAATCAATCTTTTTCATAATTTTAATTAAAATAATTATCCGAATTATGAGAATAGAATATGATATCAAACTGGGTTTTAAGGATGTAATGTTCCGTCCGAAACGTTCTACCCTGAAATCCCGTTCTGAAGTTGATCTTGAGAGAGAATTTACCTTTAAACATACCCGAAAAAAATGGCAGGGCGTTCCCGTGATTGCTGCCAATATGGATACAGTGGGAACTTTTGAAATGGCAGTGGAACTGGCAAAAGAAAAAATCATTACAGCGGTTCATAAGCATTATTCTGTGGAAGAATGGTCAGAATTTTTAGATTCTCAACCTGAAAACATTTATCAGTATATCGCATTAAGCACAGGAACCGGAAAAGCCGATGAAGAAAAGATAAAAACCATCCTCGAAAGACATCCAAAAATCGAGTTTCTCTGCATTGATGTAGCCAATGGTTATTCTGAGCATTTTGTGGAATTTGTGAAGAAGGCAAGGGCAAATTTCCCGGATAAGATCATCATTGCCGGAAATGTTGTAACCGGAGAAATGGTGGAAGAACTTCTGTTAGTCGGCGCAGACATCATTAAAGTCGGGATTGGACCCGGTTCGGTTTGTACAACGAGAGTGAAAACCGGAGTGGGATATCCTCAACTTTCGGCAATTATAGAATGTTCCGATGCGGCACATGGTTTAGGAGGTCATATTATCGCAGATGGCGGCTGTAAAGTTCCGGGAGATGTGGCGAAAGCTTTTGGCGGCGGTGCAGATTTTGTGATGCTGGGCGGAATGTTTGCAGGACACGATGAAAGCGGCGGCGAAATTGTGGAAGAAAACGGCAAAAAATACAGACTTTTTTACGGAATGAGCTCGAAAACAGCCATGGATAAACATTCAGGCGGCGTTGCAGAATACCGGGCTTCGGAAGGAAAAACTGTAAAAGTGGCTTACAAAGGTCCGGTTCTGGATACGGTGAAAGATATTTTAGGCGGCGTTCGTTCTACCTGTACGTATGTGGGCGCTTCCAAACTGAAAGAACTGTCGAAAAGAACAACTTTCATCAGAGTTCAGGAGCAGGAAAATCAGGTATTTAAAGATTAACAATTGAACAAAATATTTAATATTACAAACGGTGATTGTCTCGCTGAGCAATTGAAGGAAACAACCATTTCCGGCGAGATGATTATCTGTAGAGAAGCTTTAGTTGCAGGTTCTT
This sequence comes from Chryseobacterium sp. C3, assembly GCF_014218905.1. Lineage (NCBI taxonomy): Bacteria > Pseudomonadati > Bacteroidota > Flavobacteriia > Flavobacteriales > Weeksellaceae > Chryseobacterium > Chryseobacterium sp. C3. Next base: position 432,874 of record NZ_JACLCU010000005.1, on the reverse strand, counting down.
TACAGGCTGAAAATCTGGATGTTTTCTGGAAGGCAAGATCAGAATTTATTGCTGAAAATTATGGTGATACAAAAGAAAATTATTACCGTAAAGTGGTTTCAGAATGTAATAAGATGATGCAGATTCCGGAAGATTCTGAAGTATATCTTTGGTTTGAAGATGATCTTTTTTGTCAGGTTAATATGTGGTTTTGCTTAACGCTGATTCCGAAGGATAAAAATATCAACATCTACCGGATTTTCCCAAAAGCATCGAAAGAAAATCAATGGAAGGGATTTTCGGATTCTGACCGTTTTGATTTGGAAAAAACATTAACCTCAAGAGTTTTATTTAAACAAAAGGATCTTGAATTGGGGCAGAATTTATGGGAAGCTTATCAAAGTAATCGTCAAAATAAATTAAAACAACTTTCTGAAATTCAATCTGATTGCTTTCGTTTTTTACCTGAATTAATTACCGCTTATCAAAACATTAATCCTGAAGTTTTTATTCAAAATTTAATACAGAAAGGCATAACAGATTTTAGTGAAGTTTTTGAAAAGTTCCGTGATGAGCTGGGAATTTTCGGATTCGGAGATTTGCAGGTGAAGCTTATTTATGACAAAGTTTTTAAAGAAAAATAGCACTTATTTTACAACAATGCTTTTCTTGTTGAAATATTTTTCCAACTGATCATTAACGTATTTTTTTTCCTCACTTGCGGAAGACAATTCATCAAAGTACAGTATTTTCGGCACTTCTCTTATTTTATCAATCTTTAAAGAATCTTCTTTTGAATTCTGAATTAAAGAAATTCTGCTTTTTATTTCTTCATCATACGCTTTCAGATCTGTTACAGCGATTTCCTGAACAAAATTATTCATGTTATAATCTATATTGAAACCCGAATAATTCTTATTGAAAAAATCTGTTTCCGGCAGAAAGATGACTAAAAAACTGATCCACCAAAATCTTTTTATATTCTCTTTTTTGTATAGTAAAATGAAAGAAAACGTGCTTAAAAAGAAGATGACAATGTTATCGTTCTGTCTTCCTACAATATTGATCAGATAGCCCAAAAACATTAAAGGTAACAATGAAATCATACAAATTATGCAAGCTTTGGTAAATTTCACTTTACTTTTTAAGGCAGTAAGTTCTTCAAAAAACAAAGCAGTAAATAAAGGAATAAGAAATACTGTTTTTATAAAAATATACCCAAAATTAAAAGTGAAAAAAGCGGCTCTTTTCGTCCACATCCAATAAAAAGCATCATCAGATTTTACCATTCTGTTGAAATTTCCGGGAGCTAAAAAGCTGATAAGAAATCCGATAATTCCGATGGCTAAAAGAATTTTATTTTCCTTTGATGGTTTTTCAAAGCCTATAAAGCTCAATGCTCCTAACAAAATCAGCGCAATGATTTCATTTGCCCCCATCAGAATAAAAATGATAACAGTGCTTAAAAAGAAGAACAGTTTTTTGTGTGATTGCTGAAACTTTCCGTAAAAAAAGAGCAAAAGACCTGATAAAATAACCGGTAAAAAGTAGACATTAGATCCTGTGATCCAAAAATAATGTTCCGGTAAACTGATTAATCCAACCGTATAAATAAAAAACAATAACAGGCTCTTTCTGAGCGCTTCAGCAAAGGAATAATTAAAATACAGTCTGAAATTTAAAATAATGACTGTAAGAAATGATGTCAGTAAAAATACAGGATAAATTTTCGGGATTATATTTAGCGGATCTTTTGAAACAGGATTTAGCATATTAATGGTATAGCCAAAATATCTTCCTCCCCAATGCATATAAAAATCGCATACATTCCCGAGAAATCCTAACTTCTTTGTTCCGTAGGAATAGATATAATCATCGGTCTGATACACATTAAAAAAGGAAATGTAAACCAGACCGATTAATAGTAAAACCGACAAGAATAAGGTAATATTCTGTACCGTTTTCATATTTTATGTCAACAGACCTCCGTCAACGTTTAACGTCTGTCCTGTAACGTAAGAAGACATTTCGCTTCCTAAGAATACACATGCATTTGCGATATCTCTGGTCTGTCCCAGTTTTTTCATCGGGATGGCTTCGTTCCATTTTTCTTTTGCTTTATCATCTAAAGCATCCGTCATTTCAGTCTGTATGAATCCCGGAGCAATTGCATTGCAACGGATGTTTCTTGAACCCAATTCCAACGCTACAGATTTTGTAAAACCGATAACTCCCGCTTTAGAAGCTGCATAGTTTGCCTGTCCTGCATTTCCGCTGATTCCTACAACAGAAGTCATGTTGATGATCGATCCTGCTTTTGCCTTCATCATGGGCTTAATTACCGCTTTGGTAAGGTTAAATACAGAATCCAGATTTACTTTCATTACTTTATCCCAGTCATCTTTCGACATTCTCAAAAGCAGATTGTCTTTTGTAATTCCCGCATTGTTTACCAAAATATCAATTTTTCCAAACTCAGCAATAACTTCGTCTACTAAAGTTTGAGCGGCATCAAAATCTGATGCATCAGACTGATATCCTTTAATTTGAGTTACAGAACTTAAAGTTGCTTCCAATTCCTTCGCTTTTTCTACAGATCCGGCGTAAGTGAATGCTACTTTTGCACCCTGTTCGGCGTACATTTCGGCAATTCCTTTTCCGATTCCTCGTGTAGCTCCCGTAATTAGCGCTACTTTTCCTTCTAATAGTTTCATATATGACAATTATTTTTCTTTATAACGTATTCGCCTTTTGAAAGTTGGCTAATATACAGCATTTAATTTTACAGAAATAAAACAGTGCGCAAAGATATTATAAAATGTTATTCAATGCATTTTAAATCACTTTTTTAGCGAAAATTTATGCCTGTTTTTTATCATCAACGCACATCATGTACGTTAATCGATGAAACTTCTGTCTTTTTGCTCTGTAAAATAGATGAATTCTGTTTCTTTTCCTTTGGTAAGTTTAATGCCTTTTTTATCCGGAAAAAACTTATCGTAGACAATTTCCGTTAAAGGTTCATTTTTGTCGTTGGTAACGCCGAATTTATTATCTTTTTTCACCACAAATTCGTTAACACCCAAAAATGTTGTGATGTCATCATAGACAAAAGGTACAATTTCATTACCGCTTTCATCCATCATGCCGTAAAAATTGTCTATGTTTTTCCCGACTAAAGTAGGATAAAGCTCAAAAGGCTTTACTTCTTTAAATCCTTTCAGCTCTTTATAATTTCCAGTTTTAGGAGAAAATGTGTAAAAGATTTCTTTTTTATTGACAATCAGTGTATTATGGAATATTTTTTCGATTTCGTAATCGTCATTCAGGATATTTTTTAAATTTTTATCCAGAATTTTTTCTTCGTCATCTTTTCTCAGATAGAGATATTTTTCTCCGGCAATGTTCAGACCTTCTACCCTGTCGTATTCCTTTGGAAAAACCACTTCTCCGTTTAAACGGACAACGGCAGTTTTTGGATTTTTCTGGTCCTGTGAGGTTTTAAACAAACCATTAAAAAGTGGGTTTACATAATGATAATCAAGATCATACACCTTCCCTTCCTTCTTAGAAAAAATACTTACTTTATCTTCTCTGGTAAGGTAAATGTATTCTCTTCCCACGAAAGCCTGTTCATACATTTCATCGGCAATGATGTTTTCTTTTTCATCAATAATTCCGTATTTATTTTTAGTAGTATCTAAAGTTACCAAATAAGGAAACGCATTGATATTGTCTACGTTATGTTCCGAAATGGTGCTTAAGGTTTTACCATTATTATCAATAACTTCTCCGGATTTTTCACCTTTCGAAAGATAAGCCCTGCCTTTGTAGAAACGAAGATCATCGGTAAAAGGACGGTCTGAAATCTGTTTTCCGTCAAAATCATAAATCAGCCAGACTCCATTATTTTTAACAAAAAATCTGTTTTCGCTTCCAAAAACTATTTTTTCAGAAAAAGGAATAATTTCTTTTCCGTTAAAATCGTAAACACATTCCTTTCCTTTTTTTGAATAAATCAGCCTGTCTTTATTTTCCCAGGTTCTGAATTTGAAAAGATCCATCGGAATTACTTCCTTTCCGGAAGCATCGATAATCGCTGTTTTTCCATTGGAATTTCCCGCTTTTACTCTCAAAACAAACCTGTTTTTCCATAAATGTGAAATTTCGCTTTTTGCAGGATACTCAAAAGTGATATTGCCCAGAGAATCTACAATTCCTGACTTTCCGGTTTTGGCATCAGAAATCATTCCGTATCCTTTGGAATAGAAACGGACTTCTTTGCCTATTTTTTTTGTTAAAAGTATCTGTTTGTACTGGTTCGTCTGCCCGAAACAGACCGACGAAAGCAGTACGAAAATTAAATTTTTCAATTAAATGGAATTATTTACGATGAGAACAATCTCACCTTTTAACGTTTTGCTTTTGGAAAACTCAATGAGTTCAAGAATTGTTCCGCGTTTGGTTTCTTCGAACTTTTTGGAAATCTCACGGCTTAAGCTAACCTTGGTTTCTTCGCCGAAAAATTCTTTTATCTGCTCCAGTGTAGTATTGATTTTATGGGGACTTTCGTATAAAACGATCGTTTTTTTCTCTTCCGCGAGTTGTTTCAGCTTCGTTTGTCTGCCTTTTTTCTGAGGAAGAAATCCGGCAAAAAGAAATTCGTTATTCGGTAATCCTGAAACCACCAAAGCCGGAACAAAAGCGGTTGCTCCCGGTAAACAGATCATTTCAATATGATGATCGGAACCTGCTTTTGCCAACAAATAACCCGGATCTGAGATTCCGGGAGTTCCTGCATCGGTAATAATCGCAATATTCTGACCGCTTTTAAGATCTGTAATTACTTTTTCCGTTGTCTGATGCTCGTTGTGTAAATGATAGGATTTTAAAGGCTTGGAAATCTCGAAATGCTTTAAAAGAATTCCGGAAGTTCTTGTGTCTTCGCATAAAATATAATCAACCTCTTTCAGTACATTTACCGCTCTGTAGGTCATATCTTCGAGGTTCCCGATCGGTGTAGGAACAAAATATAAGATTCCGCTCAAAATTTAGTTTATAAAAATTTATTTTCCACCAATATCCACAGTCTCTGTGCATATTCGTCCACTTTGCTCCATTTTTTGGCATAATAAAGATCACTCAGGTATTCTTTTGCCTCCTCCAGTGTTCTGAAACTGTTCAGGTTATTTACCACTTCATTCAGCTCCGTCTGGCTTCCTCCGAATAATGTTTTTGTGAAAGCAATCCTGTCGTTCAGATCGAGTTTAAACTCAGGCTTTTTCTTTTCCGCTTCCATAAAATCGGTTGGAATATTGGTCTTTAAAATACTTCCTGTCTCTTCTTTTTTCTCAACAGGAATTGCTTTTTCCGGCATATCTCTTTCAAGATGATCATCATCAAAAAGCGACTGTACCGCTTTCAGACCTTTGATATTTGCCAGTTTTATCTTTTTATCATGATGATAGGCTTCGAGATTTTCAAAGCTTTCATCAGATTTTAAATGTTCTTTCTCTTCAGAAACAGGTTTATTAATCTCAACAATTTTTCTTCTGTCATTAATTTCTGCTAAAATAGGCTGCTCTTGCTTTTCTTCAACAACTGCTTCATTTTTAATTTCGTTAACAATGTTTTCAGCATTTGAAGTATCGGTCGCCAATTCGCCCTGTTCAATCATTGTGCGGGAAGAATACTGATTATCATTTTCTTCCACTAAAATTTCTTCATTTTCATCTAAAACTTCCCCGTCGAAAATACTCGGGATTTTTTCAGATTCTTCTTCATTCTTATACTGAAAATTGTTCTGAATTTTCTCTTCTTCATCAAAATCATTCAGAATATCTCCACGATCGTCCGAAATTTCGCTCTCAAATTCATCAATTTCATTCAGTTGATGATTAAAAATAACTTCTTCTTCCGTTTTGCTGTCATTAAACATTTCTTCCGAGATTTCTTCATCATTTTCGGGTTCAGAATTTGCCAGAATTCTTTCTTCATCCACAAAATTCAGATCCGCTCCGCTGTTTTCAGAAGTTTCATATTCATCCAGTTCATTTAACTGAGCATTGAAAACATCTTCATTCTCTTTCAGATCATTCTTAATTTCATCCTGAGAATTTTCCTCTGCAAAATTAACTAAAGTTTCGTGAATTTCACCTTCTACAATCTCATTTAATTGATTGTTAAAAATTGCCTCTTCTTCAGTCACTTCAGTTGAATAATTTCCGGATTCGCTTCCGTCAATTTCATTAAGCTCATTATTGAAAATAGCTTCTTCTTCCGTTACTTCACTGCTGAAATCATTGGGTTCCTGCAAAGGAGCGGGGGAAGAAAATTTTTCTTTATTTTCTGAAATCAGCGAAGAATTTTCACTTCCGAAATACTCTAAATTTTTTTCCAGCAGACGCAGAAACGAAATCCTGTTGGCAAGCTCTTCTACAAGATCCTGCTTTGACGAAAGTTCGTCTACGTTGCTTATTTTATCCAAAATACCAATGATATTCTTGGATTCAAAAAAAATCTTTTCCTTTAAATCTTGGATGTTCTGCATAGAAGAATCTTGTTAAAATTGCTTACTTTTGAAGTTAAAAATATACGGCTAATTTAACAAATGTTTTTAGAAAATACAATTAATCATTCCAAACAAAGTGGTTGGATGGAAGTTATTTGTGGCTCAATGTTTTCCGGAAAAACCGAAGAGTTGATCCGAAGGCTTAGAAGGGCTGAAATGGCAGGGCAGAATGTGGAGATTTTTAAACCAAAACTGGATACGCGCTATTCGGATGAAGATGTGGTTTCGCACAATCAGAATAAAATCCGAAGCACGGCGGTAGAAAATCCCAGCGAAATTCTTTTGCTGGCCTCCAACTGTCATGTAGTAGGAATTGATGAAGCGCAGTTTTTTGATGAAAGCATTGTGGATATAGCCAATCAACTGGCAAACGGCGGAATAAGAGTAGTTATTGCAGGTCTGGATATGGATTTTCTCGGAAGACCTTTCGGACCGATGCCCAATCTGATGGCAACTGCAGAATATGTAACAAAAGTACACGCGATCTGCAGAAGAACAGGAAATCTTGCCAATTATTCTATGAGAACTTCCGCAGGAAAAGATCTTGTAGAACTCGGAGAAACAGAATCTTACGATGCGGTAAGCAGAAGAGTTTTTGTGGATGAAGTTTTGAATAAAAAAGAGATTTAATATCAAATTTATTATTAATTTTGTTTAAAATTTAATAGTGAAAACTATCAGAAAATGATATTAGAGATTAAAAATTACATAAAGATCAGCAATTCTATTGACGAGATTCTGAAAAATTCGCCTTTCAAAATGAAATACATCATTGAAAAGAGCGGAATTTCCGAGCCTACGTTTTTCAGAAAGATGAAAGAGAAAAAATTTCTTCCGGAGGAATTGCTAAAGATTGCGGAAATTATAGAACCGGAACAGTCTTTCCTGAATTCTTTAAAAGAAGCTGAAAATGATTTTGAAAACGGAATTTATCATACACATGACGAAGTAATGAAAGTTTCTGAGGAACGTTTTCTGAAAAAGTATGGAAATAAGGTGGTCTAAATTCGCTCTTCAGGATCTCGAGCAGATAGAAGATTATATTGGAACTCGATTTACCTATAAAGAATATCAGAATTTTATACATATTCTTAACCACAGGATTAGTTTAATTCTTGACAGAAAAGTAGTATTTCAAAAACTGGAAAAATTTCCGGATTATAATAAAATTCTAATCACAGTGCAGACTACACTTATCTACAGATTAGAAACAAATTATCTGAAAATATTACGTTTATATAATAATTTTCAGGACGAAGATAAAAAATTCATCATAGACGATTTATAATGAACTTTACAGCAGAGGATATCGCAGAAATTACCAATGCGAAGATTATTGGAGACAAAAATATAGTAATCAAGAATATCGCTTTCGACAGCAGAATTATTTATTCTACTAAAAATACTGCGTTTATAGCAATCAATACTTCAAAAAATTCCGGGGAAAAGTTCATTGAATCTGCGGTAGACCGTGGAATAAACGTCATCATTTCCGAACATCATCATCCGCAGTTTGAAAATATTACATGGATCATTGTTGAGAATTCTGTGGAATTTCTTCAAAAATTAGCTAAATTTCATTTTGAAAATGCTCATTTAAAATCCGTCGGAATTACAGGAAGTAACGGAAAAACAATTTTAAAAGAGTGGCTGTATCAATGTCTATGGAATGAATTTCCAACGGTAAAAAGCCCAAAAAGTTTTAATTCTCAGATCGGACTTCCGCTTTCTGTGCTTCAGATTAATAATTCTCACCAGTTAGGAATTTTTGAGGTAGGTATTTCCAAGCCAAACGAAATGGAAAAGCTCGAAAATATTTTCCATCCGCAGATTGGTTTGCTTACCCACATCGGAACTGCTCATCTTGCCAACTTCCAATCGGAAGAGGAGCTGATTGATGAAAAGATCAAATTATTCAAACATTCTGAAACGATTATTTATAACGGAGATAATTCTCTGGTTGACAAAAAGATAAAAGAATTATATTCAGGTAAAAAATTAATTTCTTACGGCTTTAAAGAATACAATCAGGTCTATTTCAAAAACAATATTTCGAAAAACGAAGAGGTAACGGTACATTATTTCGACGAAGAAATTTCTTTTCCGGTTCATCAGAGGGATGAAGCGACTTTAACGAATGCTTTGGCGCTTGTAACGGTTTTAAAGGAACTTGGTATTGAAAACGAAAAGATCGTCGAAAAAATCAACGCTTTAAAGGCCGTTGAAATGAGGCTTGAAGCGATTGAAGGCATTAAGAACAACATTGTCATCAATGATTCTTTTAACCTTGATCTTGACTCTCTGAAAACCGCGCTTCAATTTCTTAATGAATACAACAAACCGAAAAAATCTCTGGTTCTTACAGATATTGTAGGGGTAAATTCTAATTCGAAAGAACTTTATGAAGAAGTCTCCGAGCTTGTAAACGAACAGAAATTTGATTCTGTTTTCCTGATTGGTAATGAAATATCAAAATTTAGTGAATTATTTAAAGCTAAAACTTTTACTTTCATCAATACTCAGGAATTAATTGAAAGTAAACACCTTACAGAAATTGAAAATCAGATCATTCTATTAAAAGGAGCAAGAAAATTTGAGATCGAAAGACTTAAAGATCTGCTTGAACTCAGAAAACACGATACGGTTTTAGAAATTAATTTGAATGCTATTCTTCATAACATCAATTACCATAAATCTTTACTAAAGCCATCCACAAAAATGATGGCGATGGTAAAAGCAAACTCTTATGGCTTAGGAAGTTATGAGATTTCTGAATTTTTACAGCATCATCACATAGATTATCTTGGAGTTGCTTTTGTTGATGAAGGTGTAGAACTCAGAAAAAAAGGAATTACGGTTCCTATTGTGGTCATGAATCCTGAACAGCACAGTTATGAAACGGTGATTGCTTACAATCTGGAACCGGAAATTTACAGTTTCAGAGTTCTGGAATTATTCTATGAAGCGGTTCAGAAATCAGGATATGATAAGAAGTACCCGATCCACATCAAACTGGAAACAGGAATGCATCGTCTTGGTTTTAAAGGCAATGAACTGGATCAGTTAAGTGAGACTTTAAATTCAATGAATGTAAAGGTTCAGAGTATTTTCAGCCATCTTTCATCATCTGATTTACCGGATGAAAAAGAATTTACCTTACATCAGCTAGAAACCTTTGAGAAAAATTCCAGCTATTTGATAGAAAAATTGGGATACACTCCTATCCGACATATTTTAAATTCTTCAGGAATTACAAATTACACCAATCATCAGTACGATATGGTAAGAATCGGGATCGGAATGTTAGGAGAATCACCAAATAGTGAAATACAAAAACAATTGAGATCTGTCGTAAGTTTTAAAACAGTGATCTCTCAAATTTCTACGGTAGAAAATGGAGAATCAGTAGGTTACAGCCGTCGATTTAAAACAGATCATCAGACAAAAATAGCCACCATTCCTGTAGGATATGCCGATGGAATCCCAAGATTAATCGGAAACCAAGTCGGAAATGTAGGAATCCACAAAACCCTTGCTCCGATTGTAGGAAGCATCTGTATGGATATGATGATGATTAACGTAGATCATATCCCGAATGTAAAGGAAGGCGATACCGTAACCGTCTTTAACGCAAAACCAAGTTTAAAAGAATTCGCAGACTACTGCAAAACAATAACCTATGAAGTTTTAACCTCCATTTCGCCTCGTGTGAAACGGATTTATATTAAAGATTAGCCTATGAGAAAGCTCCTGATTATTTTATTTGCCTTTCAATTGCTTCTGATTCAGTCTCAGGTAAAGAAAGACCTCGTTATTCCGAAAAATCCCAAAATAGGACTTTCTCTTGCAGGTGGCGGAGCTAAAGGATTTTCTCATGTAGGCGTACTTAAAGTGCTGGATTCTCTGGGCGTAAAAGTAGATTATATTGCAGGAACAAGTATGGGAGCCATTGTAGGCGGACTGTACGCTTCAGGATATTCCGGAAAAGAGATAGAAAAGATTGTAATGGATACCGATTTCTATTCTTTAATCACAGATCCCAAAGCAAAACGACAGGAAACAACTTTCTTTAATAAATCCGTTGACAAATATCTTTTGTCTATTCCTCTTAAAAACGGAAAAATTACCCTGCCCTCTTCCATCAGTTCCGGACAGAAAAATGTCTATCTGTTAAAGGAACTTTTCAAAAATGTTTCCAATATTGACGATTTCTCCAAACTTCCTATTCCTTTTATGTGCGTCGCGACCAACCTGGAAAGCGGCAATATGCAGATTTTTGAAAAAGGAGATCTGGTACAGTCGATTATGGCAAGTTCTGCATTTCCATCACTCATGGATCCTGTTAAAATTAATGACAGCATTTATATAGACGGAGCCATGACGGTAAACTATCCTTCCAAACCTTTAAAAGACAAAGGAATTGATATCGTTATCGGGGTAGATCTCAATCAGGATCTTTCCAAACGTGAAGATCTGAACAGTATTATTGCTATCTTAAATCAGGTTATTGATTTCGGAATTAAAAAAGATACCAAAAGACAGTATCAATATACCGACATCAACATCAAGCCTAATTTAACAGGCATGACTGCTACAAGTTATGATGATAAGAAAAAAATTCTCGACAGTGGCTACGTAGAAGGCTTAAAATACGTCGATATTCTCGATCAGCTACCCAAGAGACCTTTCGACAGAATCAGACAGCAAATGAGCCCTATTTATTCCAATGTCTATAAAATCGACAGTCTCGAAATAGAAGGAAGCAGAATTTACGGAAAAAATTATGTTTTAGGGAAAATGGGACTGCGGCTTCCTTCTCTTCAAACCTACGGAAGCATCAATAAACAGATTGATAAATTAGTCGCCACCAACAATTACAAATTCATCAATTACGATATTATTTCCGGAAACAATTCAAATTACCTTAAGCTCTACGTTACCGAAGACGATACACGACACTTTCTAAAATTCGGTTTACATTACGACGAAATTTTTAAAACCGGACTTCTTTTAAATTATTCAGCAAAACGACTTTTATTCCGAAATTCAAATCTTTCTCTCGATGTTGTTGTGGGAGACAAACCCCGATATTATTTAAACTATTTTATTGATAACGGATATATTCCGGGCTTCGGAATTTATTCTTCGGGAATGAGCTTCAGTTTAAGAGGCAACAATAACAACGAAATCGACAAATGGTTCTGGCTGAGAAATGAAGCCTATCTTCAATCGATCTGGAAAGATAAATTTGCCATCGGCGGCGGAATCAGCCACGATTATTTCGAAGCAGAATTTAACGGAGACAATAAAAGATACAGCAGATTTCTAAATCCGTATGTATTTATGAAAAGCGATACCCAAAACGACAGGGACTTCCCTACCCGCGGAATTTACATTAACGCAGAAGGAAAAGTAATTGATCTTTTAAAATCTGAAGTAGATAAAAGACTCGTTCAGGTAAAAGCAGATATCAGGATTAATCTTCCGATTTCAAAACAGTTTGCATACAGACTTAATCTTTACGGAGGAATCACCATCGGCGAAAACCTTCCCGACTTCTACAAATACAGACTGGGCGGAATCTTTGAACAGAATATTGTAAACTACAGAAGCTTTTCAGGATTTTATTTTGCTCAGCTGAACAGCAATAATGTGGTTTTAATTTCAAACGACCTTCAATTTAAATTCAATAAAAACTATTTCCTGAGCGGAAACTTTTCATTTGCCAATCTTTCCAATGATATAACTTTTGAGGATGCGGTAAAATTAAACTTCAGTTCAGTAGGATTAACGGCTGGATACAAATCTCCTTTCGGGCAGATCAAAATCAACTTCAGCCATTCACTTAAAAACAATCAAAAAGGCATATTCAGTGTTATTTTAGGACACTGGTTTTAATTACGAAATGATACAATTTTTTTACGAAAACTTACCCGAATCGGTAAACACAGAATACAAAAAATGGCTGGAAGATCTTATTCTTTCAGAAGAAAAAAAGTTGGGCGAGATCAATTATATTTTCTGTGACGACGAATATTTACTCAAGGTAAATCAGGATTATTTACAGCACGACTACTATACTGATATCATTACATTTGACTATGTAAAAGGGAAGACCATAAGCGGCGAGATTTTTGTATCTTTGCAGCGCATTTCAGACAACGCTTCTACCCTATCCAGAAATTACGAAGAAGAATTACGTAGAGTTTTGGCTCACGGCATTCTGCACCTTTGCGGATATAAAGATAAAACAGAAGAAGAAGAACTGCAGATGCGAGGAAAAGAAGATCATTATTTAGCAAAATACCATTAAGTTTTTTTTAGAGCTTAATCCCGCTCTCCGCACTCGCTATTTTCTTTTTTCAAAAGAAAATGAGCTCAGACAAATGCTGTGATCGGGGCTAAATAAAGCGCAACAGAACAGATTTAAGACAATAAAATTTACAAATGTTTCACGTGAAACATTTGTAAAAAAGAGTAAAAATTAAGGCTTAAAACAAGCAAAAAAAAAATGATTTCAGAAATATATGATGTAATCGTAGTGGGTGCCGGTCACGCAGGATGTGAAGCAGCAGCTGCAGCAGCCAATTTAGGTTCAAAGACGCTGCTTATTACAATGAATATGCAGACCATCGGACAGATGAGCTGCAACCCTGCAATGGGAGGAATTGCAAAAGGACAGATCGTAAGAGAGATCGATGCGATGGGAGGATATTCCGGAATTGTAGCAGACAAATCTGCGATCCAGTTCAAGATGCTGAATCTTTCCAAAGGTCCTGCCATGTGGTCACCAAGAACACAAAACGACAGAATGCTTTTCGCGGAAGAATGGCGTTTGGCTTTAGAAAATACACCCAATCTTGATTTCTTTCAGGACATGGTAAAGCAGCTTATTATCGAAAATAATAAAGTTGCCGGAGTAGTTACTTCATTAGGAATAGAGATCAAAGGACGTTCTGTAGTTCTTACCAACGGAACTTTCCTTAATGGTTTGATCCACGTTGGAGACAAACAGTTAGGAGGCGGAAGAATGGGCGAACCAAGAGCTTTTGGAATTACAGAACAGCTCGTTTCTTTAGGTTTTGAAGCGGGAAGAATGAAGACCGGCACCCCACCCCGCGTAGACGGAAGAAGTCTGGATTATTCTAAAATGGAAGAACAGAAAGGAGATGAAAATCCTCAAAAATTCAGCTATTTAGATACCCCTAAATTAACCAAACAATTAAGCTGTCACATCGTTTATACCAACGAAACAGTACATGATATTTTACGTGAAGGTTTCGACAGAAGCCCAATGTTCAATGGTACAATTCAAAGTTTAGGGCCGAGATACTGTCCGAGTATTGAAGATAAGATCAACCGTTTTGCAGAGAGAAACAGACATCAGTTGTTTGTAGAACCTGAAGGGTGGAAAACAGTAGAGATCTATGTAAACGGATTCAGTTCTTCCCTTCCGGAAGATGTGCAGATCAAAGCAATGAAACATATTCCGGGATTTGAAAACGTAAAAGTATTCCGTCCTGGCTATGCCATTGAATATGACTACTTCCCTCCTACCCAATTGAAGCATACCTTGGAGACAAAATTAATTGATAACTTGTACTTCGCGGGACAGATCAACGGGACAACGGGATACGAAGAAGCAGCCGGACAAGGTCTTATTGCCGGAATCAACGCTCACAACAAAGTAAAGGAACAGGATGAATTTATCCTTAACAGAGATGAAGCTTACATCGGAGTTTTAATTGATGATCTTATCACAAAAGGAACAGAAGAACCGTACAGAATGTTTACCTCAAGAGCAGAATACAGACTTCTTTTAAGACAAGATAACGCAGACATCAGATTAACGCAAAAAGCTTTTGATTTAGGTTTAGCCAAAGAAGAACGACTAAAAAGAGTAAATGAGAAAGTCGCTCAGAGTGAGGAACTTGAGAACTTTCTTCGGGAAACTTCTTTAAAGCCGGGAGTAATTAATCCTATTCTGGAAACTATCGAAAGCAGTCCTGTTGATCAGGCTTACAGAGCAGCGCAGATTCTTACAAGACCGAATATGACATTGGAAAAACTGGATCAGATCGACTTTATCAACGAAGTTTCTACTAAATATGATGATGAAGTTAGAGAACAGGCAGAAGTGAATATCAAATACAGAGGCTATATTGAGAAAGAAAAAGAAAATGTTGCCAAACTGAACCGTCTGGAAAACATTAAAATTCCGGAAGATTTCGATTATACAAAGATCTCAAGTCTTTCTGCAGAAGCAAAGCAGAAGATGACGAATGTAAAACCAAAAACAATTGCACAGGCTGGAAGAATCAGCGGAGTTTCGCCAGCAGATATTAACGTTTTGTTGGTCTATTTAGGACGCTAAAACGAAAATGTTTCACGTGAAACATTCATAAAAATACAATCAAAAATTAAGGTATTTATGAGCTTATACAAAGGTCTGAATATCTTAATTTTTAATTTTAAAGAAAAATCAAATGAAAATAAAAGATCATTTTCTATCTCAGGAAATTTTTGAAATTATTGAAACAGATACCAAAGGAGTTTTCAAGACCTCCCCTATTCCATCCAATATTTCAAAATATTATGAAAGTGAAGATTATATTTCCCACCATCAGGATTCCGGAAGTCTTAAAGAAAAATTGTATAAATTTTTACAATCCTTTAATTTGCAGTACAAAAAAAATATACTTTTAGATCGAATCAGCAAAGGATCAAAAGTATTGGATTATGGTTGCGGAGCCGGAGAATTTGTAAAGTTTATAGAAAATGATTTCGAAACTTTCGGTTTTGAACCGGATGCAGATGCAAGAAAAGCAGCGCAGAACAAAATTTCAAAAGCGACTATTTTAGATAATATTCATTGCATTGAAGATAAAAGTCTGGACGCAATTACTTTATGGCATGTTTTTGAACATATCGAAAATCAGGACGAGATGCTCGAAATTTTCAATCGTAAACTGAAAGACAAAGGACTGTTGATTATTGCCGTTCCCAATCCTACTTCTTACGATGCGAAACATTATAAAGAATATTGGGCAGCGTATGATGTTCCGAGACACGTTTATCATTTTTCAAAAAACGGTATGGAAAATCTGATTGCTAAAAAACCCAACTGGAAAATGAGAAAAATCAAACCTTTGGTTTTGGATTCTTATTACATCTCTATGCTAAGCGAAAAATATAAAAAATCATCCCTATTTTGGCTAAAAGCAACGATCTTCGGAACGATTTCTAACGTAAAAGCCCTTTTTTCGAACGAATTTTCAAGTTTGATATACATTATCGAAAAAAAGTAGAAAATCGAAATTTAAGCCATTTCTGAAGGTCAATTTTTCAGAATTTGAGCCTTGAAAATCAAAATCCCGGGAAATTCTCCGGGATTTTATTTTTTATCAACTCCCCTACTCGATTCAAATTTTCAGAATATTTTTTACACAAGATTAAATTTTGAAAAAAATCAGATCAGAATTTTAAAATTTGTTAGTAAAAAGTTAGTAACTCAAAATTTGACTCTATTTTTTGAAAATTAGAAAAGTAACAATAGTTTTTAAAAACTTCAATTTTCATCCTTTTAGAATTTTGAAAATTTTAATCATTACATCATTATCATATTTTTTGACTTTTCTACTAATTTTGAAATTAACTCAAATATGAGCAATTAAGTAAAAATGAATCAGCAAAAATTTTTATCTATTTCAGAAATTTGAATTCTCTGGTAATTTTCAGGATTTGAAAATTTATTCATCGATAAATCAAAAATGAAAATTATTAATTTGTTCTTCGCATTTGAAAATTAAAAATACTGATCTTTTTTAAAGAACAATATTTAAACTTTTATATAACAAAAGATTTAAACACTTTAGTTTCTTAAATTTAATACTAAAACTAAAAAAGCATACATAAGTAAAAAAATCAAAGATTTTTCTCTTTGCAGACTTTTGTAATACTTTACATAAATCCTATAAAGTCTTTTGTATCTTTTGCGGTTAAAATTAAAATGACTTTGAGCAAGCTTAAAATAAAAAGTCCGCCGAAAAAATCAGCGGACTTAAGATATATAAATTAATTTTCTTAATTGTTAATGGCAGCAACACCCGGAAGTTCCAAACCTTCCAGACTTTCCAACATCGCTCCTCCTCCGGTAGAAACATAACTTACTTTTTCTCCGTAACCGAATTGCTTCACAAACGCAACACTGTCTCCTCCTCCAACTAAAGAGAAAGCTCCCAATTTTGTAGCTTCGGCAATACTGTCTCCCAAAGCAACAGTTCCTGCCGCAAAATTCGACATTTCGAAAACTCCGATCGGTCCGTTCCAAAGAATGGTTCTGGAATTTAACAATACATCATTAAACTGATCTCTCGATTTCGGACCTGCATCCAGTCCCATCCAACCTTCAGGAATTTCGTAAATATCCACTTCTTTTCTGTCGGCATCATTACTGAAACTTTCAGCAATTACTGTATCTGAAGGAAGATAAACTTTTACTTTATGTTCTTTAGCTTTTTCTAAAATCTCCAGTGCTAAAGGTAACTTATCTTCTTCCACTAACGAAGTTCCGATCTTTCCGCCTAAAGCCTTAATGAAAGTAAACGCCATTCCGCCTCCAATGATTAAATTATCAACTGCCGGTAAAATATTTTCTATAATGGTAATTTTAGTTGAAACTTTAGAACCACCAAGAATAGCTGTAACAGGTCTTTCACCGCTTTTTAATACTTTATCAATCGCCTGAAGCTCTTTAGCCATCAATAAACCGAAAAATTTAGTTGATGGAAAAAATTTAGCAATAACCGCCGTTGAAGCATGTGCTCTGTGAGCTGTCCCGAATGCATCATTCACATATGCATCTGCTAATTTAGAAAGCTGTTCTGCAAAAGCTTCATCGCCTTTTTCCTCTTCGTTATGAAAACGCAGATTCTCCAACAAAAGAATTTCTCCCGGCTTAAGCTCAGAAGCAGCCTTTTCAGCCTTTTCTCCAACACATTCGTCCACAAACTTAACTTCCTGTCCTAAAACCTCAGAAACCTCGTCTACGATATGTTTCAGCGAAAACTCGTCTTTAACCTCCCCTTTTGGTCTTCCCAAGTGAGCCATTAAAATTACAGAACCGCCATCTTTAAGGATTTTATCCACGGTTGGTTTTACCGCAACAATTCTCGTATTGTCTGTTACTTTAAGCTGGTCGTCCTGCGGAACATTGAAATCCACTCTTACAAGCGCCTTCTTTTCATTGAAATTGAAATCATTGATTGTTTTCATATGTACATTTTATATTTTTTCGGGTAAAGTGAACCGACTTTGAGAATCCATTGGCTTCATTTTTTCCGGCAGGTCGGGTTCATTCATTTCGTTCAAATTTTGTTTCACAAATGTAAGATTTTAAAATTTTCAGAACGATTCAAGCTTTGAAAAGTTTTCAAAAAGTTTCCCGCAGACTCATCATTCATCAATCAACATAATTTCTTTTCTCTTAAAAAAAGAAAAATGATACTGTTGTTGAGTATTGTTAGTTTAGGGGATAAATTTTAATGAAATACTTTACCACATTTAATTTTAAGCCAATTCACAACTTATATACATTGTAATCCATTGATATTAGAGTATTTCACATCGTTATTAACAATTGTGGGTAACTTTCAGAATTTACTATTATTAATAAATATTTTATGGAAAAGACCAAGAATTCTCCCCAATAACTTTGTGTAAAAAAATGTCGGATCTATGAAAGTAAAATTCCATTACAAAATTTTTCAATGTTACGAAACTTTAGTTTTAGAACTTTTTTCAACAGTTACCCACAAGCGTTTTCACAATTAACTCGCAAAAATTTAAGACTTATCCACATTATACTTAACTTTGTGTGGAATAAATCTATTAAAGGCTTAATACAAGTATTATGAAAAGAAAAATAGCAATTGCTGCAGACCACGCAGGCTATGAATACAAAGAGATTGTTAAGAACTATCTTTCAGAACGTTTTGAAATCCAGGATTTTGGCACGTTTTCCACAGACAGTGTGGATTATCCGGACTTTGTACACCCCGCTGCTTCATCTGTTGAAAACGGCGAAAATGAACTGGGAATTTTAATCTGCGGAAGCGGAAACGGAGTTCAGATTACTGCCAACAAACATCAGAAGATTCGCTGTGCGCTTTGCTGGATGCCGGAGATTGCTTCCTTGGCAAGACAGCACAACGATGCCAATATGATTTCGATCCCTGCGAGATTTATATCAAAGGAACTGGCTATTGAAATTGCTGAAAAATTCCTTTCTACAGACTTTGAAGGAGGTAGACATCAGAACAGAGTAGACAAAATTGCATTCTGCTAAAAGTATAAAGGCTTGTAAATCAATTTGCAAGCCTTATTTATTTTTTATTTAGTATATTTGCAGCGTCCAATAGAAATTACAATCTATTATTTCCATACAAGCCTGTAGAAAATTTAAAAACACATTATTAAAAGGTTTTTCTCCACACTTCTCCATATTTGTATTAAATTTATACAAAACTAAAACTTCCGTTGTAGAATAAATGGAAGGAAAATTGATGGGTTTTTACCAATAAACTAAACTTTAAGATTTAAAAATCTCATGATTATTCGGTATTTTTAAATCTCTCTGATTGAGATATCAGAATTGAAAATTTAACGAATTACAAATTAAAATGGCAAAGAAAAGAAAATATATAAGTCAGAAAAATGAACATAAACTAAAGGAAATCGGAAGACTTATCCTTAGATTTATGAATGAAAATTCCACGAAAGTCTACAACTATAAGCAGATTGCAGACGGGATAGATTATAAGAATCCGAGACAGAGAGAACTTGTAATTCAGGCACTGCACAGATTGCAGGCTGCCGAAAGAATTAAAGAAACAGAAAAAGGAAAATATATTGTTAACCTTAATATCAAAGGAACGTTAACAGGAATTATCGATTTCAACCAGTCCGGTAATGCTTATGTAAAGGTAGAAGGTCTTGAAGATGATATTTTTATCCACTCCAAAAACGTAAAAGATGCTTTGCAGGGCGATAAAGTATTAATTGTAACCTACACTTACAAAGGTAAAAAGCTGGAAGGCTCTGTTCTTGAAGTTCTGGAAAGAACGAGAACAGAATTTGTGGGAACTTTGCAGATCGTTCCTCACAAAGATTTTGGTTTTGTGGTTTGCGATAAAAAGACCATTAACACTGATATTTTTGTTCCAAAACCTAAATTCGGAGGTGCGGAAGACGGGAATAAAGTGATCGTAAAAATGACGGAATGGAGACCGGGAGATAAAAATCCGGAAGGAGAAATTATCCAGGTTTTAGGAGCTCCCGGAGAACATGAAACGGAGATCCACTCTATTCTTGCCGAATATGGACTGCCGTACGAATTCCCTGAAGAAGTGGAAAGAGATGCAGATAAAATAGACAGAAGCATCAATGAAGAAGAAGTTGCAAAAAGATGGGATATGCGTGGAATTACAACCTTCACCATCGACCCGAAAGATGCAAAAGATTTTGATGATGCGTTATCCATCAGAAAATTAGACAACGGAAACTGGGAAATCGGAGTTCATATTGCGGATGTTTCGCATTATGTGGTTCCGGGAACGATTCTGGATGATGAAGCTTACCAGAGAGCTACTTCAGTATATCTGGTAGACCGCGTTGTACCGATGCTTCCAGAAGTTTTAAGTAATGATGTCTGTTCGCTTCGTCCGCACGAAGATAAATTTACTTTTTCAGCCGTTTTTGAGCTGAATGACAAAGCTGAAATCAAAAAACAGTGGTTCGGAAGAACGGTAATTCATTCAGACAGACGATTTACGTATGAAGAAGCGCAGGAAAGAATTGAAGGAAAAGACGGTGATTTTAAAGAAGAAATTCTGGTTTTGGATCAATTGGCGAAAATCATGCGTCAGAAAAGAATCAAAGACGGAGCGATTACTTTCGACAGAAGTGAAGTACGGTTTAATCTGGATGAAAACAACGAACCGGTGGGAGTTTACTTTAAAATAAGCAAAGATTCCAATCATTTAATTGAAGAATTTATGTTGTTGGCGAATAAAAAAGTATCGGAATTTGTTTCTCTGAACAAAAGAGGAGAAATTTCACAGAATACCTTTATTTACAGGGTTCACGACGATCCGGATCCTGCAAAACTGGAATCTTTGAGAGATTTTGTGTCGACTTTCGGATATAAAATGGACTTGGCAAATACCAAAAAAGTAGCGGAATCTTTAAACAAATTACTGCATGATGTAAAAGGTAAAGGCGAAGAAAATATGATCGAAACTCTGGCGATGCGAAGCATGAGCAAGGCGATTTATTCTACAGAACCTATCGGTCACTACGGATTGGGATTCGATTATTACAGCCACTTCACCTCTCCTATCCGTCGTTATCCGGATTTAATTGCACATCGATTATTGCAGCATTATCTTGATAGCGGAAAATCTCCGAACAAGGCAGATCTTGAAGAAAAAGCAAAACACTGCAGTTATATGGAAAGATTGGCGGCAGATGCGGAAAGAGATTCTATAAAATTCATGCAGGTGAAATTTATGGAGAAACATTTGGGAGAAACTTTCAACGGGGTTATTTCTGGTGTTGCGGAATTCGGTTTCTGGGTAGAAATTCCTGAAAACGGTGCGGAAGGATTAATCAAATTAAGAGATTTAACCGACGATTCTTACTCTTATGATGCAAAAACCCACGCTGTGTATGGAAACAGGCACGGTAAAAAATACCAGTTGGGAGATCAGGTTCAGATCAAAGTGGTTAAAGCAAATCTGATTCAAAAACAATTGGATTTCAAGATTGTTGATTAGATTTTACAACAAAGAACTATATTTAGAAACTGCAAGAAATTGCAGTTTTTTTTATTTTACTTAAAATTTATTTGATGGGAAAATACTGTTTTAGATTTATAAGAAATATGAATACTGTAGCTGTTTTACTGGGCTTGCTATTATGTATTGAATGCAAAAGAAATGAACAGAAAATAGTTACTGAAAAGAGCGATCAGTCTCATTTTATAAAAGACAGCTTACCGTACAGTCCGTCTCTGAAATCAGCTTTAACCCGAATTAAAAGTTTTGATGACGGTAAAGGATCTGATGTCGATGTAATTAATAATTTTAGAATTGAAGAAAATTCATGGAAAGAAGAAATTGAAAATATTTATCTAAAACTTCATGAAAAGATCAGAAAAGATGATCCTGAATCTCTTTCTTCACTTGAAAAATACTATGAAAGTTGGAAAAACTATCTGGAATCATATTATTCCTTTAAAAGAAATTTTTTATCGCATTATATCTATTCTAAGCAATGGATTTTTTATGTTTTCCCGAAATTGAGACAGGAATACAAAGATAAACTTATAGAATATTATGAATTGTATGAGTTTGATAAGTATTAATTGATCCGATGCTTTTCTTATTTGCTTTTTACAACATAAAAACTAACTTTGTATAAATAGATGAAATTATTTCATTGAAAACACCACTGAATGTTTGAACTTATATTATCTGCCATCGTTTTAGGATTCATGCTGAGTCTGGTTTTTATAGGACCTATTTTTTTCCTTTTAATTGAAACCAGCTTTTCGAGAGGTCCGAAACATGCTTTAGCACTGGATTTAGGCGTTATTTCTGCAGATCTTCTGTGCATTTTGGCAGCGTATTATGCGAGTGCAGATATTGTAACGCTCATCGATAAACATCCCGGATTTTACAGGATTACCGCCATTCTGATCTTTGTGTATGGAATTGTGATGATGGTTACCAAAACCAAGATGCATATTCCCGGAGAAGAAAAATTCATCAATCAGAACTATTTTAAAACATTCGTCAACGGTTTTTTCTTTAATCTTCTGAATGTCGGAGTCATCCTTTTTTGGCTTGTCACCGTTATTTCGGTAAGAAATCAGTATCCCGATACCAGTAATTTCATTTTATACATCGGAATCGTCATCGGAACGTATCTCTTTATCGATCTGGTAAAAATATTCCTTGCGAAGCAGTTTCACGACAGACTTACCCAAAAATTAGCCAACAGAATCAGAAGAATTGTTGGCGGAATTCTCATCATATTCAGTTTCTTTATTTTCTTGCAGAGCTTTAAAAAATTCAATCAGTTTGATAAAAGACTGGAAGAAGCAGAGAAAACTGAAGTAAAATACAAAAAGACAAATGAATAAAACAATCTTTCCCAAATCCCTGAAAAAAGGCGATAAAATAGCCATTATTTCTCCTTCGGGAGCCGTAGAATCTTCCCAACTTGAAAAGGGAATCGAAATGATTAAAAGTAAAGGTTTCGAACCCGTTTTGGGAGAATATCTTTACACGAAATATGCAAACGGATACAATTACGCAGGAACGGAGCAGGAAAGATTAAAAGACATGAACTGGGCGCTCAATGACAGCGAAATTTCCGCAGTCTGGGCTTCAAGAGGCGGTTACGGTTGTCAGCATCTCATTCAGCATCTTAATCTTAAAAACTTTGCCAAAAATCCAAAATGGTACATTGGATATTCAGACAATACTGTAATCCAGAGTTATTTGCTGAAAAAAGGTTTTGCATCGATTCACGGACAGACTGTAAAAACATCGAGCTTTGGTGTTACCGAAGAAAGCTACGATCTTATTTTTGATGTTTTAAAAGGAAAATCCCTTAAATATAGCCTCTCCTCTCATCAGTTTAATAAAAAAGGAAACGTTGAAGGACAGATAGTCGGTGGAAATTTAGCCTTGATTTATGCGCTTTTAGGAACGAAATATTCCTTTGATTTTAAAGATAAAATTCTTTTCATTGAAGATATCGGCGAAAATTTTTATGCTCTCGACAGAATGATCATGAGTCTTGAATTAGCCGGAGTTTTTAATAAAATTTCAGGGTTGATTATCGGCGGAATGACCAATATAGGCGATGAAAAAGAAAATAAACAATACGAAGAAAGCTTTGATGAATTTGCTTACAAGTTAGTTGCCGACAGAATTTCAAAGTACAATTTCCCAACAGTGTTCGGTTTCCCGAATGGACACATCAAAGACAACAGACCGTTGATTATTGGTGGAAATGTGAGATTGGAGGTTAAGAATAAGGCTAAGATTGAGTTTTAATATGAATCTGTTATTTCTCCGAACTTTAGGAATATATATTGTCTTCTTTAAATGTTTGATGAAAGGAGAAAAATTAAGTTTAAGGGAGATTTGGAATAAGAAGGAGGAATATCATCTGACTTTGTATGGAATAATTTTTTGGATAATTATACTGATTGTAAGTTTTTCAACAGTGATTTTTTGTATAAAAAATAATCTATCGATATAATGGCAGATCACAACGATTTTGGTAAAAAAGCAGAAGAATTGGCCGCTGAATATTTACAGAAAAACGGCTACAAAATTTTGGTAAGAAACTTTCGATACCAAAAAGCAGAACTGGATTTGGTTGCCGAAAAAGATAGTTTAATTGTAGTCGTTGAAGTAAAGGCACGTTCTACTGATGTGTTTAATCTTCCACAGGAAGCCGTAAACAAACGAAAGATTAAGTTGATTGTTTTGGCTGCCAATTATTTCATTGAAGAATACAATAAAAATCAGGAAGTACGATTTGATATCATTTCCGTTATTCTCGACGAAAATAAAAATCTGGTGATCGAACATATCATCGATGCTTTTGAAGCATTTGACGCGAACTAAATTAATTTAAGATTGAATTAAATGTATTAATGATAAATTGTTATACTAATAAATGATTGTCCGTAATCTGACATAATTGAAAAACCTTTGAGTTCTTTGCTGAGTGAATAGTTTATGCTGAGCTTGTAGAAGTAGCTTTGCGAAATTAAAAAAAGTGGTATATAAAAAGAATCTTGGCGATCCTTTGCGTTAAAAAGCTGTACGATTAATAACGGATAATCAAAAAAACTTAATACAATCCAAAAATAAAAAGTAAAAATGAAAACAATATTAATCACCGGAGCAACATCCGGAATCGGAAAATCTACCGCCGAACTTCTGGCAAAACAGGGAAACAGAATAATTATCTGTGGAAGAAGGTCTGAAGTTCTTGAAGATTTAAAAAATGAACTTTCAGAATATACCGAAATATTTAGTTTGAAATTCGATGTCAGAAATCTTGAAGAAGTGGAAACTGCAATCGGTTCTCTTCCTTCGGAATGGAAAAATATTGATGTTTTAATCAACAATGCCGGAAATGCTCATGGATTAGATCCTTTGTCTGCCGGAAAAACAGATGATTGGGATTCTATGATCGACGGAAATGTGAAAGGACTTTTGTATGTTTCTAAAATGATTATTCCGGGAATGAAAGAACGAAATTCAGGACATATTGTCAACATCAGTTCCGTTGCAGCAAGACAAACGTACGCAAACGGTGTGGTCTATTGTGCCACAAAAAAAGCAGTGGATGTCATTTCCGAAGGAATGCGAATTGAACTGACGGAATTCGGGATCAAAGTAACTAATATTCAGCCGGGAGCTGTAGAAACAGATTTTTCGATGGTAAGATTTAAAGGAGACAGCGAAAGAGCTGCAACGGTTTACGCCGGTTATGAGCCTCTGAAAGCAGAAGATATTGCAGATTCCATTGCCTATTGCATCAATGCTCCGAAACACGTCTGTATTTCGGATATGACGATCTACCCTTCTGCTCAGGCGGAACCGAGAACCATCCACAGAAAGTCTTAATCTGAGTTTGAACGATGAAACTTTTACCCTTCTTACTGTGCTTCTCTTGTATTTTCGCATACTCACAAAAGTATTCAAAAGACAAAAACAACTCCTTTCTCAGGCGGTAAAACTGGATTCTCTGATACAGAATAACGATTCCGGAGTTTTAGATTTGTTCGAAAATGATGTTTCTTTCGGACACTCCAATGGATGGATTCAGAACTATTCGGATTTTAAAAGAGATTTCAGCTCGAAAAAAGTAATTTATGATAAGATTGAACAGATTGAAATTTCAGAGCTTAAAAAAGATAAAAATATCTGCTCACTGAGAAGAAAAATAAAAGTTTCAGGAACCTACAAAAGCCAGAAATTCGAAATGATTCTTGCATTGCTGGAAATCTGGAAAAAAGAGAAATCGGTCTGGAAACTCTGGAGCAGGCAAAGTGTGGAAATAAAGCCATAAATTTGCAGGGAAACAATCGATTTGCATTTTGTTGTTGATTTTAAATTTAAAAAATGAAAATTCTATATCTCGAAACCTCGTCAAAAAACTGTTCTGTTGCCATCTCCGATAATGAAAAACTGTTGTGTGTAACGGAAGAAGTTTCTGAAAACTATAAACAGTCTGAAAGTCTGCATACTTTTGTAGAATGGGCTTTGGAAGGAGCCGGAATTTCCATGAAGGAAATTGAAGCCGTTTGTCTTGGAAAAGGTCCCGGTTCGTATACCGGATTGAGAATTGGGGCAGCTTCTGCAAAAGGTTTCTGCTACGGACTGAAAATTCCTCTGATTGCGGTAAATTCTATGGAAAGTATCATAGAGCCTTTTTTAGACCAGAACTACGATTTGATAGTACCAATGATCGATGCGAGACGAATGGAGGTTTATACGGCGGTTTATGACGGAAAAACAGGCAAAGAAATTTCTGCAACCGAGGCTAAAATTCTAGACGAAACTTCTTTTGAAGAATTTAAAGATAAAAAAATCCTTTTTGCAGGAGACGGAGCCAAGAAAGCAAAAGATATCTTACAGCTTCCGAATGCCGTATTTGATGAAAATATCTATCCTTCTGCAAAATATTTAGTAAAAAAAGCACTTGCAAAAATAGAGCAGAAAGAATTTGAGGACATTGCTTATTTTGAGCCTTTCTATCTCAAAGATTTTCATGGAGTAAAGAAAAAAAATAAAAGCGAAGAGTAGTTCTTCGCTTTTATTTTTATTGTGGTTTTGCCGGAACTGTATTCACAGGAGGCTGCTGATTGTTATTTTGTTTTTTGGGCGGCTTTTTTCCGCTGTTGTTCATCGGCTGGCTCTGCTGAGGATTATTCATCATATTATTTCCCTGCATTTGTAGAGAACTGCCGATTCCGTTATTCTGCTGTGTCGGTTGTTGCGGAACATTGTTTACCATATCTCCCGGATTTTGAGGCACCGCATTTCCTTTATTATCGGTAGCCTGGAAGCTCAGGTCACTTTTCAGATAATTAAGCATTTCTTTGGCTTTTTCGCCTTCAGGTGTTTTACCGTAATTCAGGGCAATCTGTTCCAGTTGAAGAATCATTACCTCTTTCCCACTTGCTTTTCCTGAGTTAAATGCATTCAGCAAATATAATTTCGGAACCAGGGCATCCTTCGGATTTTGCTGGATCGCTTTTTCAATGAGATCTTTACTTTCCCCGAACTTCTCAGATTCATAAAGCGCAAAAGCCTGTTTGTACTGGTTTTCCACATCTGCGGAAGATTTTACGAAAGAACTGCTTTTAGGATTTCTTGCAAATTCTGCATACGATGTGTAAGGATAGTCTTTTAAGAGGATTTGTTTTGCTCTTTCGGATGCCTGTGGATTTTTTTCATAATTCATGGCGAAAATCTCATACAAAGCCTGTAACATTACTTTTTCTTCAGGTTTTACATCCACCAGATCATACAGGGTTTTTGTAGCTAAAGGCGTATTGGTAAAATAGTTCTGATACATAACTCCCAAACCTAAAGAAGCGGTATCTCTGTCTTTTTTAAGCTGATCCAGTTTTGCAACATCTGTCGGAATCTGCTCTATGTAGAAAGCCGGTTCAAAACGTCTCGGATTTGGTGCGGCAGTGGTTCCTAAAGCATCATTTTTAAGATCTTCGATTGTTGCCATTTTCTTGGAAAAACGCCAGTTGTCTACCAAAGCTCTGTCTCCCCAGGTTTGCTTAAAGGTCTGGGTTCCTTTGGAAACCGTCCCTGTATTGCTGAAATAGAAACCTTTGGTTGCCACTCCGAAATCTTCAAAAGAATTTGAGCTGTTGGCAAATATGGAAGTTGCATTATAATCTCCCGTATCAAAACCTTTGCTTCTTTCTGCACGTTTTCTTTCCAGTTCTTCCCTTTCTTCTTTTGCCTTGATTTTAGCAATGTATTTATTGAAAAAATCTGTTTTCTGGTCGATAGACATTTTTGCAAGATTCAGGATACTGTCGTTCTTTTTGATCAGATAATAGTTTCTTGAAATCTTTTTGATGTACGTAGACTGATCTGCCAAAAGGACTTTTGAAGGTTCGTAAGTCATTACCGCCAAAGCAGAATCATAATACGCTCCGGCTCCGATGTAATCATTTTTATCCAGATAGCCCTTCCCGATTTCATAGTAAGCAAGACCCCGAATTTGCCCGTCAGACACTTTTTCCTTCAGAGATTTTCTGAAAAATTCCTGAGCTTCATCCTTTTTTCCGGCTTTGTTTGCCATCAGTCCCAAAGCATAGTAAAATTCGTTTTTTCTGGATCCGTAAGTTCCTTTTTTACTGATGTCTTCAAGGTATTTTCTTGCTCCGCTGTAATCTCCGTTTCCGTTGAAAGTTTTGGCAATTTCGATCTGGGATTTTACCTCAAATTCAAAATCATTGGCGTATTTGTAAGCAGCCATAAAGCTTTCGCGAGCCTTTTCATTCTGGTTAAGACCCTCTAGAACCTGCCCTCTCAGATAAGCAATTCGGCTTTTCAGCTTTCTGTTGCTGTTCAGTTCAAAAGCATTATCCAGTTCTTTTATGGCTTCTTCTTTTTTTCCTGCGTCCAAAAGAGATTCTGCATAGTAAACACTCAGTAATTTCTCGTATTGCTTTGAAATTTTGTCTCCTTTCAGTTTGGCAAAAGTTTCATGAGCTTTATGATAATTTTTGATCTGATCATACGCTAAACCCTGATAAATTCTTGCCAGAGGAAGTCTTTTATCATCCTTCATGTGCGTAAAAACATAATTTAGCGCATCAAGTGCTTCCAAAGATTTTCCCCTGTAAATTCTCGCCTGTGCAAGAATCATGTACGCATCGAAAATCTGTTTGTTCTGCTCTTCCCCATGTCGGATCACAGAATATTTGTTGATCGCTTTTAAAGCCTTTGCTTCTGCAATTTCCAGTGTGGTGGCTCCTTTCTGTTCAGGCTGACCGGATTCTCCAGTAGCCATTCCCGTTGCACCCGACATCGGATTTCCGGGCATTCCTGAAGGCATTCCCGGAGGACGGCCGCCGCGGGAATCGGTATTTTGCTGAGGACGGTTGATCTCTCCCATTTTCATGGAGTTTTCTGCAAATGCAGCAGACTGTCCCAGATCACTTCCCAAAGGCTGATCTTCATACGTAAGAATCGGGATATAAGGCGCATAAAAATTGTCTTTATGCCCTTTATCGCGGGTCTCAAACTCATTATTTAAAGCATCTTTTGCATTAAATAACGTGTTGTAATATGTGGTAAATCCTTTCATAAACTTAGACCGCTGTTCAGGCTTTTTTACCTTTGTGGCGCATGAAGCAACGATACAGAGTATCAAAAGGAATAAAATATTCTTTTTCATTATTAAATATAACTCGCTAATCTACTTTTTATTATCAATAGAATTGATGATTTTGTAAAAATAATAAAATTTTATGGGGAAACTCGTTATATTTCTTTCAAAATTTTGTAAACCAAATGAGTAGGAAGTCCCATGATCGTATAATAGCTTCCTGTTATTTTTTTGATTTTTGCCATTCCGAGCCATTCCTGAATACCGTAGCTTCCGGCTTTGTCGAAAGGTCTGTAATTTTTAATATAATATTCTGTTTCATCCTCTGTAATTTCATCCAATTCCACATCGGCAACATCGGTCTGTGTGATGGTTTTATCTGAGGTTTTTATGGTAATTCCGGTGTAAACCTGATGAGTCTTTCCGGAAAGAAGCTGAAGCATCTGTTTAGCTTCCTTTTCATCCGATGGTTTTCCCAGAAACTGATGATCAATCGCTACAACCGTATCTGCGGTTAACAGAACTTCATCTTTTTCAAGACTTCGGAATGCATTTGCTTTCAATTCAGATAAATAAGCAGCCGACTCCTCTACTTTGATGTGTTCCGGTACAATTTCTTCACAATCAATCTTTACCACTTCAAATTCAAACCCTAAACTGGTTAAAAGTTCTTTTCTTCTTGGAGATTGTGAGGCTAATAATAATTTCATTTACAGTAAATTAAGTAGATTGTGTATCATCGTCGTCGAGCCATTTTCCCTGAATTTTCATCACCTGTTCAATGACGTCTCTTACGGCTCCGCTTCCTCCTTTAATGGACGAAATGTAATCCGAAATGGCTTTTATTTCGGGAACTGCATTTTCCGGACACGCAGAAATGGCAGAACTTTTCATGATCTGAAGATCCGGAAGGTCATCCCCCATTGTTAAAATTTCATCGTACTTCAAATGATTTTTTCTTCTGAAATCCTCAAAATCTGCCATCTTATTGTGGGATTTTGCATAATAATCTTCAATACCCAGGTAATTGATTCTGTGTTTTACCATTTCATCATTTCCTCCGGTGATAACTCCGATTAAATAATTGTTTTTTAATGCTTTAACTACGGCGTATCCGTCCAGAACATTCATTACCCTGCACATATTTCCACCGGGCATCAGATACACGCTTCCGTCTGTAAAGACGCCGTCCACATCGAAAACAAACGCTTTGATATTTTTTAATTTCTCTTTATAGCTCATACATTTTCTGAATTGAGTGATTCATTGTCTTATAAATTTCCAGGCTTTCACCATGCAGTAATTGTTCGTGCAGCTCCAGTATTCTTTTGTCATTTCTTACTGCGGGACCGGTCTGGGCAGATCGGGGCTCAATTTCGTAAATTTTTTGTACAGTTTCATCAATCAATGGTAAAAAATAACCAAAAGGAATTTCCTGCGAATCTGAAATTTCTTTAGCCCTTGCAAAAAGATGATTTACAAAATTGCAGGCAAAAACTGCGGTAAGATGGATGTATTTTCTTTTTTCATGGGTACTTTCCATCACGTTTTCTGAAATCTTCGAAGCAATTTCAAAAAGTGTTTTTTTATCCTGCTCGTTTTCTGTTTCGATAAAAAAGGGAATTTTAGAATAATCAAGCTCCTTCGATTTTGAAAAAGTCTGCAAAGGATAAAAACTTGCCTTCCGATAATCTCCTTTTAAGCTTTCTTTGGGTAACGATCCGGAAGTATGAACAACAAGACAGTCTTTTATGGGAATCATTTCTGAGACCTCTTCAACGGAGTTATCACTTACGGCAATGATGTATAAATCTGAATCGACTAAATTTTTAGTTGAATAAGTGATTTCTAATTCTTCGGAGATTTTTTTTAATTCCTCCTCATTCCTTCCAAAAATCTGAGCCAAAGGAATCTTATTCTGAACGAATGCTTTTGCCAGATGATAGGCTACATTTCCTGAACCGATAATTACAATTTGCATAAAACAAATATAAACTTTCTGGTTTGATTTAAAAGTGAATATTTAATTTTCAAATCTAAATCTGGATAACGATTATTGTATGGTGAATTTTTTATTCAGAGCCATAAATTTCTTTATTTTAAAGTAATTCTAAGGATATAAGATTATCAATAAATAAGAACACAATGAAAACGTTTAAAATAATTCATATATTTAATAAAGATATTTGGACTAAAAATTGAAGGAGTAATTTAACTTTCAGTTATTTTTGTAATCCAAAACAATGAAAGCATCCTATGAAGATTAAAGACACGGAAATTATTTCGTTGATGCAAGATCCGCGAACTCAGGAAAAAGGAGTTCGTGCACTGATGGATGCTTATCAGAGTAGATTGTATTGGCACATAAGAAGAATTATTGTGGACGGAGATCTTGCGCAGGACACTTTGCAGGAGACTTTTATTAAAGCTTATCAGAATTTTCATCAGTTTAAAAATGACAGCCAGTTGTACACATGGCTGTACAGAATCGCCACCAATGAGGCGCTGCAGCAGATCAACAAACTGAAGAAAATGCAGAAAACCGATGAAGATCCCGAATATCATATGCAGAATCTTATTGCAGATAATACAGACGGAGATGCAGAAGAGATACAGATTTTGCTGCAGAACGCCATACAAAGTCTGCCGGAAAAGCAGAAACTGGTATTTATGATGCGGTATTATGATGATTTGCCTTACGAAGAGATATCTAAAATTGTAGATATGTCCGTAGGAACATTAAAAACAAATTATCATTATGCCAAACAAAAGATAGAAGAATACATCAAAGAGAATTACGAAAGATAATTTTTGAGAAAAAACAGCATGAAAGATTTTGATCTGGAAAAATTAGAACGCAAAAATATATACAAAGTCCCCGAAAATTTGTTTGAAAATATTCAGGGGAAGGTATTGAGCGGAATGAATGATTTTGATCTGGAGCAATTGGAACGTAAGAATATTTACACCGTTCCGGAAAATGTATTTGAAACAGTTCAGAATAATGTGGTAAAAAATATTCTGCCTGTAAAAAAAGCACCGGTTTTCAGACTTAACTGGGCTTATGCAGCTGCGGCATCACTTGCCTTGATTTTTGGAGCGACTTTTGTTTTCAACAACGGAGATTCTGCAGATCAGGTACAGCAACAGGTTGCAGCAAACAATCAGGAGCCTAAAACGGAAAGCCAGATTGCTTACGAAACCTTAAAATCTGATTTAACTTCTGTTGAAAATAACAATCAAACAGGTAGCAGTCAGGACAACAATAAGTCTTTAGCGAAAGAAGAAAAACCGGCTAAGGCGGCAGATGAAGCAACACCAAAATCTTCACCATCTGTTTCGAAACAAAATGAGGCTCAGATGAACGAGTACCTGGATTCCTTCTCAAATTCCGAAATTTCGGAACTGGCAAGCAATTCTACACAGGACGTTTATTTGGACTTATATAATTAAAAGAAAATGAAAAAGATATTATTTACGCTTTTTATTATCTATAGTTTTGGTCTGAATGCCCAAAGGACAGATTATGACTGGAAAAAGATGGATCCTAAACAGAGAAAGGAGATCATCAATAATCTTTCTCCTGAGGAAAGAAAGAATCTTCTGATGAAGTTCAGGAATAATATGGTGATGGATAATCTGGATATTGATCCCAGTGATAAGGAAGAGTTTACCGATATTTATAATGAATATCTGGAAAGCCAGAAGCAGATAAAAAGTCAGTTTAATTCTGATTTTAACCCTGAAAACTTATCGGATGAAGAGGCAAAAGCCAAGCTTCAGCAGAGTTTTGAAGTAGGGCAGAAGCTGCTCGATAACAGGAAGAAATATGCAGACAAAATGCAGAAAGTAATACCATGCCAAAAAGTTTTGAAGCTTTTCCAGTCTGAGGGAATGATGAGAGATAAAATGAACGAAAGAAAACCTCACGGAAATAATGGCAGTAATAACGCTTCAAGACAAAACCCATAATAGTTTATTTTTTTAATGTTGGACGACCCTTGCAATTTATTTGTGAGGGTCGTTTAATTTTAAATTAAAACGATATTTTTGCGAAAATTTTTAACGATGAAGAAGATAATTCTGTTTTTAATGTTTTCGTGTATTTTAACAGCGCAGAAAACTGAATATATAAAGCTCAACCAAAGTATTAAAGATAAATTCTCACGGGTAAAGTCTTTAACCCTGATTGATAACAGAACTGAAAAAGATTTAGGAACTGTAACCTACAAAAAAGAAAATGTTCAGTTGAAGTTTGAAAATGAGGATCTCAAAAAATATGTAGAAGACTGGTTTGCAAACGATAATAAGACCAAAGGAAATAATAACGATATTGTTTTGTTGTTGGAAGAAATCAGGATTGATGATTTTAAAAACACAGGCTTGGCAAATGCAAAGGTTAAAATCAGCAGTTTTATCAACAGGAACGGCAAATATTATTTCATTAACCGGTACAACAGTACGGTAGGTTTCAATTCAAAATTAACGCCCAACATCCCAAGAGTAATATCTGTAGCCATAGAAACTATTTTTTCTACTTTAATTAAAGATTCTTACTCGCATATCGCTTTGAGTACTCCAATTGCTGAGTCTGATCTTCATAATTATGAGGAAATCGTAGGCAAAAATATCAAATATCTTACAGTTCCTGAACTTACAAACGGAGTGTATAAAGATTTCAGATCTTTTTCTCTTCAAAAGCCGGAAGAAGGATATTATGTAGATAAAAATAAAAAAGGAAAAGTTATCGGGATTAAAAACAGGGAAGATCTTCTTTTATCCGCCGAGTATGTTTTTGGATATGTGGAAGACGGAAAAGCATATCGACTTACACCTGTTGGCTTCTTAGAAATGCAGAAAGACGATAAAGGATATTATGTAGTTTCTTCAAGACTTGAGCTGTTTCCGCCTCAGAATGTTAATAACGGCGCCATGATTGGTGTAATGATGGGCGGAATTGTCGGCGGAATGATAGGTGCGGCACTCGATTCCGGAAAAGCCGCAAGAGATAAACCTGAAAATTTGTCTAATATTTACATCGATCCGCTTACGGGAGAATATATTTTTACGAAGTAATTTTAATTTAAAATTTTAATGATGAAGAAGTTTTTGCAAGTTACCATGACTTGTCTGTTGATTGTTTCTTTTGCACAGAATAAAGAAATCATAAAACTGAAAGGAAGTATTCCCAATAATGGAGAAGGAGATTACAACACATTAATTGTTATTGATAACAGAAAAGATAAAACCATCGGAGTTCTGCCTTTCGGAGATGGCAAAGAAATGAAAGAAGTTTCGTTTCAGAACAGTCCGGAAGACGATTTTTCCGAATGGTACCGTAAAAGCAATCTGAAAGGAGGGAAGCAGGATCTTGTGTTGGTTCTCAATGATCTTAAATTATCTGTAAAAGAAACGTACGAAAGGAAAAACATCGGAACCATGAAATTTTCCCTGCAAAGTTTTGTGAAAGAAGAGGGTAAATATCATTTTCTGTATAAAAAAGACACCACTTTCAAGTTCAGCCACAGAGATGTTGCCGATGTGATGGTGAGAAATATGCATCATCTTTTTTCTTTGTATCTTGAAAAAACATACAAATCCAAACCTTCAAAATATGATCTTACCTTGGATGATATTTCCAACTATCAAAGCTATGTAAATAATTATCCTGCCTTTAAAAATGAAAGCCTGAAAGAAGGAACCTATCTGGATTACAATTCGTTTTTCAGGCAGACTCCAGAAGAAGGCTACACTTTGGAGCGATGGGAAAATGGAACATTAGACAGGGCTGTAAAAACCGAAAATGGCAAGAAGATGAAAATTCCTTCCCGTAAAATGTTTATCTATGTAGAAAACGGAAAAGCGTATAAAAATACCTATTCAGGATTTCAGGAGCTGTTAAAAAACGAAAAAGGATTTTACATTGTCGCAAAACCTTCAAGTTTATTTCCGCCTCAATATGATATTAAATTAGGGATCATGTTTGGATTGGCCGGCGGAATTGCAGATGCATTACTTTTTAATCCGAATAAGCTAAGTCATAATCCTCAGGAAATTTACATCGATCCGATGACAGGCGAGTACGATTTTAATGATATTTTTGATGAATTACCATAAAAAGAGAGACAGCGCGTCTCTCTTTTAAACTTTCTGCCAATTAAAAAGATTCTTTATTCAGCAAAAAAAATATTCAGTACTTTAATGGCTTGTAAATTGATACTACAAAATTTACCGAATTTCAGATGGTAAATGAACAAGTCGATCGTAATTTTAGCTCTTATTTTTAATTGTTTCTTCTTTTTCCATGCACAGGAAAAAAAGGATTCGATCTATTATAAAATTGAAAAATTTTCAGATAAGAGAAAATTTACCAAATTCCTTCACCGTTTTATATTTCGTAGAGAAGCAGATTCCGTTTCTGTAAAAACAACCACCGAAAAAGTAGTGCAGGAAACGCACGACGGAAAATACATCAGAAATATTAAAATCGAAACCATAGATCCTTTCGGATACGGTTCTAAAGATAAGAAAGAAAAATCCAGATGGTACGACTGGTTTACCAATCATCTTCACTCCAATACAAGAATTTCAACCGTTAACAATTATTTACTTTTCCAAAAAGGAGAAGAATACAATGCCCAGAAAATCTATGAGTCTGAACGTTTGCTGAGAACAATGCCTTTTATCAACAGAGTGAACATCAGTATTTCCGACAGTACTTCCACCAAAGATTCTATTGATGTAATCGTAAAAGTGCTGGATTCATGGAGCCTGAAACCCAGAGCAAGCTATTCCGGAAGTAAAATCGGATTAGGCGTTACCGAAGAAAATTTTCTCGGTCTGGGGCATGATTTAAGTTTTCTGTACCGGAACGATTCCAAAGAAAAACAGAATTATTTACTCGGAAGTTACACCGCATACAATTTATGGGGTTCCTACATCAATGCGCAGATTTTGGGAGAAAGAGATTTTTCCAGAAATGAAAGAATCAGCCTTAGTGCAACGCGCGATTTTTTCTCTCCTTTAACGAAATGGGCGGGAGGATTTAATTTTGAATACTTTATGCGCCGGGTTTTGCTGCCGATTGAATCCGAAACCGTTTTTCCTGAAGCTCAGATTAAAGTGTACAGTCAGGATTTATGGGGAGGTTACCAGATTCCCATTGCCTCAAAAACTTCAGAAAAAGTTTCCAGCAATATTGCTTTGATCGGAAGATTTCAGAATTATCAGTACAAAGACAATCCTGCAATAGACAAGTACGATTACTTTACCTCTTACAGCAGTTTTCTGGCGTCTGTAGGATTTATACAGCGAAAATTTTCTGTTCAGAAAAATATCTTTCAGTACGATCTTCCGGAGGATATTGCGTACGGAACTTCGGCGAGCCTTACGGCGGGAGGTTTATCAAGAAGCAATAAAATAATTCCGTATGCAGGAATTTCCGCGGCATACGGAGATTTTACCAACATCGGATATTTTAGTGTGAAAGCACAATTCGGAAGATTCTTCAACGAAGACAGACAAAACAGGGAGTCTTTCCAGTTAGATGGGACGTATTTCACGAATCTTATGGACTGGAAGTTTGCCAGTGCAAGACACTTTTTTTCGCCCACATTAGCTTTGGGAAATCCGCAGCACAACTATTCTTACAGAGACCGCATCAATCTCTCCGCAGGCGATGAGTTTCCGGTGTACAGTGCAGATTATATCGGGACAAAAAAACTCGTTCTGCGATATCAGCTTCAGCTTTTCGTAAACAAAACATGGAAAAACTTTCATTTCAGTCCTTACTTAACAGCAGCAGCAGGCTGGTTGGCAATGCCCGATGAAAAATTATTAAAAACAAATGTCAATACAAAAATAGGAATCGGTGTTCTCATTAATAATCCTTTTCTGGTCTTCAACCGCATCCAGATTTCCTTCACCTATTATCCAAAAGTTCCTTTTGACAATAATTCATTGTTCGATTTCAACAGCAACCGGAACAATCTTTTGCCAATGAACGGCTTTACAACAGACATTCCGCATTTCGTGAATTTTGGAAATTAATAAAGGCTTGAAATTAAATTTTTGTTCTTCAAAATTAACACTAAGGAATTATCCTGCATTTTGTTATCTTTGCAAATTACAAGATTCTTAAATGAAAAACATACGAAATTTTTGCATAATCGCCCACATCGACCACGGTAAAAGTACTTTGGCGGATCGTCTTTTGGAATATACCAATACGGTGACTCAGAGAGAATTGCAGTCTCAGACACTGGATGATATGGATTTGGAGAAAGAACGTGGAATTACCATAAAATCCCACGCCATCCAGATGGATTATGAATACAAAGGAGAAAAATATATTTTAAACCTTATTGATACACCGGGACACGTAGATTTTTCTTACGAAGTTTCCCGTTCCATTGCTGCCTGCGAAGGAGCGCTTTTAATTGTAGATGCGGCACAGAGTATTCAGGCACAGACCATCAGTAATTTATATTTAGCACTGGAAAATGATTTAACCATCATTCCTATTCTGAATAAAATCGACCTTCCTTCCGCAAATCCTGAAGAAGTAACCGATGAAATCATGAACCTGATCGGTTGCGACTATGAAGATGTTTTAAGGGTTTCCGGAAAAACAGGGGAAGGAGTTCACCATTTGCTTGAGCAGATTGTAGAAAGAATTCCGGCTCCGGTAGGAGATCCGGATGCGCCGCTGCAGGCTTTGATCTTTGATTCGGTTTACAACCCGTTCAGGGGAATTGAGGCTTATTTTAAAGTGGTAAACGGAAGTATTTCTAAAAACGAAAAAATTAAATTCTTCGCAACCGGAAAAGAATACGGAGCCGATGAGGTGGGAACACTGAAATTGAAGCAGGTTCCTAAGAAATCGGTAGAATGTGGAGATGTAGGATATCTGGTTTCCGGAATTAAAGATGCTAGAGAAGTAAAAGTAGGGGATACAATTACTTCTTTTGAAAAACCTGCAGCAGGACCGATTGAAGGTTTCGAGGAAGTGAAACCAATGGTTTTTGCCGGAATTTATCCGATTGATTCTGAGGATTTTGAAGAATTAAGATTCTCTCTTGAAAAATTAAGATTGAATGATGCTTCTCTGGTTTTCGAACCTGAAAGCTCTGCAGCACTTGGTTTTGGTTTCCGTTGCGGATTCTTAGGAATGCTTCACATGGAAATCGTTCAGGAAAGACTGGACAGAGAGTTCAACATGAACGTGATTACTACGGTTCCCAACGTATCTTACTTCGGATATACCAAAAAAGAACCTGAAGTTCCGATTATGATTAATAACCCATCGGAAATGATGGATCCTACCACGATGGACAGAGTAGAAGAACCTTATATCAAAGCTTCTATCATTACAAAATCAGATTTTGTAGGGTCTGTAATGACGCTTTGTATCGAAAAAAGAGGAGAAATTGTTAACCAGAGTTATCTGACTTCGGACAGAGTAGAGTTGATTTTCAATATGCCTTTGGCTGAGGTAGTTTTCGACTTCTACGACAGGCTGAAATCTATTTCTAAAGGGTATGCTTCATTCGATTATCATCCAATCGGTTTCAGAGCTTCCAAGCTTGTAAAAATGGATATCCTGATCAACGGAGATATGGTAGATGCACTTTCATCCCTTATTCACGATTCGAACGCTTATCACATCGGTAAGAAAATGTGTGAAAAACTTCGTGAGCTGATTCCGAGACAGCAGTTTGATATTGCAGTTCAGGCAGCGTTAGGAACAAAAGTTATTGCAAGAGAAACCATTAAAGCGTTAAGAAAAGACGTTACCGCAAAATGTTACGGAGGAGATATTTCCAGAAAGCGTAAACTTTTGGAAAAGCAGAAAGAAGGTAAAAAGAAAATGAAGCAGATTGGTAGGGTAGAAGTACCGCAATCGGCGTTTATGGCTGTTTTGAAGCTGAATGATTAGTGAAAGAGCCAAGTAAAAAGGCAAAAGATAAAAGTAAATCCGCAGAAATTTTTCTGCGGATTTTTTTATTGAGATTAATGTTTTTATTTTTTCGTGAACTTGATTTCCATTGTTTTAAATTCTTTTCCTGTTTTAGAATCCGGTCCGTACATTTCCATTTTTTGGGTATTATCATCTACGAAAGTGAAAACTTCTCTTACCTCACAGTCTTTTCCGGGTCTTGATGGATCTGTCATTTTTCCTTTAAATTCAATAGATTTTGTTGACGGATTCCAATCGCCTTCCATATTCATAATTCCTGTTCCCATATTGTCGATCCACGTACTTACAAATTTCTTTTTAGAATTGTCATAAGCCAGAATGCTCATTCCTTCAAATGGCATTCCCATGAAGTTTCCTTTGTGATTGCTTACCTGATAACGACCATCGAAAACCATTTTGTTGGTAACTTCAGATTGGCTTATCATTGGTTTTCCGCCGTTTTCCATCCACATGGTATTTTCTCCAGACCAATTTCCGTCAGATTTTGCTAACATTTTGTGCATTTCTCCCGGAGTTGCATATTCTATCCAAGCTTTTGTTGCAGTTGCAGAATCTACGGGTTTCCATTCTTCATTGGTTAAAGAATCTGTTTTATCTGAGTCTGTTTTTGCCACAGTTTTGCCTTTATCACAAGAGAAAAGTAGAAAAAAGGTACAAGCTGTAAAAAATAAATTTCTCATAATTGTTTAGTTTTAAGTTGATTATAAATTTAAATAAAAATTGTCTACAAAGAATAATTATTTTTATGTTGATATTCATGATTCTAAATTGTAACTTTGTGTATTCATAACGCAAATTAAAACAATGGAATCTCCAAAAAAATTACAGGATATAAAAGTGGCTGTAGATGCAGTAATTTTCGGATATTTTGATAAAAAAGATCTGCAGATCCTTCTCATTAAAAGAAACATCGAGCCTTTCAAAGGAGGTTGGGCACTTCCCGGAGGTCTGGTTTTGGATGATGAAAACCTTGATGATGCCGTAAAACGCGAACTCCACGAAGAAGCAGGAATAAAGCCCGATTTTTTGGAGCAGCTTTACACTTTTGGAAACGTCGGTCGCGATCCCCGAAACCGCGTAGTTTCCATCGCTTATTTAGGACTTGTCAATCCATCCTATCATGAGTTGTTTGCCGATTCTGATGCCGAAGATGCACAATGGTTCAGCGTCAATCAGCTTCCAAAACTGGCTTTTGATCACCAATCAATTATTGATATTGCATTGAAAAGACTTCGCACGAAAATCCAGTATCAGCCGATCGGTTTTAATCTCTTAAATGAGGAATTTGCTTTTTCTGATCTTGAAAACCTATACAAAACCATCATCGGAAAAGAAATAGACCGCCGTAATTTCCGCAAAAAAATCATGAGCTACGGATTGCTTAACGAAACCAATAATCTTAAAAAAGAAGGCAGCGGAAGACCCGGAAAACTCTTTACTTTTAATCAGGAAAAATACAAGGAACTGGAAGAGCAGGGATTTTATTTCGAAATCAAATAGTTTTTTTAAACACCAATAGCACAAATATTTACACGAATTTTCACGAATAATTCTTTTCTGTGTTTACTGTCATTCAGAATGAAGCGAAG
This sequence comes from Chryseobacterium sp. C3, assembly GCF_014218905.1. Lineage (NCBI taxonomy): Bacteria > Pseudomonadati > Bacteroidota > Flavobacteriia > Flavobacteriales > Weeksellaceae > Chryseobacterium > Chryseobacterium sp. C3. Next base: position 392,301 of record NZ_JACLCU010000005.1, on the reverse strand, counting down.
CGGAATGAAGAATCTTTACATTTAGACCAAACATAATAATAGATTCTTTGAACTTCGTTCGCATCCCTTAAGGCTGTGTCAGAATGATACAATGTGTGTATATTTTACCCTCTACATTAATTGATTAAAAATTTGCGCCATTTGTGAAAAACATTTGCGCCATCCGTGTTTAAAAAAATAAATTTTTAACACTGAAAATCAATCAATTAAAATATTTAGCGTAAAAATAACACAAATAAATTTGGAAGATAAAATCAGATTCCTTTAAATTTGTGTAAAAATAACGCAATCATGAAATATACATTAAGTAATACCATCGAAAAATTTCATCAAAAAGAAAATCCGGAATTTCTTTTCTTTTGGGGACATACCGTGAAAGATGAAATTACAAAAGCCTGCTTCAGTCAGTGGTTTCCTTTTGAGTTTGAAGAAAACGGAAACATTTACAAAACAGCAGAACATTATATGATGGCCGGAAAAGCGAAATTATTTAATGATCATGAAATTTTAGAGCAGATTTTAAAAGCAGAAACTCCGAATCAGGCGAAAAGTTTAGGCAGAAAAGTCAAAAATTTCGATCCTCAAATTTGGGACGAGCATAAATATGAAATTGTAAAACAAGGAAATCTATTAAAGTTTTCTCAAAATGAAGAGTTTAAAAAATTCCTGCTTTCAACAGACGATACAATTTTAGTAGAGGCAAGTCCGTACGATAAAATCTGGGGAATCGGAATGCTGGAAACCAATGCAAAAGCAAAAGATCCTTCAAAATGGAATGGTGAAAATTTATTAGGATTTGCTTTAATGGAAGTAAGAGACGAATTAAGAGGGTAAAAACACAATAACCGTAAACCAATTAGAAATCATGAAAAAAACAGAGCTCCATCCTCAGATATTTTTAATAGAAAATTTCCTTTCGGATCAAGAATGCGATCATTATATTGAAATGACGAAGGATAAAGTCTTTGAGGAAGCGAAAATTAATATGAGAGGTCGACAGGTTATGAGCAAAGGAATCCGAAACAACGATAGATTGATGATTTTTGATAATAATTTAGCCGAAAATCTTTTTCAAAGAGCAGTTGAATTTCTTCCTCAGATTCATGACAATTATGAAGTTTCGGGCTTTAATGAAATGTTCAGGATTTATAAATATTCTCCGGGACAGCAGTTTAAAATGCATCATGACGGAAGCTACATCAGAAATGAGAATGAAAAAAGCTTTTACACTTTTTTAATCTACCTGAATGATGATTTCGAAGGCGGAGAAACAGAGTTCGAACATCTGTTCACTGTAGCTCCAAAGAAAGGTTCTGCATTGGTTTTCTATCATCCGCTAAGACATGAAGGAAAAACGCTGATAAGCGGACAAAAGTATGTTTTAAGAACAGATGTAATGTATTTAGAGACTTAAAAATGAAAAAGATATATGTTTCAGGAAACGGAAATGTATCCTGGGAAAAGTTTCAGCAGTTTTATATCGAACCGTTAAAGAAATTCAGCCTTGATGATTGTGAATTTATCATTGGTGATTTTTCAGGAACCGATACATTAATGATGGAATTTTTAAAAGATAAAACAGAGAAGGTAACCATTCTTCATGTCGGAAAAAGACCCAGATATTTTGCCAATTCTTTTAAAACAAAAGCGGAAAAATGGAAAGTTATCGGAGGATTTACTTCAAATTATGAAAGAGATACGTTTGGAATTGATCTATGCACTCATTTTCTGGCGGTTGATTTCAATACCGATGAAAAAAGAAAAAGCGGAACATTAAAAAATATCGAAAAGTGTTTTGCTCTGAATAAAATAAAAGTGTAAAAAATTTTACCCATAATTTGCGTAAAAAACACACGAAAATTAACAAATTGTTTCACTAAAAATCATAAAGCTATGTTTGGATTTACACACATCAAATTTGATTCTATGACGTACGTTCTTCATTTTAAAAATGGAAAGATCGCCAGAGAAGGAAGAGGTTTATCGTTCTTTTATTTCGCTCCCAATTCGTCTATTGTGGCGATTCCTTTGGGAAGTAACGATCTGCCGTTTATCTTTAATGAGAACACAAACGATTATCAGACCGTGAAAATTCAGGGACAGATCAGCTATAAAGTGACCGATCCGAAAGCACTTTCCAACACACTGGATTTTACCGTGGACGGAGAAGGAGTTTACAAAAAGAATGATATTGAAAAGCTGAACCAGAGAATCATTAATCTCGCACAGACGGCAACTTCATCATTCATTCATCAGCTCAATTTAAAAGATGCTATTCGTTCTGCCAAACAGATTGAAGATCATATTCTGAAAGGATTAATCGATTCCGAATCTATAAAAAGCATGGGAATTGAAATTCTGGGAGCCAATATTTTAGCCGTTCAGACCACTCCTGAAATGGCAAGAGCCCTAGAAACGGAAACCAGAGAAAAACTCCAGCAGCAAGCCGATGAAGCGATTTATGAAAGAAGAAATTTTGCAGTGGAACAGGAAAGAAAGATCAAGGAATCTGAGCTGAATACGGAAATTGCTGTTGAAGAAAAGCAAAAGCAGATTGAAGAAAAAAGGATGGAAACCGAAGTTCAGCAGGAAGAAAACAACAGAATCCTTCGTGAAATGAAAATTGCCGCCGATATTTCTGTAGAAAACCAGAGAAAAAAACTGATCGAGCAAAAAACGGAAAACGACAGAAAAGAAGCAGAAACACAAGGTTATATTCTGGAAACTTCCTTAAAGCCATACAAAGAAATCGACTGGAAAGTACTCACTGCTTTGAGCGGAAGACAGGATGCGAGAAATAACATCGCTTTAGCGTTCAGAGAATTGGCAGAAAACGCTGGGAAAATCGGAAACTTAAACATCAGTCCCGATTTGTTGGATAGTATTTTGAAAAAGTAAGAGGCTGGAAGAGGGAAGAAAGAAGTTGGAAGCATTTAACTGTCTCAAAAAAAGGATAAAATAGGTTATCGTCTTTGCTGAGCAGAGCGCCTTTGCGAACTTAAAAACAGTTAGTAGTAAAATAAAAACTTTGCAGACTTTGTGTTAAAATAAAAACTTCTGAATAATTAAAAAAATGAAAGTAGAATACGCCATCATCATCAAAAATAAAACCCGTCTTGAGTCTTTGACCGAAAGATTCAACACGCAGGCTCAGGCGAAGTTTTATATTGAAAGTTCCGGAGGAAATTTTCAGGAATATGTGGATGAACACGAAAAATTCGGTCAGTCATTTCTGGAAGTTCAGACCCAGCTTTCCAAAATCATTAAAAATAAAGTGATTGAAAGAGAGTTTGTTCCTTCCTACATTTTCTCCGAAAATAACCTGATTGTGGTGGTAGGACAGGACGGTTTGGTAGCCAATGTTGCCAAATATTCCAAACACATTCCCATCATTGCGGTGAATCCCGATCCCGAAAGATATGACGGCGTTTTGCTTCCCTTCACCGCAAAAAACTTTTTAAAAGGAGTGCAAGCTGTGATGAACGGAAATTTTAGTTCAAAAAAAATGAAGTTTGCCGAAGCTGTACTGAATGACGGACAAAAATTACGGGCAGTGAATGATTTATTTGTAGGAATTTCCTCACATTCTTCCGCACGATATAAAATTATGCTGAACGGAAAACAAGAAACACACTCTTCCAGCGGAATCATCGTTTCCACAAAAACAGGAAGTACAGGCTGGCTGAGTTCCATTTTCAATATGGCGTTCGGAATTTTAGGCGAAACAGCTTTAAAATATCCGCAGCTGAATGAAGAAGATTTGTATTTTGCAGTAAGAGAACCTTTCAAAAGCATTCGAACGCAAACCGACATCTGCAGCGGAAAACTGAAAAAAGGAAACAAATTAATCATCGAATCACTAATGCCGAATAATGGTTTTATATTTAGCGACGGAATTGAGCAGGATTTTCTACAGTTCAACAGCGGAGCAACAGCAGAAATCAGGCTTTCTGACGATGAAGCAGTTTTAGTTTTAAATTAAAAACAACCATGACAATAAAATATTTGAAAGATAAAGATAACGCAACAAATCAGATATTATTAGAAATTTGAAATCTTATGTAGAAAAAATCTTTGAGAGCTTAGCTGAGTAGAACGCCTCTGCGAACTTAAGAACAAGTAGTAGTAAAAAAAAACTTAGCGGGCTTTGCGTTAAAAAAATAAAAACAATAAAATATTTAAAATGCAACGCAACAAACCCTCAAGTTTAATGAAATAGATCATTATTCAAAATTATAAATATAGCAGAACTCTGAGATCTTAGCTGAGTAGAACGCCTTTGCGAACTTAAAAACATTTAGTAGTAAAAAAAACTTAGCGGGCTTTGCGTTAAAAAAAATAAAAACCAACCATGAAAACAATACTATATTTAAAAGGCGACGCAACAAATCCTCAAGTTGAAGGAAACAAAATCATTGCACACATCTGCAACGACATCGGAGGTTGGGGAAAAGGTTTTGTCTTAGCCATTTCAAATCGTTGGAAAAAGCCGGAAAACGAATATAGAAAATGGTTTCAGGATGCTAAAAATTTTAATCTCGGAGAAATCCAGACCGTTCAGGTTGAAGAAAACATTTGGGTTTGCAACATGATTGCGCAGCATAAAATTAAAACCAATTCAAAAGGAATTTCGCCGATTCGTTATGAAGCCGTTGAAAAATGCCTTGAAAAACTTTCTGATGAAGCAAAGAAAATAAATGCAGGAATTCATATGCCGAGAATAGGTTGCGGTTTGGCAGGCGGAAAATGGGAAGAAATCGAGCCGATTATTGAAAGAACACTCTTGAAAAACAATGTCGAGGTATTCGTTTATGATTTCGAATAATTGGAAAATCTTTGTGATCTTAGCTGAGTAGAACGCCTTTGCGAACTTAAAAACGTTTAGTAGTAAAAAAACTTAGCGGGCTTTGCGTTTAAAAAACAGATTAAAAACAATAATTTATTTAAAAGTTAAATGCAAAACAACAAACATTGAAATTTGAAATACTTTGCGAACTTAAAAACGTTTAGTAGTAACAAAAAACTCTGTGGATTTTGCGTTAAAAAATAAAAAATAAACCATGAAAACAATAATATATTTAAAAGTCGACGCAACAAACCCTCAAGTTGAAGGAAATAGATCATTATTCAAAATTATAAATATAGCAGAACTCTGAGATCTTAGCTGAGTAGAACGCCTTTGCGAACTTAAAAACAGTTAGTATTAACAAAAAACTTAGCGGACTTTGCGTTAAAAAAACAGATTAAAAACAATAATTTATTTAAAAGTTAAATGCAAGACAACAAACATTGAAATTTGAAATACTTTGCGATTTTAAAAACATTTAGTAGTAACAAAAAACTCTGCGGACTTTGCGTTAAAAAATAAAAACAACATGAAAACAACAACTTTATACAGACCCGTCGGAGAAAAAGAAATGCTCTTAATCATCGAAAGCAATTATAAAAAATTTCCTCCAAGATTAAACTGGCAACCCATTTTCTACCCTGTTCTGAATGAAGAATACGCTTCCGAAATCGCAGAAAAATGGAACACACGAGACGAAGTCGGAAATTATCTCGGTTTTGTTACCAAATTTGAAGTTTCTGAGGAAATAGTCAGTAAATATCCCTCACAAAACGTGGGAGCCAGAAATCACAACGAACTCTGGATTCCTTCCGAAGAACTCGAAGAATTTAATCAGGCAATTATCGGCAGTATTGAAGTAACGAAAGTTTTCATGGGAAAAGACTTCAAAAAAGCAGCAAATGAAGAACTGGAAAATCTATTGATAAACATTAAAAAAACTAACAATGACAAATAAAGGAATGGCGAAAGATACACTGGAAATCTTAGCTAAAAAATATTATATCAACGAAAACAACGAAAAAATCACCATCCAAAATGAAATGGAAGCCTGTATTAAAGAAACCGTTTTGTATTCCTCGGAAGAACTGTCGGAAATGACAAAAAACGAACTTCCGGAAACCCAATTCGAGACTCAGTTTGAAGTCTGGAGATGCAGTTCCCTGAAAGCCATTTTACAGTTAGCTGCAGAAGAAAATCAGGAGAAATTGATGTGCCTGAATTTCGCATCAGCGAAAAATCCCGGTGGTGGTTTCATCAACGGAGCCGAAGCGCAGGAAGAAAGTCTGGCAAGAACTTCCGGACTTCACGACAGTCTGCTTCAGGGTTGGGAATATTACGAAACCCACCGTGCAATGGAATCATGCTTTTATACAGATATGATGATTTACAGCCCAAAAGTTCCCGTTTTCAGGAAAGACAAAGGAGAATTGCTGGATCATCCTGTTATCTGCAATTTCATTACCTCTCCCGCAGTGAATGCAGGCGTTGTAAAACGTCAGGAACCGGAAAGAGCGGATGAAATTTTCGGAGCAATGGATGTAAGAACCGATAAAATGCTCGCCTTAGCTTTAAATAAAGGAAATGAAACCTTAATTTTAGGAGCTTGGGGATGCGGAGTTTTCAAAAATGATCCGAAAGAAATTGCCGAATTATTCAAAAAGCATCTTCTTGGGAAGTATAAAAATAAATTTAAAAGAGTGGTCTTTGCCATTCTCTCGAAAAAAGAGGAAATGATAAAGCCGTTTGAAGAAATTAATCAGTAAAAGCAAAAAAATTTAAGTATGTTATTATATAAGTATAGAGGAAATGTAGGTTTGGATAATAATGACTTTATTAGAGATATTGACATGATTTCCAACAATGAAATTTGGTGTTCAAAAATTCTTAGTTTAAATGATCCGACAGAAGCTTCGTTTTCGTTGAAACAGTTTGAGAAAAATTTAACTTTAGGATTGAAAGCTGTTTCATTGCTGAAAATAAAAAAGGATGAACAAGAAAATGTTGATGCGTACAAAAATGCTTTAGAAAACTTAATGAAAGTACGCTATGAACATAGTGGAATTTACTCTCTTTCTAAAGTTTATGATAACGCATTGATGTGGGCACACTATGGTAATTCGCATAGAGGATTTTGCATAGAATATAACTTTAATAACTTACAAGAATTAGATTTAAAATATGTTGAAGAAAATAGTCCTTTATCACATCAATATAAATTTGACAATGTAAATTATTCAGATAAAATATTTAGTCTTTCGAATATAAATCCTAAGAATGATGATCTTATCAAATTTTTATTCAATAAATCAAAGGTATGGTCCTATGAAGAGGAATATAGGATTGTCACATATCTTAATGGAAAATTTACATATAACGAAAACTGTTTAAAATCAATAATATTTGGATTAAACATGAAACATGAAGAAAAAGAATATATTATTAATAAATTATGTGACAAAGAAATTAGGTTTTATCAGATGATGAGAAAAAAAGATGAGTTCAAGTTTTATAAAGAACAAATCTTATAAATTGAAAAGATATATATTAAGGTTAAAATAATGAAAGATAAACTCTTACTCGCTTCAAAATCACTTACGGGGATTTCCATTGGTGATGCTTTTGGCGAAAGCTTCTTTGGTGAAGAAAGTATAATCAGAACATTCATCCATCAAAGAATCATTCCTGAAAACACTCTGGATTTTACGGATGATACCATTATGGCAATTGCTGTTTTCAGATCATTGGAAGAATTCGGACAAATCAGTCAGGACTTTCTGGCGGAAGAGTTTACCCAAAATTATTATCTTGATATTAATCGAGGTTACGGACCTTCAATGCATCAATATTTCAGAGCAGTAAAGGATGGTCAAAAATGGAAAGAAGTTTCCTATTCAAAATTTGGAGGACAGGGTTCTATGGGAAACGGAGGAGCAATGAGAGCCTCAGTAATCGGAGCTTATCTTTATGATGATCTGGATCAGCTTAAAACAAATGCAGAACTGTCCTGTGAAGTTACCCATGCCAACAAAGAAGCGATAGAAGGTACAAAAGCCATTGCATTAGCCGCAGCTTTTGTCATTCAGGAAAAATTAGGATTGATACAGTTGAGTCAACAGGAATTTATTCAAAAAATTCAGTCTGAATTGAAGGATTCTGATATGAAAAGTAAACTGAACAAAGTCTTATATTTAGACGGAAATCCAAGCATCGAGTTATTGGTCAAAACATTAGGAAACGGAATAAAAATGACCGCTCAGGACACCGTTCCGATTGTACTCTGGATGCTTTCGAGATACCGGAACAATATTGAAGAATGTCTTTGGAATACAGTTTCAGCTTTAGGCGACAGAGACACAACTTGTGCAATGGTTGGAGGAATAAGTATTTTAAGCTGCAATGAAGAGTCAATTGCGGATTGGACAAAGAATGTTGAGGATTGGAAAAAAAGCAAATTTTATGAACATTGAATTAATAAAAGGAGACATCACCAAAATAGAAGCAGACGCTATCGTTAACGCAGCCAACTCTTCCTTATTGGGCGGTGGCGGAGTAGACGGAGCCATTCATCGGGCAGGAGGAAAACAGATTCTGGAAGAGTGCATGGCGATCAGAAACAGACAGGGCAAATGCAAAACAGGAGAAGCGGTCGTTACAACTGGCGGAAATCTTCCTGCGAAATACGTCATTCATACCGTTGGTCCGGTCTGGAATGGAGATGAAGAAAAAGGATCGAAATTATTGGCAAATTGTTACCATAATTCATTGAAATTGGCAGAAAGTCTGGATGTGAAAACCATTGCTTTTCCCAACATCAGCACAGGAATTTATCGGTTTCCAAAAGAATTGGCGGCAAAAATTGCCATAGATGAGGTGAAAAACTATCCATCGGAGATCATTAAAAAAGTTATTTTCGTATGTTTTGATGATGAAAATGAAAAGATTTACAGAAAATTATTAGAAGAATAAAATTAATGCTCATTTGCTGAGTCAAACGCCTTTGCGAACGAAAATATGCGAGATCATTTTGAAACAAAAACTTTGCGGACTTAGCGTTAAAAAAAATAACAACCAAATGAAAAAACTAACCATATTAACCGGCGCCGGAATCAGTGCCGAAAGCGGAATAAAAACCTTCAGAGACGGAGATGGTCTTTGGGAAAATCATAGCATCACAGATGTGGCAAGTCCGGAAGGATGGCGAAAAGACAGAGCTTTGGTTCTTGAATTTTACAACCAGAGACGAAGACAGCTTCACGAAGTAGAACCGAATGAGGCACATCGATTATTGGCAGAACTGGAAAAACATTTTGAAGTTCAGATCATTACCCAGAATATCGATGATCTGCATGAAAGAGCAGGTTCAACCAATATTTTACATTTACACGGCGAATTATTCAAATCCTGCTCGTGCAACAATAAAAACCTGATTTACGAGCAGAAAGATGACATCAACATCGGCGATAAAGCAGAAGACGGAGCGCAGTTAAGACCATTTATTGTCTGGTTCGGAGAAGACGTTCCGCTGATGAGAGAAGCTACGAAAATGGCAAAAGAAGCCGATATATTTTTGGTAATCGGAACGTCTTTACAGGTGTATCCTGCAGCGGGATTAATTCACGATATCAAGGATGACTGTCTTTTAATCGTGATCAATCCCAACGAAACCGGTTTTGGGTACGGACAGAGAGCCGTTGTGATGAAAGAAACTGCAACGCAGGGAATGAAACTGCTTTTTGACAAACTGGTAAATCTTGCATAATGGAAAATATCGTAAAATCAGCAATTTTCGGAGTTTGTGTGGGTGATGCTTTAGGAGTTCCGGTGGAATTCAGAAGCAGGGAACAACTGAAACGTTCTCCGGTGACAACCATGAGAGCTTTCGGAACGCATCGTCAACCTGCGGGAACGTGGAGCGACGACAGTTCTCTTGCTTTATGTCTTGCAGAAAGTCTTACTAATACGTATGATTTAGAAGATATTGCGCTGAAATTTTTACAATGGTATAATAAAGAAATCTGGACACCTCATGGAACTGTTTTCGATATCGGAATTGCCACTCCACAAGCCATCCATAGAATCAGTAAAGGAGTTTCCCCAACTTTATGTGGTGGAACAACGGAATTTGATAACGGAAACGGTTCCTTAATGAGAATTTTGCCGTTGCTGTTTTATATCAAAGACTTTTCCATTGAAAAACGTTTTGATACGGTGAAAGATGTTTCCAGCATTACCCATGGACACATACGATCTGTTTTGGCGTGTTTCATTTATCTTGAACTGGCGTTGGAAATCCTGAACAAAAAAGAAAAATGGGAAGCATACAGAAATATGCAGAGGAATGTCAGAGAATTTTTGGATAACAATCCGATTTGTTCTCAGGAGGAAATGAATAAGTTCCATCGAATTTTAGAATTAAAAGTTGATGATTATGATGTTGCTCCATTGCATACTTTACAGGAAGAGGAAATAAGTTCATCAGGTTACGTTCTTCACAGTCTCGAAGCCTCATTATGGTGTTTCCTGAACTCTGAAAATTATGCTGAAGCCGTTTTAAAAGCGGTCAATCTGGGAGAAGATACCGACACAACCGGAGCCATCACTGGCGGAATTGCCGGAATACATTATGGTTTTGAAAGTATTCCGAAAGAGTGGGTTGATGTTTTGGCGAGGAAAGAGGATATTGAGAAATTGTGTGAGAAATTAAATGAGAAATTGAAATGAAAAAGACCGTCACATTTTACGTTTTGCTTGAATTGAGAGATTTGGAGTTTCTTGCTCAAAATAATTTTAAAGTATTGCAATTCAATGAAATATCATATGCTTTTAAGCAGAAAGAAATTGAAATATTTGCTGAAAGATTAAAGCAATTTAAAGATAATATTTTGATCACTGCAAAAGTAGAATGTGATATGGATAAATTTAAAGAATACAGAGAATCTCATCCGGACGAAAACCCAACAGAGTCTGGTGGACTTTCAGAAACTCAGACGAAAACATTCAATTACTCTTTAATAGATAAAATTAAAATAGAGAATGTTTTTGGAAAAAATCTTCAAAATTATGAGAATGAGAAAATTTTATCAATTCTTGAATTTGAAAAGAGATTTTTTGAGTTTAGATTAAAAGTTTTTCTCATTACAAATTCTAGAGAGATCATTTCCCATGATGATTTTGTCAGTCCAATTGTAGAAAAACAAGATCCGGAGAATTTTACGGATGAGCAAATAAAGCAACAAATAGAAGAAGTAATTGAAGAGCAGGAAAAAGTTTTAAAAAAAGCAAAAGAAAGAACAGCCACAATAAATTCCGTAGAAGAAGCTGTTGAATTTTTAATTAATGAAGATTTAGATCAAACAAAATTGGATGAAATTAAAAATAAGTCATTGGTTACTCGGTTTGATGATTGTGGAGAACATTTTGGTTACAACATGTATCTTCGGAATGTATTTATTTATCCGAATAAAAATCAGATCTTTCTTGAAAATCTTAGAAAATATAATTCGCATTATGTAACTGAAATGGGAGAGTTTGGTGAAGGAATTATTGAAGATTTGCTTTGGAGAAAAGTGAACAATTGTGAAACAACAAAAGATAATAGCAACAAAATAGAAAAAATTCAGAAGCAAATTAAAGAAGGTCTTGAGTTTGATTCTTATTGGAATCTAACTATCAAAATGAAATTACTTTCTTATAATTTAAATGATAATGAAATTGAAAGTTATCTTAAATTAGAAAACATGGAGGAGAATGATAAAGATAATTTTGATGAATACTACTATCAAAAAAAAGCCCTTTTAGCAAGATTAAACGAAAAAGACAGACAAACTTTCGAAAGATTAAAACAAGATTATTTCAACGTACAGAAAGTAATTAATAAATTAAAACAAAAACCATGAACGAACAACATAAAAAAAGAATAAGCAAATACCTAAGCTTGGTGCTTAGACACAAACCCGAAGTTATCGGGCTGAATTTAGACGAAAACGGATGGGCAGATGTGGAAGAATTACAGGAAAAATGTGCAAAACAGAATCGCGCTTTCACACTGGAAGAATTGGATGAGGTGGTGGAAACCAACGATAAAAAACGCTTTATTTTAAACGAGGATAAAACCAAAATCCGCGCAAATCAGGGACATTCGATTGATATTGATCTGGCGCTGAAACCACAACAGCCACCGGAATTTCTTTACCACGGAACCGCAGAAACCAATCTTGCATCCATCTTTGAAAAAGGAATTGAAAAGAGAAACAGACAGCACGTTCATCTAAGTCAGGACAAAGAAACCGCAACCAAAGTCGGGATGCGCCATGGAAAACCTGTCATTTTAACCATTGAAACCGGAAAAATGCACGAAGACGGAATCTTATTCTACCTTTCCGAAAACAAAGTCTGGCTGACTGATTTTGTGGATGCAGAATATATTTCGAAATGACAACTCAGGAATTTGATGAAGCCGTAAAAGACTTTTCTCCGGATAAAGATGATCTAAAAGAAAAGGTTAATGAATTATTTGGAAAAGGAGCGGGAACCGTACGTATTTTATACTTTATTGTTGAACATAAGAATTGCAGATTAGTTGAAGCAATGGAAATTGTGGAATCCTGCCCGAATTATCACAACAGATTTAAATAAATGAAAGATTGCCAATTTGAATTATACAGCTTAAAAACAGAACATTTGAATATTATAATTACCTTTTCAATAGAAGATAAAATTGTAATTTACGGATGTGAAAGTGGAGATGTGGTAAGGGAAATTACGGGCAATTTTGATTATGAGTATTATTTAACAATAAATAGATTAAATCTGATTCAGTTGAAATTAATGAAAGGCTTAAAATCTTTTGAGGAATTGAAAGAATTCTTCATTAAAAATTTTTCTGGGGAAAACTGTATTGAAGAGGTTAAAAAATTTTGCTTTCAAAATTTTATAAGATATGAATTTAGTGTTTGGAGATAAAATATGAAAAGAACATTAGCAATAGGCGACATTCACGGAGGATTCAAAGCATTGACGCAGGTTTTGGAAAGAGCTGCTGTTACAGAAAACGACACCTTGATTTTTCTTGGAGATTATGTCGATGGCTGGAGTGAATCTTCGGAGATCATTCAGTTTTTAATTGACCTTGCCGAAAAGCAGGAATGTATTTTTATTAAAGGAAATCATGATGCATGGACGGAAGACTGGCTTGCTTTCGGCAAAAGTGAAGATGTATGGCTTTTCAATGGCGGAAAAAGTACGGTAGAAAGCTATTCAGATTTCTCTTTGGAAGAACTTGAAGTTCATCTTGAATTTTTCCAGCGGATGAAAAACTATTATGTCGACGATAAAAACCGACTGTTTATTCACGCAGGATATTCGTCCATGCATGGTCCCGAAAAAGAAGTATATTCCAGCAATTACCGTTGGGACAGAACATTGTGGGAAACAGCCGTTGCAATGGATAAAACTTTGGCGAAAGACTCAGAATTCTATCCGAAAAGACTGCTTTTATACCATGAAATTTTCATTGGTCATACACCGACACTGCATTTGGGAAGTAAAGAACCCATCAACAAAGCCAATGTCTGGAATATAGATACCGGAGCTGCATTCACCGGAGCATTAACGATTATGGATGTCGATTCCAAAGAATTCTGGCAAAGCGATCCCCTTCCGGAGCTTTATCCGGATGAAAAGGGCAGAAATAACTATACTGTTAAACCTAAAAACCGCTAAATATCTTCTCTAAATTGGGAAGATAATTTTTTTTGATGCTTAAAATCAGCGCCATCAGCAAAATCAGCGGGAGTAAAATACACATTGGTAATGTCATTAACAATATAAACCGCATTTTTACGAGTGTAGTTCAGAAGGAGAGTAAAAAAAGGCTTATTCAGAGATAGATCCTTTCTTCAAGAGATTTAGTAAAGTGAATGACAATTCTGGAAAGCAACATCTTTGCTGAGTAAAACGCCTTTGCGAGCGAAGAATATTTTCAAATTTTTTTAATAAAATCTTTGCGGTCTCCGCGTTAAAAATAATAGGTTTCACAAACTTTAAGTAATTTTAAAGCTTAAAATACCACCCAATGAAACTGAAATATCTTTTCCTGCTGCTTACCTCTTCATTTCTTTTTGCCCAGACTCAATTTCATACCCCTTTTGAAAAAGGAAATGGAAATCAGACCGTAACTTATGATGAAATGAACAGCTATTATCAGAATTTAGCTAAAAATTTCAACACCATTCAGTACCTTAAAAAAGGAGAAGACGACAGCGGAAAAGCAATTTATGTGGTCATTTACAATCCTTTTCCCGAAAAAGACCTTGATAAATTAAGAAAAAACAAAGCCGTTTTGTTCATCAATAACGGAATTCATCCCGGCGAACCGGACGGAATCGATGCGACTATGATCCTGATGAAAAATCTGGCAACTCAGAAAATCAAAACACCGCAGAATTTCATTGTCGCAGCCATTTCAGCGTATAACGTAAGCGGAATGCTCAATCGCGGATCGTTTTCCAGAGCCAACCAGAATGGTCCGGAACAGTATGGTTTCAGAGGAAATGCCAGAAATTATGATCTGAACAGAGATTTCATTAAAGCTGATACTAAAAATGCCAGAAGTTTTCAGGAAATTTATCAGTGGCTGAAACCGGATGTTTTCATTGACAATCACGTAAGTAACGGAGCAGATTATCAATATACATTTACTTATATTTCTACCTTTAAAGAACGTCTGGGAAATATTTTGGGCGAATATTTTTATAACAGCTATCAGGCGAAAAATTTAAACGACTTAAAAAAACTGGGTTACGAAAGTACGCCTTACGTTAATATTCATGGCGATATTCCGGAAGTTGGCTTTGCTTCGTTCGAAGATTCCCCGAGATATTCTACAGGATATACCTCGCTGTTCAATTCCTTGGGAACCGTTCCTGAAACGCATATGCTGAAACCTTACGACAAAAGAGTGGATGCGACGTACAAATATATGTTGGTGAATCTTCAGAATTTAGATCAGGATTATCAGAAAATAAAACAACTCAGAGTTGAAAATCTAAAACAGTACCAAGCCGGAAAACAGTACGGAATCCGCTGGAAAATCGATTCTGCAAAATATACCACCATGGATTTCAAAGGTTTTGAGGGAAAATACAAACCCAGTGAAATTTCCGGAAAACCGAGACTTTATTACGACAGAAGCAAACCCTTCACGAAAAACATCAGGCTGTTTACAACCGCAGTTCCTACAGGTTATATCACCATTCCGAAATATTATATCATTCCACAGTCGCAATACCGTGTTATTGAGGAATTTAAAAGAAATAAAATTCAGATGAAGCCGATTCAGAAGGACAGCACGATTGCGGTGGAATCTTACAGAATCAATGATTTTAAAACCGTTAAAAATCCATATGAAGGTCATTATCTCCATTTTGAAACAACCATAGATAAAGCGAATAAAAAAATAACTTTTTCAGCAGGTGATTACATAGTTCCGACCGATCAGGAAGGGGTAAAATACATCATTGAAACCCTTGAACCGGAAGCACTGGATTCCTTTTTCAACTGGAATTTCTTCGACGGTATTTTAGCCCAGAAAGAATATTATTCAGCCTATATTTTCGAAGATACCGCCGCAGAATTACTGAAAAAAGATAAAGATTTAAAACAGAAATTCGAAGCTAAAAAAGCAGCCGACAAAAAATTTGCCGACGACGGAACCGCTCAGCTCGACTGGATCTACAGAAATTCTCCCTACTTCGAAGAAAAGACATTCAGACAATATCCTGTTTACAGAATCTTATAAATTTTAGAATTTGATTTAATTTATTGATAATCAGTGTTTAATTTCCGTATTTTTCACATGCGGAACTGTTGTTTTTACTGATGGAATTTAATTTTTATCAGGCGAAATTTGCTTTATTAAAACCAATAAAACCAACACTTATGGCAACTAAAAAGCAATTTTTCGTTTCACTGGAAGGCGTAGACCTTACCGACGAATAGCTAAAAAACATCGACAAGGGAATTCAGAATGTAGTGCTTTCCGAACTGTCCAAAGTAGACAACACACAGGCTTTCGGCGCGCACAGAAATTTCAGAGAACTGACTAAACCCTTAAAAGTGAAAGACTGGTTTCCCTGGGGAATCATTATTTTCAAGCCGGGAATCGATCTTACCAAGCAGGTTACAGAAATCCATAATCAGATAAAAGCTTATGGAGGCTAGTTTTAATTCTACAAAAAAGATGTGTCCCAGCTACGTTGGAAAAGTTGGGGCGCAGCTTTTCGGAGTCGTCAATAAAGACGGAAAAGTACAGTTTATAACCCCTCTTACCGTCACAGAAGATTTTATTGAACAGAATGAAAACCTTGAGCAGCGATTCCGTTTCACCGGAAAATGTGTAGAAAAAGGATGCGGACAATGGAATCATGAGGAATCAAGATGTTCTCTGTCTAAAAAAGTTCAGGATCTGAATTTTCCAAAAAATACTGAACTTAGCTTTTGCCCGATCCGTTCGCAGTGCAGATGGTTTTCTCAGGATGGCAAAGAAGCCTGTTTTTCCTGCAATGAAGTCACCCGAAACATGGAAGAATTGCTTGTTAACAGTTCAGCACAATAAAAAATCCAACGATAAAATTGGCGGCATATACTTTGAATGGTTGATAATTAGGATTTTATCTGAACATCAATTTTTCAAACTTACTATGAGGAAACTTCTAACCGCAGGTATCGCAGGAATTTCAGCATTTGTTGCTGTGGTTTTTCTTTCGGGATACGGATATATTTTTAAAGCTTTAGCCATTAATTTAAAAAAAGGACCTTTTACTCCTTCAATAGATGATGAGGAAAAATTTCCTTCACGGGTTATTCGCAACAGACATCCGAAACGATGGAAGAACCATATCAGTTACAATAAAAAGGAACTTTCAGAAAGAGTTTTGGACGAGCTAAAAAAGACAAGGGCATCTTCTCTTCTGATAATTCACGACGGAAAACTTCTTCACGAAGAATACTGGAAAGATCATGATGCTTCTTCTTTAATGAATTCCTTTTCTATGGCAAAAGGCGTTCTTTCTGTTTTAACGGGATGTGCGATCGATGACGGATATATAGAATCCGAAGATAAATTGGTTTCCACATTTTTTCCTCACTACAAAGAAAGCCGTTTCGGAAAACATCTCACTTTTAAACATTTAATGACGATGCAGGCGGGATTGGATTGGGAAGAAGAATACCATCATCCTTTTGCAGAGAATTCCAGACAGTATTTTGTAGACGATCTTGCGGAACAGGCTTTCGGAATTGGGTTCAAGGAAATGCCGGGCGAAAAGTATGAATATCAAAGTGTTGCTGCGCAATTATTAGGACTTGCCTTAAGAGAAGCAACGGGAAAAGATCTTGCAGTTTATCTTTCAGAAAAAATATGGCAGCCTTTAGGAATGGAATTACCTGCAAAATGGAGCATCGACGAAAAAGGCGTTGAAAAAGCGTTCTGCTGTATCCATGCAATACCAAGAGATTTCGCAAAACTCGGACAGCTTATCATGCAGAAAGGAGAGTGGGAAGGAAAGCGGCTCATCAGTAAAGAATATTGTGAAAAACTTTTATCGCCCACAAAAGAGAACGATGCGTTCTGCTTTACCATTTGGGCAGATGATGAAAGTGAGCATCAGTACAGGTTTTTTTACGGCTTTTTAGGACAGTTCATTATCATGGTTCCCGAAAAAAAGATGGTGATCGTGAAAACCGGATTTTATAACAGGCTGGATGTCGATAAAAAGAAAAGACCGCTCCAGGTAAAGCTTTTGGTAGAAGAACTTACAAAACTGATATAAAAAATTAAGCTGCAGAATTTCTGCAGCTCATTTTTTTGATAGTAAATTTAGAATGAATCTCTGTAATTTAGATTCCCTGTTGCTCCCTGCGGAAGAAAAACAACTTTTCTTTTAATGCTTTTTGCTTTTTCCAGAGCTTTAAGAGCTTTTTGACGTTCAACTTCCCTGTTGAAGTGAGAGTTGATGTTCTCAGATTGTGCAGTTGCTTTCATATATGTATATTTTTGGTGTGTTACAGTGAGCTAATCTAAAAATATGCCGTTTTTAGGGTAAATCTTCTAATGAGGTATCAAAAACAAAAAAAATATTTTTTTTCAGTTCTTTCTTATTCTTGGCATAGTAGTTGAGTACCTAATTGCAACTATTAAAAAATAAACAAATAAGGGATCTTAAATATTTCCCGGAGCAATTCGGGAATATTTTTTATCACTAATTACAGGAAAAACACCAATCACTATAAATATTAATACTTTTGACTAAATCTCCGAATCTTTCGGGGATTTTTTCATGTGGTTTTATTTGATACCTTTACAGAAAAATAGTTCATGGCTTATATAATTAAAACAACATCAGACGGTTTGATTTATGTGAAAGCGTCGAACGTTATCCACGTAAAAAAGCCAAATGCACTGGAAGGAGCAAAGGTTATGGGACAGCCATTGGTTATTAATGTGAATCATATTGGCTTTCTGAGCTACAATATCGAAGGTCATGTTACATTCTTTATGGCAAGCGGGTTCGAGATCTCGATGAAGATATTTTACGAAGAAGCGGAGGAAGCTTTCAACTGTGCAAAAGGAAGTATCGAAAAGATCATCAGGTAAATTTTAATCAATAAAAAAGACGTTTCAGCCGAAACGTCTTTCTTTTTTTATCTTGGTAAGCCTCTTTTCAGAGCAATTTCCGCTCTTTTTACAGCCACTTTTTCTTTCCAGTCCATGTATTTCTTCTTGAAGTTCTTCTTCATGATATCATCAAATTTGCGCTGTACGGTAAGATTCCATAAAGAATGCGCTTTCACCGCCCAGGATTTGTCCCATGCTCTCAGGGAAATAGAAAAACTTCCGTCCAGATATTTCATCCAGTGCCACCATCCGGTTGGCATAAACAGCGTATCTCCATGCTCCAGATAGCATTCAATACCTTCTACACCGTCTAAGGCAGGGAATTTTGTAAAGTCAGGATTTTCAATATCATAATCTTCCAGCGCATACGTTGCGTAAGGAATCTGGTACAGTCTTTCTTTCCATTTGTAATCGAACAGTAGAATATGCTTTCTTCCGTTAAAGTGGGTATGGAAAATATGAGCCATATCAATATCAAAATGCAGGAACGTTACAGAACCTTTACCTCCAAAAAACATATTGGGATATTTGTCCAGAAATCCGCCCATGAGTTCTTTCGGAGAAATATAATCTTCCAGAAGTTTTGGGGCAAATTTTATCGGATCGAAAAGGAAAATTCTAAGATCGGTAGGTTCTCTCTGGATAAGATCGATATAATCTCCGAATTTCATTCTGGCTGCCGAAGCATTAATGGGAGCTGCAGGATCTGCCTTCGAGCTGTCGTACAACGGAACTTCCACATCACCTACTACTTCCTTCATGTACTCCATGGTCCATTTCTGGTACGCTGGCCATTTTCTTGCCATGTTCTTAATGACAACAGGTTTTCTCGGCTTCAGATACTTTTCAATGAATTCTTCCTGAGTAATATCATCTACAATATCTATAGGCTTTAAATTGATTCCCATCTTCTTAAAAATTTAATGTTACAAAATTATTAAATAAAAATATATGTTAACAGATTTAAGCTTTTTTTAATCTATGATTCAAATCATTTTTAACTATTTAGACTAAATAAAAAACTGAAAAATAATCTTAAAGGCAAAAAAAACACCCTGCAAAAAAGAATTGCAGGGTAAAAACACAATTTGATGAATAAAAATTCATTTCTTCCCGCTAAAATAAAAAAATATTTATAACTGATTTTTATCTGTAAGTGAATATTATAAGCTAAAAGGATAGAATTTTTTCTATACCATTCTATAAAATACTGTTGATGGTATTTAAATATAAAACACAAAATAAATTTTGATGAATTTTATTAATTTTCAAATAAAAAATATTTTTTTTCCTACCCAATAAATACGGCGTAATTTGCTGATTTTCTTATGCAATAACTTTACAGGATTATTCATAATTTTATGATATGACACAAATGAGAAATTCGCGAAACATTTTGCGGTGCCCTATCGTAAGATGTATTTCTTTAAAGTCATCATGATGCATCATCCGAACTGTACATTTATTCTAGGCAAAATTGTATAGTTAGGGAAAAATTAATTATTAACGATTCTAAAAGAAAACAAATTTTATGAAAAAGAAAATTTTATTCAGTGCCATGATGGGTATTTCTGTAATGGCATTGGCAAAAACAATACAAGCGACATGGACTTCAACTTGTGGAGTTAAGCACATTACAACATTTACCGGAGATTGGAGCCAATCTGAGATGGCTTTATGGATTGCAGAAAAAAATGCAGACGAATGTGGTAATTATCCTTCAAATGTAACTTTTAATCCTTAAATTAAGGTCTGTTTCAAATATCACTGTTTGAGACAGACTTTTCAAATTATTAGCGATGAAATCAAAAAAAATATTTCTTTTACTTGCCATCTTTTTTAGTTTTTTTTCTTTTTCACAAAAAATTTCTTTTGTTCCTTCTATCAGAGTTACATATGACTCCACTTTAAACTTAGGAGAAAATTTTAAAAAAGAACAAAGATTTGTTTTGATAGGAAATTCACAGGATTATTATTTTGGAGCAAATCAAAATTATTTAAATGATACAGGACAATACGAAAGTAAAGGTGTTGATCTGAGAGCAATCAGCGATTATTTTCAAGAAAGGGTTATTGGGAAAAGCGGAATAATCAATACCTTTTTAACAGTTACCGAAAATAAAATAAGATATCAGGAGGCTTTAAAATTACAATGGGTTCTTTATTCTGATACAAAAATGATAAATGGAGTCAAATGCCAAATGGCAGCAACAAATAAATTCGGAAGACGATGGATTGCTTACTTTTCTAAAGAATATTCTCAGTCTTTAGGTCCGTATAAATTTAATGGATTGCCAGGTTTAATTTTTGAATTGTATGATACCCGGGATGATTATCATTTTACAGCTTCCAAAGTAGAGAAGTTTAATGATGAATTTAGTTTTAATATAGGAGCATTTAAAAGATATAACAAACAAGATTACTTAAAAGCTTCTTTTAATCTCAGGTTTACATCAGCTTCTTTGCCTGTTTTACAGGGAGAAATGAGAAAAGAATTTGATGATATGATGAAAAGAAAACAAAAAAGATTTAACAATCCTCTGGAATTAAAACCTTTTGAATAATATTTTACTTCCCTGCGAAATAATAAAACAAAAGAGTCTTAAAACTAAGGCTCAAAACACAAACGTCAGATAAAAAATCGACTTATTTTTTCAGACTTTTGATCAGTTCTTCAAGCTGAGAACTGATTACTTTTGCTGCTTCAGAATCTGTAATATTGATGATAATTCCCTGCTGAATATCTTTTTGACCAATTGAATTATCGTGCATTTCAAAATTTTCTTGCGAATTTGAAACTGTTGATTTTTGACCATCTTCAAAAAGGTCTTGAATTTTCACCTGAAAAATTTCGGCAAGTTTCGGAATATATTGAGACTTAATATCGGTGATTTCATTTTCCCAGTTGGTATATGTATTTCTGTCTAATCCCAACATATCGGCAATTTCCTGTTGAGAAAATTTTGTCTTGCTTCTCAGCCTTTTAAGATTAGTTCCTACTCCCATAGATGAAATTGTTTTTTACAAATGTATACAATTAGCCAAAGAATTAATAATAAAAAACCTCAAAAAGTCAGTTCTTTCGTGAAATATGGCTTAATAACAAAATCCAAAGAAAATTTTTCATTCGGGAAAAATTTTTCCTTTAAAAAATAAAGTTCCTGACATTAAAAAATATCACTATGTTTGTAGTGATAAAAAAGAGGTTTAACTTTTGGGCTTAAATACAATCTTTATACTCGTGTAACAAAACGCTTTAACCATTAACTAATTAAGCAAATAATAAATTATGAAAAAGAGAATATCTTTATTCCTGATGATTTTTTTCTCTGTAATCGCTTTTGCACAGAAAACGGTTTCGGGGAAGATCACGGATGAAGACGGGGTTGGAATCCCAAGTGCAAGTGTAACGGTGGAAGAGCCGGGAAAAGATGCCATTCTTGCCTATGGAATTACCAACTCGAAAGGAGAATACAAAGTCACCTTCACTTCAGGAGAATCCAATGTAGACCTTAAAGTAAAGGCTTTTAACCAGAGACCTTTAACGAAGCAGATCAGCAACAGCGATCAGACGCTCAACTTCAAAATGGATTCTGAGGCTACAGAAATTAAAGAAGTGAAGCTTAAAACAAAGATGGTTACGGCAAGAGGAGATACCATTTCTTACGATCTTAAAGCTTTCGACAGCAAAAGCGACAGAACCTTGGCGGATGTTTTGAAAAAAATGCCCGGAATTGAAGTCAACACAGACGGAACTATTCTTTATCAGGGAAATGCGATCAATAAATTCTACGTTAACGGAAAAGACTTAATGGAAGGCGGTTACGGAACCATCAACAATTCGCTTCCGAAAGATGCGGTACAGAAAGTTGAGGTACTGGAAAATCACCAACCCGTAAAGATCTTACAAGATAAAGTACCTTCCGATCAGGCAGCCATCAATATCAAACTGAAAAATTCTGTGACGATGACGGGAAGAGGAGAAGTAGGAGTAGGAGGAAGTCCGCTTTTATGGAATGTAAAACTTACGCCGATGTTCTTCGGGCAGAAAAGTCAGTGGGTGGTTAATTACAAATCCAACAACACAGGAGAACAGGTAGAAAACGAAGGAAATATTCTGTCTTTCGGAAACAGATTTGAAGGAAGAAGAATCAACGCAACCCAAAACGACTGGCTGAATGTAGAAAATGCAAGTACCCCGAATCTTCCGGTAAAAAGATATCTCATGAACAGTGTTCACTACGTATCTGCAAATTACCTGACCAACATTGACAAGAAAAAAGAATGGGAACTGAAAGCCAACGCCAATTATACGAATAATGCAGTGGAAAGAGAGTCTTATAATGAGCAGGAATTATTTGCAACGCCTAACAGACAGGCATCTACTATATTGCAGAATATCCGCAATAATTTCTATACAGACAAAGCAAAAGGAGAATTAATCTTTACCAAAAATGCAAAAAAGGGATTCTTTAAAAATACCACAAGTTTTTCTCAGTACTGGAATGCAGACAGAGGGATTGTAGACAGAACCGTTAGAGGTTCTGCAAGTAGTTATACCGCACATGGAGATGAAGCGGTGGAATCGCCTACAACATCTTTCCAAAACTCATTGAGTACTATTGTTCCCTGGAAAGAAAAAATGGTAAATGTATTATCGTACATCAGTTATCAGACAGACAGACAGACTTTGGATGTTTCACCGGCTTCCTATCTCGCAATTCCTGGCTTTCTTACTACTTCTACAGATTTTGTGAGACAGAATTTAAGACTTAAAACTTTTGAAGCCAATCATTCTGCCAATATTGGTTTTTCTACAAAAGGATGGACATTTACTCCGGAAGTTGGTTTCAATTTTAAATCAACTAACTTAGTTTCAGGTTTGTCAAATATTATAACCAATCCTTTTACCAGTCCAAATCCTACACCAGCTTCACAGTATAGTAATGATTTGAAGTATACTACCGCAACACCTTACGGAAGTTTAGGGGTAAATTATAAAAGTGATTCATGGATGTTGTATGCTAATTTCCCGGTAAACTCGAATAATATTAAAGCAGATGATCCGATAAGACTGGTTTCCAAAGAAGTAAATAAAGTGACATTTGAGCCAAGTATTTTTGCGCAATATACCTTTGCCTCTTTCTGGAAAGCTTCCGTAAATGCTAATGTTAATAATAATTTTGGAGAAATCAACACTGCCTATTCAGGATTTTTAATGACTTCTCCGGCGGGAATCAGTGCGATGGATATTAATAATCCAATTCCTCAGAACAATAATAAATCTGCCGGAACGAGATTAGAATACAGAAATCCGTTAAATAATTTATTCTTTAACATCAACTACAGATTTTCTGATGCAAAGAGAAACTTAATTTCCAATCCTACAATCAACGAAGCAGGATATACTATCATGCAGTATAAAGAGCAGGACAACCATGTTTTAAATAATGGATATAACCTCGAAGTAGGAAAATATTTTCCGAAGTTTAAAACGAATGCTTCCGTCAGCTACAGCAATAATACAGCAAAATCTGATGCTTTTCTGGATAATGCTGCGTACACCAACAAGAACAACAGCCAGTCATTTGGCATGAAATTTAACAATACCTATTTCAGTTGGATGAGCATTGATTATAATGCAAGTTTCTCAAGAACAAAGCAGACAAGTACAGGAAGGGTGGTTTCTGATGCTGCAAGAAAAGGATTTACCCATAATTTAGGACTTTTCTTCTATCCGATAGAAAACCATACCATTGGCTTCAACTGGGATCAGGTGAATACCAATGCGGTAGATCAGAAATACCACAACGGATTCTACGATCTTTCTTATCAGTTCACATGGGCTAAAAAGAAAATTGATTTTGAATTAAAATGGATGAATATCGCGAATAAAAGAGTATTTGAAACCTATGAAATTAATGCAACAAATACCAATTACACAAGAATTCAGCTTCGTCCGAGTCAGGTCATGTTTACCGTAAAATTCAACTTTAAATAAAATCAAAACCAGTCTTCAAAGGCTGGTTTTTTATTTGAGAAAAGAATAATCAAAAACAAATTAAAAAAAATCTGTAACAAAAATCCTAAACTGATAACTAATTGTATAAACATTCTATTTAAAATGAAAAAGCTATTTTCAATATTTCTGGTTGCATTTTTTGCTTTCGTAAGTGCACAGGATAAAGATTCTAAAGAAACTGCTAACCGTTTTTTTTATGAACTTACTTTCAAGCCGAAAAGCGATTCTGCAAAACTGGAAAAAGTAATGACGGTTTTAGACATCGTGAAAGACAGATCCGTTTACAGAGATTACACCATGCTTGCGCAGGATTCTATCATGAAAGTTCAGATTGAAGCAATGCAGAAGTCGGGAGTATTCAAAGATATGTCGAAATCTATCAGAATGCCGAAATTCTCAGAAAAAGTGGTTAAAACATATCCTGATATGAAAATCCAATATATTGAAAGAATAGCAAGCGGATTTTCACCAATGGGAATTGCCTACACAGAAACTCCGAAATTCGACTGGAAAATTTCTAACGAAAAAGAAAAAATAGGAGCTTACAATGCTCAGAAAGCTACGGCCGAATTCGGAGGAAGAAAATGGACAGCTTGGTTCACTACAGAATTGCCATTTCAGGATGGTCCGTATAAGTTTTCAGGACTTCCCGGCCTGATTGTGAAAGTGGAAGATGATGCAAAAAACTATTCATGGGTGCTTCAAGGAAACAGAAAGGTACAGAACTGGGAAGAACTTTCTTATGCAGAAAAAATTTCCAACATGAGCTTAAAAGTAACAGAAATGCCGCGGGAAAAATTCGAGAAAACGTTTAACGAGTTCAAGAAAGATCCTTTCGCTACCGCAAGACCAATGATGACGCAGGAGATTATGTCTAAAACAATTCCGGGAATGGACGGAACAATAGGGGATATGATGAAAAAGCAGGAGAAAATGTATAAAGATTTCTTCAACGCAAACAACAACCCGATCGAACTTACCCAGTCTACTTCTACAGACAAAAAGAAAAAGTAACATTCATATTTACTAAATTATATTTGAATCAACCCAAATGCGTGAAAGCATTTGGGTTGATTTTTTTCATAGAATACGTTATTTAGATTAAATTTAAATAGCGTATATTTGCACTTACAAAAATATCGGCTTTGAAACATAAGGATTTACATAAGTTGAGCGGATTTCCCAAAAACAGACTGGGGAAAATAGTAGGATATGATAACGACAGCCTGAAAATGCCCAATAAGATCATTGAAATGGGGCTTCTTCCGGAAACATTCTTCAGGATTTTGTATCAGGCGCCGTTCAGTGGTCCGATGTATGTGGAATTTGGTGATGAAAAAAGCCGTATTGCTCTTCGTGAAGAAGAAGGAGATTATATCATCGTTGAAGAATTGAATTAATGCAGAGTGCTCACAAAAAACAGATCCTTTTAGTCGGGAATCCAAACGTCGGAAAATCTACGGTTTTCAATGCCTTAAGCAATAAAAAGCAAAAGACCGGAAATTACGCGGGAGTTACCGTAGCAAGCCATTCCGGAACATACAGTTATAAGAACGAAGAAGTTGAAATTATCGATTTACCAGGTTCTTACAGCATTTATCCAAGCTCGGAAGATGAGGCTATTTTTTCTAAATTTCTTATTGATGAACAGCAAAATTATGCAGGCGTTATCTATATTCTCGAAGCATTAAGCCTGAAAAGAGGACTTCTTTTGTTTCAGCAGATTCAGGATCTTGGAATTCCGATGATTTTGGTCATTAACCAGATTGATCAGGCAGAAAGAAGAGGAATCACGATCAATATCAATAAATTATCTGAGTCATTAGGGATAAAAGTTTTTCAGACCAATGCCAAAGAACAGATCGGGATTGAAGAAATAAAAGAAGCCGTTCATCTTAATCAATTTGTAACAACCGAGAAAATTTCTTTTGAAACCCCTTCCGAACACAAAGATTTCATCAGAAAATTATCCCTTCATAAAGGATTTGAAAACGAATATAAAGCATGGATGAGTCTTTCTCTGGGAACAGATCTGGAGAAGCTGGAATCTATTGTAGGACTCATCAACGAGCCGGATTCCAAAAGTCTGGTTCCGAAAAGACTGCAGGTGCAGGAAACGGTAAGAAGATATCAGTTCGCAGATAAAATTCTGTCTGATGTTATTTCTAAAAAACCTCAGTTCAAAGAACTTTTAACAGAAAAATTAGACAGAATACTGGTTCATAAATTCTGGGGATACATTGTTTTCCTTTTGATTTTATTAATCATTTTCCAGAGTGTATTTTTCTTAGCCGAATATCCGATGAACTGGATAGACAGTTTCTTCTCGTGGTTAACCGCCTTCACTTCAGAACATTTACCGGAAGGACCTGTTAATTCATTAATTTCTAACGGGATTATTCCCGGAATCGGCGGAATTGTTGTCTTTGCTCCACAAATCGGAATTTTACTCTATTTCCTTTATCTTTTGGAAGATTCAGGATATATGGCAAGAGTTGTTTTCCTGATGGACCGTATTTTAAGACCTTTCGGACTGAACGGTAAAAGTATTGTTCCCTTGGTTTCCGGAACAGCGTGTGCAATTCCGGCAGTTATCTCAACAAGAAATATCGAAAATTTAAAAGAAAGGCTGCTTACCATTTTGGTTACGCCTTTTATGACGTGTTCTGCGAGACTTCCGGTGTACAGCATCATTATCGGGCTTATTATTTCAGACGGAACATTTTTAGGAATAAAATACAAGGCTTTGGTTTTGATGGGAATGTATCTGTTAGGATTTTTAGTCGCATTATTTTCCGCATCCATTCTCAAAAGATTTATCAAAAATAAAGGGAAAACCTATCTTGTGATGGATTTACCGACCTATAAAAAACCACTTTTTGCATATGATTTCAAAATGGTTTTAGGTAAAGTATGGGAATTTATTACAGGAGCCGGAAAGATTATCTTCATTGTAAGCATCATCATCTGGTTTTTAAGCTATTTCGGTCCAAAACAGCAGCCGGATCAGTTTGTGGCAACCAATGTGGAACTGGATCATTCCTACCTTGCCAAAATGGGAAAAGGAATTGAGCCGGTAATTGCTCCTTTAGGCTACGACTGGAAAATGGGCGTCGGAATTCTGACAAGTTTCGTGGCAAGAGAAGTGTTTGTAGGAACTATGTCTACCTTGTACAGTCTTGAAGATGATGCTCCTGAAGTAAAAGTAATCGATAAAATGAGACGCGATGTAAAACCGAACGGTGAGAAAGTATTCAGCTTTGCAACCGGAGTTTCCGTCCTCTTATTTTACGCATTTGCAATGCAGTGTGTTTCTACACTTGCAGTAGTCTACAGAGAAACCAAAAGCTGGAAATGGACCGGCTTACAGGTGGCAATGATGACCGGTTTGGCATATTTTGTGTCGATGATAGCCTATCAGATTTTAAAATAATGGATACTTCCTTACTTTTACAATATATCATTGTCTTACTGATTGTTGCATTCGCTTGCTACTCTTTATTCAGAATATTGAAAAAGAATTTTGCACCGAAAAAGTTCAGTTCCAAAAGAAACGGATGCGATAAAGATTGCGGGTGTTCGTAAAAAATAATGTTCTAGTGAAAAACTGAAGAAAAATTGTCTTTATTTTCTCTATTTTTGTAAAAAGACTATAGATGAAATTAGAAACAGTAGAGTCGCTAACTAATTCTTTTGAAGATTTTTCACATAAAACAGAAGAAGGCATAGAGTTTTGGTTTGCAAGAGATTTACAGCAATTATTAGGATATTCTGAATGGAGAAACTTCTATAACGTTATTATTAAGGCTAAAACATCATGTGAAGTAAGTGATAATAGTGTTTCAGACCATTTTGTTGACGTCAACAAAATGGTTACACTAGGTTCGGGATCTCAAAGAGAAATTGAAGATATAATGCTAACGAGATATGCGTGTTATTTAATCGCTCAAAATGGAGATCCTCAAAAAGAACCTATTGCTTTTGCTCAAAGTTATTTTGCAATTCAAACAAGAAAATTTGAAGAAATTCAAAAAAGAATAAAAGAATGTGAAAGACTTCAGGCAAGACAAAAATTCAGTTTGTCTGAAAAAGAACTTTCAGGTCTTATCTATGAAAAAACAGGAAATGATAAAGATTTTGGAATAATTAGAAGTAAGGGAGATTTTGCTTTATTTGGTAAAACTACTCAGCAAATGAAAGATATCCTTAATATCCCTAAAAATCGTCCACTCGCAGATTTTCTACCAACAATTACAATTAAAGCAAAGGATTTTGCAACTGAAATTACAATCTTTAATACAAAAGAGAAGGACCTAAAAACAGAGAGTACAATTTCTTCCGAACATGTAACAAATAATAAATCAGTTCGTAAAATTCTATTGCAACGAGGTATTGTTCCAGAGAACTTACCTCCTGAAGAAGATATTAAGAAGTTGGAAAGAAGAGTAAATTCGGAAAGTAAGAAAATAGAAAAGAATCCTAAGAAATTAAAATAATATATGTCACTAATAAAAAGCATTTCAGGAATCCGAGGAACCATTGGCGGAAAAGTAAACGATAATTTAACGCCGCTTGATGTGGTAAAATTCGCTTCCGCATTCGGAACCTGGCTTCAGAACAATAAAAATAAAAAAGATTTAACCCTGGTTATCGGCAGAGATGCAAGAATCTCCGGACAAATGGTGTCTTCTCTGGTAACGGCAACTTTACAGGGACTCGGAATTAACGTAGTAGATTTAGGTCTTTCCACAACACCCACCGTTGAAATTATGGTTCCCGAACTGAAAGCAGACGGAGGAATTATTCTCACTGCTTCCCACAATCCGAAACAGTGGAACGCCTTGAAATTACTGAATGATAAAGGAGAATTCATCAGCGGAGAAAACGGAGCTGAGGTTTTGGCTTTGGCAGAAAGCGAAGATTTCAATTATGCAGAAGTAGACAATTTGGGAAAATATGAAACAAGAGAAGATGCTTTTGATATTCATATTCAGCAGATTTTAGACTTGCCGATGGTAGATGCAGAAGCCATTAAAGCTAAAAATTTCAAAGTGGTGTTGGATGCGGTCAATTCTACAGGAGGAATTGCAATTCCGATGCTTTTGGATAAATTAGGCTGTGAAACGGTAAAATTATACTGTGAACCAACCGGTCATTTTCCCCACAATCCGGAACCGTTAAAAGAACATTTGGGAGACATTTGTGAGTTGGTAAAAAAAGAAGGTGCAGATTTCGGAATCGTTGTTGATCCGGATGTAGACAGACTGGCTTTAATCGATGAAAAAGGCGAAATGTTTGGCGAAGAATACACATTGGTTGCCGTTGCAGATTATTTGCTGAAAAATAAAAACGGAGTGGCGATTTCCAACCTTTCTTCAAGCCGTGCTTTAAGAGATGTTGCAAAAACCCACAATTCAGAATATTTTGCCAGTGCAGTAGGAGAGGTGAATGTGGTCACTTTAATGAAAGAAAAAAATGCAGTGATTGGAGGAGAAGGAAACGGAGGAATTATCTATCCGGATCTTCACTACGGAAGAGACTCTTTGGTAGGAGTTGCTTTATTTTTAACCCATTTGGCAAAAGAAAATAAAACCGTTTCTGAACTGAGAGCTGGTTATCCAAGTTATTTCATGGGCAAAAAGAAAATCGAATTAACGCCGGAAATCAATGTGGATGATATTTTATTAAAAATGGAGAAAGAATATCAGAATGAAGAAGTTTCTACCGTTGATGGCGTGAAAATCGACTTTGAAAATAACTGGGTTCACCTCAGAAAATCAAATACAGAGCCGATCATCAGAATTTATACAGAGGCAAAATCACAGGATGAAGCCGATAAATTGGGAGAAGATATCATCGCAAAAATTAAAAGTTTAATTTAATCTGAAATAATAGCGGAGCTTTTCAGCTCCGTTTTTTTTGATGTAATGCTAAGAAAAGGTAAATATCAGAAGAGAAGTTCAATTCCTCTAAAATGCTTCCACTATTATGTTAAATTAACAATAACTCCTCCTTTTTTATCCACAATTCTTTGATGATAATGATCTTTTTACTATCTTTCAGATAGAAATTTACGAAAATAAATGTCAAAAAAATTTCGCAACTTTGCATACATTTTGAATCATAAATTTCAGAAGTAATATTAATTTAAAAAGTTTGTCGAGGTCTGTAAGCATATTCAGACATTGGCCGACGAAGGATGTGAGTATTGGAAGAGTATTTTGGAAATGAACTTGTGAAGAAGTTCGAAGAAATGATGGAAAATAATGATGAATTCTACTTTGATACAGAAGAATTGGAAGACATCATTGTTTACTACCTGGAGCTGGGAGACTTTAATTACGCCGATATGGCGGTGAATTATGGTTTGAAGCTTCATCCCAATTCTTTGGACATTAAGATTAAAAAACTTGAAGTTCTTTTAGAATGGGAAGATTATAATGCGGCGAAAGATCTTATCGATGAGCTGAAAGGTTCTTCAATGGAAAACACAGACTTTTTGGTATGCTACGCAAAGTATTATTCGAATTTAGGAAATCCTAAAAAATCCATAGAAATTTGTAAAAAAGCACTGGAGCTGAAGGAAGAAGAGAATTTCCTTCACAACTTTATTGCAGACGAATATGTTAATTTAGGAGACCCCTTTAACGCTCTTAAACATTACAGAAAAGCACTGAAAGAAGATCCTACGGATGAATATTCGTTGGAAAATTGTATGGTGTGCTTTGCAGATCTTAATAAGAGCGAGGAGGCAATTGCCTTTCTGAATGAATATCTGGACGAGTTTGCCTATTCTGAAGTAGCGTGGTTGGAATACGGACAGTTCTATTTCAATAGGAAAAATTACGAAGAAGCGATAAAAGGATACGATTATTTATTGGCGATCAATTCCAACTCTGTAGGAGTTTATGCCAATAAAGCGGCTTGTTATGAAGCTTTAGGACAGTATAAAAAAGCAATCGAAGTCTACGAAGAAATGCTGGAACTGGAATATACCAAAGCGTTTACCTTCTATAAAATTGGGCTGTGTTATAAAGCTCTGAAGCAGCCTATCGTTGCCTTAAACTTTTTCCAAAAATCCTTAAGAGAAGATCCGCAGTTCTATCTTGCCATGATGGAGCAGTCGTATCTTTACGAGGAAATGGGCGGAATGACGGAAGCATTGCATTTTGCAAGAGAAGCTACGTATCTTAACGAAAATAACCTTGATTACCAGAAAAGATTAGCATTTCTGTTCATTGATTCAGGTAAGTTCGAGGAAAGTCTTTCTTGTCTTAAAAAGCTGGTGGATGTGGAACCTTCAAGATTCTACAACTGGTACGCTTACTCGGAAGTTTTAATGCTTTTGGGAGAATATGAAGAAGCGATTATCGTTTTAAAAGAAGCTTTAAAATCGCATAACAGAGCCGAATTGTATTATCAGCTCAGCAACTGTTATTTCAACCTTAAAGATCAGGAAAAAGGCGTTGAATCCCTTCATAATGCACTTGAGCTTGATCCTTCTTTAGTAACGGATATGCAGAAAAAGTATCCTTTCATTAAAGATGAGGTTAAAAAAGCGAAGGCAAAAGTTAAAAAGAAAAATTAGTCATTTGATTTTCCAATGACACAATAAAAATCCTGCATTTCTGCAGGATTTATTTTTTAATTATATTAGATTTTGTCCTTAAAAAGATAAGTCCGGCAATAATAATACTTGCCCCCACAAACTGTAAAGCGGAAAGCTTTTCGCCATCCAGAATTCCCCAGATGATTGCAACAATAGGCATCAGTAAAGTTACGGTTGATGCAAATAATGGCGTTGAAACTTTCAACAGACGGTAATTCATCATCATAGCTAATCCGGTTCCGAAAATAGATAGAAGACTTACAAAAAACAGTCCGGTCAGATTGCTTTCATCAAAACTGAATGTCGAAAAAAATCCGGTAAAAGTTAAAGCAATTAACGAAGGAAAAAATAAAACAAATCCAAAAACAAAAGCCGATAAAACGGTTGACGAAACTTCCATAAGCTTGGATTTAACCGTTGTTGTGCTCAAAGCATAGCAAAAAGTCGCAAGCAGAAGCAGTAAAATAGGAATCAGTTTAAATTTTCCGCCTTCTCCGTCTCCGCCAAAAGCCAGTAGACAAACTCCGCTGAAACTTATTAAAGTCCCGATAAGCTGTTTCTTTGTTGTTTCAAACTTCCAGATCAGAGCGCCCACAATAATCACGAAAATCGGCATCATGGAGTTGATAATTCCCGCAATACTGCTGCTTACTTCTGTCTCTGCAATCGGAAACAGAAACATCGGGAAAAAGTTGCCCGTGAAAGCCGCCAAAAGCAGCCATTTTAAATGTTTTTTAGGAAACAGTTTATATTTTGAAATCGCGACAGGCATCAGAATAATTCCTGCGATTAAAACCCGTAAAGCTCCCACCTGATAAGGACTGAAATGCTCAAGAGATTTTTTGATCAGAATAAATGACGATCCCCAAATGATACTGAGTACAACCAGAAGAATCCATTTTTCTTTATCTGCGTTCATTGTTTTCGTATAAAATTTTTAAAAACTCTTTTTTAGGAATCATTCTGGCTCCCAAACTTTCAAGGTGGTCTGTATGAGACTGACAATCGATAAGTTCAAGGCTGTTTTGATATTTTTCGGCAAAATAAATAAATCCGGCTTTGGAAGCATTGCTCACTTTTGCAAACATACTTTCGCCGCAGAAAACATTTCCAATCTGTAAACCATAAAAACCACCGACTAATTCTTCATTCTGCCATACTTCAATGCTTTTTGCCAGTCCGTAATCATGAAGTCTCATGAAAACGTCCATTAATTCACCCGAAAGCCATGTTCCAGTCTGTCCTTTCCTGCTAATTTCCTGACAGTTTCTGATAACCTCTCTGAAGTTTTTGTTTTCCGAAAAAGTAAAAATATTCCTGTTGAGAATTTTTCTCATCGACTTTGAAACCTTAATCTCTTTCGGAAACAATACAAATCTCGGATCAGGACACCACCAGAGAATTTCCTCATCGGGATTATACCATGGAAAAATTCCCAGCTGATAAGCAAACCATACCCTGTCTATTGAAAGATCTCCTCCAAAAGCGATAACTCCCTCGTGTCCGTCATAAACCTGTGGATCGGGAAATGAAATTTCGTTTTCGTCTAATCGAACCATTTTCAAAAAAAATCCCACTTGATAAAGCAGGATTTGTATTTTCAGTATTATCTCTTAATTAGAAAGGCAGATCGTCGTCATCGTCATCTGCGAAAGGATTCTCGTTAGAAACCGGAGATGCAGACTGAGATGGTGCTGCCTGTGTAGGTTCTGAAGCGTTTTCAAAAACTTTTTCTACTCTCCATCCTGTAATGGAATTGAAGTATTTCGTTTCTCCCTGTGGAGAAACCCACTCTCTTCCTCTGATGTTGATTCCTACTTTCACATTCTCTCCTTCTCTTAAATTATCCAATAAACTGATCTTATCAGACAAAAATTCTATGTTTATTGGCTGTGGATACTGCTCCTGCGTCAGAATCACCATTTCTCTCTTTTGGAAACCGCTCGCAAAAGTCTGAGCATCAAATATTTTCTTTACCGTTCCTTGTAATTCCATATCATATTAATTAACGCTGTAAAAGTAAGAAAATCAATCGTAATAAAGGCTACGCGAAAAAAAAAATGTAAAAATTTTAATTTTTTTTCCTGAAAAGTTTGGAGGTAAAAGAATTTATCCTATCTTTGCACCACTGAAAACGACAAAACGAAACAAGTTCATTTAAAAATAAGTTTTCATCATAATCAACGCGGATGTGGTGTAATTGGTAGCCACGCCAGACTTAGGATCTGGTGCCGAGAGGCGTGGGGGTTCGAGTCCCTTCATCCGCACAGTATGCGAAAATAGCTCAGCTGGTAGAGCACAACCTTGCCAAGGTTGGGGTCGCGGGTTCGAATCCCGTTTTTCGCTCCACGCCTGCCCTGGTGGTGGAACTGGTAGACACGCAGGACTTAAAATCCTGTGCCTCTTTTGGCGTGCGGGTTCAAGTCCCGCCTGGGGTACTAAAACCCTCTGTAATTAATTTTACGGAGGGTTTTTATTTTTTATCAGTTTTATTCTTAAAACTTTAAATAATACATGAAATTGATTTTCCGTGATTCTGAAAATTATTTTTCATTTTCTAAAAAGTAACTTTCCATTCTTCAATTTTTATTAATTACGCTTAAATCTAATATTTAAGATGAAGTTGAGATTTTCAGGGAAATAAAATAATGCAGATAAAATTTGGTGAAACTGTAATTTTTAATATATTTGAAAAAGATAGATCCTTGCTTTCTTTTTTAAGAAAAGATGATGTTTCGTCATCACTGTAAAATTGCTTAGCTTACGGCACTACATACTATCTTTAATGGGGAAAATGGTACTAGTGGGTACCTTTTCAGTTCATTTTCCGGGAAAATAAAGGTACCCACTAGTACCATTTTCTGGGAGTTGATAGATATAGTCCTTGGAAAATACGAAGGTTTATCCAAACAAGCCCTACAAACGATAGGGCTTTTTATTTATAAAAAACACAACCATGTCACAAAACCTGAGCAGGCAACAAATTTATGACCGTATAAAAGCTTCTTCCAAAGACAGCTATATTTTAGAAGAAATGAAAAGGCTTGGTTTCTGGCAGGAAACTTCTACGCCTTCCTTGCCGGAGCAGCTTATCCAAAAAGAGGTCGTTTTACAAAAAGAACTGCAGGAATTACTTGCGAAAGACCGAAAATACGGCAATCAGGAAGCAATGCTTCGCGAAATGCGCAAAAAGCGGATGCAGGAAGCAAAAGCTAAAAGGGAAGTAACCAGGCAGAAAAACGAAAAAAAACGTCAGGAAAAAGCAGATCGCTGGAAAGAATTGCAGCAGGAGCAGATTATTTATCTGGGCGAAAATGTTTCCAAAGGGCTTCATCAAATGCAGTCTGATACGGAAAAACTGCATCAGTTTTCACTTCCCGTTTTCGAAAATATATTGGATTTTAGCCAGAAATCGGGATTTAGTCTTTCCCAGATCAGATATCTTGCTTTTAACAGAAACGTTTCGGAAAAATCACACTACCATACGTTTGAAATTTCAAAAAAATCGGGCGGGAAGAGAAAAATATCAGCTCCAAAATCAAAGCTCAAATTATTTCAGCAATGGATTTTAGAAAATATTTTAAACAGAATCTCAGTAGGAGAGGTTGTTCACGGGTTTACGCCTAACAAATCAATTGTTACCAATGCAGAACCCCATCTTGGGAAAGGTATTGTGATTAATATTGATCTGCAGGATTTTTTTCCTTCAATAAGTTATAAACGGGTAAAAGGACTGTTCTCAAAATTCGGATATTCTGAACAATTATCAACAATTTTTGCATTGATCTGCACACAGGCTCACACAGAAGAAGTTTTGCTGGACGGGGTTAAATATTTTGTTCACAAAGGAGAACGGTTTTTACCGCAAGGTTCCCCCGCAAGTCCGGCAATCAGCAATAGTGTTGCATATAAATTAGATAAAAGATTACAGGGGCTTGCTAAAAAATTCGGATTTGCATACACGCGTTATGCGGATGATCTTACTTTTTCTGCTGATCGTGATTCAGAACAGAATATTAACAGGCTTTTATACTTTGTAAAGCAGATTATTAAAGATGAAAATTTCACGATTCATCCGGATAAACTTCACATTATGAGAAATAAGCATCAGCAAAAAGTAACAGGAATTGTAGTTAATGAAAAGCTGAATGTAGAACGTACAAAGCTTAGAAAATTCAGGGCTCTTCTGCATAATATTGAAATCAATGGATGGCAAAACCAAACGTGGGGAAAAGCGTATCATCTTATCAATGCTATTGAAGGATATATTAATTTCGTTAATATGGTAAATCCTTCCAAAGCATCTGTTTTTAAAGAAAAATTAAAAACAATTGTAGCAAAACACGGAGTGCCTTTTGTTGAAGTTCAAAAAGTGATCCCAGACGTGATAGAATTGCCTGAAGTTTTAGAACCGGAACAAGATGCGGTTACACCAAAAGAGGAAAAAACAGATTGGTGGAATATCTTTTAATCTGAACCGAAACACATAAATATCAACATCTTAATTCATAAGATAGATGAAAATCATTAAACAGACCAAACTTTTTTTCCACGAAGGAAAATCTGATAAAGTTTACGAAATAGACCTTTGTGAAGTAAATCCCGATGCCTTCATCGTCAATTTCCGTTACGGAAGACGCGGTGCAGCATTGAAGGAAGGCAGCAAAACGCCCACTTTTGTTTCCAGAGAAAAAGCAGAAAATATTTTTGACCAGCTCGAAAAAGAAAAAAGAAATAAAGGCTATCAGTCTGAAATCGAAGTTTTTGTAGAGCTTCCTTCATTGGATGCACTGAATATGAATTCCGCAGAAGGTGTTATTTTAAAACGTCTGGAAGATGCGACACAAGGAATTAATTCTTTTAAAACCGAATGGAAAACCTCCCGGGTTATCTGGAAAGCCGCTCAGATGAAAATCAACGAAGCTGTTCCTTATATATTAAAACTGGCAACAAAGGGCAGTGAAATGCAATTATATGCTGCTGTTTTTGCCATCAGAACCTTAAAAATTACTCAGGCTTCAGAACTTCTTTACAGTATTACGCGCAGTTCCAGACACAAAAAGTACATCAGAAATGTTGCTTTTGATGCGCTTTTAGCAATAAGTGACACTTCCGGCTTGGAAAAAATTGTTTCAGAATTACTGGAGAGTCTGCCCTCTGAAATAAAAGATTTTATTGATCAGGGAAATTATGATGGTTTAAAACAGTATTATTTCGGGAAATTTAAGAAGAAAGAGAAAACGGACGAGTTGGTTTATCTTTATCTTTTATCAAAAGCATATCCTTCTTTGGTTCGGATGATGGAAGAAATAATATGGAAAATTCCTTTCGCGTCACCGTATTTCAGAAATATTCGTGCAATTTATAAATTAGCCCGTTTTCGGGATGATGCGCAGATTTTAGGAATGCTTTCCTATTTATTTGAAAAAAAATCTCCGATGTTCAAAAGAACAGCCAGTCTGGATAAAGAAGCATGGAATCAGAACCAGTATTTTTATCAGATTGGAACTTCTGTGAATGTAAGAAAAGAGCTTTCCAGGGAAGAAAGCAGAATTGCATTTTCAAATTTCACCAAGCTTTATTTTCAGAAAAACAGTTTTTATTATTTAAAAGAACTGGGAGAGCAGAACAAAGGAAGAGAATATCTGAGATTTGCTGTTAATGCGCTTATCCAATATACCGATGACAGTTATCTTCCGGCTCGCAAAAGCCCTTTAAGTCATTATGGAACTTATAATTGGAAGGAACGAAGATATTATTATACCGTTGTAGAATCTCCGGAATGTTACCGTTCTCCACTTCTTACAATCATACTTTTCGGAAGAGATAAGAATCGCAAAATGGATTCAAATCTTGAATTCTACATCAAAAAAGAAGAATTCTGGAGCACGGAATACTATTATCAGGCAAATAAGATCAACAAAGTGGAGCAGGAAAATTCAGCAACATCTGAAACCGCTTTAGATAACAAACAATCGGGATCTTTACATCAGATAATCAATACATTTAAAAATATTTTTGGCTCAAATAAAGAAAAGCCGACACCTTCTCCTCAAAAACAGGAAGAATCTGTTATAAAATCTGAGGAAAATCCTGAAAGACTGGAGCTTTATCCTGAATTTTGGGATGAAATGCCCGAAGCTTACCTGCAGCTTCTGATGCAGGCAAAAATGGATCTGGTAATGAAATTTGCATACGAGAATGTTTCTGTTCACTCTAAATACAGAGATTTGCTACAAAAAATAGATCCTGAAATGATGGTTTCGCTGCTTAATAAATCTTCTGAATATCCTCAGAAATTAGCACTAGAAGGGCTATCTGAAAAACAGGAAGAGCTGAAAAGAAACGAAAGTTTTGTCGCAAAACTGTTGGTGTGCGAGACCGATGAAGCAAGAAATTGGGCAAAAACAGCAATCGATAATAATACAGGATATTTTCTGGCTTCCACAGATTTTATGATGCATTTAATCATGAATTCACGAAAAGAATCTAATGAATTTATCAATAATCTGCTTCAGAGTGCATCTTTATCCGAAGAAAGACAGAAAACACTGCTTGGAAAAGTAATTATAGAGCTGCTTTCTATGGAAAATAGCGATAACAATAATGCTGTCGCGGAATCTGCAACGAAAAAGCTTAAAATAACCGCTTTTGATAATTTTTCCGAGATCAGTTGGGAAATTGTTGCCCAGTTATTGACTTCTCCTCTAAACAATAACAGATTTTTGGCAAGTGAAATCCTACTTTCGAAGTCTAAAAAATATTCTGTAACAGAAATCCCTGTTTCAATTATTGAGTTATTGCTGAATAACACTAAAGAATCCATCAGACAAAACGGAATCAGTCTTTTAGAACAGTACCCGAAAGAAGAAATCGCAAGAAACTGGCAGGAAATTCTCCCCCTGCTTTCTTCTGAATATAAAGAAGTTGTGGAATGTATTTTTTCACAAAACGACCGACTGGATTCTCAGTCTGAATCTCAGATGGAAACGTTTGAAAAGCTGTTTGATCTTCTGATGAAAGAACAGAGATTTGAAAATTCTCATCAGTTGTTTAGAGAGTATCTGGAAAAAACAGCATCAATATATATTAATAAAATTCCGGTAAAATGGATTCTCAGATTACTGTTTGCGGACAGCGTGAAAAATCAACTTTTTAGCTTCGAACTTCTTAAAAAGGTAGAAGACAATAGTAAATTCACCTTAAAACAGGTTATTGCTCTTGCCAATCATGAATTTTTAGCCGTAAGACAATGGGCATGGAATTTTTATAAAAACAATATTGAAAGAATAAAATCCGACCGTAATCATGCGCTTGGCATTTTAGATGCAAAGTGGGACGACAGCCGCGAATTTGCCTTTCATTTCTTCAGCACTGAATTTACAGACGAAGACTGGGATACAGATTGCTTGGTAGGAATTGCAGATTCTGTACGTTCTGATGTAGAAAATTTCGGTAAAAGCCTTATCATGAAATTTTTCAGAAAAGAACACGGATTGGAGTACCTTACAAAACTCAGTCAGCATCCAAGCCAGAATATGCAGTTTTTTGTAACCTCTTATCTTCAAGAATATGCAAGTGATAAACCGGAAAAGCTTAAAGAGTTGGAGTTTTACTTCCGGTCTGTGCTTTCAAGGGTTAATAAATCCCGTACAGCCAAAAACAGGATTTTGGATTTTCTGGAAAAAGAAGGGCGAAAGAATAAGGAATCTGCCGAAATCGTAAGCAAAATTCTGGACGATTTGTCGGCAACCAGTGCTGTTCAGGATAAAGCAAAATGTATTGACATTATTTCCGAACTGAAAATGATTTATCCTCAGCTTAATGTTCATCTACAATTAATCTCTTAAGCCATGTTATTCGATTATAAATTTCACAAAGATACTGCCGTTACCAATTCCGCAACGAGCACACAAATGAGTTTTTCGCCGGATCTGCAGAGAGATCCCACATTTTTTGTAGGAAAGCTGAATAAAAAGATCCCGTTTCGGGAAGCGATCTCTGCACTGCATGATGTGGTGGTTTCTGATCTTCGTTTTAAACCGAAAGACAGAGCAGAATACAAAGAATGGGTTACCGAGCAGGAAAAACTCTGGCTGAGCGATTATATGGCTGAATTTCAGGTGGAAGAGATCCGGAAGAGAATGGCAGAGGTAAGAGGAGAGCTGGATTTGGTATATAAAGAAAAGAACAGGGTTTTAGGTCCTTTCAATACAGCCAAAAAAGCTTATTTTGATTATCTGTACCAAAAAGACAAAGACGCGTGGTTTGTTCTGGATCCTGTTATCACGGTTCATCCCGATGAAGTTTTCTTTGAATGTTTCAGTCAGGACGAATCCACTTACGGAAAATTAAGCAGCAGCTATAATGTTTTCACAGAGATTAACGAGTTTAAATGCGGAACCACAAATATAGATTACTCGGCTGCGCTTTATAATGAATTCCAAAAAATAAGAGATTATAAAGATACTGAATTTAAAATTGATCCTTCAGGTTTTGAGGCAATTACCACCAACGAAGAAGTGTACAAAGAAGAAAAAATAGATTTGCCGGATTCCTGGGTCAGAGGATTTTTACAGGTAAGTTCAGCCATGACTTTACCTGCGACGGCTTTTGATCTTCATCCGATGGATATTTTCAGTATCTGTCAGTTTTTAAGAAGATTTAAAGAAAAAAAAGGACCGAGAGCATTGCGTTTTATCCTTGAACCCGGAAAACCTGTTCAGGCGGTTTTCGAACCGTGGTACGAAACTCTAACATTTCACCGTTCGGTTTATACGGGATCAGAAAGCAAAACCATCAGGATTTGGGGAAGAAGAAGATTGCTGATTCTGGAAAGACTAATCCCGATTGCTAAAAATTTCAGAGTGGTCTTATTAGGAAACGGATTGCCTTCGTTTTATATTGCAGATTTGGGAGATATGGCTTTCACTCTGGGACTTTCCGGATGGACTACGAATGACTGGAGCAGAGCAGGAAATTTTGATCTTATGGCTCCGAGAGGAAATGTGGATCTGCTTACTCAGGAAAAAGTTTTTAATTCATTAAAAGAAACCTGGTTTGGAACTCCTTCCGAACTTTCAAAAAAATTAAATCTTGATACGGCTACAATTTCTTCTTCGCTGACATCTTATACACAGGCAGGAAGAGTGATTTATGATCTTAATCTCGGCTTATACAGAGTTCGCGAGCTCACTCAGGAGCCTTTGGATATGAAACAGTTACGCTTCTCCAGTCCGCAGGAAGAAAGAGCTAACCAACTGATTGCAGAAGATAAAGTGAAAATAAGTTACAGCGCTGAAAATGATATTCTCAAAATTCAGGGAACCATTCAGGAAAGCTATGTAACCTATCAGACGGAAGCTTTTATTGATAAAGACCAACGATTGACCGACGGAAACTGCCAGTGCGGTTTTTACAGGGCAAACGGATTGAGACAGGGACCGTGTGAACATATTCTGGCTTCAAGAATGATGATTAACAGAAAATAATAGAGCATAATTTTTTTTTAAAAATTTGATAAAGGAGGATTTTTTATTTTTAAATTTCCTCCTTTATTCATGTCCCATCTTTTCCCTATTTTTGTCTAATTCCAAATTTCAAATGAAAAGAATAATCCTTATCGAAGATGAAACCAGTGTGGTGTCCTTTATCAAAAAAGGGCTGCAGGAAAGCGGATATGAAGTTTCTGTGGCTTTTGACGGTAAAACCGGCGTTCAATTGGTGCAGTCGAATGATTTTGATCTGGTGATCCTCGATATTATGCTGCCGGAAATGAATGGGCTGGATGTCTGCAAAGAAATCCGGAAAACCAATCAGAATGTTCCGATTCTCTTCTTAACCGCTTTGGGAACTTCCGAGAACATTGTTTTGGGCTTGGAAAACGGAGGAGACGATTATCTCGTAAAACCATTTAAATTCATAGAACTTGTCGCAAGGATCAAATCTTTACTGAGAAGGAGCAATAGCGGAAATCAGCATGAAAGTGTTGAAGATGAAGAAGATAATGAATATGTGTATCAGTTTTCAGATTTGGTTTTAAATGATTATACCAAAAAAGTTACGCGTGCGGGCGAAGAAATTTCACTTACTTCCACAGAATACAAGCTGCTTTTGTACTTTTTAAACAATCCTGAAAAAGTAATTTCACGAACAGAAGTTTTAGAAGCGGTTTGGGGCGTGAATTATGAGCTGGGAACCAATGTTGTAGATGTTTATGTGAATTATTTGCGAAAGAAGCTTGATAATCAGGAAGATAATAAGCTGATTCATACCGTAATAGGAATGGGTTATGTTCTGAAAAAATCTTAAAAATGTTTAACAAAGTTGTCACAAATCAGACCAAAACAATGGTACTTCTGATGTTGGTTTTTACCGCCATCATATTGCTGTTCAGTGGATTGGTGTATTTTTCGATTGTCAACTTTTCTCATCAGAGATTTTATGAACTGCTGAAAATCCGTACAACTACCATTATTCAGATCGAAAAAGGCAAAGACAATCTGGATCTTCCGGAAAATTACATTCTGAACGGATTAAACGATGAAGAGCTTCCGATGGAGCGGGATTATGTTTTTGCAATTCCGGCAGATTCAAACTTTAAGAAAATTTCGGATGAGGTTCATATTCCGGACTATTTTTTTAAAAGTATTGTAAAAAAAGGCGAGGCGAATTTTAATGACAAGGAGTTTTACTACATCGGGCAGACTTTTAAGCATGATGATAAAAATTATATTGCCATCGCATCCGCCAAAAACCATTATGTGGTTTACTATCTCGGGTTTTTAAAAAGAACTTTGATTACCTGCATCGTTCTTTCGCTGTTCTTCAGTATGATCTTTTCTTTTTATTTATCGAAAACGTTATTTAAGCCCATCCTTAAAATTACAGGAAAAGTAAAGGAAATCAGTTCCGAAAATCTGCATTTGCGTCTGGAACCGCAACCTGATAATAAGGAACTGAATGAACTCATCGACACTTTCAACGGAATGCTGAACCGCATCGAAACCTCTTTTGAAACCCAGAATCACCTGATTGGAAACGTTTCCCATGAACTGAGAACGCCGTTAACGTCGATTATGGGGGAAGCAGATGTTGCACTTTCGATTTCCAGAACCAACGAAGAGTATAAGGAAACTTTGGGAATCATTCTGAATGAAGCCGAAAAATTAGACAAAAAAATCAAGGCTCTGTTGATGATCGCACAGACCGGATTTGACGGCAAAATCCAGAAAATGGATAAAGTGCGGATCGATCAGTTGCTTTGGGATGTCATTGAAACCCTCCGAAGAATAGATTCCAGAAATAATATCTATCTCGATATCAGTATGTTGCCCGACAATCCTAAAAAACTGAAAGTTCAGGGCAATGAACAGTTGCTGCATCTTGCGGTTGCCAATATTATCCAGAATGGCTGTAAATATTCTAATTTTCAGCAGGTTAAAGTTTCTTTGGGAGCAACGGATTCGGATGTCTACATTATTGTAAAAGACAGCGGCATCGGAATTCCCGGACAGGAAATGAATAAAATTTACGATCCTTTTTTCAGGGCTTCCAACACCAAAAATTACGAAGGCTACGGAATCGGACTTCCATTGGCAAGAAATATCGTGAGAATACATCGTGGGGAATTAATCGTAAGCTCGCACGAAAATCAGGGAACGACCGTTCAGTTGCGTTTCCCGAATTTCTACAGTATGCAGACAGACGGAAAAGACATCTAATATAATCATCGTTAATTTTTTTTAACAGATTCTAATCGTATTTTAATCTCTTTAATCACATTTTAATTCCGTTCCAAAGACGTTCTAATTTGGTCGTTTTAGTTTTGTATCATCAAAAAAGAATAAATACAAATCTAAATCTCATTAATATGAACAAGACGATTTTAATAGCCACCGATTATTCTCTTGAATCTTTGAACATTCTGAAAAAAGTAATGAGAGAAAAAGACGCTTCGGAAGACCATAATCAATATAACATTGTTTTGGTTTCGGGGTATGATATGGGAGATTCCATAAGAGATCTTCTTTTTAATACGAAAAGTACCATTTTCAATAAAATCAGACCGCAGGAATTCTGCGATGCGTATGAAATTATCAGGAATAAATATCCTCACCTGATCAATAAGATTGTGTGCGATATTTTCACGGGAAGTTTCCAGAGAACATTCAATAATTATGTGAAAGCGGAAAATATTGAAGAAGCTTACTATTCTCCTTCTATTAAAAGCAAAGGAAATGGTAAGTTCGATCTTATTCCTTACATCAGAAAATGTAAAGACCTGAAATCTCAGGAAATTTCGGTTGAAGTTCGCAAAAGCCTTCCGGAAAAAGGAAGACTGGCGGAAATCTTTGTGGAAGCTTAACATCAAAGAACTTTAAAAATTTAGAAAAATGCTAAGGAATTATAGTAACAGCAGAACGTTGGGAGACAACATCAGATTAGGAACGCTGACTGCCTTTACGGCAGGTACTATAAACATTGCTTCCCTGTTGATATTTCTCTCTTTTACTTCCAATGTAACGGGACATTATGCTATTCTTGCGGCAGAAATCAGTAAAGCAAACTGGTCACAGGTTGCGGTGGTGGGAATGTGGATCTTCCTGTTCTTTTTCGGGGGATTTGTGTCGAATTTTATTGTGA
Source organism: Chryseobacterium sp. C3 (assembly GCF_014218905.1). NCBI lineage: Bacteria > Pseudomonadati > Bacteroidota > Flavobacteriia > Flavobacteriales > Weeksellaceae > Chryseobacterium > Chryseobacterium sp. C3. The sequence goes on along the minus strand of NZ_JACLCU010000005.1, from coordinate 347,501 downwards.
TTACATTCAATCAGAAAAGTAAATATTTCGCCCATGCAATGCCGTTGGTTCTTGAAATTGCCTGTTTATTGTTTGTGGGAATCTACGGACAGTTTTATTACCGGAAAACGCTGGAAGAAACAGAATATCTGGTGGCATTAATGCTATTCGCAACGGGTCTGCAGAATGGTTTAACGGCAAGTATTTCTAATTTCTCAGTAAAAACAACTCACCTTACAGGTACCACTACCGATCTTGGGATTTTATTCTCCATGTTTACGCAGAAAAAATTCAGAAAGAACGGCGAACTGGTCGGAAGAGCAAAACTGCTGATGAGTATCATGATTTCCTATGTTTTGGGTGCGGTTTTTTCAGGTTTAACCTATTATTATCTTGAATTCAGAGTGTTTTATGTAATCAGTCTGTGTTTGCTGGTCGTAATCGGGTACGATGCGTACAAAATTCATATCAGACATTTCAATACGAAATACCGGTACAGCAGAATTTATAAGAAACCGAATCTGATGGCATATTTTTATGATAAAATCCACGGAATTCCGGTGATTAAAGAACAGAAAAGAGACAAGAAAAGAAAGCTTGTATTTGATGAATAAAATGGGCAGAAGCTTAGCATAAAAGATCAAAATTCTTGATAACATTTTGAATACTTTTCGTAAAGTTTTGCCGGATTAAACAGACAATGTTAAATAAGAGATATAAATATCAGTATTAATTTTGTGTAAACTAGCTGTGAATCAATCCTCTAATTGTATAACGCAATTGGGGGATTGTGTTTTTAGGAAACCCCCGATAACGAGACATTTTGTCTGAATCTGAAGCATGGCTGGAATGTTGATATGTTGATAAATTAATTTTAATTCAGAAGTTTATAGTTTTAATTCTTAATTTGAATGACTATTTTTGTAAGTTGATTTACGTTTTTTATGTCAGATATTATTCAGCTTTTACCCGATCATGTAGCCAACCAAATTGCGGCAGGAGAAGTAGTGCAGAGACCGGCTTCCATTGTGAAAGAACTTTTGGAAAACGCCATCGATGCAGATGCCACAAAAATTGAGTTGATTATCCGGGATGCCGGAAAAAATCTGATTCAGGTTGTAGACGACGGAAAAGGAATGTCTGAGACGGATGCGAGAATGGCTTTCGAAAGACACGCCACTTCAAAAATCCGCGGAACGGAAGATATTTTTAAAATCTCTACCAAAGGTTTCCGTGGTGAAGCGCTGGCTTCGATTGCGGCCGTTTCCCAGGTGGAATTAAAAACCAAACAGAAAGACGCTACCATCGGAACAAATATTTATATCGAAGGAGGGGTTTTCCAGTTTCAGGATCCCGTTCAGACGGCGGAAGGTTCTAATTTTCTAGTTAAAAACTTATTTTATAACGTTCCGGCAAGAAGAAAATTCCTGAAAAACAACAATGTAGAATTCCGACATGTTATCGATGAATTTCAAAGAGTTGCTTTAGCGCACGAAACGCTTGAGTTTTCCCTGTTTCATGATGATGAGCCGATTTTCAGGTTAAGAAAAGGAAGCCAGATGCAGCGTATTGTGGATGTTTTCGGAAGAAAACTGCAGCCGCAGCTTATTCCCATCAAAGAAGATATTATCTGGTGTAAACTTCACGGGTATGTTGCCAAACCGGAAGGAGCGAAAAAAACAAGAGGAGAACAGTTTTTATTTGTCAACGGAAGGTATTTTAAAAGCCCGTACTTCAATAAAGCCGTTCAGGAAGCTTTTGAAGGATTGTTGTTGCCGGGTTATGTGCCTACGTTTTTCCTTTTCTTAGATATTGATCCTGAAAAAATAGACGTTAATATCCATCCGCAGAAAACAGAAGTAAAATTTGAAGACGAACATCTGATCTTTGCTTTATTGCGTTCCACCATCAAACGCTCTCTGGGAATTTATAACGTTTCTCCAAGTCTGGATTTTGAAAAAGATCCTCATTTTGATGAAATTATGCACAAAACGTTCCCGAGTAAAGGTAACAGTGGAGGAGGTACAACGCTGAAAATGCCGGAAATCATCGTAGATAAAGACTACAATCCTTTTATTGAAGAACGTGAAGTTGCGCAGGCGGAAATTCAGAATCTTACGGAAATGTACCATCAGAATATTACCGCAGAACCTTCCAAGATCAATCTGTTTGAAGATGAAGATTTTGATGAAGATCTGATGAGGTTACCGAACGGATACTGGCTGTTCAACAAAGGGGATGAAACTTTAATGCTCGATTTGGGAAGAATGCACAGACTCGTGGTTTCTGAAAATACAAAACCCGTAAAAAAAGGAACAACCAACGGTCATGCTCTGCTTTTTTCTCTAGAATATCATATGAATGAGATTGAAAAGACGAAATATAACTCCATTAAAAAATATCTTCCGGAGCTTGGTTTTGAAATGAGCATTGCCCACGAAAGTGTGTTAAGAATAGATGCGGTTCCGGAAGGACTGAAAGAAACGCAGGTCATGAAGTTTCTTGAAAACCTTTTTGAAATTCTGGAATATAAGTCTGAGGAAGAATTCATGCAGTATTATCAGAACCAGTGGAGTAAGCTTCAGTCGAAATCAAGATTCGATTTCATATACAAAAAAGATGCGGAGCAGCTTATCAAGGATTTTACCGCTTTGGGCTTTCCGGAATTTTTACCCAACGGAAAAAGATGTTTCTACGAAGTTCCGTTTAATGATTTTAAAAACAAATTTTAGAAACTATGTTTAATAATTTGCCGCCAATTACGAAAAACATTATAATCATAAATATTGTAGTTTATATAATTACTAATTTTTTCTTGTATGTTTTGAATAAGCCAGAGTTATACTACACTTTATCTGCATACTATCCTTTTTCTCCTTTTTTTAAATCCTGGCAAATTATCACATCTATGTTTATGCACTCGCCACTTTCTGGAGGTGAAGGGATAATGCATATCTTTTTTAATATGTTTGTGTTGTATAATTTTGCTTTTTTAGAAAATATTTTAGGTGGTAAAAGGTTTTTGATACTTTATTTTTTAAGTGGGATTGGCGCTTACGTTTTATTCAATTTATGGGAATTTGTACAGGTTGAAATGTTTGCAAGACAATTAGAAGATTTGGGTGTTAATATTTATGATTATTTTTCAGGAACAGATTTTCAACTGAAAGGATCTGCTGACTCAATTGAAAATCAAAAGCTTTTAATAAGTAATATTGTCAGAATAATATCAAGTCCTTTAATGGGAGCTTCTGGAGCTGTTTTTGGTGTGGTTGCAGCTTTTGCAACGATTTTTCCCAATGCCAGAATAGGAATTTTGTTTATTCCTTTTCCTATAAAAGCAAAATATTTCTTAATTTTTAGTGTAGCTCTTTCTCTTTATTTAGGATATAATGGTTTAGATAGTGGAACCGCTCATTTTGCTCATGTAGGAGGCGCTTTAGTTGGGTTTATTTTGGCAAAAATTTGGAGAAAACATTTAAATAGATTTAATCCTCACTAGGATTTATGAAAATCCTTCGCCTTATTTTTCTTATCCTTCATACCGGAATATTTCTTTTATTATCCGGAATGTTAATGAATGCCTATGTTTCACCAAAAATATTTCCTTGGCTGAATTTACTTTCTTTAGGTTTTCCTTTATTGATTATTGCTTATATTCTGCTTACTATTTTCTGGATCATCAGTTGGAAGAAAAGAGCTTTTGTCTTTTTTTTCGCGGGACTGCTGTTTTTCAATCCTGTTTTGCGATGGATCAATTTTTCTCAGCCAAAAGATGACAAAACAGATTTAAAAATCGTTACTTTCAATGTTAAAAATGGTGTTTTAGGAAAAGAAAATATCGAAAATTTCGTCAACAGTCAGGATGCGGATGTTGTTCTGTTTCAGGAGATGGTTAATAAAAAATATGATTTTAAAGATCTGAAGCAAAGCAGCAAAACCCTCCTTACAAGCGTTTTTACAAAACATAAAGTCATTGCTGAGAAAAATTTGCTTGATGGCGAATATGAAAACGGTAATGCAACCCAGACAGATATTGAGATCAATGGAAAAACTTACCGGATTATCAATGTGTATCTGCAGCCTTTCAGATTTGATAAAAGTATGGTAAAACTGAACGGCGACAGTAAAGAAGACGAGCAGAAACTGAAAGATATCGTAAGAAAACTGATTCCTACCTTTAAAATACATCAGGAGCAGATTGTTCCGATAAGAGAAAGCATCGAAAGTTCGCCTTATCCGGTTATTGTGGCGGGAGATTTTAATGCAGTTCCTAACTCGTATGAATATTATGAATTGTCAAAAGATCTTGAAGATGCTTTTATGAAAGCAGGAAGCGGAAGCGCAACCAGTTTCCATGATTATAAATTCCCGATCAGGATCGATTATATTTTTACTTCAAAATCCGTTAAAGCATTGAGCTATAAGGTAGACCGTTCTGCAAAATTATCAGACCATTATCCTGTTGTAGCGACATTTAAGCTCAATAATTAAATCATAAAAACCGTTAATTTTTCTCGTGTGGTAGGATTTTTGCTGAAAAGCTCTATATCCCTTAGACTGTTTTCATGAAGCCGCGTCAAGTATTGTTATTTTTCCATATTATTGTTGGTATTTTACTCCTGTGTACATTGGGGAACGCATGGATTCCGCCTAATCTGTTCGGAAATCTGAATCTCCTCTCTCTGGGTTTTCCCTATCTTATTTCATTACATATTATTTTTACACTGATCTGGATTTTCAGAAAAGAAAAAATTGCCATTGCATTTGTTTTGGGAACATTTTTATTTTATAATCCTATCCGAAGATGGATCAATTTTACGCCCAAAGCAGAAAGTCAGAAATCGATAAGAGATATAAAAGTCATTACTTTTAATGTAAAATACGGCGATTTTGGCTGGGATAAAGTGAAAAAATATATTCAGGATCAGAATGCAGATATCATTCTGGTTCAGGAAAAAGATACCAACCGTGCCTTGAGACAGGATCTGGTGAAATATCCTTCGGTTATTTTAAAAACCAAACATAAAATTGTAAGACAGGAAGAATTAATCACAGATAAATCGCGAGGAAATTCATTCTATGCAGATGTAGATATCAATGGCAAAATCGTTCGGATTGTGAATGTTTATCTTGAGCCTTTCAGGCTGCATAAATCGATGCTTCAGTTCGATGGGCTGAAAAAGGAAGGCGGAAAAATCAATACATTGTTATCGCACATGATTCCTACCTTTAAAGCACACGAAGATCAGATTAAAAAAATCCGAAAAGCGGTAGATCTTTCGCCGTATCCTGTAATTCTGGCGGGAGATTTCAACTCAGTTCCCAATTCTTATGAATATTATAATCTGGGAAAAGATCTTCAGGATGCTTTTTTAGCAGCAGGAAATGGAAGTTCTTCAAGTTTTCACGATTACAAAGTTCCATTGAGAATCGATTATATTTTCAGTTCAAAATCAATTATTCCTTTAAGCTATAAAGTGGATAATTCTGTAAGATTATCGGATCATTATCCTGTAATTGCAGAATTTCTGTTAAATTAGTTCCATGAAAAATTTATCTTTTGCCACTATTATTTTTTCAGCCTTTGTGATGTCTTGTTCAAAAAAAGAACCGGCAGATTTTTATCCCGCAGACAGCCCGAAAGCAAGTTATGATACCACCGCAATCGATTCTTTTTCGAATGGCGCAATTTCTGTAGATGTTGCAAGACAAATCAGAATGTCTTCAAAACAGTATCAGGATTCGGTAAAAGAGGCATTAAAACTTCAGGAGCAGGAAAAGAAACTGAAAGAAGAACTTGAAAAGGAAAATAAAAAGAAGGCAGAAGAAGAAAAGAAAAAAACAGACGAGGAGAAAAAGAAAACATCTGAGCCTTCTGCAGAGGTAAAATCTGCATAATATAAATCACAAAAAAACGTTTTAAAAAAAAATTATAAAGTATGAAAAAAAGCATTTTATCTGTACTGATGATCGCAGCCGTGGTTGTGTCATGTACAAAGTCAACATCAAAAACAGAAACTGTTGAAAATCCGGACGGATCTACGACCACTATCACTACTACTGTCTCAGAAAATGGAATCGGAGTAGATTCGGCAAAAATTAATGAAGTGAAAGAAAATACTCAGGCTAAAATTGATGCTGCCGGACAAAAGATTGATAACGCTGCCGAAGATGCAAAAAATAAAATAGATGCAACAGCAGACAAAACGAAACAGGATCTTCAGAAAGCAGGGCAGGACATTAAAGAAGGCGCCGATAAAGTAGGAAAAGATGTGAAAAATGCCGCAGCAAAAGGAGCTTCCAAAGTAGAGGAAGGCGCTAAAAAATTGAAAGAAGATTTAAGCAAGTAAATTAAATTCTTCTGATAAAAATGAAACCGCAGTTTTTCTGCGGTTTTTCTATTTATTCAGTTCCAGTAAAGGATCAATATATTCTCTGTCGTTGCTCAGCCTCGGAACTTTATTCTGTCCGCCCAGTTTGCCTTTGGATTCCAGCCAGCAATAGAAAAGATTGGGTTTTGCAATATGAACAATCGGTCTTTTCAGGGTCATATTGTTATAGCGTTTCGCTTCGTAATCGGAATTAATTGATTTAAGATGACTGTCAAAAATATCTATAAAACGCTCTAAATCATCCGGTTTTTCGCAGAATTCAAAAACCCACTCATGAGCTCCGCCTTCGTTCTCTTTCATGAAAACAGGGGCTCCTGTGAAGTCGGAAACAGATGCATTGGTTTCTTCGCAGGCTTTGGTGAGCGCAGACTCAACGTTGGTAATCATCAGTTCCTCTCCAAAAGCATTGATATAGTGTTTCGTTCTTCCGGTAATTTTTATTCTGAACGGATTGGTGGATGTAAAAACAACAGTATCGCCAATGAGATATCTCCACAATCCGCCGTTTGTCGTAATCACCATGGCGTAGTTTTTCCCGATTTCCACATCTTCCAGACTCACGACTTTCGGATTTGAAAAATGGAACTGATCCATCGGAATAAATTCATAAAAAATACCGTAATCGAGCATCAGAAGCATTTCATCACTGTTGGATCTGTCCTGAATTCCGAAAAAGCCTTCGGAAGCATTATAGATCTCGTAGTAATTGATATTTTTTCCGATAATCTGCTTATACTGTTCTCTGTAAGGCTTAAAGCTGATTCCTCCGTGAAAGAATACTTCAAGATTCGGCCACAATTCAGAAATATTTTTGAAGTCAGTTTCTTTCAGAACCCTCTGTAAAAGAACCATCATCCAGCTCGGAACCCCCAAAATACTTCCTACATCCTCTTTTTTAACTTCAGAGGTAATTGCCCTGAGTTTGCTTTCCCATTCTCCCATCAGAGAAACCTTTTTACTCGGAGTGGTTGTAACTTCTACCCAGAAAGGAAGATTGTCAATCAGAATAGCCGACAAATCGCCAAATTTGGTATTAAAATCCGCGTAGAGTTCAGAACTTCCGCCCAGACGAAGATTTTTGTAATTAAAAAGCTGATTTTCGGGGTGATTGTTGGCGTAAATGGAAACCATATCTTTTCCGGCTTTCATGTGGCAGTATTCAAGGCTTTCAGCAGAAATCGGGATGAATTTGCTTTTGGCATTCGTGGTTCCTGAAGATTTTGCAAAATGTTTGATGTAACCGGGCCAGCTTACATCTTTCTGTCCCTGTCTCGCTTTTTCAATGTAAGGCTCCATTTCTTCGTACGTAACGACCGGAACTTTGTTTTTAAAGTCCTGATAACTCGAAATGGAATTAAAACCATATTTTCTCCCGTACTCCGTGTCTTCTGCATGAAATAACTGGGAAAATAAGATACCTTTCTGTGTCTCAATAGGATGATTCATAAAATTCTGAATCTGATCTATCCTCTGCCGGATAAACCAATTGACTACCGTATTGAAAAGTGCTTTCGTTGCCATTTCAACAAATATAATAATAATTGGATTTTCAGAGAATTTTTTTGCGATGATAAAATAAAAAAACCGCTACAAATTGTAACGGTTTATATTTGAAATGCTCGTTTACTAGCAATACTCGTCGTAAGCAGCCTGAAGGTTTGCAGCAATTGCTCCTGCAGGATTTCCTTCAATGTGGTGTCTTTCCAGCATATGAACCAGCTCTCCGTCTTTAAACAGCGCTACGCAAGGTGAGCTTGGAGGGAACGGTGCTAAATGTTTTCTCGCTTCAACAACGGCTTCTGTATCGAAACCTGCGAAAACAGTAGTTAAATGATCAGGCTTTTTGTCTCCTGTTAAAGAATATACAACTCCCGGTCTTGCAGCTCCTGCAGCACATCCGCATACAGAGTTGATGACCAAAAGGGTAGTTCCTGATTGTTTTAATGCTTCTTCTACCTGAGCCGGAGTTGTCAAGTCTTCGAAACCTTTATCTGTAAGTTCAGCCTTCATCGGCATTACTAAATCTTGTGGATACATATTTTTGTTTTTTGTAAAGTACAAATTTAAACAATTCTTTACGTTTCATCAATATATAAAAACTATCGGTTGTTTTAGAAAACAAAATGAATTGAATGTTAATAGTTTAATAATAATTGTAAAATTTTAAATTAAATATGTTAATTATTAAAAATAATTACTAAATTTGAAATGATTCTGAAAACAGTTGACCATGAAAAAATATTTACACTGATCCCTCTCAATTTATTTTCTTTCAGTTTTTGCTTTTTACCGAAGCATGAACTGATGTCATTCAGAAAAAATAAATGAAGCCCGGAACTGAAAAGTTCCGGGCTTCTTTAATCAAATCGATATGCAAAGGTTGAATATCCTTATAAAATAGCTGATGGTTTGGTTGTTAGTTGATGGATAGAAGTACAAATCAACTAAAATTACTCACGATCAGCAATTATGAAAGCAGCTTTTTCGCCATCTCGGAAATGCTTTTTCCGTCCGATTTTCCGGCTAAAGATTTTGAAGCAATTCCCATTACCTTACCTAAATCTTTCATAGATTCAGCGCCTGTTTCAGCGATAATGTTTTTCATTTCGGCTTCCAGTTCTTGTGCTGAAAGCTGTTTCGGCAAAAACTGCTCGATTACCTGCATTTGCGCTTCTTCCACTTCGGCAAGATCATTTCTTCCCTGCGCAGTAAACTGTTCGGCAGAATCCTTACGCTGTTTTACCATTCTCTGAAGAATAGCAATTTCCTGTTCTGCACTAACTTCTGCTCCTCTTGCTTCCGTTTTAAGCAGTAATATCTGAGATTTTACAGCACGAAGAGAATCCAAAGCCACTTTGTCTTTGGCTCTCATTGCTGTTTTTATAGCTTCGTTTATTGTATTTTCTAAACTCATGGTTTTTAATTTGATAATTTGAAAAAATGAGACAATTTGAAAATGTAATTATTTTAGAATTGAGAATGTATAATTTTCAAATTCTCAAATTGCCACATTTTCAAATTAAATTTTAGTCTACATCTTTATTTAAAAATCTGTTTTCTCTGATCTGCATATTTCCGTTGTTATCAGACAAATATGTGTTGATATTCTGATCTGATGCATTGGTTCCTTCAATGGAAATATTCTTTCTCTTGAATGCAGGAACAGATTCAAACTCGCTGGAGCTGTCGAAACTCTGGTAACGGGAATTAAACTCCTTCAGTTTGTTTCTTCTTTCCATTACTCTTTCCTGATCCACGGTTTTATTCACGAAGGTGAATTCTTCTTCTGCCGGTTTCGGGGCTTCGGTTTCTGTCTTATTTTCAACAACAGGTTCTTCTTTCAGATGCTGAAAGAAATGTTCTACTTTCTGAAACGGCTCTTCCGTAAGCTGATTCACTTCGTTGATTGCTGCAAGTTCTGCTTTTGGCTGTCCGAAATCAGATTTAGGCTCATTCTTTACGGGCTCATTCACGAAGAAGCTGAATTCAACAGGTTTTTCCTCAGAAAAAGTGTTATTGAAAGCAGTATTAGACTGTGGTTCTTCTTTTTTATGATCAAAATCAAACTTAAAAGATTCTATTTCCAGATCATTCGGATCTTCTGCTTCTTCATCTAAAGTAAATAAGCTGAAAGATTCTTCCTGTTCATCATCATTTCTCCAATCCTGAGTGCTGTTAACCGTATCTTCCTCTTTATCAAAGAATTTTATTTCAGTTTTAGTCTCTTCGTTGCCAATAGTCATTTTTTTTTCAGTAGACGTAACACCGAACTGTGGATGATCGTGGTCTTCATCGTCTAATCTGAAAAGGTTTTTACCCCCGAAATCATAATCCTGTTCCGCATGAGAATGTCTTTCCTCTCTTGTTTTAAAAGGAGACTCTTTTGGGGTATCAAAGCTGTCGTTCAGGCTAATTTTAATTTTCTCTGTGGGTCCTGCAAATTTTTTGTTATCGTTAGAAAAGCCTGTAGCAATCACAAGAACGCTTACAGAATCTCCCAGTTCTTCGTCTGCTCCCACCCCGAAAATAATATCCGCAGTGTTTCCTGCTTCTTTTTGGATATGATCCATGATTACTCCGATCTCGTCCATGGTCACTTCTTCCACACCACTTCTGATCAGTAACAGAACATTTTTCGCTCCTGTAATCTTATTATCATTCAATAGTGGGGAATCAAGCGCTTTTTTAACTGCTTCTTCGGCTTTATTTTCACCGGAAGCAATTCCTGTAGACATCAAAGCCGTTCCTGAATTCTGAAGCACAGATTTAGCATCTCTAAAGTCAATGTTTACATCAAAGTAACCCGTAATAACTTCCGCCATTCCTTTGGCAGCATTCGTTAAAACTTCATCGGCTTTTGAGAATCCCTGCTTGAATCCAAGGTTTCCGAATTGCTGTCTTAATTTATCGTTGTTGATGACAATTAATGAGTCAACATTATTTCTTAATTTATCCAGACCGTTTTCAGCCTGTTCCAGTCTTCTTTTCCCTTCAAAACTGAAAGGGACGGTAACGATTCCTACCGTTAAGATTCCCATATCTTTGGCTACTTTAGCAATAACGGGAGCAGCTCCGGTTCCTGTACCACCACCCATTCCGGCAGTGATGAAAACCATTTTGGTATTTTGTCCCATTGCAGCTTTAATATCTTCGATGCTTTCGATGGCAGATTTTTCTCCCACTTCAGGATCAGCTCCTGCGCCAAGACCTTCCGTAATGGTAGTTCCCAACTGTACTTTGTTGGCAACCGGGTTATTATCTAAAGTCTGGGCATCTGTATTGCAAATCACGAAATCCACTCCGTGAATACCTTTTTCGTACATGTGTTTCAGGGCATTATTTCCACCGCCTCCAACACCGATTACTTTTATGATTGATGAATTTCCTTTTGGCAAATCAAATGAAAATCCTTGTGTACCTATGTTTTCCATAATTAGTTTCTTTTAATAATTATAATTGATAAGCGATAAATGAATAATGATTTTGTTTTAATTAAAAATAAATCATCAATTATCACTGATCTTTTATCATTTATATTTTATTCTACTTCTTCAAAGAATTTTTTTACTTTTTCCATCAGCGACTGCCCGAAAGTGAGTTTTGCCGCCTTTTTATTCTCATGCTGTTCTTCTTTAGGCTGCTGTTCCTGTATCGGGGCAACTTCCTGCGGAGCGGGTTGTGAAGTTTCAATCGCAGCTTGTGCAGCAGCATTTTCCGGCTGCTCTTTTTCCAAAACAGGAGTGTCTTCCACCGTGTTCAGCTTTTTATCCCTGATTTTTAAACTTTCCATTAATAAACCAATGGAAGTCGCAAATTCGGGACCTTTAAGATACTGATTTTTATCATTCGCCACATACTCATTTGCAAATCCGATTCTGCTGTCGAATCCTGTTGTATAATTGGCAAGCTGACGAAGGTGTTTCAGGTTGGATCCACCACCCGTTAATACGATCCCTGCAATCAGTTTTTTCTTTTGTTCAAAAGCTCCGTAAGCCTTTAGTTCTGTATTTACCATCTCCAGAATTTCCTCCACTCGAGCATTGATGATCTGTGCTAAAGTTTTCAGGGAAATTTCTTTATCCGGTCTTCCGTGAAGCCCGGGAATGGTAACGTACGTGCTGTCTTTTTCAAGCTCAGGAACCGCAGAACCGAATTTTACTTTCAGTTGTTCCGCGTGTTTCTCGATGATGGAACAGCCTTCCTTGATGTCTTCTGTAATAATTCCTCCTCCGTAAGGGATAACACAGGTATGACGGATGATATTATCTTTAAAGATGGCAATGTCTGTAGTACCGCCTCCGATATCTACAATGGCAACTCCTGCCTCTTTTTCTTCTTTTGTAAGAACCGCTTCAGAGGATGCCAAAGGTTCAAGGGTAAGAGCTTCCATTTCAAGCCCTGCTTCTCTCACGCATCTCGCGATATTGCGAATGCTTCCCATCTGTCCTACAACCACATGAAAGTTGGCCTCTAAACGCTTACCGTGCATCCCGACCGGTTCCTGAATTTCACCTTCGGAATCTACTTTGTATTCCTGCGGCAAAACGTGAATGATTTCTTCTCCAGGAAGCATCACCAGTTTTTTTACCTGATCTTTTAATGCTTCAATGTCGTCGTCTGTGATGAATTTATCCGGATGTTCACGCATAATATAATCGGAGTGCTGCAGAGAACGGATGTGTTTCCCTGCGATTCCTACCGTAACTTTACGGATAGGAACTCCTGCGCTGGACTGTGCTTCAGACACAGCAGCTTTGATTGAATTAATGGTCTGCGAAATATTATTCACAATACCTTTGTGAACACCAAGACTTTTCGCCTTTCCTACACCGAGAACTTCTATTTTCCCGTGTGCATTCCTCCTTCCGACAATCGCAACAATCTTTGTTGTCCCGATGTCCAGACCTACTGAATACTCTTGATTTTCCATTTTTATACCGATTTGATTTTTTCGTTTTTCAGTTCCTGTTTTAATAAGGATCATAGGTTTTCGCCTATGGATATTGATGTTTTTTTATTTTTATTCTATCTTAACTTTTGCTTTAGTTTTCGGTTTTGACGCCGTAGGTTTCTCAGTTTTTTTTGCTTGGGTTACCTTCGGTTTTGAAGGATTTCCCGTTTTCTTAATTTCTTTTTTAACTTCGGCTTTAGGCTTTGGTTCCACACTTTTGGCGACGACAACCGGAGCTTTTGCCAGTTCTATATTGGCTGCTTTTAAAATACTGTCGTTTTCTTTGTAATTAGGATTTAAGGTGGTTACAATCTGGTTCTGATATTTAATAGAAACCATGCTGTACTTTTCCGGATCCTGATACACAAGATATTTTTCTACAAAGGCTTTAAATCCTTTTACTTTAAAATCGATATTATCTAAATCCCCGATCTCGACTTTGTAATTTCCTTCACTGGTAAGAAGATTATAGTCGCCGTTTCGGTCTTTGGATATTCCGATAAAATATTTTTTGCTGAAATCGTCTTTGTCTATTTTTTCAACCAGTTCGGCAAGCTTTTCATACTCTTCTTTCTTTACATTTCCTGTCACCAACATGCATGGATGAGAATAGGTTTTGGAGATCGGAAATTCTATACCTTTTTCATCTACATAAAAATCTCTGCCTTCTTTATTTAATCTGAAAACGGGAACCCTCTGTTTGATGTCTAAATTCAGTTTTCCGTTCAGGTTTAAATAAACATTTGCGCTGTCTACCGCCGGAAGATTGTTGATCTTTTTTTCCAGCGCGGGAATATTAAGATCCCCGACTTTTCCAGAAGGGTTTTCTTTTTTTACAATTTCCCGGATATCTTTTTCATCAATGAAGTAAACCGGTGTTTTTTCATTCATTTTCACAGAAATTTTATTGTCCGTAATCTTCTGTCCGCTGAATTTCTTCAAAGAGAAACTCAACAGAAATCCAAGGATGATTACTGTGATGACAATTTTTAATATTCTGTATTTATTTTTCATTTTTGTTTTTTAGCTTTTTTAACGCTACGGGCGCAAGGTTTTTCTTTAAATTCTTGCTTTTTATTTTTATGTTCGCAAAGGCGTTTCACTCAGCAAATGATAGCTGAAAATATTTTTTATAATTTGTTTACTGCTCTTTTTACTCCGTCTTTAAATAAGGTAGAATGAAAATTTAAAATCATCCCTAATTTCATTTCTGTGATTCTTAAATAATTAAGAATTTGGAAAAAATGATATTTATTAATTTCCGGAACTGCTTTTATTTCTATAATTACTTTATTTTCAATTAATAAATCAACTCTGAATGCTTTCTCAATAATTAAACCTTCATAATTGACACTAATATCTTTTTGACTTTCAATGTTCAATCCGCTATTTTTTAACTCGTGAATTAAACATTGCTCATAAACATTTTCATAAAGTCCGATTCCCAGTTTTCGGTGCACTTTCATCCCTGCATCAAAAACTATGTTTGAAATTTCATTTTCTGTCATTGTGTTTTTATATTTACTCTTAAATGATATTTTCAGCTATCATTTGCTGAGTGAAACGCCCTTGCGAACATGTTTTCGTGTTTCCAAAAAACTCTTTGTGTCCTTTGCGTTACATTTAAAATTAAATTTTCTCTATCCATTCACAAACAGGATCATACAGTGTGTCTATATTTCCTGCCCCTACTGTAAGAAGGATATCAAAATCTTTTTCTTTTATTTTACTGAAAGCTTCGCCTAATGTTGAAACTTCTTTTTTATCTAAATTAACTTTTTCCAGCAACCAATCGGAAGTGATTCCTTCAAAATTTTCCTGAAGTTCTCTTGCCGGATAAATATCAAGTAAAATCAGTTCATTAGCTTTACTTAAACTTTCTGCGAATCCGTCTGCAAAATCTCTTGTTCTGCTGAAAAGATGAGGCTGGAAAACTACCAGTAATTTCTTTTCAGGGTAAAACGTGCGGACTGAACCCATCACGGCATTAATTTCTGTCGGATGATGTGCATAATCGTCGATGTAAATTTTACCGTTTTCGTAGATGTGTTTTGTATATCTTCTTTTAATTCCTTTGAAATTGGCAATTGCTTTTTTCAGTGTTTCGAAATCTACTCCTAAACTGTTTAAAATAGCCAACGTAACCGTAGCATTTTCTACGTTGTGAATTCCCGGAATTTCCCAGACAAAATCTTTTACCGTTTCGTTTGGCGTATGAAAATCAAAATAAATTTTATCATGATCCATTCTCAGGTTATCGGAATAATAATCAGCCACTTCGTTTACAGCGTAGGTTTGATGAGGTCTTCCGATTTCAATTCCTTTTCTTACAAAAAGCTGTCTATCTTCGGGAACCAGAGCCGCAAATTGTCTGAACCCCTCTTCAATGGTATTTTTATCTCCGTAGATATCCAAATGATCCGCATCGGTGGAAGTAATAACTGCCCAATCCGGAGAAAGGTTTAAGAAGCTTCTGTCGTATTCATCTGCTTCCACAACGGAATATTGCGAGCCGTTGTAGAGGAAATTTGACTTAAAATTCTCAGAAATTCCTCCCAGAAAACATGAAAAAGGCAAATTTGCTTCTTTGCATAAGTGTGAAACCAGAGTGGAAGTGGTTGTCTTTCCGTGAGTTCCGGCAACAGCAATGCAATCTGTGTTTTCCGTAATCAATCCTAAAACTTTTGCACGTTTTAATACTTCAAACTGATTGGTATTGAAATAATCTAATATGTCCAGTTTTTTAATCGCCGGAGTGTAGATAACTAACGTATTTTCTTTCTGAAGCGAAGAGATTTTTTCATCTATAACATCTTCAAAAACAATATCAATTCCCTCGCTCATTAAAGTCTGAGTAAGTTTGGTGTTGGTTTTATCGTAGCCTGAAACTTTCTTGCCCGAAGCATGGAAATAGCGCGCCAAAGCACTCATCCCGATTCCTCCGATTCCAACGAAGTAAAAATTTTGATATGTTTCTAAATTGTTCATTTATTTATTTTAATCTTTAATGGCTCGATATACTCAAAGCTACATCGCTAATCCTATTTTATACTATTAGACTTCAACTATTCGTTAATTTTTTAACGGTGTCAGGCTGAGCCTGTCGAAGCCTATTTAATCTTTCATTCTATTTTTTGATAATTCAGGCAACAATTCCCAATTATCATTTATTATTGCTTCCTTTTTCTTTTTACTCCAACCTTTAATTTGTTTTTCAAATCCTATCGCTTGATTAACATCATTAAATTCATAATAGAAAACAAGTTCTACAGGTTTTCTTGTATATGTATAGCTTTCAGGATTTAATCCGTCATTATGTTCATTAATTCTTTTTTCCAAATCATTGGTAAAACCTGTATAATAAGAATTATCCGAACATTTTACAATGTATACATAATATATTTTCATTCATTTGTGTTGGTTTTGTTAACCCTTCGACAAGTTCAGGGTGACATCTCTAATACTAACTGTCTATGTTTTGTCAGGTTGAGCTTGTCGAAACTTTCTATTTATTTTATCACTTTAAAAATCTCGTCTACAATCTCTTTTGCCGCATTTGGTTTGGCAAAATATTTCAGATTTTCAGACATTTCTTTTCTTACTTTTTCATTTTCGCATATTTCTGAAAGGGTATTCCAGAATTTTTCCTTCATCTCAGAGTCTTTTACCATTCGGGCTGCATTTTTTTCAACCAGATTCATCGCGTTTTTGGTTTGATGGTCTTCCGCCGCAAAAGGGAAGGGAACCAATAACACAGGCTTCTGCGCAACCGCCAACTCTGAAATGGCAATTGCTCCTGCTCTGGAAACAATGACATCTGCTGCAGAATAGGCTGTTTCCATATCTTTGATGAATTCTTTGATCTGGATGGAAGCTGGAAGCTGGAGGTCGGAAGACAACTCGCTGTAGTCCAACTTTCCGGTTTGCCAGATCAACTGGTATCCTTTTTCTTTAAGGTTTTCCAGATTGTCTTTCCATCCGTTATTCAATGTTCTTGAACCTAAAGATCCTCCGACAGATAAAATCGTCAGTTTATCTTTATCCAAGCCCATTTTTTCTTTTGACTGAGAGGTTTCCTGCATTCCTGAGATGATATTCTCACGAATCGGATTCCCCAGAAATTTTATTTTTTCAGCCGGAAATCCTTCCACTTTCGGATAGGCGGTGAACACGGCTTTTGCTTTTTTACTTAAAATTTTATTCGTAACTCCTGCATGAGCATTCTGCTCCTGAATAAAAATAGGAATTCCGAGCTTACTGGCTTCATACAAAGCAGGTCCGCTTGCAAAACCTCCTGTTCCCACGGCAAAATCAGGAGCAAAACGTTTAATAATCTTCTTCGATTTGGATAAACTTTTTAAAATTTTAAAAGGCAATCCTAGATTCGACAGAAGATTTCCTCTGTTGATTCCGGCAATATCAATTCCTTCGATTTTATAACCCGCCTGCGGAACTTTTTCCATTTCCATTTTTCCGTTGGCTCCAATGAACAAAAATTCAGCATCGGGAAATCTTTTTCTGATTTCGTCCGCAATAGCAATGGCAGGAAAGATGTGTCCTCCTGTTCCTCCTCCGGATAATAAAACACGGATGGAATTTGATTTTTGGCTATCTGCTGATTGATTATTCATTTCTGTTTAAATCTTTTTATATTCTTTTTTTATCTTAAGCAATGTCGTTAATCTCCGCTATGCTTTGTTTTTTGCCCATTCCTTCTTCATCATAAATCTGAATTCTGGAGCTTATGTTTAAAATAATTCCCAACTGCAAATATGTTACCAACATTGAGGTTCCTCCGTAACTTATTAAAGGCAGCGGTTGCCCTGTAACAGGGATTAAATTAACAGCAACTGCAATATTTACAGATAGTTGTATAAAAATCATAACTCCGAGACTGAGAACGAGCAAAGAGCCGAAAAAAGCAGGCATCTTACTGGCTATCATGACGATACGGATAATCATAATTAAATATAAACTTACCAGAAAAACAGCTCCGATCACTCCGTATTCTTCTACAATCACAGCGAAAATGAAGTCGGAGGCAGACTGAGGAAGCATTTGTTTTAAAGCACTTTTGCCGGGTCCCATTCCAGTAACTCCGCCGTGTACGATGGCTGCTTTTGCCATCATCACCTGATAATTCTTTGCTTTTACACTTTCGTCATCTACGTCTGCAGTTTTTGCTTTGCTGGATGTAAAGGTTTCAATACGGCTCATCCATGTGTGAACACGGTTTCCTCCGATTAAGTTGGTGTTTAAAGCCACCAGTAAAAACAGAACAATTGCAATGAATGATGCAGAGATAAATCCTGCAATATATTTCCAGTGTAACTGTCCGATGACGAGCACAATCACCGAAACCATTAAAATCATCAACGCCGTTGAACCATTGTCTTTTGCTACCAGAACAAAAACCAGCAGAATCGGACCGAAGATGTACATGATGTTCTCAATCGGAAGCCGTTCCCGCGTTATTTTCTTGGTTAAATATCTGCACAGATAAATAATCAGCATTAAAAAAGCAAAGGAAGACGGCTGGAATGAAATTGGTGTTCCGGGAATTTTCAGCCATCGTGAAGCACTGGCTCCGTCAATGGTTTGTCCCGTGAACATGGTGACAATCAGTAAAATAACCATTAAACCAAGCATGATGCTGCTGAGTTTTCCGATGTATTCGTATTTTACCATTCCGACTACTCTCATGATTCCCAAACCTAAGACTACGAAGAACATATGTTTGATAACGTGACCGGTTGTGGTCCCGTTATTAACGATATATTCCAGATTCGAACTTGCAGAATAAACCGGGAAAATAGAGAAAATGGAGATCACAAGAATGACCATCCAAAGTACTTTATCGCCCTTCAGGAATTCAAATCTGTTTTCTGTGTCTTGTTCGTTCATATATAATGCTGTTGGCTTTTGGCTAATTGCCATTGGCTTTTAATACCTGCTCTTTAAACTGATGACCTCTGTCTTCATAGTTTTTGAATAAATCAAAACTTGCACAGCACGGAGACAGTAAAACCGTATCTCCTTTTTCAGCGAGAGATTTTGAGATCTCCACTGCTTTTTCCATGCTCGACGTGTCGTAAATAAATTCTTTTTTGTCTTTAAAGAAGTTGATAATCTTTTCATTATCAATTCCTAAGCAGACAATTGCTTTTACTTTTCTTTTGACTAATTCTTCAATTTCAGTATAGTCATTACCTTTATCTAAACCTCCGACAATCCAAACAGTCGGAGTTTTCATACTTTCTAAAGCGTAATACGTTGCATTAACATTGGTTGCCTTGCTGTCGTTGATGTATTTTACACCCTCTATTTCAGTTACAAGCTCCAGTCTGTGTTCAACCGCCTGAAAAGTCATTAATGAATTTCTTATACTTTCATTGTTGATTTCCAATATTTTACCGGCAATTGACGCGGCTAAGCTGTTGGCAACATTGTGCGTTCCCAGAAGAGATAATTCATCAAGTTTCATTGAAAAAGTATCCTTCAGTTTTACTTCAATGGTATCGCCGTTAATGAAACCTCCTTCTTCCAGTTTTTCTTTGGTGGAGAAAGGAATCATTTTCGCTTTAATTTCTAATTTTTCAAGAATATTTTTGCTCATTTCATCATCTTTATTGTAGATGAAGAAGTTATCATTTTCCTGATTCTCCGTTATTCTGAATTTAGCCAGAGCATATTCTTCATAATTGTAATTGTACTGATCAAGATGGTCCTGTGACAAATTCAACAATAAAGAAATATATGGTCTGAAATTCTGAATATCGTCCAACTGGAAAGAGCTTACTTCCAGAACATAATATTCATGATTCTCATCGGCAACCTGCTTTGCGAAGCTGTACCCGATATTTCCGCCTAAACCTACGTTTAATCCGTCGTTTTTCAGGATGTAGTAGATGAGAGACGTTGTTGTTGTTTTTCCATTGCTTCCTGTGATGGCGATGATTTTCGCATCTGTAAATTCCGAAGCAAATTCAATTTCAGAAGAAAGCCTTATTCCTTTCTCATTAATTTTCTGAATCATTTCTGCCTTTTTCGGAATTCCCGGACTTTTTACAATCCAGTCAGCGTTTAAAATTCTTTCTTCATCGTGGCTTCCTTCTTCGAATTCAATTTCATTCTCGTTCAGAAACTGTCTGTAGTTATCCTTGATGGCACCTTTATCGGAAAGAAAAACCTCCATTCCTTTCTTTTTTGCCAGATAGGCAGCTCCGCAACCACTTTCTCCTCCTCCTAAAACAACTATTTTCATATAATTTTTGATTTAATGACTGAATTTTTCACTTAGGTAAATCATTCAGTTTTAAATTAATTTTCTATCTCATCTTCAGGGTTATCAGGCATACAATTGCCAACATTACTCCGATGATGATCATTCTGTTCACTATTTTACTCTCATGAAAGCCTCCCTTCTGATAATGGTGATGTAAAGGGGACATTCTGAATAGTCTATTGTTTTGGGCATATTCGAGCCCGAATTTTCTTTTTCTGTATTTAAAAACGACAACCTGAAGCATCACGGAAATATTTTCAATCAGGAAAATTCCGCAAAGGACAGGAATCATGAGTTCTTTTCTTAAAATAATCGCTAAAACGGCAATAACTCCGCCTAACATCAAACTTCCGGTGTCGCCCATGAAAACCTGAGCGGGATAGGTGTTATACCAAAAGAATCCAATTACGGCTCCTACCATTGCGACCACGAATATGGTGGTTTCACCCATGTTGGGAAGGAACATAATATTCAGATAATCGGCAAAAATTATGTTTCCTGAAAGATAGGCAAACAAGCCGAGCGTTAATAAAATAACGGTGCTGGTTCCTGCCGCAAGACCATCAATTCCGTCGGTAATATTGGCTCCGTTTGAAACAGCCGTTACGATGAAAATCACAATAGGAATGAAAACAATCCAAGCCCATTCGTGGGCATCTTTATCGTTCATCCAAAACAGAATTCCGCTGTAATCAAACTCGTTATTTTTAGCAAACGGAACGGTAGAAACAGTTATTTTCTCGGTAGGCATAAAGTTTTGCTCTACATTATTTCTGTTTACGACTTTTGCATCTGCATATTTTCTTTTTACGGTAATATCGGGATGAAAATACATGGTAACTCCTACGATCAAACCCAATCCGACCTGTCCAACAATTTTGAATTTACCGCTTAAACCATCTTTGTTTTTTTTGATCTTTTTTAAATAATCATCCAGAAAACCTATCGCACCCATCCATATCACGGAAACAATCAGAAGAACAATGTAAACGTTTGTAATTCTGGTGAATAGCAAAACAGGAATTAACGTTGCCAAAATAATGATAAGACCTCCCATCGTAGGAGTTCCTTCTTTTTGTTTCTGCCCGTCCAGACCAAGATCACGCACCAGTTCTCCCATCTGTTTTGCTCTCAGATAGTTGATGATTCTTTTTCCATACACCAAAGCGATGGTTAAAGAAAACAGAACCGCCATTCCTGCACGGAAGGAGATGTATTTCAACAGTCCCAATCCGGGAACGTGGATTCCCATGCTGGTTAAATATTCGTATAGATAGTATAACATTTCTTAATTATTGATGTTTGATAATTGATGATTGATATCTAACCGATATTAAATAATCTTACTCTTTAATTTGTTCTTATAAGTTGATGTTACTTTCAGAATCTCCAAAGATTCGTTCATAAGTTCATCTGTCATTATTTTTGAAGCTATATTAACTTCCTGAATTACTTCCAGCCAAAATACCGTTTCGTCTGCCTCTTCTACGACAATACAAATTTTAGCATATTTCTCTTTATCTGATCTGGCTCTGCACATTGCTCTGTAATTGGCTGCTACAGAACTTGCTGAACGAAAAATATGTTTCCTGATTACGGATACTTTATCAGAATACGGCAAGTCTGATAAACTATTGATTATATTTATTGCTAAAGTTTTTGTTCTTTGAGCAAAAATCTGATTGTAATTATTTTCCATCATTAATCAATTATCAATAATCATTTATATTTACTTGCTCATAAGCTGCCACAGTTCATTAATCGTTTCTTTGTCGTCAAAATGATGTTTCACTCCGTTTATTTCCTGATAGGTTTCGTGTCCTTTTCCGGCTACGAGAACGATATCTTTCGGTTCTGCAAACTTTATTGCCATTTTGATGGCTTCTTTTCTGTCCGGAATGGAAGTGTATTTGCTGAAATTCTGAGGTTCAACGCCGGCTTCGATTTCTTTGATGATTGCTGCCGGATCTTCCGTTCTTGGATTGTCTGAAGTGATGATTGCCAATGTTGATTTTTTCGTGGCAATATTTCCCATTTCAGGTCTTTTTGAATGATCTCTGTCGCCTCCACAGCCGAAAACGGTGATCAGTCTTTCATTTTTTGTTCTGATATCATTAATGCTGTCCAGAATGTTTTCCAATGCATCCGGAGTGTGTGCATAATCTACGATAAAGAAAATTCCGCCGTCTGATTTAAAGGTCTCAAATCTTCCGGACACTCTTTTTAGTTTGCTGATTGCCTGTAGAATTTCGTCTGATTCAAAACCCAGCTCGGAAGCAATTCCGAAAACCAATAAGAGGTTGTAGACATTGAATTTTCCGGTGAGTGTTGTCCAGAATTCTTTTCCGTTGAAATTCAGCAGCATTCCGTTGAAATCTACTTCCAGTAATCTTCCGTGAAAATCTGCCATTGTCTTCAAAGCATAAGATCTTTTTGTGGCTTTTGTGTTCTGAAGCATGACATTTCCGTTTTTATCATCCACATTGGTGATGGCAACCGCAGAATCTTCCAACTGATCGAAAAATCTTTTTTTCGTTTTCAGATATTCGTCAAACGTTTTATGATAATCTAAATGATCGTGTGTAAGATTGGTAAATCCGGCAATTTTAAAGTGAAGTCCCTCGATTCTGTTTTGGGCAATTCCGTGGGAGCTTACTTCCATAAAAGCGAATTCACACCCTTCTTCAACCGCCTGAGCTAAAATTTTATTGATGGTAATAACATCAGGAGTGGTGTGTGTTGCCGGAATGATCTTTTCTCCGATTCTGATTTCAACTGTCGAAAGCAAAGCGGAATCATATCCTAAATTTTTAAATACATCAAAAAGCAGGGTAGAAACAGAAGTCTTTCCGTTGGTTCCTGTTACTCCGATTAATTTTAGTTTTTCCGAAGGATTACCGTAGAAATTGGACGCTAAATGACCTAAAATTTTAGATGAATCTTTTACTTTAATATAAGTGGCATTTTCATCAAGATGTTCTGGAAATTCTTCGCAAACAACTGCTGTTGCTCCTTTTTCCACCGAAGATGCAATAAATGAATGTCCGTCCACAACTGTTCCTCTCATTGCGATGTACAAGGAGTTTTCCGTAACCTTTCTGCTGTCGAATACCAATTCTGAAATTTCACGGCTTTCGTCACCATGAATTTCTAATACCGGAATTCTTTTTAATAAATCATTTAACTGCATTTCTCTTTATTTGTTCCATAAGTTTCACTTACGGTTATTATAATTGAACCCTTCGGGTTCTTTTCTTTTCTAATTCTGCAGAGACAGATAAATTCTCTGGTTTCTGCTTATGGTTGTGCCTTCTGTCGGGAACTGTTCTTTAATTCTTCCAACACCCTTAAAATCTACACGGTAGCCTAAGTTTTCAAGCTGTGGAATTACATTTTTACCGATCAGTCCTACCACATTGGGCATCTGTTTATTATTTACTGCGACTTTTACGTTAGGTTCTACCATTTTGTTCAGGTTTACCTTTTTGTCGACAAGCATTTCTCTTTCAATATTCTGCGGAGTTTTCAGGAAAGTTTTTCCTGCAATTTCTTTAAACACCGGTGCTGCAACGGTAGCTCCATAAAAACCTTTTGATGTATTCGGCTCGCTGATCATCACATAACAGGTATATTTCGGATTATCAGCAGGATAGAAGCCTGCGAATGACGAGCGGTATTTCATGGGGCCTGGAAGCCAGTATTCAAACCTTGCGGTTCCTGTTTTTCCTGCCATTTTTAAATTTGGTGTGAAAATACTTTTTGCGGTTCCTTTTTCAACAGCTTTTGTTAAAGCATTGGTCATCATTTTAATGGCTTTTTCAGATGCCATTTTGTTGACCATTACTTCCGGTTTTGCCGTGTACATTACTTTTCCGTCCTTCATAATTTTATCAATAAATAAAGGCTTCAGCATTTTACCGTTGTTTGCGACTCCGTTATAGAAAGTGGCTAACTGCAACAGGTTTATGTTTGTAGAATATCCGTAGGCAATGGATGCGAGCGTTGCGGCATTCCATCTTTTGCTTTCGGGAGTTAAAATTTTTGGTTTTGTAATTCCCGGAAGTTCAATATCCATTTTATCGAATAGCTTCCATCTTCTTAAATGATCTAAGAAAATCTGAGGTTTTTCGGCGTAATATTTTGTAATCAGTTTTGCAGAACCTACGTTGCTGGATTTAGCCAACACATCACTGATGTCATACGTTCCGCCGCCGTGACCGTCTGAAATTCTCTGTTTTGCGTACACCCAGATTCCGTTTCCTACATTTACAGTTGTATTTTCATCGATGAAACCGTCATCCATTGCTGCTAAAAGTGAAATGGTTTTAAAGGTAGAACCCGGTTCTATGTTGTCCTTCAAAGCATAATTGTAGGAATCTACATAATCTCCATCTTCAGTTCTTCTTAAATTAACCATGGCGCGGACTTTTCCGGTCTCCACTTCCATTACAATCACGGTTCCGTGTTTTGCTTCGAAGTTCACGAGCTGCTTCTGTAAAGCCGAGTGTGCAATATCCTGAATTCTAAGGTCTAATGTGGTATAAACATCTTCTCCGTCAACAGGTTCCTGAACCTTCCAGTAATCAATCGGTTTCCATTGGGATGAATTGATTCTCTGCTCCAGTCTTTTTCCGTCTGTTCCTCTTAAATATTTAGAGAAAGCGCCTTCGAGACCTGCTGTGTGAACGCCGTCGTCCATTCCGATGGTTCCTGCTCCGATTTCTGAGGTAGCCAGTTCTCTTTTATAGTTTCGGTCTACGATAAAGCCTCCTTTGTTTTTGCCTCTTTTGAATATCGGAAATTTGCGGATTCTGTCGTATTGATCAAAATCAAGCCCTTTAACTAAAGTGTAGTATTGGTTTTTCTTTTTTCTCTGCTCGTCAAATTTCTTTCTGAATTCTGCTCTTGGCTTTCCGAACATTTTGCTGAGAGAATCTGTTAAAGCACCAATGTTGTTGGTATAAATGGTGTCTTTCATCGTTTTGAAATCCAGATAGATATCGTAACGCATAACGGTTGTTGCCAAAATAGAACCGTCTGACGCAAAAAGATTTCCTCTTGCTGCTTTCAGTGTGGCTTCGCGATAGTTTTTATTAATGTAATCGTCTTTAATTTCCTGAACGTTCGTATTCTGAAGAATAACGATGCGCGCCAGGAACATTACAAACACGCACAAAGCCACCACTGCAAAGAGGTAGCCCCATCGTAACGTTTTTTTACGTTTGTTGTCGTATTCATTTTGCTTTTGCATCTGTACTGTCCAGTTTTATTAGCAATTTATGAGGATGATTTTCGAGGGTCATTAAAGAATCCCTTGCAACCTCTTTCCCCAACTCCGATTCCATTTTTACTTTTATCAGCTTACTTTGTGCGTAAGCGTTTCGCGATTTATATTCTTCTGTTTCTTCTTTAAGTGTGTTGACAATTTTAATTTTCTTATTGACGAGGTGATTGCTGTAGATCATTGCCATCATCAATACAAACAACAGCAGAAAATACTTGTAATGTATTTTAATCTCATCACGGTTCAGGAAGTTACCTTTTATAATGTCTATAAAAGTTAATCTCTTCTGAGGACGATTTGTTGTTGTTCTTTTTGCCATTTGTTTTTTGTTGTCGGTTGTTGGTTGCTGGTTGTTGGTTTTTAAAATTAAAATTAAAACTAACAACTATTAACTATCAACTAAAAACTATACTTTTATTCCTGTTCTCATTTTAGCACTTCTGGCTCTTGAGTTTTCTTCTATTTCCTTATCATCGGGAATGATGGCTTTGCTCTTTACCAGCTCGAATGCTTTTTTATAATTTCCGTAAATGTCTCTTTCGGGTTCTCCCTCGAACATTCCGTTTTTCAAAAATCTTTTTACCAGTCTGTCTTCCAGAGAATGGTAAGAGATGACCACCAGTCTTCCTTCGGGTTTTAAAACATTGTATGCCTGTACGAGCATTTCTTTTAAAACTTCCAGTTCCTGGTTTACTTCAATACGTATTGCCTGAAACAACTGGGCATAAAATTTATTTACTTTATGCGGCGGAAGATAACTGAAGAGTTTTTTCAGATCTTCTGTTGTATCGATGCTTTTTGTTTTTCTGTGATGAACGATGTCTCTTGCTAATTTTCTTGCTTCTCTCAGTTCACCGTAATAATAAAAAATGTCGGCAAGCTGCTCTTCATCGTAATCATTAATCACTCTTTTGGCATCAAGACCCTGCATGACGTTCATTCTCATATCCAGCGGAGCATTGCTTCGTGTAGAAAAACCTCTTTCGGCTTCATCAAACTGATGCGAAGAAACACCCAGATCTGCCAGAATTCCGTCCACCTGAGAAACTCCGTAAATTAATAAAGAGTTTTCCAGAAACCTGAAGTTCTGATTGATGAGTGTAAATCTCGGGTCATCAATTGTATTTTCAAGAGCATCTAAGTCCTGATCGAAACTGAACAGTTTTCCTTTATCCGAAAGTCTGCCCAATATCTCTCTTGAATGGCCACCGCCTCCAAAAGTACAGTCCACATATATTCCGTCTGGATTCGTCACCAAATCATCAACACTCTGCTTCAGCAAAACGGGGTTATGATACATGTTTTAGTTGTGTTTTTTTACGTTTTTACAACGCAGTTATTCTTCTTCGAACGTGCCCATTACATCTTCGGCAAGATTCGCAAAATCGTCTTCACTGATGGAGATTACTTTTTCGTAATCGTCCTTATCCCAGATTTCAAATAATTCTCCCGCACTGGTAATGACAATCTCTTTCTGAAGATTAGCAAAAACAGTGAGGTCTTTAGAAATCTGTAACCTTCCGGCGTTATCCAGCTCCACAATTTTTACACCTGCCGTAAACATTCTAATGAAATCAGCATTCTTTTTAATGAATCTGTTCAGTTTATTAATTTTGCCCATCACTTTATTCCATGCGTTCATGGGATAAACTTCCAGACAGGGTTGGAACACAGATCTTTTGACTACAAACGCCTTGTCGTCGAAGTTTTCCATCTGTTTAATTAAAGATGAAGGAACTTTTAACCGGCCTTTGTCGTCAATTTTACACTCATATGTTCCAATGAAACTGTTCATTTGGGACAAATTTATATAATAATTTCTAAAATCTCCCACTTTTTCCCACTTTTTCCCTTAATGTTAATAAGTTTTATTAAAGATTTAATTTCGATGGTGTAAAGGGTTGATATGTTGGACGTTGATAAACCTCTTATTTACGCCATAATAAATAGATTTTTAAAAAAAACTTTAAAAAAGAGTTTGATATATTATTTTTATTTTAAATTAGGGTAATCAAAATATTTTTGAGGTTTAATTTGTATTTTTGCAAGGCTTTATTAAGGCATTTTATGATATTTAGTACAAAAAAAGAAAAGAAATATACTTTCGTAGAAGCGGGGGAAGGACATCCATTGGTGCTGTTGCACGGTTTAATGGGTGGTTTGAGTAATTTCGATAAGATGGTAGATTTTTTTTCAGACAGAGGATTCAAAGTATACGTTCCTCAGTTGCCGATCTACGATTTGCCGGTACTCAATACTAATCTTACGACATTAGCAAAGTATATTGCTAAATTTATAGAAACCCATATTGAAGGTCCTGTAACGATTGTGGGAAATTCTATGGGAGGTCATGTAGGGCTTATTCTTACACTGGCAAGACCGGATCTTATTAAAAATCTTGTCCTTACAGGAAGTTCAGGATTATATGAGAGAACTTTCGGAGACAGTTTTCCGAGAAAAAATGACCGTTCCTATATAAGAAAGAAGACCGAGGAGGTTTTTTATGATCCTTCCGTAGCAACCGAAGATCTGGTAGACGAGGTTTTTGCCGTGGTAAATGACCGAATGAAGGGTATAAAAACCGTAATGTTGGCAAGAAGTGCCATTAAACACAATATGCTGAACGATCTGCCTAAGATTAAAACACCTACGTGTCTGATCTGGGGAAAACAGGATAATGTAACGCCTCCTGAAGTTGCGGAAGATATGCATAAGTTTATTCCGAATTCAGATCTGTTCTGGATCGATCACTGCGGTCATGCAGCGATGATGGAAAAACCCGATGAATTCAATGAAATTCTTTATAACTGGGTAAAAGATAAAGTTTAAAATACAATATAAAATAACCATTAAGAGCTTTTCTTAATGGTTTGTTTTTCTAAAAATATTCAATAAAATGGTTATTAAAACAGCAACATTTGTAAAGAGCAGCGGAAAATGGCAGGATTGCCCGGAACCGAATCTTCCTGAATATGCTTTCATCGGAAGATCGAATGTAGGAAAGTCTTCGCTCATCAATGCAATGATGAATCATAAAGATCTGGCGAAAACGTCCCAGACTCCGGGTAAAACCCAGCTTATCAACCATTTCTTAGTGAACGAAAACTGGTATCTCACAGATTTACCGGGTTACGGATATGCAAAAGTTTCGAAATCCATCAGAAAGGATTTTGAAAAACTGATCACCAATTATATTCTGAACCGAAGAAATCTGGTTAATCTTTTCGTTTTGGTAGATTCCAGACACAAACCTCAGAATATTGATCTGGAATTCATCCAGTGGTGCGGTGAAAGCGGAGTTCCGTTTTCTATCGTGTTTACAAAAGCAGATAAGCTGAAGCCGAATGTTGTGATTAAAAATGTGGAGGATTATAAAGCAGAGCTTCATAAAACATGGGAAGATCTGCCGGAATTATATGTAACCTCAGCAGAAAAGAAGGAGGGTGGTGATGAAATCTTAAGTTTCATCCAGAAAACCAATGAATTTTTGATCAATAACAATGTAAGCTTTGATGAGTAATATTGTCTGGAAAATAAAAACCTTCAACGAATTTACGGTTCCTGAACTGTATGCGGTTTTAAAAGCCCGAATTGATGTTTTTGTAGTGGAGCAGAACTGTCCTTATCCGGATTTAGATGGCTATGATCAGAAAGCAGTTCACATCTGGGCAGAAGAAGACGGCGAAGTTTTGGCGAACTGCAGGATTTTCGACAAAGGTATAAAATATGATGAAGCTTCAATAGGAAGGGTTTTAACCACAGAAAAGACAAGAGGAAAAAGCTTAGGGAAGCAATTGATCCAATATGCGGTTGAAACGATCGAAAACCGTTTCCACACTTCTGAAATCAGGATTTCTGCGCAGGATTACCTGCTGAAATTTTATGGAGATTTCGGGTTTGAAGATACGGGAAAAAAATATCTGGAAGACGACATTCCACATACGGAAATGCTCAGAAAATAAAGAAAAGCGAGGAATTGATTCTTCGCTTTTTTGTTGTTGGATTTTTCGTCAAGACGCAAAGTTTACTAAAATTCAGCTTTTTTAAGGCGCAAGAAAATCAAAGATTTTTATTTTTAATAATTCGATTCATTTAAGATTGATATTACTTCACATCCTTATAAAAAACATACCCTTTCTTGCCGGAAGATTTACCTTTATTTTGTACCATGAACCTTCTTTGGAAAGAGGAATGAGCTTTTCGTTTTTATAAACTCTTGTTACTACTTTAGAGCTGAGAGATGGCTTTTCGTAAATATTGGTGGTTGCAATTCCGGTAATGTATCGGTTGGAACTAAGATCTACGTTTACCTCATCAATAATAATTTTTTGAGGCTTATTGGATTTTGTTTTTGAAGAAGTATAATAATCGGAAGCAGTGTGTTTCTTGATTTTTCTTTTCTTGGTTGAACTTCTGCCGGAAGAATAACTTTCTGAAGATCCACCGCCGCAAACTCCGCAGGTTCCGCCGCTGCTGCAATGTCCGCACCGCGAACAGTTGGAACAGGCGGTACAATAGGCAGAACCTGTACATCTTCCGTCGTGCCCGATATTGTCGTTTGCTTTAAAGCAAGAGTTTAAAAGAAAAAAACCGAAGGCGATTATGATGAAGGGTATTAGTTTTTTCATGGTTAATTATAATTTTCTAATGTCTGGTGAAGCTGATTTCTATAGTTGTAGATTTCGTCCAGACTGTTTAATAAAACTTTTTCTCCGGCATCTTTTCCGTTGTGGAAAATCTCCAGATATTTATTAGCGGTATTAAAATGCAGTCTGCAAAGCGGTTTTCGGTTGTTGTCGTCGAGTAAAATTCCGAAGTAAGACAGCGTGTCTCTGTAAGCAATTCTTGAAGAAGGTATTTTCTCCCGCAGAATGGCTTTTACGATCTGGAAGCCTTCCAGCTCTTCTTCTGTGGTTACAATCTTAGAATCGTTGGTTTCATGGATGGGCTGTGAAGTTTTTACATCATCTTCGCGCTGTTCGATCTGTTCATTAATGCTTAAAGCAGATTTTAGCCTGAAACTGATGGATTCATTAATAGAAGTTGTTAATGCTTTTTTTGCGTATTCTTTAAACGAGACCATTCGGTTTGCTGTTAACGGCTTTTCGAAGAAACGGTTCACAAGAAGTTTTACCAGTTCATCGGACGGATTTTCAATTTCCTTTTCGAATTCTTTTCTGATGGCTTTGATGTATTTTAAAGCTTCCGCAGAATCCAGAATGCTTTCCAGATTGTAGTCTTTTTTGGTAAAGCTTTCCAGAATTTTGATAGAGCTGTCTTTCAGATCTTCAATATTGATGGTGAAAAAAGGCTTTTCATCCATAATATTGGGCTTTTCAAGATCCGTGTAAAAATTGTAAACAATACCGTTCGTTAAAACGCCGAATCGTGTTTTGGAAACGTGATAATATCGGTGAAGCTGAGAATTGTGTGCATCTGCACTTTCTTTCCAGTGTTTGCATTCGATGATGAAAATAGGCTCATCATTGTTTTTGATGACATAATCTACTTTTTCGCCTTTCTTGGTTCCGATGTCGCAAACGTGTTCGGGAACCACTTCTGTAGGGTTAAAAATATCATATCCTAAAATCTGAATAAAAGGCATCACAAAAGCGTTTTTTGTGGCTTCTTCTGTTCCGATCTGGTCTTTTAGCCCGATTACTTTCTGGTGAAGCTGTTCCAGTTTAATTTTAAGATCCATGATTTTATTTTTTTAAAGTTTCATCTGTAATTTCTGCTTCCGGAGCATTTTTTTTTACGGAAACGATTCCGTTTTCCATTCCGGATTTTGTGCTGTAAAGCTGACTTTTCCCAATGATTTCGCCGTTTCTTGCTTTCAGAACGAAATAATCTTTCTTGTTCACTGCCTCTCTTCTGTCGTATCTGGAATCGTCCTGAGAATTAATTTTTACAGATTCAATTCCTTTTATACAGGATGCTTTCTGAACGTAGCCTTCGCTTGTTAAAATAATTTCACCGTTTCCGGCTTTCAGATTAAACTGATACTCTTTGTTTACTCTTTGTGTGATGACGAATTTTCCCATGGTTGTTGGTTTTTAGGATTTCTACATTTAGTTACAGCCGGAACAATAAGATCTGTCTACGTATTCTTTGCTGTTTCCGGAGTAATAATAACATCCTCCTCTCGATCCAACGAATAACTGATTTCCGTTATACGTACATCCTTTGCTTTGAGAGTAAGTTCTGGAGCTTCTGGTTTTGCTTCTCCTTGTTTTTCTGCTTTTCTTCGCTTTAGATTTCTTTATTTTTTTAGAGAAAAACTCGGTAGTTGCTTTTGAGTTGCTATGGTGTGCTGATGCGGATATGGTTGTCGGTAACAATAATCCTAAGCCTAATACTCCTGTTAATAGTAGTTTTTTCATGCTGATAATTTTTAGTTGTTTTTACATTTCAAAAATATGAGCATTAATTTTCGATCGGTTACGGAAAACCGTAAACGCAGAATATTTAATAAAAAAACCTTCCAGGTTTCCTGAAAGGCTATTAGTTTTTCGATGAAGTGTGGCATTAGATGATGCCGATGTCTTTGCACATCACAACAAGTTCGATGTTGTTTTTGGCTCCCAGTTCGTAGCGGAGATCATTCAGTCTTTTTTCGATAGCGCTTTTGCTGTCGGGCGTAATTTTATTTTCTTTAAAATGTTTTTCAATGTCGCCCTGTTTCCATCCTTTGGCGAGGAGCTCAATAAGCGTAACATCGTATTCTGTAAATTCGAAAGACGTATTTCTTATGGAATTTAAAATCTCCTGTGGAATAACGGTTTCTCCGGAAAAAACTTTTTTAATAGTGCTTCTGAGATCTTTTCCGTCATTTCTTCCCTTGCTTACAAAACCATTGATGTTGTGTATTTTGAAAAGATCATCAATAATCTTCGGTTTCTTCTCAATGGAAAACGCTATTACTTTCAGGTTGGGCTGAATTTTTCTGACTTCTTCAATGAGCTGTTGACCGGAATTGACTTTCTGTTCAATGTGATCTTCATCAAAGGACAGATCTGTAATCAGCAGATCATAGGAATCAGCAGTTGCAGCGGCTTTTATTTTTTGCAGGGCATCATCACAATAATTTACAAAATCAAAATGCGGAATCTGTAATTCGGTAAGGGCATTTACCACTCCTAAATTTCTGACTTCATGGTCTTCGGCTATCAGTACTTTTTTAAACATATTTCGATTGTATTGGTATGGTTATCTCAATAATTAATCCACCTGTTGGATTTTTTTCAAAAGTAATATCTCCTCCAATGCTTTCAATACGGTTTTCCGTATTATGGATTCCTGTGCCTTTTTGCTGCTCCAGATCATCGATTCCTACGCCGTTATCGGTATATCTGATGGTTAAATTTTTATCATTTTTTTCAAATTTAACAGATGCACGCTGAGCTTTGCTGTGTTTTTTCATGTTCACAAGAATTTCCCTTATGATGTAGTACAGCT
Source organism: Chryseobacterium sp. C3 (assembly GCF_014218905.1). Classification (NCBI taxonomy): domain Bacteria; kingdom Pseudomonadati; phylum Bacteroidota; class Flavobacteriia; order Flavobacteriales; family Weeksellaceae; genus Chryseobacterium; species Chryseobacterium sp. C3. The sequence continues at coordinate 314,649 of NZ_JACLCU010000005.1, read as the reverse complement.
CGAGCTGTGTGTTGTAAGGAATGTTTTCCCAAATGCTTTCTTTATAACTTACCGGCAGAACTTTTACTTCTTCAGAAGAGTAGGAGGTAATCATGTTAATAAAGCGTTGTGCAAAATCCTTTTCAGCGATATTTTCGTGCGAAATATCTCTGGATTCTTCGTACATCTTTTCGATATTATTAAGAATCTTGGTCTTATCCATTTCAGGATTGTTCTGAACATCAATCATCATATGGTACAATCCATTCGCAACCACATCATGCACTTTTTTCGACATTTTGAGCTGGGTGTTTTTGACTTCGAGTTCTTTTTCCTGTTTTAATTTTAATTGCCTTCTTCTATACCAGATTATGATAAAAATTATAGCAATAATTAAAATAACTAAAAGAAAATATTGACGTAGAATATGATTATCTTTTTCTGCTGAATCGGCTTTTAAACTTAAATTTTCGGCTTTTTCAGTTTCAATTCCATATCTAAAATATGCAAACTGATTTTTAGCTCTATTTCTAGAAATCATTAAACTATCATTGAGGTGTTGATAGTCATTGAAATATTTAATAATATTGTTATTGTCAAGATTAATAAGTTTATTCAATGCCTGAAGTTTATCTTCAGGATTTTTTACTCTTATTGCTGTTTGTAGCATTTGTTGAGCATAAAAAAGAGCTTTATTTTTATCTCTATCTTTAAAATAATCAGACAAAGTAGAATAACTTGAATTTAATCCTTCAATATTATTTATTTTCTGTCTAATTTCTAAAGCTTTATAAAATTCAGGAAGAGGGTTATAATTTTTATTTTCCCAAAATTTAGCTTTAGCAAAATTATTTAATGCACGGGAATAATCAATACTATCTTTGGCTAAAATTGAATGGCTTAAATATTTTAAAGCTTGTTTTGTATCTTTCTTGTATAATAAGGAAACGGCTAGATTATTATAATATGTAAGCCTTTTGTCATTAGTGATAACGTATTGAATGGCTTCTTTATAAAATTTGATAGCATCGTCATAATTATACATAAAAGCTGAAGCTATTCCCATGTTGTTAAAACTTGAAGCCAAATCTCTCCTAACAGTACTGTCTTTTGTATTTTTAAAGTAAGAATTTGCCTTAACAGATGTTTCAATAGAGCCATAAAAATCCCCCTTTTTGTTTTCAATGATTGCCATATTCACTAAGCATTGCCCAATTCTTAAAGAGTCATTATTTTTAAGATATTGATCTTTGGCTAAAGTATAATAGTAAAACGCAGAATCTATATTTGGAAATTTAGCATCTCTAAAAGCTCTTGCTTTTTTGTGTAAAGCGTTTTCTTCTTTTTCTCCAATATTTTCTTTTTTTGAACAAGAAAATAGCATAAATGATAATATTAGTAAAAATATTCTTTTCATGGTCTCATGGTTTTATACTGCAAAGTAACAAAAAGGACAGATTTATGCAATCTGTCCATTATTAAATTATGGATTTGTAAAAGGAGGAGGGGTTTGTCCCGTATCTCCTGTTGTTCCACCTCCACTTCCGGGTCCATCTGGATCTACTCCGTTACCCGGATTGGTTCCCGTTCCCGGATCTGCCAATTGCGTTGTTGGCTGTCCGTTATCATTGCTGTTATTGTTACCTGAAGTATTGGCATTATTATTCCCGAATGCTAATGAGATTAGCATTAATATTAAGTTTAACATTTTTTAAAAATTTTATAAGAGTTTGGATAATTTTCTTCCTCTCAGGAGATAAATCCCGAGCTGTACACTGTTAAAATTTTCGAAGCGCTTCTTAAATTTTTTTTGGGAAGTGAACCTTCAAAAACGGAAGAGAAACATCTGCTTCCCAACCCGGAGTTTTCTTCCGTTTTATCTGGTAATTTTTGAAATCCGTTTTGTAACTTTGTTCTATTCTGTTGTTTTAATTGTTTGTTTCTCACTGATTTCTATGGCAAAGTAACGGCGAAAGGAAAAGCAAGGGTTAGAAAGTTTTTGGAAAGTTTTTGGAAAGTTTTTTCAGTGAGAAGTACGGAAAACCGTAATGATGTTGATGTAAAACTTCATAATTTTCGCACCAATAACCGTTGAATATGTCAAAATTTTTACCTCAGAAAAGAAAACTGCTTGAACAGGTTTTCGAAAAAGCGTCTAATGATACTCCGGAAAAATCATTTTACGGAATTGTAAGTCATCTCGAAAGATCATTAAATGATGACTATAATATTTTTTTGAGTTATAAATCTTTTGAAACCTATTATAAAACAATAGTAGAAAAAGATAAAGATTACAATATAAAGACAACAATTTTAGACGATCTCAGCAGATATTTAGAATATGATAATTTTAGAGATTTTTGTCTTGACTGGAAAACGATTGAATATGCTGTAAGCCAAACTTTATCGAAGATTGTTATCAATATTACCAATAAGCCAATTTTTAATTTGCCGGATGTTTTTAAGAAAAACGGATTGGGGATTATGGAAATGGTTTTCGTTTTATTAATGGTAACAGGAGGCGTCTTTTTTTCAAACAGCAAAACTTCTAAATCTTTAGGATTTATGTCGGGATGGGGTTCTCCTGCGACAGACAAACCGTATATGTATTGGGACAAAGACCGTTATATGGCAACGGACAGCAGTTCGCTGCATTCTCATGCTGAGGTTGTACCAATGCATAGCTACTCATTTATTAATATGAAAAAGATTATGCGACCGGATACACTTACTGTTGATAATGCAATGGGAAAAGTCTGGTATGACAAAACCAATAATCATGTAGAATTTTTTACAAGTCTCGGGAAGCATCCTGAAAATGGAAAAGCCTTAAAAGATGTTACCGAACACATCCTTGAAACATATGCCGGAGAAAATGCGATAATGGAAGAATAGAATATCATTTGCAAATGTTAAAAAAAATCGGGCGGTTTCCAGAGGAAACCGCCCGATTTTTTTCGTTATTGGAGCTATCCGTAATCAGTCATATTAAAAAATCCTTTGAGCTAAAATAAAGCACGATGATTGATAACGGATAAACAATAAATTATTGTTCATTCAGCATTCCCAGTTCGCCGAAATGCTTTTTAAACTTCTGAATTTTCGGTCCTACCACAGCGCTGCAATATGGTTGAGTCGGATTTTCGTTATAATATCCTTGGTGATACTGTTCCGCTGCCCAGAATTTATCGAATTTCGTTACTTCCGTTACATAGGTTCCCTGCCATCTTCCGGATTCTTTGGATTTTTCAATTGCCGCTTCAGCTTTTGCCTTTTCCGCATCGTCTTTGTAATAAATAACAGAACGGTATTGTGTTCCGATATCATTTCCCTGTCTGTTAAGCTGCGTAGGGTCGTGAAGGAAAAAGAAAACATCCATTAACTGTTCGTAAGAAATAACAGCAGGATCGTACGTGATCTGTACCACTTCTGCATGTCCGGTTTCTCCTGTGCACACTTCTTCATACGTAGGATGGTCTTTGTGACCTCCCGAATATCCGGAAACCGCAGACTGTACTCCTTTCAGCATATTGAAACAGCTTTCCACACACCAAAAACATCCGCCCCCGAAAGTAATCTGTTCTAAATTGTTGTTATCCATAAATTAATTATTGTAATTTCTTGTTTTCTCCTGTGAACAATGGAGAAAAAACCTATCAAAAATAAGGAAAAGTTTTTCAATCATGCGTTCAAAATTCAAATTGTCATGATAGATGAGATAAATTTTTTCAAACACAATTCTCAAAAATGGTTTCATCAAATAAAAATCCAAAATCTGCGTTATCCGCAACATCTGCGAGAGAATTTTAATAATGGTATTAAGGTAGAGTAGAGATCCTTCGACTGCTACGCGCTCAGGATGACAGTGCGCAAATTTGTTACTCATAGAGATTAGTATTAGCGGTGTCATGCTGAGCCTGTCGAAGCATCTACAAAGATGATATAAAAACAAAAAAGCACCCTTACAAAAGGATGCCTGTATTATTGAAGAATCTGTGCTGACTTTGCGTTAAAAATTTAACAGAAATCAGACTGAGATAATCAAAATGTTCCGGTTATTTTTCCCAAACCAAAGCACTTGCGCCTAAAATAGCCGCATCCGCTTCGTCCAGTTCACTGAAAACCAATTTTACCTTGTTTCTGAAAATAGGAAGCAGATTTCTTTCCATGTGAAGTTTCGTAGGCTTTAAAATAAAATCGCCTGCTTTTATCACGCCGCCAAACAAAAGAATCGCTTCCGGAGAAGAGAACATTACAAAATTTGCCAAAGCTTCCCCCAGTTTCTGTCCGGTATATCGGAACACTTCAATAGAAATAGGATCGCCCTGTATAGCACATTCGTGAACGGTTTTAGAATTGATGGATTCTTCAGGATACTGATTCAGTAAAGATTCAGGGAATTCGGCTCTCATTTTTTTTGCGGTAATCGCAATTCCGGTTGCGGATGCATAGGCTTCAAGACAGCCTTCAGAACCCGTGCTCCAGTGTTTTCTTCCGCCCGGTTTTACGATGGTATGTCCCAGTTCTCCGGCAAATCCGTCGTGTCCGTAGATGAGTTTTCCACCTGCAACAATTCCGCTTCCAACGCCTGTTCCCAGAGTAATCATGATAAAATCTTTCATTCCTCTTGCGGCTCCGAAAAGCATTTCTCCGATGGCTGCAGCATTCGCGTCATTAGTAATGGTACACGGAAGCCCGAATTTTGCCGACATCAGTTCAGCAAAAGGGATGGTTCCTTTCCACGGAAGATTGGGAGCCTGTTCTATCGTTCCTGTATAGTAATTGGCATTGGGAGCACCAACCCCGATTCCATCAAAATTTTTCTCTTTTCCGTGGCTTTCGATCAGGGGATGAACCGCCTCGTATAAAGCGTCAATATATTCTTCTACAGTAGGATAGGCATCTGTGCGGATGTTTCCTTTTTCCAAAACTTCGCCTCTGTGGTTTACCACTCCAAATTTTGTGTTCGTTCCGCCAATATCAATTCCCAGCGCAACGTTTTTTGACAAATCTACTAATGACATTCTGTTCTAAAATTCTAAAAGGCTAAAATTATAAAAAAGATCTTATTATTAGACGATTAACCAAAGATTTATTTTAAAAAAATATTATGTTGCTTTTGGGGTTTTCTTTTTTCTTCTTCCCCACCAGATCATGAAGCCGGTGACTGGTAATGAGGCACATATCAAACTTACAATGAAAGCAATGATCTTTGTGGGAAGTCCTAAAATAGATCCAACGTGGATGTCATAATTGGCTCCCACCGTTTTTTCGCCGAAATTTTTGTCTTTCATATCATGCGTATGAAGCAGTTCTCCAGAGTTTTCATCAAAGATTAAACTGCTGCTTTTGTGATAGGAATAGGAGAGGTGTTTTACATAGACTTCAAAATTCGGATGTTCGTGGTCATCCATATGTTCGTGTCCGAGATCAATAGAGAAATTATAGGAATCGGGATATTTTGCTTTAACGGTATTGCTTATTTTGTCTAAAGTTCCTTCGGTTCTCCATTCAATCGGCGCTTTTGTTGTGATGGATGAAAAGTCGGGATAAACCGTTTTTCCTCCGGAAAAAATGAAATATATTGATGACTGAATGAATAAAAAGGCGTAAAACAATCCGGTAATGGAGAAAATCAGCGCGAAAACGGAAGCATAAAAACCTAAAACATTGTGAAGGTCGTAGTTTTTTCTTTTCCAGTTTTTTACATTTTTCCATTTGAAAGAGAAACGCTGTTTTCTTGCCGCTTTATTTTTAGGCCACCACAGAATGATTCCGGAAATCAGCATGAAGACGAAGATCAGCACAGGAATTCCCACAACGTAGGTTCCCCAAGACTGTTTTAAAAGAAAACTCCAGTGGATCATTTTAACGATCTGGAAAAATCCGTTTTTCTCGTCGTAGGTTCCTAAAACTTTTCCGTTATAGGGATTTACATAAGCTACTTTATAGATGGGAAATTCATCAAAATAATTCCAGCCTTTCGGATCGTGTTCGTACCAGTAGAAAAGATAGGACATCTTTTTATCAATCGGAATATTCACCCAATGCACCGGATATTTTTCTTTTACCTGCGCCACCACTGCTTTTTCCAGCGTTCTTATCGGAAGAATCTGTTTCTGCTCGATGTTCTGCTCGTTATGATAGATCACGTCTTTTCTCGTCGCATTTTCAATTTCATCCTTGAAAACGTACAATGCTCCCGTTATCGAAATAATGAAGATCAGAAATCCAATCCCAAGACCCAGCCACAAATGCAGTTTTCCCGTCCATTTTTTAAAAGCACTTGGTTTTTTTTTATGATGATGCTTTTTCCTCATTTTTATTAAACTTTTAATGAAAGAAAAGTCAGCCTCCGGAAAGGCTAACTTTTATGATTGATAATTAAAATTTATATCCGACAGAAAGTCTGAAGTTTCTCGGGGCTTCAGCCTGATAATAATAGTAGGCTCCGTATGGCGATCCCGAATAAAGATATCTGTTGAAAACATTGAAGACATTAAGTCCGACTCTGAATTTTGTGTTTTCCCACGAAAGTCCTGCATCGAATTTTACATAATCATCCATATCTTTCTGCGTACCGCTATTTGCCCAGTTCCAACTGCTTCGGTCTGCAAGATAGGTTCCTCCAAAAGATAACCCGAAACCTTCCAAAGTTCCCTGTGTAAAGGTATAGTTTAGCCATCCGTTCATCGTGTGTTTCGCATAACCCGGAATTCTCATTCCTACAGGATTGCTTACAGGATCGTTGGATTCTGTGATTTTGTTTTCCGTGAAAGCATAGTTAAAGATGGCATTAAATCCTCTTGTGATTTCACCTTTCAGATCAAATTCAATTCCCTGAACTCTTGTTTTGCCCAAATCAATAATAAAGTTTTCAAGAGCACTGTTTGCAGGATCTGCAACCGTAGAATTTCTTTTGATGATGTTGTACAAAGACAACGTAGTATTCCATTTTCCGCCGAACCAGTCTCTTTTCACCCCAACTTCCATATTATTTCCAGTAATAGGTTTTGGAATTCCACCGGTTCTGAAAAACCCTGCCTGAGGAACGAAAGACTGATCGTATAAACCATACACAGAAGTATTATCGTCAATCGAATAGCTTATTCCTATTCGCGGCGTAATTTTGTCTGCTTCTGCTTTGGTTCCGTAAGAATTTTCTTTCACATTCGTATAACGCGCAGCAAGTGTTAATCTCAAAGCATCATTAAAAAATCCTAATTCATCCTGAATATATAAACCGGTATAATTTTGTTCAATAGTTCCGTAAGGAGTTGCTCTGCTTTCCAGCGAAGTACTTGTGTCAAAACTAGCGTATCCGTTGGAAGGCGGGCTGTATGTAGTGGAATTGATATTAAAAGGTTTTGCGGCTGTGTCTAAATCATGTTTTTGATTCCAGTCTGCCATATATTTTTTAGAGCCGAGATCCAGCCCTGTCAAGATTTTATGAGAAACAGCTCCTGTTTTGAAATAACCGTTCAGAAATACCTGTCCGAATTTCATCACATTGCTTGCTTCCCAAAAATAAAGCGTTCTGATCATGTCTCCATTCGGTAAAAATTGAGAAGGCCAGATGTCGCTTCCTAAAGTATATTCATTCACATAAGTTAGCTGTGACGTTAGTTTCCAATTGCTGTTAAATTTATGCTGAATATTTACATTTACGGTATTATTATCCACATTAGTGGGTGCAATTCCGGGATCGGTCATGGTATATTCTACCGGTTTGGTAGCGTATCCTTCATAGCTGAAAACATAAGCAGATCCTACTTCAGACATTTTTGCTTTCTGATAAATATATTCTGCTGTTAAAGTCGTTTTATCGGTAAGATTTACCTTTAAGGAAGGATTAATGATGTATCTGTCATTAAATTCATAGTCTCTGAAACTGTTTTTATTCTGAGCCATTAAATTTAATCTGAAAGCCACTTTATCTGTAATTTTAGTATCTACATCAGCTTCTCCTCTGTACATATTGAAGCTTCCGAGAGTTACTCTTGCAGAACCGTTCAGAGACTGTCCTGTCGGTTTTTTGGTAACGATGTTGTAAATTCCGCTTGGCTCACCGTTAGACATCAAAAATCCGGATGGTCCTTTTACAAATTCAATGTGGTCTACATACGACATATCTTCGCTAAGCGGTCCCCAGTTTGAAGTTACATTCACTCCGTTCATGAAAGCTGCGGCTCTGGAACCTCTCATATTTACTCTGGTGTACATATCTCCCCAGTGTTCTAATCGTTGAGCTCCTGCAACATTTCTAAGAACACCATCTCCCAAAGTGGTAACCTGCTGATCTTCTAATGCTCTGTTTGTAATGATAGAAACATTCTGAGGAATCTTGATTAATTCTTCGTCCAGACGAATAGAAGAAGAACCTTCTTTTTCTACATATTTCTTGTAATACTTTCCGTTTACAATTACCTCTTCAATATCATTTCCTTTAATTGAATCTTTTTCCTGAGCAAACGTTAGCATAGAACCTAACAGCGAAGCACAGATCAGTACATTTTTCATGAAACCTTAAATTTTTCTGCAAATATATTGTTTTTAATTATTCTAAATAAATAATAAAATTGATTTTTGTCATAAAAGGAACGAATAACAGCAACAAAAAACCGCTACAAACTGAATTGTAACGGTTTTTAAATTATTGTTAATAATTCTTATGCAGGAATTTCACCTTTGTATAAGAATGAGATAATCTCTTTGTTTAGCTTCTCGATCATTTCGCTGAATAAGTGGAAAGACTCCTGCTTATAAATTACCAACGGATCTTTCTGTTCGTAAACAGCTCCCTGTGAAGATCTTCTTAAATCGTCCATTTCACGAAGGTGAAGCTTCCAGTTTTCATCGATGATGGATAACGTAATGTTCTTTTCAAAATCATTGATTAAGCTGTCGCACTGCGTTTCATAAGCCTCTTTAAGATCGGTTACGATCGTCATTGTTTTATGACCGTCTGTGAAAGGAACCTGAATCATTCTGAACATTGAACCCTGATTCTGATAAACGTTCTCGATAATCGGGAAAGATTTTTCTTTCAGTAAGTTCAGTTTCATCTGATAATCTTCCTGAGCCGCTTTGAATAAAATATTCGTTAAATCCTGAACTGTTTTATTCTTGAAATCGTTTTCGGAAACCGGAGATTCCATCGTAAATGTTTTGATGATCTCGTATTCGAAATCTTTATAGCTTCCTGTCGCTTTTCCTTTTGCTGCGATAGAATTTGCCACATCAAAGATCATATTGGTGATGTCATACTTTAGGTGATCTCCGAACAGAGCGTTCTTTCTTCTTTTGTAGATTACGTCACGCTGTTTGTTCATTACATCATCGTACTCAAGAAGTCTCTTTCTTGTTCCAAAGTTGTTTTCCTCTACTTTTTTCTGTGCTCTTTCGATAGATTTTGAGATCATGGAATGCTGAATCACTTCACCTTCCTTATGTCCCATTCTGTCCATCATTTTAGCAATTCTTTCAGAACCGAATAAACGCATTAAGTTATCTTCCAGAGAAACATAGAACTGAGAACTTCCCGGATCTCCCTGTCTTCCTGCTCTACCTCTCAACTGTCTGTCAACACGTCTTGAATCGTGTCTTTCTGTTCCGATAATTGCCAGACCTCCTGCTTCTTTTACCTCTTTAGATAATTTAATATCCGTACCACGACCTGCCATGTTGGTTGCAATGGTTACAACACCCGGCTGTCCTGCTCCGGCAACAATTTCTGCTTCCTTCTTGTGAAGTTTTGCATTCAGAACCTGATGATTAATTTTTCTTAACTGAAGAGCTTTTGAAAGCAACTGTGAAATTTCAACAGATGTTGTACCTACCAGAACAGGTCTTCCTGCAGCCGTTAATTTTTCAATTTCTTCAATTACGGCATTGTATTTTTCACGGTTAGTTTTGAAAACTAAATCCTGTCTGTCGTGTCTTAAAATCGGACGGTTGGTAGGAATTACCACCACGTCTAATTTATAAATTTCCCAAAGCTCTCCTGCTTCTGTTTCCGCAGTACCGGTCATCCCCGCAAGTTTGTTGTACATACGGAAATAATTCTGAAGGGTAATGGTTGCAAACGTCTGCGTTGCAGCTTCGATTTTTACATTTTCTTTCGCTTCAATCGCCTGGTGAAGACCGTCTGAATAACGTCTTCCTTCCATGATACGACCTGTCTGTTCATCAACGATTTTTACCTCACCGTCAATAACCACATATTCATCATCTTTTTCAAATAATGTATATGCTTTCAACAGTTGGCTCATCGTGTGAACTCTTTCAGATTTTTCTGCAAAATCAGAGAAAAGTCTTTCTTTCGCTTCAAATTCTTCTTCTTTAGATAAATTCTTAGCTTCCAGTTCTGCGATTTCTGTTCCGATGTCCGGAAGAACGAAGAAGTTAGGATCAGAATTTCCCTGAGACATGTATTCAACACCTTTGTCTGTAAGATCAACCTGATTGTTTTTTTCTTCAATAACGAAGTATAGATCTTTATCTACGATCGGCATATCGCGGTTGTTGTCCTGCATATATTGCGCTTCAACTTTCTGAAGCAATGCACGGTTTCCGCTTTCCGATAAGAATTTAATTAATTGTCTGCTTTTAGGAAGACCTCTGTAAGCCTGAAGCAATTTGAAACCTCCTTCTTTTGTGTTTCCTGCAGCGATTAATTTTTTTGCTTCATTAAAAATCGTAGAAACTGTTTTTTTCTGAACTTCAACGATTCTGTCGATAGAAGGTTTAAGAACATCAAATTCCTGTCTGTCTCCCTGTGGAACCGGACCTGAAATAATCAACGGTGTTCTTGCATCATCTACCAATACGGAATCCACCTCATCCACGATGGCAAAGTTCAATTCTCTTTGTACCAGTTCTGAAGGTGAAGTTACCATGTTATCTCTCAGATAATCGAAACCAAATTCATTATTGGTTCCGTAGGTAATATCTGAATTGTATGCTTTTCTTCTTCCGTCTGAGTTCGGTTGGTGATTATCAATACAGTCGATTGACATTCCGTGGAATTGGTACAATGGTCCCATCCACGCCGAGTCTCTTTTCGCAAGATAGTCGTTCACCGTTACTACGTGAACTCCTCTTCCCGGAAGTGCATTTAAGAAAATTGGAAGCGTCCCTACCAAAGTTTTACCTTCTCCGGTCGCCATTTCGGCAATTTTACCGCTGTGTAGGATGATCCCTCCGATAAACTGAACATCGTAATGTACCATGTCCCAGTTTACAGGCGTTCCTGCAGCGTCCCATGAGTTTTTCCATACAGCCTGATCGCCCTGAATTTCCACGAAATCTTTTCCTGCGGCAGCCAATTGTCTGTCCCAGTCTGAAGCCGTTACACGGATTTCTCCGTTTTGCGCCCATCTTCTTGCTGTTTCCTTCACCAAAGCGAAAACTTCAGGAAGAATCTGGCTCAGAACTTTTTCTTCAATTTCGTATGATTCTTTTTTCAGAGACTCAATCTTCGTAAAAAGCGCTTCTTTTTCGTCTACGTTTTTCGAATTTTTGATCTGCTCCTGGATCTGTTCTATCTGTGCTGTGATTTTGCTGGTTGCAGATTTAATATTTTCTTTAAACTCAGCAGTTTTCTCTCTTAAACCATCATCAGACAATTGCTGAATAGCGGGTTCAACAGCTTTGATTTTTGTTACAACTTTTTTTACTTCTTTTAGGTCCTGCGCTTTTTTGTCTCCCAAAAACCCTTTTAGAACTTTGTTTAAAAAACTCATAAATTTTTTGCTTTATGCTTAAAAGGATATCCTTTAAGCGTTTTAAATAACACTTATTGTGTAAAAATAATATATAAAAAAGGGCAAAAAAGCTCTAAGCAGTGCCTAAAGCTTAATGCTTTTCATTAATATTCGTCTTCGTTCCAAAGATAATCTTCGTCCGTAGGATAATCGCTCCAGATCTCGTCGATCGCGTCATAAATTTCCCCTTCATCTTCGATAGCCTGAAGATTTTCCACTACTTCCATTGGTGCACCAGTTCTGATTGCGTAGTCGATAAGCTCTGCTTTAGTCATTGGCCAAGGTGCGTCACTTAAGTATGAAGCTAATTCTAATGTCCAGTACATAATTTTTTAATTTTTTGCAAAAGTATAAAATTAGCTTATATTATATGCTTTTTTATACTTGATTTTCAATTCTTTTTGTTAAATTTTGTTCATCGTGCGCCTTCAGAAAGTGTTTAAAGTACTTTTTCCGGCTTACTGAGGTCATTTTCTCAAAAACCATTCCACAAATTTTTTTATGCCATTTTGGAAGTTTGTGTCAGGTTTGTAGCCAATTAATGTCCTTGCTTTGGTAATATCGGCATTGGTTTTCAGGACATCTCCCGGTTGCATTGGCAGATTTTTGCGGATGGCAGATTTTTCCAAAGTCTTTTCTATCGTGGAAAGCATTTCATTTAAATTAATCACTTCGCTTTCGCCGAGATTAATGATTTCGTAAACGCCTGAATGATTTTCAAGATAGCGGATTGATTTTAAAATACCGTCAACAACATCATCAATATAAGTATAATCTCTCGCGGTGGTTCCGTCTCCGTAGAAAGGGATTTCCTGATCTTCGGAAATTAATTTTGTGAATTTGTGAATGGCAAGATCAGGTCTTTGTCTGGGTCCGTAAACCGTGAAAAACCTGAGCTGGATCATATCTATTTTGTATAAATCGTGATAAACGTGTCCTAAAATTTCGCCGCATTTTTTGGTTGCCGCATAAGGAGAAATGGGATTGTCTACATTGTCAGTTTCAGAAAAAGGGATCTTTTCATTATTCCCGTAAACGCTTGATGAGGAAGCGCAGACAAATTTATTGATATTAAAATCTTTACAGAGTTCCCAAAGATTCATGGTTCCGCGGATGTTGACTTCTTCGTATTCTAAAGGTCTTTCTATAGAAGGACGGACTCCCGCAAGTGCGGCAAGGTGAATGACGGTGTCTATTTTATGGTTCTTAAATATTTCCTCCAACCCTTTTTTATCGCGGATGTCCTGATAATAGAGTCTGTAATTTTTTGATTGTGAAAGAGAAATTAATTTTTTAATATCATTATCTTTTCCGGAGTATTCAAAATCCGAAAAATATTGAATAGCGTCTAAAGTATTTTGAATTTTTATCTGATAGCTGTAGAAATCATCAAAATTGTCAATGTTTATGACAGAATGTCCTTTTTTCAATAATTGCTCAGCAAGATGGGAACCTATGAAACCGCTTCCTCCGGTTATGAGATAATTCATTTGTTGGTTTTTAATTCCACAAATTTATTAAAATACTTGTATGCTCTTTTTATACTTTTGCTATAAATATCATAAATGATTAATTTTCAAAAATTATTCACCCTGCCAAAAGAAGAAGAGGAAGAATTTACCTTTCAGGAAATTGAAGAGGGAATTTACTTTCGCGGACACAATCTCTGGCTTTTGGTGATCTCTATGGGAATTGCCTGCATCGGTTTAAATATTAACAGTTCGGCGGCAGTTATCGGAGCGATGCTGATTTCTCCTTTAATGGGACCTGTTGTAGGCATTGCATTCGGGTTTTCAATCGGGAACAGGCATCTGATCAAGCTGGGAGTTTTCAACTGGCTTCTGATGATTATCGTTGCCCTTTGTTCTTCCACCCTGTATTTCCTTGTTTCTCCTTTTCACTCGGAAACTTCACAACTGGAAAGTTTTAAAACGGCGACTATTTTCGACTGTTCTCTGGCTTTGTTGGGCGGTTTTGCCTGGTTTCTGGGAATTGTAAGAAAAGAAGCCATAAAAGTAATTGCCGGAGTTGCGGTTTCTACCGCCTGTATTCCGCCGCTTTGTACAGCAGGATTCGGGATTGCCAACGGAAACTGGGAATATTTCTGGGGCGGATTTTATTTTTACCTAATCAATTGTTTCTTTATTGCGGTAGGAACATGGATTCTGAGTCTTGTACTCGGTTATCAGAAGTACTACATGGAAAAAGGAAAGGCGGCGAACAGAAAGAACTCATTAATTATAAGTCTGGCTTCTGTTATTATTCTGCTTCCGAGTGTTTTACTCACCAAAAAGAAATGGGATAAAGAAACACTGAAAGAGCGGTCTGAAAATTACATTAAAAAGATCAGAGAAAATCATCCGGAACTCGCCATCATCAATTATGAACCTTTTAAAGAAGGTGAAAGCAATTTTCTGAGAATTACGGTGCTGAATGACAGCGTTTCCCTCAGCAAAAAAAGGCTGGATGAACATAATGATCTGGTAAAAGACATTCATTTAATCTGGCAATATTCGCCACATTCTGAAAATATGAATAATCCGGACGTAAGAAAACTTCAGAATCAGATTAATGCTTTGAAAGAAGAAATCAACCTGCTGAAATCTGAGAACAAAATCAAATAAATTTTAATTTTTTTATATTTACTTAAACTTAATACAATGCAGTTTCAAGGGCAAATTTTAAAGATGACGAGCTTCCACGACGAGCCGATCCAATATTACCTTAATCTTTCCGGTGATCTTATCCACATGAACGAACTTTTCGGAAAAGAACTTACCATAAAACATACGGGGTACCAATGCGTAAACTGTGGCGAAAATAAACCGATTTACAGAATGGGCTTCTGCAAAAACTGCTTCTTTGAAAGTCCTTATGCAAGCGATACAATCATTCGTCCCGAACTTTCCACAGCACATCTTGGAATTGCGGAACGGGATTTGGATATAGAAAAGGAAATTCAGTTACAGCCACATACCGTTTATCTTGCGTACACGGGAGAAGTAAAAGTAGGGGTTACGAGAAATACACAGATTCCTACAAGATGGATCGATCAGGGCGCTACATTTGCGCTGCCTATTGCGAGAACGGAAAACCGATATGAAGCGGGAATGATAGAGGTCGCTTTGAAACAGCATGTTGCCGATAAAACAAGCTGGAAGAAAATGCTTCAGGACGATTTTGAAGATGATATAGATCTTGCCGATTTTCAGCAGAAGATAAAAGAATATTTTCCTGAAGATTTCCAGAAGTTCTACAGTGAAGGCGAAAATCTGTGGAGATTCGATTATCCGTTTGAAAAACCTGAAAAAGTAACATCTTTTACTCTTGATAAAAGACCTGAATATACAGGAAAATTAACAGGAATTAAAGGACAGTACTTAGGTTTCGAAGGAGGCGAGTTTATTAATGTAAGAGGACATGAAGGGTATGTAATTGAATTGACTGTTAAAAATTAATAGAATATTGAATTAAAACCAAATCACAAAAAATGAAAGGATGGGTAAAAAAATTATTTCTTGCTCTGGGAATTTTGCTGGTAATTGTTTTACTGGCAAATCTTGGGCTAAATATCTGGCTGAAAACAAGGCTTCCGAAATACATTAAAAACAATACGGATTATAAAGTTTCCTACAAAAGTCTGGATGTTGATCTTCTGTCGGGGAATATTCTTTCGACAGGAATTACCGTCAACAGCAAAAACCCTCAGAATTTCAATGTTATCGGACTTCAGGGTACGATTGATACTTTGAAAATAAGCCGTTTCGGCATTTATGATGCCATTTTCAATAAGCAGATCAGCTCATCAGATTTACTGCTGTCCAAACCTAATCTGAATATTATTCTTGCGAAACCAGTTGATACAAAAACCGGAAAGAAAAGAAATCCGGTACGTTTTGACAACATCAGAATCAATGAAGGAAATATCAGCATTTTCAGATTTACGAAACAGAAATTCTTTTCGGTGCAGGATCTGAATCTGTATGTGGAAAATCTTCAGATGACGGAAGAATCTGTAGAAGATAAATTGCCTGTGGTTTTCGATCAGTACTCCATTAAAGGAAGTAATTTCTTCTTCCGTCCGGATAATATCTATGCATTGGAAATCAATAAAATAGAAACGAGAAACGGGCAGATGTCGATTGATCAGTTTCAACTGACTCCACTCGTTACTTTTGAACAGTTTAAAAAATATTATCCTAAAAAGACGCAGCTTTTTCAGTTTAATATCGAAAAAATGGAGTTCAAAGATATTGTTCTGAAAAAGAATAAAGTTTCTTTGGCAAATGCTGTTTTTTATAATCCTGATTTTAAGATTTACACCACCGATGCAGCTCCGGTAAAGCCTAAAAAACCGCTTAATTTTGATATTGATCTCGAAGATATTAAGCTAAACAATGCTACTGTTCAGGTGATGAAACCTAACGGAGAAAAACTTCTCTACGCACAAAAGGCAAACCTGAACATCAATAAACTGAGATTTGATAAGGAAACAAGAGAAGAGCTGATTCCGGTAGGATATAAAGATTTTCAGTTTTCAGCGCAGGATATTTTGTACTCCGATCATCAGGATTTTAATGTAAAAAGTTTCACATTAAATCCGAAAAAAGGAGAAATCCGAAATATTTCCGTTGTTCCTAATGGTTCAGCAGCTGGAAAAACTTCCATGAATCTTGTCGCAAATTATATTGGTTTCAACATCAATAAATGGGAATCCGTAGATAAAAAACTGAACCTTGATGTAAAAGATGTTCTGGTAGATCAGGTGAAAGGAAGCGTCAAAGCGGGAGAAATAAAAACAGCGAAAAAAACAGCCAATCTCAGTGGGATTCAGTTTCCGATAATCATCAGAAAAGTAGTGCTGAAGAATTCTGATATTACGTATGAGAAAAACAACCAGCCGTTGAGTTTTGCCCGTCTCAATGCGACCATTAATGATATTCAGCTTACCTCAAAACCCGACAACTCAGGAATCGCTGTTGATGTAAAAAACTATGCGCTTACTTCGGGCAATTTTGCTTACAAAACCGAGTTTTATCATATGACTTCCGGCGCTTTGAAGGTCGATAAAAATAACATCCGGCTTTCTCAGTTTGCGATGAAGCCTCTCGTTTCGAGAGCGCAGTTTATCAAAATGATTCCTGTGGAAAGAGATTTATACGATATTAAAGTGAATCAGATTACAGCAAACGGAACATGGGATCTGTTTTCGGAGAATAAGTCGATTAATGCTTCTAATGTTACTATTGAGTCTGCCGATGCCAATATTTTCAGAAGTAAAATCCCGAAAGACGATCCTAAAGAAAAACCTTTGTATTCCAGATTGTTACGGTCTATAAAAATTCCGATGGTCGTTAATAATCTGAATCTTAGAAATTCTGTTCTTGTGTATGAAGAAGATACGCCTGAAAGTGCAGGACCGGGAAAACTGACATTCAGCAACTTTAATATGAATGTTAAAAACCTCAACTCTGCCAAAATGAAAGGAAAACCGACAAGAATGGACATTAAAATAGACTGTTCTTTTATGAAGCTTGCTCCGCTTTCGGTCAACTGGAATTTTGATGTAGCAGATCAGCGTGATGTGTTTGCTATTTCGGGAAGAACCACCAATCTTCCGGCGCAGGGAATCAACCCGTTCATCCGTCCTTATCTTCATGTTACGGCAACGGGAACTATTCAGGAAATGCTGTTCAATTTCAAAGGGAATCCGAAAGGGCTGAACGGAAGTTTTAATCTGAAACATAAAGACCTTAAAATTGCGGTGTTAGATAAAAACAACCGCGAAAAGAAAGGTTTTTTAACTGCCGTTGCCAATCTTCTGGTAAAAACAGACTCGGGAAAACTTCCTGAAGATGTACAGGTGGAAGATGTGGAAAGAGATCCTACCAAATCCTTCTTCAACCTTTTCTGGAAAGGAATTGAACAGGGTCTGAAGAAAACTTTGATCGGAATTAATATAGACGGTGCCAAAAAGACGGTTGACAATGCCAAAAAGACTGTAAAAAATGTAAAAGAAGATGTGAAAGGCATGAAGCAGTCTGTAAAAGAAATAGGTCATGAAATAAAGAATAAGCCCGATCAGAATAAAGAAGAGCAGCCCAAAAAAGAAACTGAAAAGAAAGGTTTTCTGAAAGGCATATTTAAGAAAAAAGAAAAATCCGGAACTGAATAAGTTCCGGATTTTTATCATATTTAAATTTAGAAATTGTAATCGTCGCTTTCATCAATGGTGATGGCTCTTAAAAACTGATCGAATTCTTCACCGGGATAATTGCTGTCTGCTCCGTAAGAATCGATGATCATTCCCATGTTTCCTGCCGTATCTTTTACCAGATAAAGCACTGCATTATCATCAGGATTGCTGTCTCCCTCAAAACGGTACGTTTTCAGAACCGTTAATTCTGAAGGCTGATACACCTTGTCTGAATTTTCGAACTTCATTTCGCACTTTTCATTCATTCTGAACTCACGATGTACTCCTCTTTGTGCCAATTTTGCCATTACCTGACTTAAGGTTGTCATTTTATCAATATTGTCTGTATTTTCCATAATAATATTTTTGTTTTAAACTACAATAATTAAACCATTGATCGCTTTGTTGTGGTATTGGCAAAGATTATATTTTTAAATTTTTTCAATATCTGTTAACAAAATTTATCGTGACAGAAAATGTTTGGGTATACTTTTTGCAATAACGAGAATATATAAATCAGACAGAATATGAAAAAAGAAGTCGGAGTTTTACTGGCAGGAGGAGTTGGTCTTTTGGCAGTATTAAGTATCATAGGAATAAAAAAAATATTACACAGAAAAGATAAAAAATACAGTGATGCCTATTCGGATTATCACAGACATTTCGAAGACAAAAACTATGACGATGAATATCATGGCGTAGAATTTTATGCACTGAAGTAGTTAAAAAATATATCCAATCATGTTAAAATCCGGGGCTTTTAAAGTTTCGGATTTTTCTTGTGGAAAACTTTAATGTTAAAATTCATTTTTTTATAATCATTCCACTCTAATTTTACATCATCAATGCAGAACGAAAATATCATAAAAGGTCAGGGAGCACAGCGAAATGTAAACAATCGTTTCGACCGATATACCTTTGAGCCTGAAGATGATGAGTTTGAAACCGTAAAAACTTCCTTTACCGAAGTTTTTCCTAAAAGCATCGTTAATCGGGTAAAAAGCGATGATCTTCCGATGGAATATTCCATGAATCCTTATCAGGGCTGTGAACATGGATGTTCCTACTGCTTTGCAAGACCTACTCATGAATATTGGGGATACAGCGCTGGAATTGATTTTGAAAGGAAGATCATGGTGAAGAAAAATGCATCCGAACTTTTAGAAAAATTTTTCCAGAAAAAAGGATATCGACCAGCTCCAATTTTACTTTCCGGAAATACAGACTGTTATCAACCCGCAGAAAGGCAGTTTGAGATTACCAGAAAAATACTGCAGGTCTGTCTGGATTACAGACATCCGGTTCATGTTCTTACAAAAAACGCTTTGGTTCTTCGCGATATCGATATTCTGCAGCCTTTAGCCGAACAAAATCTTGTGTCCGTTTCATTAAGCATTCCCACCATCAATGAGGAACTTCGAAGAAAGATGGAGCCCAGAACCAGCACAGCCAAAAACAAATTGAAAGCGATAGAAATTCTGTCTGAACTTAAAATTCCTGTCAATGTTATGGTCGCGCCGATTATTCCCGGATTAAACAGCGATGAACCTTTAACCATTTTAAAAGCAATCTCTGAAGCAGGAGCGCAAAGTTTCGGTTACACTCTGGTAAGATTAAATGATTCTGTAGAGCCGGTTTTTGTGAACTGGATTGAAAATGCATTTCCGGACCGTGCTCAGAAAGTCTTAAATCTCATCCGTTCCATGCGGGGCGGAAAATTAGGTGAGAAAAAGTTCTTTGACAGACAGAAAGGGGAGGGAAATATTGCAGAAATGATTCATAATATCTTTAAAATAGGGCGAAAAAAGTTTTTCGATGGAAAAGAATTTCCGAAACTTTCCACAAAAGGGTTTACGGGAACAAAAGATCAGCAGTTGAGGTTGTTTGATTAAAGTTTCCCAAAAATAAAAACCGCTCCAAAAGGAACGGTTTTTTATAACTTTTTTGCAGTCTACATATCCGTTACAGGACATTCGAAATCTTTGCTGCATGCAGCGCATACAATGACGTCTCCGCAAACGTACATACAGAAATCCGGTTCATCCGGAAAAGACTTAATTCCTCCTGCTCCTTTAATTCCTTTTAATTGGCTTTTGCTTAATTTTTTTAAATTTTTCATATTGTTTTAGTTAAAAATTTGATACTAATGTAAAGATAATCAAAATTTTAATAAATCAAACTATTGTGTAATATTTTGGTTGATTTTTTAATAGAAATAAAATATGAATGAATTTTCCTATATTAGTGAATAATATTTTTAGAATTTTATAGTTAAACACTTATCATAATAAAGCGGTTTCCGAAAAGCTGAAAGAGTAGGAGTACATCAAATCAAAAACTATGAAAAATTTTAAAAAGCTTTCAAGAGAAGACAAAAAAAGAATTTCTGCGGGCTATGGTCCTGCGTATTGTATTGAAGGAGGCGGTCCCGGTTCGGGCGGCTGTGGCGCAAATGAAATCTGTTCTGGCGGAAAATGTGTACCGTATCAGGATCCGGGAGGGGATCCGGGAAATCCCGGCGGCGGAGGAGATGCTTATACCTGTATCTGTCCGTGGGGAACTTTTACACAATCCACACCTTGTCCTGAGTTCTATTGTATTACAGGATAATAAAAAAGGAAGGTGTTTGTTGCCTTCCTTTCTTATATATTTTCCCTAAAAACAGAAAACCGGGCAAATTACCCGGTCTGTATTTATTTTTTAATTAATCCTAATTCAATTAATCTTTCGTGTAAAAATTCTCCTGCTGTTGTATCTTCATACAGTTTAGGATTGTTTTCGTCTACACAGTTTTCCAAAGCATTCAGTGACATTGAACTCACGGGATGCATAAAGAAAGGAATTGAATATCTTGAAGTTCCCCACAATTCTCTTGGCGGATTTACCACTCTGTGAATCGTAGACTTCAGTTTGTTGTTGGTATGTCTCGAAAGCATATCTCCAACGTTAATCATCAGTTCGTCCGGTTCTGCAATCGCATCGATCCATTCTCCGTTATGATTCTGAACCTGAAGACCTTTTCCCTGAGAACCCATCAAAAGGGTAATAAGATTAATATCTCCGTGAGCTGCAGCTCTTACTGCGTCGTTCGGCTCTTCCGTGATCGGAGGATAATGAATGGGTCTTAAAATAGAGTTCCCTTCTGCAATTTTATCATCAAAATAAAATTCATCAAGACCAAGATACAGCGCTAAAGCTCTCAGAACATACTGTCCTGTTTTTTCCAACATTTGGAAAGCTTCTTTCCCTACTTCGTTGAATTTTGGAAGTTCTTCAACGATTACATTGTCCGGATACTCGCTTTTGTATTGGGAATCATCAGACACATATTGTCCGAAATGCCAAAACTCTTTCAAGTCTCCTTTTTTGAAGCCTTTTGCAGTCTCCTTACCGAATCCTACATAGCCTCTTTGTCCGCCAATTCCCGGAATCTCATACTTCTGTTTCGTTTCCGTTGGCAATTCAAAAAAGTTTCTTACCTCTCCATACAGTTCATCCACCAATTTGTCATCAAGAAAATGGCCTTTTAAGGCTACAAAACCAATTTCTTCATAAGCTTTTCCGATTTCATTTACAAATTTCTGTTTGCGTTCCGGGTCACCCGAAAGGAAATCACGCAGGTCTACACTAGGTATTTTATCCATTTTTAGAAATTTACGAACTGCTAAATTACAGATTTTTAAATTAAAAATTATTTCGTGTTACGCATTTATAAATTAAATTTGTATTATGAAAAAATATTCTTCCAAAAGAAGTATTCAGATACTTGCACACCTTCTTCAGCAATACGGAATTTCAGATATCATTGTTTCCCCGGGATCCAGAAATGCACCTTTGGCGATTCATTTTTCAGAGATCGACAGTTTCAACTGTTACAGTATTGTGGACGAAAGAAGTGCGGCTTTTGTAGGAATGGGAATGGCGATGAGCGAGAAAAAACCTGTTGCAGTTACCTGTACAAGTGGTTCGGCTTCTGTAAATTATTATCCGGCGATCACGGAAGCTTTTTATTCCAATATCCCGCTTTTGGTGTTAACAGCTGACAGACCAACGGATTATGTGGATATTTTCGACGGACAGACGATCCGTCAGAATAATCTTTTTCATCAGCATTCTTACGGAGATTTTCAGCTTTTGGAAGACGGAAAGGAAAATGCGGAAGATATTAATTTTGATATCATTAAAAAAGCCATTGAACTTTGTATTGAAAAACAGGGTCCGGTTCACATCAATATTCCTCTCGAAGAACCTTTGTATGAATTAATTTCAGAATTGCCGACTTTCCCGACGGTTGAAAAAACAATCAAACAGAAAGAATATGAAATTCCTTCTAACCTTGTTGCAGACTGGAATACTTCGCAAAGAATCATGATTCTTGTGGGAACCAAAGATCACAGTCCGGAATTGGAAAATCAGCTAACGCAGTTGGTTAAAAATCATACGGTTGTGGTTTTGAGCGAAGCGAATTCAAATTTATACCACGAAAAATTTTTCAGGCATATAGACCGGTACGTTTTCAATTTCACGGAAGAAGATTTTAAAATGTATGCACCGGATTTGCTGATTACAGTGGGACAGAATGTTGTTTCCAAAAAGGTGAAACAGTTTTTAAGAAAAGCTAAACCCAAACAGCATTGGCATCTTGATCCTGTCTGGCAACCCGATACCTATTTTGCTCTAACTGAAAAAATTGAGGTAAAACCGGAAACCTTCTTTTCTAAATTATTGAAATTCGTTAATCTTGAGCCTAAGCCTTATTTTAACCTTTGGGATGTTTTAAGAGATAAAAAAGATGCAAAGCATGAAAAGTTCTTAAATTCCGTAGATTTTTCAGATTTTTATTTTTTCAATAAAACAGCACAGATTGTTCCTGAAAATTACAATATTCATTTCAGCAACAGTTCGGCAATACGCTATGCACAGCTTTTCGATTACGGCAAAAGAAGAATTTACTGCAACAGAGGAACGAGCGGAATCGATGGTTCCACTTCTACAGCAATGGGCTTTGCAATCAAAAATTCTAATCCTACTTTGTTGATTACCGGAGATTTAAGTTTTTTCTATGACATTAACGGACTTTGGAATCAGTACATTCCTCCGTTTGTAAGAATCATGATTTTTAATAACGGCGAAGGTAATATCTTCAAAATTATTCCGGGACCGGGAAATGCCAATCCGAATACGTTAGACGAATTTATCGCTACAAAACATCATAAAAATGCCGAGTATTTAGCCAAACATTTCGGATTCTCCTACACAAGAGTAGATGAAGAGGTAACTTTAGACCGTGTTCTTGAAAATTTCTTTAAACCGGATGTTCAGCCTAAAATATTGGAAATCAATACGCAGGCTTTGCATAATGCAGATATACAAAAATCGTATTTTAACTTTCTGAAAGAGAATTAAAGATCCAGATATTCTTCATTTCCCGGCAGATTGATAATCCTGTCCAAAGGATAAATGAAATTTTCGTCAAAATCATTCATCGCGTTAATGATTTGGAAATGAGAAAATTGCTTGATGTTCTGTAAAGTGATCTCGGCTTCTTTTACTTTTTTGTGTTTTAAAAGATTTTGTCTCTGTACACCATTCAGAAGATACGTTGAAGGAGTAAACCAGTCTTTTCCTTTTAAAAATAAAAGGTTAGAGTAGGAAGTGTCTGTAATGTGATTGTTTTTAACGATGATGATTTCTTCGGCTTTGGATTTCATCTTCATCTTTTCGAGCTCTTTCCGGTCTTCAAATTTAAAAGAATAATCGTAGCTGTTGTTTTCAACCAACTGAAAATCGTCAATTTCAGGAATCGCATAAGGAATCATCTGTGTGCGGATTTTCTTATCAAGATCATACACGATTCTCAGCTTGAAAAGTCCGTCCTCATCATGCTCAAGATGCTTATAAATCTTGGCAATATCTATGGTGCCTTCCTTTCCAAAATGGGCGAAAGTCTGGTCTACACGCTTTTGATGAAATTCCAATAAAAAAATTTCCTGATCTTCTACTTTAATGCTTTCAATGAATTGGGACATAGATTTTGTTTTTCATTTCCTGATATTCGTCTTCTAACCTGCTCATGTGTGTAATTCCGCCTCCGCTTTTAAAGAAAAGTTCTTCTCCTTCTTTTTCAATAAAACGGATCATTACACAACTGTCGACATTTTTTCCGTCAAACCAACCGCAAACGCCTGTATAATATCCTCTTTCATAACCTTCTGCATCCAGAATAATTTCCAGTGTTTTAGGTTTAGGAGCTCCCAAAATAGAACCTGCAGGAAGCAGTTTTTTCATGATGCTTCCCAGTTTTCCATTAAATTCAGGTTTGATGTTTCCTGAAATTTCGGAACTCATGGCATATAAATCTTTTTGCTTTGTTTTGATGAAATCGATGTACTGAAACTTGTCGACTTTCACATCGTCTGCTACCATGCTCAGATCATTTCGGAGCAAATCTACCACCGTGTAATGCTCTGCTTTTTCCTTTTTATCGTTCTTAAGAATTTCAGCGGCATTATCTAAAGACGCATCAATTGTGCCTTTCATGGGATAGGTGGAAATTTTTCCGTCGATGATCTTTACAAAAGTTTCAGGAGAAAAAAATACGAAAAAATCTTTATAAAAAACTTTATATTTCGCAGAAGAATGATAAAATATTTCTTCCAGCGTCAAATTCGTCTCAATTTTGGTTTTTCGGGTATAATTTACCAGATAAGAATTTCCGAAGCGAATATTTTTCTGAACTTTATCAAATCCTTTTTTAAAGCTTTCCAACGTTTCAGGATAAGAAATCCATTCTACTTTTTTGTTTAAATGAGGCTCTGTTTGTATGGTTGAAAAGTTTTGAAAATCAATTAATAAGCCCGAATTTTCAATTTCATCTTCTTTAAAGATTTCAACATTCTCCGTAAGAAAATCAATGATAAAAAAGTAGGGAACTTTCTGTAGTGAAAGTTCATCCATTTCTGTAAATTTTTGATGATTCGCCGAAAACATTCCGCAAAAGTAATTATTGATGTTTACTTTTGCACAAAATTTTTTTAATGGAAAACAAATATCCACAGAAACCGGGGATTAGATTTTATACTGAAGCAGGCATTTTTCTACTGGAATAAGACGCTGATTTTTCAGCTGATGTTTTCGGTGCTATACTTTGCCATATTTTTCACCTCAATGTTTTTCTTTGCAGAAAAATTCGGGGTATTGGAGCAGCAGCAGCAACTTATGGAAGCCTACCAAAACGGAATGGATGCTTATCTGGCAAAAGCAGCAGAACTTGGACAAACGGATAGTTCTCGATACTTCAGCTATGCTTTACTGGGAACACTGGTTTTCCTTTACCCTTTAAATCTTGGATTTTTTCAGATTTTCAGAAAGATTGATTTAAAAGAAAAAATTGAGATCAGTGATTTACTGGCGGGTTACAGCGGGACGAATTTTTTCAGATATATTTCCTACGGTCTTTTTTGGTTTTTGATCTATGCTATGATCTTCAATACCTTAATTTTGCCTGTTATCTGGGTTTGTATCACAATATTTGTCGCTCCAATGATGTTTTTCATGAACCGAACTATCTTCGAATCTATTTCTTTAAATTTTAAAGCATTGAAGATGTATTTTCTGGAAATATTTGTGTGTGTGATGGTTGCGGTAATTTTTAAATACATAGGATTTACCCTGTTTTTTGTAGGAGGTTTATTTACATTTCCTTTCTGGAATGCGATGATTTATTCGCTTTACAAAACCATTTTCTCCGAAAAGGAATAAATTTGAAGTGATATTAATATTATTTCTGCCAAAAAAAGATTAATTTGGTAGTAACAACATTAAAAAATCACACCATGTCAGAATTTGATGAATTTGATCAGCAGGGTTCTGTTCCGGAAAGGAATACAGGGTCTATAATTTCTCATGCTTTCGAAATCTATAAAGGAATTTTTCTTTATGCGATCGCTGCGATGATCGTTTATATAATTGGCGATTTTGTATTACAGTCTGTTACAGGTTATAATTCCTGGGAAGGCTTTAGCGGTTTCAGCAATATTGAGGATGGCGATTTTTCTCAATATAATTATTTAACCCGACCGGGAGCTTCTTTATATTATTCTGTTTCAAGTTTTTTTGGCATTCTGTTTTCTCCTATTTACGTAGGATTAATCTATATAGCCAATAAGTTTAATACTAAAAATGCAATAGAATTTTCTGATCTTTTTATCGGGTATCGTCAAAATTTAGGAAATATCCTTCTGTACTGCTTATGCACTACAATTATTTTTGGTATTTCCGCAGCACTGTGCGGGATCCCGTTCTTGTTTGTTTATCCACTTTTTCTTTTAGGTTATCCTATTCTTTTGTTTGAGAATGCAAATGCAATAGATGCAATCAGCAAGACTTTTAACATCGCAAAAGAAAATTACGGTACGTTTTTAGGTGCAGGTCTTTTGGGCGGATTAATTAGTATAAGCGGAATTGTTCTTTGCTGTATAGGCATCATAGCTACTTTTCCTTTTATCATGATCGTCATGTATTCTACTTACTGTGCCCATTTAGGAAAACCAAGACAAATAATAAACAACTAATGAATAAAAATGAACAAATAAGCAGTGTAAAAATAAAGCAGGTATTTCTGTTGGCAATTATTTTGATATTGGCGGCATTAATCTGTTATAATCTTGCGCTTTTTATCCC
This sequence comes from Chryseobacterium sp. C3, assembly GCF_014218905.1. Classification (NCBI taxonomy): domain Bacteria; kingdom Pseudomonadati; phylum Bacteroidota; class Flavobacteriia; order Flavobacteriales; family Weeksellaceae; genus Chryseobacterium; species Chryseobacterium sp. C3. The sequence goes on along the minus strand of NZ_JACLCU010000005.1, from coordinate 288,027 downwards.
TTCCGTATTGGGAGCAATCACCATTTATGTCGTTTGCAGAAAGTATAACTTTTACCTTCAGGAAGAAAAAAAATGGAAACCCTGGCTTGCTTCATTAACCTTGATGTTTGCCAGTCTTATAATTCTCATTCTCCCGATTTATTTTATAGGAGATCTTTTAATTGAAAAACTGGGAAATGCGCAGGCTTACATGGATAAGTTTAATGTATTTCTGGAAAAAATTCATACTTATATTTTCGATAAAGTAGGGTTTGATATTTTAAGTAAAGAAAATATGGATAAGCTGAAAAGCAGTGTAGGACAGTTTTCTACCAAAGCACTCAGCGGAACCGTAAATACACTCACCGTAGTAATGTCGGTGTATTTTATTCTTTATTTTATGTTGGCAAAACCTCGTTTATTCGAGAGAATTCTATCCTCTTCAGCGCCTTTGAAAAGATCGAATGTATCTATGATCGGAGAAAAAATGAGAAAGCTGATTATGGCAAATGCGATCGGAATTCCCGTTGTTGCTCTCGGACAGGGGGTTGTTGCTTTAGTAGGATACTTTATTTTTGGTGCGCCAAGTGCAGTTTTGCTTTTTGCATTAACGGCGGCAGCTTCTATGATTCCCGTTGTGGGAGCAGCAATTGTTTATGTTCCTGTCTGCGTTTATATGATTGCGGAAGGAAATACGGGAGCGGGACTCGGGCTGGCTGCCTATTGCCTTATTGTTGTCGGATTAACAGATAATGTACTGCGTTTTACCCTTCTCAAAAAGTTGGAAGATATTCATCCTTTAAATACGGTTTTCGGGATTATTATGGGAATGAATTTATTCGGATTTATGGGATTGGTTTTCGGTCCTATTTTAATTTCATTAACTTTGCTTTTAATTCAGGTATACAGAAACGAATTTTCGGATGATGATACTCCTGAACTTAAGCTTCCGGGAAATGACAATGCTCTGGAGGATAAAATCGATTTAATGGTATAAAATGGAAGACGGAATAAACCCTGAAATTTTAAAAGAGATCTGTGTCGTAAAAATGCCTTTCGGGAAATACCAAGGAACGGTTCTCGCGGATCTGCCGATAAGCTATCTGGAATGGTTTGCCAGAACAGGAATGCCCAAAGGAAAGTTGGGAATGCAGTTAGCAACGATTTACGAAATAAAATTAAACGGTCTAATGGATTTGCTGACTCCAATTCGGGGAGGAAGTATGAATTTTGAAAAGCCTAAAACGAAAACATATAAATTTTAGCATAAAGTTTCGGCGGCATCGAAGATGCCGCCGAAACTTTTTATTATCCTTTATTACTCCTTCAAAGCAGCAATTTCATCCCTTAATTTCGCGGCTTTAATGAAATCAAGATTTTTCGCAGCAGCTTCCATTTCCTTCTGCTTTTGCGCGATTACTTTTTCCATGTCTTCAGAAGTGTAGCTTGCTTTGGCTTCAGCAACTTTCTGTAAAATTTCTTTTTGAGTATATTTTTCATCCGGAAAATCTTTGCTTCTTCCGACAAGGCTTTCAGAAATCTTCTTATTTAAAGCCACCGGAACTTTGCCGTGTTCTTCGTTGTACTGCATTTGTTTTGCACGGCGGTATTCAGTCTCATCAAGCGTTGCCTGCATCGATTTGGTGATCTTATCAGCGTACATAATCGCTCTTCCGTTAAGATTTCTCGCGGCACGACCAACGGTTTGGATCATCGATCTTCGGCTTCTCAACATCCCTTCTTTATCCGCATCCAGAATCGCTACTAAAGACACTTCCGGCAAATCCAGACCTTCTCGCAATAAATTTACCCCGATTAAAACATCAAAAAGTCCCACACGCAGATCCTGCATGATCTGGATACGTTCCAAAGTTTCTACATCGGAATGGATGTACCGTGTTCTGATCCCGAATTTGGTAAAATATTTTGTTAATTCCTCCGCCATTTTCTTGGTTAACGTCGTTACCAGAACCCTTTCGTCAAGATCCGCTCTCTTCTGGATTTCCTCCATTAAATCATCAATCTGATTCTGGGTAGGACGGATTTCTATAATCGGATCTAAAAGTCCGGTCGGACGAATAATCTGCTCAATATAGGCACCGCCTGTTTTTTCCAGTTCATAATCTGCCGGAGTTGCGGAAACATAAATAACCTGATTCTGAATCGCTTCAAATTCTTCAAATTTCAAAGGACGGTTATCCATTGCGGCAGGAAGCCTGAATCCGTATTCCACCAAAGCTTCTTTGCGGCTACGGTCGCCTCCGTACATCGCATGAACCTGCGGAACCGTAACGTGGCTCTCGTCAATCACCATCAAATAATCTTTAGGGAAATAATCCAATAAACAGAAAGGTCTTGTTCCCGGCAATCTTCCGTCGAGATACCTCGAATAATTTTCAATTCCGGAACAGTAACCCAGCTCTTTAATCATCTCCAAATCGAGTTCGGTTCTTTCCTGTAATCTTTTGGCTTCCAGTGGTTTTTCAATAGAATTGAAAAAATCAACCTGCTTTACCAGATCATCCTGAATATCGCGAATTGCGCCGTTCAAAGTTTCTTTTGATGTTACAAAAAGATTGGCAGGATAAATCTGAATCTGTTCAAAAGCTCCTGTCACATTTCCCGAAACCGGATCAAAACTCTGGATTTTTTCAATTTCATCCCCGAAAAACTGAATTCTCATTGCGTTATCCGCATAAGCAGGGAAAACATCAATCACATCTCCTTTCACACGGAATGTTCCTCTTTGGAACTCGTTTAAGGTTCTGGAGTATAGTGCATTAACTAAAGAGTGAAGAAGTGCAGTTCTTGTCACTTTTTCTCCAATTGCAATGGAAATTAAAGATTTGTGAAATTCTGTCGGGTTTCCGATACCATAAATGCATGATACGGAAGCAACAATCAGAACGTCCCGTCTTCCGGAAAGTAAACTCGCGGTTGCGGAAAGTCTTAGTTTTTCAACTTCTTCGTTGATACTCAGGTCTTTTTCGATGTAAGTTCCGGTTGTGGCGATGTAAGCTTCGGGTTGATAATAATCGTAGTAACTTACAAAATATTCAACGGCATTTTCAGGGAAGAATTCTTTAAACTCCATGAAAAGCTGTGCCGCCAAAGTTTTGTTATGAGCTAAAACCAAAGTCGGCTTTTGGACATTCTGCACCACATTGGCAACGGTAAATGTTTTTCCGGATCCGGTAACTCCTAAAAGCGTTTGGTATTTTTCCCCGATTTCGATTCCTTCGGTGAGCTTTTCTATCGCTTGTGGCTGATCTCCGGTAGGTTTATATTCTGATTGAAGTTTAAAATTCATAAAAATTGTGATGTTATCCTAACAAAAATACGAAAGATATATTTGACATCGGGAACTATTTCATACCATAGATTCATTAAAATAGACGAATGACTATATGTAAAACAAAAACAGCACCCAATCTGAATGCTGTTTTTATTTTAAAAAATCAATCCTAATTTTGAAAAGACATCATTAGCGGAATTCTCATGCTGTAACGAACAGGTTTTCCATCTTTTTCTGCGGGCTTCCAGACGATGTTTTCATTGGCTTTTTTGAAAGAAATTACTGCTTCTGCATTAAATGCTTCATTGTTTCCTGATGCTTTCACATCCGCAATATTTCCGTCTTCCAGAACAGTATAGTTAATCTCAGTTCTATACGTTTCTTTGCCTAGATTCATTTTAGACGCGTCAAATGCTTTCGCCATTTTATTCCTCATTTCATTAATTCCTCCCGGATATTGAGGAAGCAGTGTTGCCTCATCTTTTGTTGCCATGTTTTTACCCTCTTTCGGTCGGATGGTATCCTGAAAAACTCCTCCATTAATCATGTTTTCACTTAACTGCTCAGTAATTCCACTTTCAGGGTTTAAAGATTTGTTTTTAACAACATCAGTAATTGGTTCATTACTTTCAGCAATCTGTTTTTTCACAGGTTCTGATATTGTTTCCTGCGTTTTTTCGATCATCTTCTCCATCGGAGTGGCGTAGGTTTTCTGCACGAATAGTCCGAAAGCAATCAGCAAAACCGGAATGCTGATTACTTTTTTTAAGTCTGTCAGCTTAGATTTTTTGGTGTTCATCATAATAAATCGTTTTTTGGTGTTTTTGAAATTGAATGTATGCGTAAGGTTATAGTTTTGGCTTGAAATAATTTTTTCCAGAATTAAATTCTGATAGTCTTTTATGGCAAAATTGTTTTTTAAAACAGATTCATCTGCCAGAAATTCATGATTGGTAATTATTGCTTTTTTGTAGAAATGCACAGACGGATTGAACCACGTAAAAGCCTTTATGATTTCAACAATAATAATATCAATGCTGTGTTTCTGTTCCAGATGACTCTTTTCGTGAAGAAATATTCTGGAATCTATTTCATGGTTTTTCAGATAGTTTTTTCCTAAATAAATCGTATTCCAGAAACTGAAAGGAGAAATGTTTACATTGGTGATGATGATATTTTGATTCTGATAGATCATTTTTTCACCCTTCAGATTTTTAATTTTTACATATGAAATAATAGTTCTTGTCAGGAAAATAAATGTTACTATTCCGTACAAGATCCAAATCAGATTCATCCAGTTAAAACTTTCCTGTTTCGGCGTAATGTCCATAACCTGCTGTGTTGCTTCAATCGTTTTCTGCAAACGATTAACAGGTTTTTGAGCTTCCGATTGAATGGAAATGAATGGAACGGTGTAAGAAAATAGAAGGGAAAACAAAAGGTAAAACCTGTTGAAACCATACATTTTCTCCTTCTGCAAAAACACGTAATATACGGTCAAAAGCAAGGAAGAACACAGAATTATTTTTAAAACGATCATCATTTTTCGTCGATTTGCTGGTCGATAATTTCACGGAGTTCTTTCAGCTGTTTTTTGGAAAGCTTTGCATTGGACGTAAAAAACGATGCAAACTGCGTTACGGAACTGTTGAAAAAACGGTCAATCATGGAAGACATTTCTTCTTTGAAATAGTCTCCTTTCGCGATCTTTGGATAATATTCGCGGGAATTTCCATACAATTTGTAGCCAACAAAATCCTTATTTTGCATTCTTTTCAGAAGGGTGGCAATAGTTGTAGTGGCAGGTTTTGGTTCAGGGTAGGATTCTAAAATGTCCTTCATGAAAACTTTTTCTTTTTCCCAAAGAATTTCCATGAGATCTTTCTCAGAATCGGTCAGTTTTATTTCTTTCATATTCTACGATTTGTTATTTGTTTCTACAAATGTAGAATAAAAATTTAAACAAACAAATTTTGTAATATAATTTTTTGATTTAAAGTTCTTTAATTATTTTAAATTATTGAATATAAGATTATTAAGGCTTTTGTTTAACCGCAAAAGTCACAAAAGATGAACTAAACTTCTATTCAAAGTCAACAGTTATAAATCAAAAAGATCACAATAGTTTTTAAAAATCTTTAATTTTTATTCCTTTTGAGCGCATTGGTTATTATAGAAATTCACCTTAACATTCTTTGGTGGTTAATTCTGAAATAGTTTAAATAAGTTTTATCAATTGTTTTAATACTAGAGTGCATTGGTATAGCGAAAATTACCAAATTAATAGTTAAAATTTTAAGAGTCAAAAGATTGGTTTTCTGTAAAAAATAAAGGCTCCTGAATTCAGAAGCCTTTTGTCAACAGTGGTTAAATAAAAGTTTAATGCGTTTATTGTGCAGATTAAAATTTGAAATTGAATCTTGCAAAAGCCTGTCTTCCTGCAAATCCCATCTGTACAGGATCAAAAATACCTCCTGATTCTGTATTTCCGGCTGAAGCTGCCTCTCTTTGCAACGTAGGATATCGGTTGAAGAGATTTTTACTTCCGATCGTCAGACTAATATTTTTTGAAAATTCGTAGCCGAAAGAAAGATCCGTGGTTACTTTTGGATTGTATATTTGGTAATCGTCCGGTCCGTTATAGCCTACCAAAGTCACTTTATCAAATCTTACCAACTGTAAATTAGCATTGAATTTACTGATCTTATAATTCAGGTTTAGATTGATCTTCGTTTTCGGTGCAGAAGCTAAGATAAAAGCTCTTTCTCTCGGGCTGAGATAAATGTCTTCTTTTCCTTTCAGCCTGTCGGAAGTATTCACTTTTGTGATCTCCATTTCATTGTAGTTTCCGGCTAGTGTTGCTGTCAGTTTTCCTTTTCCGATATTTTCGTTAAAACTTAAAATAACATCAACCCCTTTAGTTCTTGTATCTATTGCGTTGGTGAAAAACTGAGCCTGATCGATACGGTTTTCAATTAAAATATTTCCGATCGCATCATCATCCTGCGAGAAATTTCCTGTTAAAACAATTCTGTCTTTTACCTTGATGTAGTAGCCGTCAACTGTTGCTGTAAATTTTCCGGTGTTAAAAGTGAATCCTGCGCTTCCATTCACAGAAGTCTCCTGTTTGAGCTGCGGAATTCCGACTGCTTTTGCCAGATTACTGTCATTAGAAGCCAATTGAATGGTAACCAGACTTCCTCCCTGAAAATTGGTAAACTGTAAACTGTAATATTTCTGAGCCAGAGACGGTGCTCTGAAGCCTGTAGAAAAAGATCCTCGGAATGCAAACTGTGGTGTTATTTTGTATCGTGTTGCCAGTTTTCCGTTCAAAGTGCTTCCAAAATCATTATAATTTTCGAATCTTCCGGCAATGCTTACCATCCAGTTTTTGGTAATATCGAGTTCGGTATCTACATACGCTGCAAAATTATTTCTGGACTTGTTAATTTCCTGAGAATATCCGGGAAAACCCTGAGAACCGCCCGGTCTTACATCTCCGCTTAAAGGATTGATTACCAATAATGTTGAAGGAGTACTTGCCGTCACGACATTTCCATTCACATCATACATAGCGTAAGAAGCTTCTTCACCTTTGATAATATTGAATTTTTCATATCTGAATTCTGAACCGAATGCCACATTCAGCCCTTCCAGAATCGAAAACTGTCGGGTTGCATTGAAACCTGTTGTATTCTGCAGCAGAGAATGTCCTCCCGCATCAAAACTCGTAGGTGATCTTACGCCTAATGTTGCATTGATAGTATGATCGATCTGATAGGTAAATCTGTTGCTTCCAAACGCATTGTACGCATCCACTTCCCAGTTAGCCACTTTGAATTTTAAACCATTATCAAACGTGAAATCTGAAATGCTTGTATCCTGAACGGGATTAAAACCATTAGGATAAACCTGTGGAATATTTCCGTCTGCGTCCGCGCTTCTTGTCCATGCATAAGCGTCTGTATTTCTGTGCGAAAAGCCCTGTCTGGAATAAAATTTTAAATTATCGGATATTGGAATTTCAATATTTCCGAAAAAATAAAAATTCTGTGATTTTGCATCCCCGAATCTTTGTCTCGGAGCATCATATTTTTCAGGATTGGCATTACGGATCGCATATTCTTTATTGACAAATTCTGCCGTAAAATTTCCGAACCCGCCTTTAGAACCTATTTTTGTTCCGTAGTTTCCGTAGAAATCAAAAGTATTTCCGTCTATTTTTCGGTCAGAAACCACATCTTTATCTCCCGGACTTTTAAAAAGATTCACTCCATAAAAAGCATTGCCTTCAAAACCATGATTACGGTCATTTAAAATAACGTTGATTACTCCTGCAATCGCATCCGAACCATATTGCGCCGATGCTCCGTCACGAAGAACTTCAATTCTCTTTATCGCACCTACAGGAATCGTATTCATATCCGATCCTGTATTTCCACGGCCTTTTGTACCAAAAAGATTGATTAATGAAGACTGATGGTATCTTTTTCCGTTGAGCAAAAGCAAAGTCTGATCGGGACCAAGTCCTCTTAATGTTGCAGGATCTACTGCATCCGCTCCGTCTGATCCGGATTGTTTATTGGAATTGAATGAAGGCGCTGAAAACTGTAAAAGCTGGTTGACTTCAATCTGCCCTGTTGACTGGCTTACCTGTTTAATGTCGATGATGTCAATCGGAACCGGAGTGTCTACAACTGTTCTTTTTTTATTCCGGCTTCCCGTAATGGCAACCTCATCAATTTTTCCCTCTTTTGATATGGTGTCATTAATCTGCTGAGAATACAGAACGGAAGATGCTCCAAGAAAAAAGGCACTTATGTATTTAATTTTCATATTGTATTAGATTTAAATTAGCAATTATATCAAAAATATTAATTTTTGTTTTTAAATCATTAATGAAATATGGTTTTATTTGATAAATGTATTTAAATTAAATAAAAATTATGATATCATGGAAAAAATGAATGGTATTTTAAATAAAGAAAAAAAGTTTTCGGGAAAAAGTTTTAGCCTTTTTAATTAAATCGCAAAAGCAGTTAAGTTTGAAATTAGGGTAAGACATATTTGAAAAAAAACGGATTCAAGTTTTATTGAATCCGCTTCTGTATTTTTTAAAAACTATTGATTATTCTGTTCAGTCCTTCGGTGAGGATTTCCTGTGAGGTTGAAAAACAGATTCTTACGTGTCCTTCAGCGCCTTTTCCGAACCATCGTTCCGAGCCGGGAACAATCGCTACTTTTCCTTCTTTTAAAACTTGCTGTGCAAATTCGTCACTCGACATACCGTTGTTGATTTTAGGAAAAATAACAAAAGTGGCTTCGGGAAGATTAGGAATTAGAACGCCCGAATTGCTCAGCATACTATGGGCTAAATCTCTGTTGTGCTGTAAATGCGTAAGAAAATCATTAAACCACGGTTTTGCTTTATCAATGGCAACGCTTGCTGCAATCTGCGATAATGTAGAAACGCCTTCGATGGTAGAATTGAACATGGATTTTTCTGTGAAATCATCCATTAATTCCTGATCGTTGCATAAAACCGCACCAATTCTCAATCCTGCAATTCCGAATGATTTTGAAAATCCGAAAACGGTAAAACTTTTCTTTTTAGCATTCTCGGAAACAGAAGAGTAGGTGTTGAATTCTTTTTTATCATACACAATATCGCTCCAGATTTCATCGCTCATCACCCAAAGATCATGAGCTGCCGCAATGTCTGCAATCTTCTGTAAAATCTCTCTGGAATATATTCTTCCGACTGGATTGTGAGGATTACAGATGCTGATCAGTTTTGTTTTCGGAGAAATTAAGGAGACCAACATTTCAAAGTCGATATCTCCTGTTTTGGAATCTACCGCGCACAATTTAATGTTTCCGCCAACCGAATCCACTGTTTTTTTGAAAAGGAAATCCACCGGATCGAAAATAATAGCTTCATCTCCGGGATTCAGTACATATTTGGCAACCATATACATTCCCATCGCGGCACTGTTAACAGCCAACACATTTTCTGGCGTAAAGCTGCCTTTTTTACCCGTATTAAAATGCTCTGCAACACTTTTTTTGAACTCAGGAAGTCCGGAGAATGGGCCATAACTCAAATAGCCGTCCTTAATATATTCTATAATTCCGTTTTCTATTTCTTTAGACATTCTGAAGTCCGGATCTGCCGCTGTTAAAGGGATAATTCCTTCTTCCAGAGTTGCCCATCTTCCGTTGTAGGCTTTTCTTTTCAGTGCTTCAAAATTGATATCGTTGTTTGTAAACATTTTATTTGTATGAAATTGGTAAAGTGTTTTTAGGCTGTTCGTTCAGAGGTAAAAGAAATTGTTCCAGCAGGGCTCTTCCGTTTTTAATATGGATTTCGATTTCAGATTTCCGGTCTTCTTCGTATTTGCTGAAGGTTTCCTGAAGATCATTTCCTTCGGCTAAAAGTTGGGTTAAAGTGAAAGAGTCTTTCAACGCTGAGGTAACGCCCTGACTTGTAAAAGGAATTAATGGATGTGCTGCATCGCCCATGAAAACGACATTCTGATGATAAAAAGGATTTAATTTTTCAAGCTCATAAACTCTCCAGATGTGTGCATTTTCATAGCCTGAACCTTCGATGATGGATGAAATCAGAGGATTCCAGTTGCCAAAATTATCCAACATAAACTGCTTGATGCAATCCGGAGTGTAATCTTCGTTGATGAAATGTTTGGTGATATCAAACTGGCAGTACCAAAGGATTTTTGAGAATGAAAGTTTTAAAACGCCAAAAGTAAGTCCGCCGTTTTCATGATGGAATTTCAGAAAATTGCTTTCGATTTTGCCCGCCAGTTCTTCGTTTTCAATGATGTTTACCACTTCATTTTCCAGAACGGCTTTCATGATTTCATCCTGAAAAATAGTTCTTCTGATGCGGCTTCTTGATCCGTCTGAAGCAACAACCACATCTGCTTCCAGAATAGTATTTTCGTCCAGTGTAATTTCTGCTTTTCCCTCCGAAAATCCGTTCAGCGCAACCGTTGAATTGTAAGAAATTTTATCTGAAGGAATTCCTTTGGCAAGAATCTCGATCAGGGCGCTTCTGGAAACCACAAAAACATCATCCAGATCTTTTTCGGAAAGAATTTCTCCGCTTTGGTTATAATGGATGTATTTTTTCAGAAAACTTCCTTTTGCGTAAAGGTCATTAATATCAATAATGGCTGAAAGATGTTCAATTCCTTCTTTGGGAAGGATAAATCCGTGTCCTTTCAGATCATTTGGGGTTCTTCTTTCGTAGAGATGATAGTCGATATTATTTTTTTCCAAATAATTTGCCATACTCAGACCGGATACACCGGCTCCTATGATTGCAACTTTGCCCATCTTTTTTATTGTTGTTAGTTTTGTTTTAATTTGTAAAATTTTCATTAAAAATGAATAATCTGCGAAAAAATTTTATTCTAAAAATCAGATGTATTCTTTTAATGAACAGGATAAAAGTTTTCTTTAGTGCTGTATTCAGCTAAATAAAGAAAATGATAGCAGAGAAGATCTTCTGCAATAGTATTTAAGTAAAAAAGAAAGACTATTCCGGTGCCTTGAAAATATTATCATCGGAATGGAACCCTGCAACACCGCCGCTTACCGCAAATTTCATTGCCGAAGCCGCTGTCATCCCTACAACGGGTTTAATGTTTTTTTCTTCGGTAATGATTACCCAGCCCGAAATAGCATAAGAATGAGGGAGGTATACCGCTACATAATTGTGTTTTTCAACGTCTGCCATTTCTTTTTGCGTTAAAAAGCCAATTCTCCATATTTCAGGATTTTCGTTGGTTTTTACCCAGACAGGATCATTGAATTTTTTTTTGTCTCCTACAAACGAGGACATTACATCTTTTGTTGGAGTATAAATGTGCTTTACACCGGGTGTTTTTTCAAGAAGACGATCCATTGCATCGAAAAAGAATCTTCCGACCACGAATTTATTTCCCAAAAAGCCTAAAATTGCGGTAAATAGAATGGTTGAGATGAAAACGAGCCCTGGAATTTCCTTTGCAACAGAAGGAATAATATTATCAATAGACGTTACAACATACCAGATCACAAAGATTGTCAGTCCGATCGGACCAATAATCACGAGTCCCTGAAAGAAATTTTTCAGGAAAAAATTGGCAATATTTTCAAACGTCAGCTTTTTCAATCTTATAGTATTTATCCGTGGATGCTTTCGCCTTTTCCGTACGACTGAATGACTTTGGCTTCATATTCCAGCCATTCTTCCCAGCGTTTGTTTACTTTTTCTTCGTCTCCGAGCTGTCTTGCAAACCCGATGAAGGTGGTGTAATGGTTGGCTTCCGAAATCATCAGTTCTCTGTAGAAGGTTTTAAGCTCTTCATCTTTAATATTTTCTGTCAGAACTTTAAATCTTTCACAGCTTCTTGCTTCAATCATGGCGGCGAACAGCATTTTATCTACAATAAGGTCGTCTCTGTTACCACCTTTCTGGATGAAATTTACCAGTTCATTCACATAATCGTCTTTTCGGGTGCGTCCGAAAGTATATCCTCTTTTTTTTATAATTTCATGAACCTGACGAAAATGCTCCAGCTCTTCCTGTGCGATGGCAAGAAGTTCCGTTACAATTTCCGGATATTCGGGAAGCATGGTAATTAATCCTATCGCGTTGGTAGCGGCTTTTTGCTCGCACCATGCATGATCCGTTAAAATTTCTTCAATGTTTCCTTCAGCAATATTTGCCCACCTTGGATCGGTAGGAAGTTTCAACTTAAACATGTTTTAAAATTTTCTGTAAAATTAAAATAATTTGCGATACGATTAAAGTTTATTTAAATATTCAGAATGTTTAAAAAATATTTTTCTTAATAATTTAAAAATCTTGGTATTTAATTTGTTTTAACTAAGAAACCAAATTAAAAATATAAACAATGGAAACTATTACCACTTTAAAATCTAAAGCAGGAGCTTTACTTTCGGCAATGCTTATTCTATTCATGTCGGCTTTCAGCTTTGCTCAGGAAACAGCAACGGGCGGCGGAACGGTAACCACTGAACAAACAACCACCACGACAACAGAATGGTACACCAATCCAACGTACATCATTATCGGAGCTGTTGTTTTAATCGTTATTGTTGCCCTTATTGCAAGAGGCGGAAGAAACAGAGATTAATGAGAAGCCGTTTTGCTTCTTAAAAACTCTAATATTTTCCAACCCCATTCATCAACTTTTTTCAAGCCGGCTGAAATGATGAATGCCAGAATAATATTGATCCCGTAAATTAAAATCATTAAAATCCACCAAGGCATATTCCCCTTCATTGGAACAACTAAAAAGTAAACCAGTGAAGAACTTATCCCTTGTGCGAAATAGAAAAATATCGCGTTTTTACCAATGTAGGTCACCACATTTTCTTTTGTGATCTTTAATCGGTTATAAAAAACAAAAAGCGTTACCAAAGAGAAGAAAGTCCAGATAATGTACGGGATTTGTGGCGGAAATTTATTTTTATTGATTTTGTAAAATATTTCCTGTCCGTAAAACCCGAACAGTCCGGTTATTGCCACCGCAACAATTCCATACAGTAAAGGAATCATCCTGTCCGGAATTTTCTTGCCTTTCATTCTGTTACCAATTAGGAATACAGTCATGTAAAAAGCAACATATCCTACCTGTCCTGAAGGATAAATTTCCGGAAAAATATTAAATAATAAGGTTAATCCGGCACAAAGTCCGATGAACCAGTTAACATGTTTCGGAAAGAATTTTAATATTAAAACTCCGAAAACCGTTAAAATATAATAGACTTTTAAATACCAGAAGCTTCCCATAACTACCGGAAAAGTGTCTGCATTGATGTATTGGTGAAGATACCAGTTGCCCAAATTTTCCCATTGCGGAGCGGTAGAAATACTTGTGGTAGCATACTTCGATCCGAAGGTTGAATAAAAATTCTGCAGCCATTCCAGAGAAAAAAATGTTAATCCGAAAACTTTAAAGAAATAATCCAGAAAGAAGAGGAATGTTACAAAAATCATATACGTGATCTGCAGTTTCAGCAGTCTGTATAATGTTTTTTCGATATTGGAACCGGATGTAATTCCGCTTAAGGCATAAAACAGGGCAACATCGAAAACTAAAGAGAAAACCCTTACTTCCGGCTGAATATAAAACTGTCCCGACCAGAAAGCGGTATGGATAAAGATAATGGAAATGGTAGCCAGTCCTTTTGCGAAATCAATATAGAGGTCTCTGTTCATTTGTTACGTATGATGCTTCAAAAGTAAGAAACTTTACGAATATCCGGATAAAGAAAAAGAGACAGGAATAATGTCCTGCCTCCAGAGAAAGATATTTCAAAAATGATGATTTACTTTAAGTTTTTAAATTCTTCAGCAGAAATTTCGCCGGTCTGAATTTGTTTCAGCTCATCAAGATACTGCTTCATGTAAGCATCAAGTTCCGGATACTTGCTGTTTTTTGCCATTTTGTAGGTTCCGTTTAAAACTCCCTGATAATAATAGAAGAAGTTGTAATCGAAATCTGCTGCACTAAGGCTGTACTGTCCTAATAAAAATCCTAAACGGACTGCGGATCTTCTCTGCGGAGGTGTTCCGTGGTGTCCCGGACTTGTGGTCTGATAATCTCCGATGCTCTGTGCAAATTCATAAGCGGCTGCAATCTGTGCAAAACTCGTCTGGTTGTAGCCGTTAGGTCTTCTAAGGTAATATCCTGCAAAGCCGTCTGCTTCCAGTTCGTTGGGTCTTGCTGTGGATTCTGTTACCGTAGGAAGTCCGAAAATATATTGCAATTGATGACCGTACTCATGAGCAAGAATCATCGCATTTACAATATCTCCGCCCTTTGCTTTCGCATCATAATAAATGGCATAGCCGTAATAGATTTTTCCTGTAGAATACGAAATAGCATTGTAGGTAGAGTTAAAATTTGAAGGATCATTCACAAACCTTAAAGTCGGGTTGCTTCTTCCCCACATACTGGCAATTTTTGTCATTTGGGAATTCATAAAGTTGGTGTCTGCAGAATTCTGTAGTGAAGTAAGCAATACAGATGAAGAACTCCAGTACTGATCTACGTAATAACAAACTTTTTCAAGAGCATTCGGCTGTTCCGGTTTCAGGTTTTCTGCCTGTTGTTCTGGTTGTACAGGCGTTTCCATGGTGTCGTCGTTACATGCTGACAAAGAAAGTACAGCAATGGCTCCCAAAAGAATCGGGAATTGGATTTTTCTTTTCATATATATAAATATTTTGGTGAAAACGAAGATATAAATTTAAACGGAAATTCATATCACTTTATTGTGAAAAATTATTCAAAACATAGTTAAAATTTTATTTTAAAAAAGATTGAATTGAATTTGAACAGATTAGAAAATATTTCTTATATTTGCACCTCGAAATAACTAAAAATCTATAAACAATGTTTGCAATTGTAGAAATAGCAGGGCTTCAATACAAAGTTGAGCAAGACCAGAAGTTGTTTGTAAACCGTTTAAAAGGAGATAAAGGAGGAAAAGTATCTTTTGATAAAGTACTTCTTACTGTAAACGGAGCAATCACGGTAGGCGCCCCAGCTGTAAGCGGAATCACTGTAGAAGCAGAGATCCTGGATCATGTAAAAGCTGATAAAGTAATCGTTTTCAAAAAGAAAAGAAGAAAAGGTTACAAAGTGAAAAATGGTCACAGACAATCTTTAACTCAAATTCAGATTACTGGTATTACAGGATTTGAAGGAGCTAAAAAAGCAGAAAAACCTGCTAAAAAGACAACTAAAAAAGCTGACGCTGAAGCAACTGAAGGCGCAGAATAATTTTTTAAACCAAAAAACCTTAAAATAAAATGGCACACAAGAAAGGAGTTGGTAGTTCCAAAAACGGTAGAGAATCTCACTCTAAAAGATTAGGTGTAAAGATTTTCGGTGGTCAAGATGCTATTGCGGGTAACATCATCGTTAGACAAAGAGGTACTCAACACCACCCAGGTGCAAACGTGGGTATCGGTAAAGATCACACTTTGTTCGCATTAGTTGACGGAAAAGTAGTTTTCAGAAAGAAAGCAAATAACAGATCTTTTGTATCTGTAGAAGCAAACGCATAATTTCAGCGTTTTATAAAAATTAAAAGCCTTGGCAATTTTGCTGAGGCTTTTTTTTGTGCAATGAAGTAAGGAAAAGTTAAAGTTTTTATATTTATTCAATTTAACGGGAAATATTTATATATTTGGTAACTATCAAATAACTAATATATTGCGTAAGCCAAAAAGCAAACAGAGTAGGCGACAAATTAAACCAAGCTAATATGAAAAATCTAAAAAAAACTAACGAAAAGACAGCTTAAAGCCATTGCTGGAGGAGAAAGATGTCCGATTCCCGCAGATTGGTGTTACGAATGGTGTACGTGGACAGCATGGCAGAAACAACACTGTATTAATTCGGTTATTGATGTAATGCCTTGTGACTATTAAATCTGAAACTCAAGCCTCATATCGGGACTTTTTGTCAACTTTATAAAATCTATTACTATGAAAAATTTAAAAAAAATCAAAAGACAGGATCTTAAAAATGTAATGGGAGGAGCATCTCCGGATCAGGGATGTTTACCATGCGATGTCTATTGCAGCATTCCGGAAGGGCAGAGACCGCCGTGTAAAATTGTGTACATTGTAGCGCATTGCAATAGCTGCAAAGGTTATGGTGAAGAATCTTAAGAAATAAAAAAAACTCCTTCGCGCTGAAGGAGTTTTGTATTTTAAAAGCCGACCTGAAAACCTGCTTTAATTCCGAAAGTTGAAATATCCGGTCTGTTGAGGTAATTTCCGCGCCAGTTGAAATCCACTCTGAAAATTCTAAGGTTTCCGAAGCCGATATTTTCGATTCCGAAACCGTATTCATAATAAACGTGTTCGCTTGGAGCAGAATATTTGAATCCTTCCACATTAATTGCTTTTGAAGCATCGCTTAATGTTCCGTAAGCTCCTCTGATGAAGGCAATTTCTCTTAGTTTTAATTTCTTGATCAAAGGAATATAAGAAAGGATTTTTCCGTTAAAATGATGCTCTAAATGCAGCGTTGTATAAGTGTCTGCAACAAATTCATAATAATTAAGCTGTGCAAAAGTATTTTGCGCCAGACTGTACGATTGGTTTCCCGGAATTACATTCTGCAAAGCCAACGGAACTGTATCGAAGTTCTTTCCGGCTTCAAAGTTAATTAATGTTTTTCCCCAGCTTCCAATTAAGACGGGTTTATAGAACATGAACTGCAGTTTGTTATAATTAAAATCTGACCCGAATAATCCCTCAATTCCTCTTGTGTATTTTAACACAATAGTCGGAGCCAAAGTTCCATGTTCATAGCGATCGATTCCGGTTTGGGAGAATTTTGCCCCCGGTCTTGCAATTAAACTTAAAGTAAAATGCGAATCGTTGGTTGTTTTTCTCAGATCTCCGTTTTTGTAATACATCAGATTAAATCCGTCCGGATTTGCCGATTTAATGCTTTGCATGGTTCCGTCTAACCTGATCTGAAAGTTTTTCCATGGCTCAATAGACGTAAACAGGTTGGTTTGATTAACGGAGCTTAAAGAAGCATTTTCTCCCCTTGCGAAAAGCGTTGAAGAAGCAAACGTTCTTGCCATAATTCCATCGTCATTTGTAAGCTGAACTCCCAATTGCAGAATGTCTCTTCTTGTTCCTGCACCTACTGTAAAACGGTTTACTCTGTTAAACATAAATCTTGCTTCAGCACCATATTTTACCTGTTGGTCTTTGAAACCGTAAGCCGTGTAAAACTGAACTCTCCAAGGATCATTTCTTGTGAAATAAGTTCTTGCTCCGATTCTGATTCGGTCTCCTTCCACATCATTTTTTCCGTAAACGGAGAAAATCGAACCTAAATCTATTCCTTTGGTAATGTTGTAATACCCTGAACCCAACGTTTCATAAAGCTTTACAATACGGTTGAACTTCGGAGTCTGCTGAAGCTTATCAAGCATATCATAAATTCCCTGTTCGCTTTTTGAGAGAGAATCCGGTCTGGCTTTTACCCAATATGCATCGTCTTTTTCTACGAATTTATCATCATATTCTTCCTCGGTTCTTTTGAAAATCTTGTCTTCAAGAGGTTTGTTGAACTGATATTCCGAATAATCGACTGATCTTTTAGCAATGATGCTTTTAGATGTTTTTTTCTTGGAAAAAGGCGTCATTTCAATTTCCGTCACAAATTTTCTTGGCAGAAAAGTATTTTCGTCTGGATTATCATATTCCAGTTCTGTAGAAATTCCGTTGATGAAGTTTACGTTGATTTTTTGAGTCGATTTCAAAGTTGCCCCTAAAACTGCATAACTATCGGTGTCAATATATAAGTATCCCTGAAATGCCAAAACTTCCGTTCTTTTCGGCTGATAACGGATTTTGAAAGCGTTTTCTCCGCGCATGGAAATGGTATCAACCAAATTATAATCATACGTACTGAACCCAGTTTCTCCAACGGGACTTGGGAATCCGATGTCGAAATAATTTAACGTGTTATCGTAAATGTTGATGTCACGGTAAAGGTTTTTTGCCGTTAAAGTAATGATCTGATTGTCCTGAAAGCCTGATGTTTTCTGAGCAGTCAAAAGCCTTTTTGATCTTTTTGAAGGTCTGTTTTCACCGTAATTTTCGTAGATCGCTTCATTCAGGAAAACGGGAAGTCCAATTTTTCCGCTTGCGGTGGAATCTTTATAATCGAAAATAAATTCAAGTTTATTAAAGATTTTTCTCTTCATAAATGCACTGTCCAGATTGTTGGCATCAAACTGAATTTTCTCGTATTCTTTATAAGTATAGGTATCGAATTTATCTAAACCGTTATTTCTTTTTCGTTCCCAGACTTTCTGCATAATGGCATAAGCGGGATTTTCTTTTTTGTTTTTATATTTCGGCTTTTCGTTGTGGATAACTACTTCCTGTATGCTGCCTACTTTTTCCTGAGCCAGTTTTACAAAAATATTGGTGGCATTTTGAGGAGTTACGTCTATACTTTCTAAGGAATAGTTTTTTCTTAAAAACCGAAGTTTATAAATTATGCTGTCCGACTGTACGGAAAAGTTTCCCGAAGTTGTGGTAAGAGCAGCTTTTTCATTTTCATTGATGAAAATATCCACTCCGGAAACTTCTTTATTGGTTTTTGCATCTACAATTCTGCCGTTTGCCGAATTTTGTGAGTATACGAGATCCGCAAAAAATAGAAATAGAAAGAGGGAGTAATATTTGGAATTATTAATTAACATTTGTTGTTTCTTCAAGCTATTTGCATAAACAAAAATTATGCACTTTTATTATAAAAAAATAAATATTATTTAAACTTTTAATGGTTTAAATACAAAACTGCAAATGTAATGAAATAACACCATCGTTTTGATGGTGTTATAGTTATTGTTTTGTTAAAATATAATTATATTTAAAATAATTATTTTTCAGTTGATAGGACTAAAAAAGGATAAATAAAAAAGACTTACATTTCTGTAAGTCTTTTTGCTCCTCCTGCTGGGCTCGAACCAGCGACCCTCTGATTAACAGTCATAGTGTTTTTGATTTTAAGGTTCTGAATATGAGATGATTGAAAAAATATAGTACTTTCATTTCTTTGATGATTTAATATGTTCTATGACCATTTACTAAAAAAGTCTTGCAATAAATCTTGCAACTTTTTTAAAATTTATATCCCGCCAAAACCGGCAAGACTCCATTCTTAGAAGGTTTGTAAGTACACATCATCATCAATAATTTCCGTACATTTTTTTATGTAAAGAAAATTCAAGAAGGATGTAATGATCTCGTCGAGCGCGGTAAGAAAATATGTTTTAAAAAATAATTAAATTTTGTGACCACCATTTCAATCACCACAAAGGCAATCAATGAAACGGAATGAATTTGAGCAATTTATAAAATATTTTTAGATTTTAAATGGTGTTATACCCTTTTATTTTGGTGGAGTTGAAGGATATTGAATCACTTCTTATATTCAGAATATTATGTTTAAATTTAAGCTTTGCTGCCACTGTTGCTATTTTCCTAAAAGTGAATAGGTTCGGGGTATTTCGAATAGTCTTCGACGTTCCGCAGGAAACCTCCATCTTTGTGAATCCTTTCTGTGCTCCGTTAAAATCTTCTATCAGTTATTAAAGCAAAAACAGAGGCGTAGAGTTGGTAAAGATTTTTATTTCCAATAGTTCCAGTTACTGCCATCATATACCGCAATCGAATTGCTTACTGTATCATAGCACATCATACCAGCATAGGGACTTTTTACTGTTGTATGAGGATTTTTAATGTGAGGTAATATAATTGCCTTATTGGGAGACTCTAAAACAAGTACTCCCGTAGCCGAACTTATATTGGAACCTATTATCACACCATTCCCACTCTCTGCACTTGTATTGGATGTAAGATTGGTTAAACTTCCCGTATCTGACATATCTACCCAACTACCATTAGTAAACATTCTCACTTTTACTGAAGTTTTATCAAATATGAATGTTCCGTTTTGTGGATTATTAGTAGTTGGAGTGGTAGCAGAAAATGTAGGAGTTGCTGTTAATGCAGGGAGAATGATGCCTTTGAAATTAGTGGTTTCAACATCTGTCGGAGAATTAGTAGCTGTTGCTCCCCCGAAATCCAGCAGTGTACTGTTTCCATTTACTGATGTTTTACCAATGGCTACCTGGGCGGATAAGGTTAAAGAATAAAATATAAGACTGCCTATATAGAATGTTTTTGTATTTTTTATATTTTTCATATTTTATATTTAATCGTTACACGCTCTTTTTATACATTTCCAAGTAGTTCCGTTATAAAGTTTTATACATTGATCTGTAATATCATATGCTATCATACCTTTTTGGGGATTAATAATATTTGCTGTACTTGTAGTTTTGGTAATAACCAGTCCTTTTGTATTAGATTCTAACGCAATAAAACCATTGGGAACACCTCCTTCATTGATTGTTGGGCCTTCGGGCCAGTTTTTGTTACGGGTTTTTAATGTAGTAATTCCTACTTTTGAATATCCATCAGGAATTCCTGACGCTCCTGGTTTTATGCAGTAATCTACAGCGATGAAAATTGAGGCATTATTGCTTGTAAGCCCGGCTAAATCTTTAATATTATAATTAACGGTAGTAGCGTTTCCGAAGAATCCGATAGCGGGGGTAAATGTTAGATTTCCAAGATTATCTACCAGCCAAGTTCCTTGTCCGGCAATTATAAATCCTTTCGTATATCCTCCGGAAGTTATAATATTGGTTGCACCAGAGGGAGCGATGAGATTAATTGTAGAGTATATTAAAGACCCTGAATTCAAGTCATAATCATTCGTTACGATACTGAATGTTTTAGACATATTTTTACCAACAGAAGCATTATCATCTACCGCTACAGGAGGTTGATTGATTCCAAAATTATTCTCTGAAGAAATGCTGTTAGAGATTGTTGCTGTGAAACTGTTGGCAGTAGTTCCCACTTTATTACCTACAACATTAAAACCTGTTGGCTCTGTTAACTGAATTGTGTAAGGACCGGGATAAGTATTGATGTTTATATTGTCAAAATAATAATATCCGTTTACATCAGTTGTTTTTGATCCTATTTCTACTCCATTATTAAAGAGCTTAACAGTTGCTCCCTGATATCCGTTACCATCAGGAGTTCCTGCATTGTTATCATTAAAGACAGTTCCGCTAAAAGTAGACGCAAAAGTAATTGATGCAGCGTTATAAGCACCAATAAAAGCAGGGTCTGATGTTCCTGAATATGTTTGAATTAATGTTGTTGCACTCTGATAATTTGCGGTCGTTATTCCCATTTCAGACCAATCTAAAGCGATAACTCTAATGTTTCTCGTACATCCACTTGAAGTTCCTGCATCATAAAGAGGAGGCGATACATTTGCTCTGTAAAATTTCCAGCAGGCGTTACCAATAGACGGAACTACCGGTATACCATTTACTTCTGCACCAAAAGCTACCGAATAAGGAGTTCCTACCATCGGATCTGATGGGGTGGGACCATTTTGAAAGTGAAATACATCTGATGTACTGCTGGGTTGTCCCATCTGAGTAAAAATAAGATCCGGTACACCATCTCCGATTGATGTGGGAACAATTCCCATCGTATTGAAGGCAATGTTAGAGCCTTGTGGTATATTAAAAATAGCAGTTCCTAAACCTAAACCGTTAATACCATCAGTAAGATATTGTACTAAATTATTATTAACCGGCACCGGCGTTACATTACCATTTCCTCCAAATGCTTGTCCTACCCCAATAAAAGTTCCGCTACCTGGAGAGGGGATTGTGTAAATGGGTAATGAAATAAATGTGGCAGATGTGAAAGGAATATTATTGCTGGATAAAGCCGAATTATTAACTCCGGTAGAATAAGTTATGGGTGTGTTAATATTATTAATTCCATTTGCATTCCAAGTAAAGGCAAGTAAATTATGATTGTTATTGGGTATTACTGCATTGTTGGAGCTTCTCCAATAACCATTGAAATCTGAAAATATTTCGGAAGCGGGGCGTACTGTGTTCTGTGATTTTACAGTAACTATTGTGAATAATCCTAAAACTAAGGCAATCTTATTTTTCATCTTGATTTTAATAGAAGTGCAAATTTAAACTTATTTTTTAATATATTGATTATGAGTTTGTTTTATTTTTGGCATAGATGAGTGCGTCGTAAATTTATCCCAAGGATTAAAAAAGAAATTGAAATGTATGCTTTCATTTCCATGATATATCGAGGTGATAAAGATTTGGAAATTTTGAATCAAGTATCTCATGATATTGCTATGGAAATTGAAAATTTGTGGAGATTATAAAGCATAAGAAGATTTTATCAGACGGATTAATATTATGATGGAACCGATGAAGGTTCTAATTTTTATTGGAGCATTCTGGTTTACTTGTAAACCAAAGAATGAATTGCTTGTTGAAATAAGATTACTATTAATAAATTTTAAACCTAAGAATAGGGGTTTGATGTTAATTGAAGAACCTGTTCAGGAATTTAAACTTCCACAACTGAAAAGAGAAAGTTTCGAGGATGCATTTGATGAAATTGAGTTAATTGGACTTCCAGTTTCATGTAGTCCTTTTGATTTATTAAAAACCAAATACAGAGGATCAGTATTTGTAAAAGACTTGTTGAAATTTCATAAAAGACAGGTAAAAATGTTAGCATATCTTATTTCCAGAAAACACGTTCCCACTAAAAAAGGGACGATGTATTTTGGAACTTGGATCGATGTCAACGGTGATTATTTTGACACCGCACATTTTCCCAATAGTTTAAAGGAATATGATTTTCAGGAAGGCGGTTGTTATTTATTACTCGGAAGGGTTGAAGTTGATTTTCACTTTCCTACCATTACTATTCATAAAATGGCAAAGATGCCAATGATCACCGATCCCCGGTATTCTTACGATAAAGAAAAACAATATGATATTCACCGTCAAATTAAAGAAGATGTAAGTATGACTTTTAGAAAGCCTTATCCTCAGGAACATGAAATTGGACTGCCAAGAAACAATTCGGAAAAAAATAAAGAGGCTGTCCCAAAAGGTAAACTAATGCTCTGAGAATCTCCTAAATGATAAAAGTTGTCAAACAGGAGTCCGAGAGAGAGGGTACTTTTGAGACAGCCTCTTTTGACTTGTATTAATATTTTTGGAATACATATCTTAAGTTCTGGAACGGTAAACTTTAGTACATACAAAAAGATTGAATGCAAAAAGACCCATTAAAACAAAACAAATAGTTCTACCGGTATCTAAAACGGAAGTTATCGAGAAAATTTCGTGTTTAATTTCTTTGTGGTTTAAATTTAAATAGTCAATAAGTTTGTTCCCGTATGCGACAAAATTATCAATAATTCCTAAACACAATACAATTCCTAAAATACTGATCAAAATTCCAATAAGTGATAATGTTTTCATAAGTTTATTTTAAATTTTAGTATCCTCTGTTATTTTTGAATTCTTTCTCACATTTTAAGGAACAAAATTCTTTTTCATCGGTTACAATAAATTGATATTTATGTTGATTTGTATCTTGGAGTTCATAACTTTCAATGCAGGCTTGGGGACTAACTGTTAAAACCGTCATTACAGAAGCAATCATTTCAAAAGGGTCTTCAGACTTAGGTTTTACAATTACCCCTAACAAATCCTTTGAAGTATAAATAATCGCTTTGATATCAATCTTTTTTTCACACCATTTACATTCAGTGCTTCCAACCTCGATCTTGTTTTCAGCCTTAGATAGTGGATCGGGATTCGGGTCACTCATTATCTTTTTTAGTTTGATAATATCCTCAGATGATAATCCCACATATTTCTCGGTTAGGTTTGCATTATCTATTAGTCTTTCAGCTTCGGGTGTAATTACTATATCATCCCAAGAAAATGTTTTACTTTCAAAAGAATTTAGATCTTCAATATTAATGTTTTGATCATTTTCTAATTTAGTATCTTCTTTCACTACGAATTCTTTAGAATTTTCCTCAAATACATTTTGAGAATACCGGAAATCTAATATCCCTTTCCTATCATTATAATCATATACTGTTACAATAAAGAAAGAGAAAATGAAGTACAAAAGTATATTCGAAAATACGGTAACTTGATAAGGATCATCGTCATAATCATCCGGGACGAAAGAAAAAATTATTGCGGAAAGAATTTTAACAACCACCATTATAGCGAAGAAAGGCAATAGAAATGAAGTTGTAATCATTGATTCGAAATCAAGATTCTCAAGGTAGTTTAAATAATTCATGATGAATTTCGGTTTTCGGTGGTTTATTTTTTATAGTAATCTAATCTTTTCTCCTTTGTTCCGTCACCATTTTGATCATAATATTCATAATCCTGAAGAATTAATTCCTTGGAATCACTATGTTTAATGTAATAACGTTCTCCATCAATATCTAAAATATTTGTTGTAGCATTATAAGAATAAGGATATGTTTCTATACTCCCTATTTGTTGACATTGTTGAGTGGAAGAATTTAAAACATAATTTGTCAATAAGTATTTACTGTTTGTTGTAAACTCATGTATTGCTTCTATTTCGCATTTAGCATGATCGTAAGAACTTAGGGGAGTGTCGGTTTTACCGTTGAGAATTACCGTTTTGTAACGGTGCCATTTACCGATAAATTGTTGTGATTGATTTTTATTTTCTTCTGTAGTTTCAGAATCATTGTTTGAACATGAACCTAAAAAGATTACTGTTAATAGAGATAAATAAACTTTTTTCATAGTTAAAGTTTTATTTCCTTTCAGTCCCGAAAAAGAGTTGTTAATTAATAAAGAAAGCGTGAGGACTACTAAACTTATTCTATCAGGTAGGTTCTGGTAAACCGTTAGGGTCAAATAAGTAGCAGACCCCCACGCCATATAGATATGACATGAGAGTTGCTAACATATTCCCCCTAATTAAATGTACCAGATTTACCTGAGGAATGTCGTTAGACAAGCGTTCTATGTGTTCGAAATGTATTTGATAGGATTATTTAATCTTATCAATAGCAAATATAATTAGTCTATCATTAAAGTGAAAATTTATTTTCGTACATGTTGTAGCAAAATATACAAAACTCAAAATTAATCAGTTGAAAGTGTACTTTATGTTAAGTTATTAAGACTTTATATGTACTTTTCGGTACCTTTAAGGTACATTTTTGCCGTAAATCATAAAAGATTGAAATTTAAACCGGAAAATAAAAATCTTTATCTGGGAACATATAACAGTGTTCATTCAATTATAATATAAAAAACAATATTATTTTGCACCGAAAAAAACCGTACCTATTAACAAGCAAGTGCTAGTTTTTTTTGAAAAATTCAAAATTTAAGGTTAAATGGATGGATTAACCTTACTTACATTTACATCATATCAAGTTTTACAGCAACTTTTTTTACTTTCTGTACTGTTTTAGTTGACATTTCAAGTAGTTTTCCAATCTCTCTTAATGTTCTTCCTTTTTTCAGATATTCCAACGCCTTTTTATTTTTTGGTTTATTAATGAAGGTTGCATCACTTTCATTAGACCCGGTGGGACGGCCAAATCGCACATTTCGCTGAAGGGCGATTAATTTTCCGGCGGCGATCCTTTCCCTTAGGTTACTAAGTTCCTGCTCATACAAACTTGAGATTATCGTAATTATGACTTTCCATATAGGGTTTTTCTCTCCATTAGGTCGGGATTGTAGTCCCATGTTTCTTACCACCACATTAATCCCATGCTCCTCAAAGATCTCGAGTGTTTCGAGTACGTTTCTTGTATTACGACCCAAACGGGAAATTTCTTCGACCACTATTTCAGTTATCTGACTCTTTCCCGCAAGATCAATTAAGATCCGTCCGTTCTCTCGGTCTCTAAAATTTACTGTGCCTGAAACTTTGTCTAATAATACCAAATCATATTTATCCGTATCTGCTTCAAAACGATTTCCTGTCTGACCTAAAGTAGAAACTCTATTATATTTAACCCTCATTTTTGTTGTAATTTTAATTTCAGATTAAATTTACGGCGAAATGGACGTTCTGCCTATGCTTTTAGCACTATTTAGCGTTTAAAAACAGATGTAGTTTTTGTTTTAAATTTTAAGACCGCAGAATTGTAAAGAATAATAATTAAATATTGTTGATCAGGAATTGAGTCTGGTTTTTTTCAATTGGAGAGCAGAATAAAATTAAGCACTCAAGGTCCCCGGTAACTGCAGTAAACTGAAGAGCAAAATATTTTTTAGTGCAGGTCCTGTAGAAATCTATAGTTACAATTGTACATGAATTGAATGATCTCCGGATAGAAAATTTATTTTGCTTGTGTGGAGCAAAACAATTCTATCTTCCGGATGTATCAAAATTACTATATATAAAAGAAAGGTGTGAATTAACACCTTTCAAATTGTAGATTATATAACCCCCTGCCCCCCTTGCCTTAAATCCTTCCTCCGTTCCCTCCTCCTAATTACTATGGTTCGATAGGGGGGATAATATCTCAAAATTATTTTTTTCCAGTTTTTCACTAAAATTTCAGAAAAGTGTTATTTAATATTAAACTGGAGAAAAACCTTTAGAATATTTTGATACCCAAAATAAAAATAAAAATTTTTCAATTTTTTTGCCTAAAAATTGAGTTTTTTTGATGACTATGCAGATTTCTTTTTGATGATAAACTCGTCTGCTATTGATAAAGGTAATCCTGAATAAACCAGTGCTGTACATTTATTTCTTAGTGTTCTTGCTCTTCCAACTGCCTGTATTAAATCTGATTCTATTAACTGGAGTTGAATATTTCGGAGATCTTCATTATCAAATGTATTGAACATAAATTTAAATCCATTGTATTCAATTTTTTGATAACGGAACGGTGAGTTGAAGTAATCGAATTCTACTCCCATAAGTTTGGCGAGGAGGAAATATTCGATATTATTACGGTGCGGAGTTCCTACAACCACCAAATCTTTACCACTGAGATAATCATATCCTGAACAGTTCCCGAAATGGATATCTTGGGTTGGATTTTTAAATAATCCTTTAAGTCTTTGAAAAGTAATTACTGTTTGTTCCCCAACTTCTTTACTTACAGTTTCCCCATATCTTTCCAGACCACTTCTTGAACATGAACGTCCGGTATATTGGATGACCTTTCCAACCTGTTCCACATTTCTTATATCAACAGATTCAAATTCAATATTTGGATACAGTTTTTTATAAAAGTCAATTGGAATAGTTGCTGATAGGATAATATTCTTTTTATTTTCCGGTAATTCCTTTTTCATAATGTAATGAATAGAACCCTCATGTTTGATGAAGAATTTACTGTTAAGAAAATCAAACACATTGGTTTCCAATATTCTTTTATCGTCAATAAATTTAAATAAATCATCCTGATCGATATTAAAGAATGGTGTTTCATAGATTCCTTCCTTAATATCTGAAAGATGATTTGCTACTGACTTTAAAGGGGTGTAGAAATACTGCACTCCAGCTATATCTTTGATTGAAGTTGTTTTTATCTCAACCAAAGTATTTAAAGGATCTTCATCGAAAATTACGGTTTTGTGCAAAAGACAATCAGAATTAATTATTCTTTTATGGGTGGATAAAACGGTTATGTCTGGATTATCACACAGATCAAGTTGAGAACAATAATCTATTGCCAACTGTACATCTTCCTTGTTGGAAAGATATTTTCCTTCGGCAATATTCCGTATGATTTTCATTGATTTTTTTGGTAATCCGATCTTATAAAAATATTCAATTTTTTTATTGAGAAAAGAGTCTTTAAACTCAATCGAATCCGGTGAGTAAGTATAATTAACCTTCATTCTTTCCTTTATTTCATTTTTCAAATGGTTGGTAGGTAAGGCAATGATACACTTTTCTACATTTTCAAGTAACCGGGTTTTACCAATGGCGGTTGGTAACGAAAAAATATAAGTTTTACCGGTTTCTTCACTTGAAATAACCTCATTGAATTTTGAAATCATTTTATTTTCTGCTTCTTTGAGACTTATATTCTCTACCGGTGTTATGACCTCGATATGTCCCCGGATATTGCGAACTTCTGTTATAATATCATGAATCTCCTGATCTTCCAGATGGGATGAAAACCTATGAACTGGAATCGGATTATATCCTTTAAGTTTCACATAAGGTAATATGGCAAAATTATTTTTGGTATAATCTGTTTTACCAGTCTTATTAAATTTATTCATGATTGATTTCATCTTCTTTAATCCTCCTCTCACGTACATTAAATTGGTTGCCAACCCAAATAATTCTTGATGATATAACCATTTTCCACTATTGAAATCATTTAATATTTTTATTTTTTCGCACGCCTTATCCCAATTAATTACTTTTTCCCCTGCTATAGAAGTACAATTTAATTTATTATGTGATGCTAAAAAATGTACATTCTTATTATTAGAATATAAGGGTTTACAAAAATTAGCATCAATTGAACTGGTATCTGTAATTCCTCTAGTAAGATTATTATCTCTGGCAATTGTATTTATATCAATAAATTGTATGAAATATTCTAAAGAAAGGGGAATTTTATTAGTTATATGAACATTCGTACCACCATAGAAAATCCTAGAAGGGTTTTTACAGTTAGGATCCGTGTAGAATAACTTTTCCAAAGTAATCAAAATCTTTGTATAAATTCTCTTACATGTAATGGGGGTGTCAAAAAAGAGAACCACCCTGAATTTATGCAGATGTTCCGAACTACTGAACGTATCGTAATGAAGATTTGGGATAATATCAAATTCTTTGAATTTATAATACACTTCATCTAGTGTTATTTCTCCTTTATCGAAGTCCATTCCAATTATCGAAGAGTCAATCCAGTTATTATCATTTATTAATCCTGAAAATGTACCACCACACCAACTGTGTGCCTCTGGCTTTAAAATTAGTTTCGAAAATTCTTCTATTGTTGATTTTATCGGAATCATTGAATTATAAATAGTTTTAAACAAACCATCCTCTATTTTTTCGTTGAATATTCTGTTACTTACAGAATATTTAAATGTTTTTTCTTCCATTTTTTATTTATTTGGAAAGTTTATGAAGTGGAAAACCACTCTTAATAAAAATATAACCGCAAAAAATTGAAAAACCAAAAAAGACAATAAACTTTAGCAGTTTTTAGCGTTTCTTGTTTATTTTCCAAACAGTCGCTACATTTAGGGTTTAAATTTTCAGCATGAATATTATTGTCACTGCCCTTCCTCAATGTCCAAAGGAAGAACTGAATGAAGTTGTAAAATTACTTAACACTGTTCCCGGAACGGTAAAATTTATAAAGGGAGAAACAATACCCACCGAAATACTTCAACTACAGATTAAGGATTATTCTTTGCAAAAACGTTTATCCTTCGGACAGTATTGGGAAATCCTCAATATGTACAGGATTATTAATAAAATCCCAACCGATAATTATGCTGTATTAATATCACCAAATAAACATGATGAGAATTGGTTCAGTGGTTTTAACGGTCATAATATATTTGTGGATTCTAACGATTGGGAATATTTTTCTGATAAAGATTCAAAGTATGGGATAGCCTTTCAAATTGTCGAGAATATTATTCAGTCTTTAATGAAATTAAATATCGATAATATTTATACTGAACCTAATATCCATAAGGAATCCATAGGTTGTATTAATGATTTTTGTGGTAACAAGAAAGACATCATGTTTAAACTTCGTCAGGGGTATATCTGTGACTCGTGTGTACAGAGAATTTTGAGTGAAAATATTGATATTGTTGTTATAAGCCATTTGAAATCAATTATAGATTCTATACGGAATTCGATGGTGGATAATTTTAGTTTAATTCTAAACCAGATTCCAAAAGAACCGATATGTGTGGATGAAAAAGGAATACTTACGATAGGAAAACATAAGATCAGTCTGGGTCCCCAACCTAAATCTTTATATTACCTTTTTCTGAATCATTTAAATGGTATTCTAACAAATAAATTAGACGAATATAAAGAAGATCTGACTGAAATTTATGTTCAGATAAAATATCCACCAACAAAGTCTTTAAAGAATAGAGATAAGGAGGAGATTAAAGATCATATTTTAGTTTTAAAACAGAAAGAGGTTGATGAAATCGTAAAGAAATTATTTGAAAACGATTATGGGTATAAAAGATTTTTAAAAGAAAAAAATTCTATCAATAAGGAAATTAATCAGACTGTCGGTGAGAAATTAGCGGAGTTCTACATGATCAATACTTTCGATGATTCTGTTGATAAATACTATAAAATCAATATTCAAAAGGAGATTATATCAATGGATCAGAAATACATTTTAAAGAAAGGCAAAACAAAATAATCGTCATTTTTGTAACGTTACAAAACGAGGTTTGTAATGTAATTTGTCTTCACATTTTTTGGTGACCCCTGTTACTTTGCATCATAATATTTAAACAATAATATCATGCACAAAGAAACATTTACAGCAGGGGTAGTTTTGCCGTTATTTAACAGAGTAACCAAATTATCATTAAATCAAATTGAAATTCCGGAAGAATGGGATGAGTTATTTGACAGGAAAGAAAAGAAACAGTTCATTAAAAAATTACAGGAACAGTTTGAGAAGACAGGATGTTATATTCCTCTGGTTGTCTTCAGGTATAACGATAAATATGTCATTGTAGATGGTGTTTTAAGATTTTTAGCGTTACAGGATTTAAATTTAAACCAAATCGACTGTATAATTATTGAAAAGACACCCAACTCGAAAGACCAAGTCAAAGATTGGATTATTGAATTTAATCTGAAATCGGTTCCAACTGTTGAGGAACGCAGAAGATTACTCTCTCACTATTTGAGAGTGGTAGATGGTAATGAAGAGGATGAAATTTCATGTAATGAAAAGTATGGATTCGTTTCTGAACAATATGGCAGAGGATGGGGACGAAATAATGTTATTACGGCAAAAAGATCATTGGTCTTCGATAACGAAAATCCGGAGAATGCCCTTAATCTTTCTACAAGACTTTTAGAAAATGAAATATCATTCGACAGAGCAAAAAAATGTCTTGATATTTTAGCAGATCCAAAAAATAATTATGACCTCCAAAAGGAAAATGAGGCTAAAATTCTTGAAGGATATATCAGTAAAAACTATGACTTAAAAAAAGCAGAGTCAATGATGCGTCAATACAATACTAAAGTTGATAGGGGAACATCTGAAATCACTGTTTTAAATGATATTTCTTCAGACAGATATTTAATACTTCCCGGTAACAGTCTGGATACTCAGTTTCCGGAAGGAACATTGATCAACGGTATTTTTACCTCAATTCCTTATTTCAACCTAATAGAATATGGAAAAGATAATATTTCGAAGGGAAGTAGAGATATAGGATCTGAGTTGGAAATTGGAAGAGAGAAAAAACGTGAAGATTTCGTAGAAAATATTGTTGATGTTATGAAAATAGGGGCAGATCATATGACTGAGGATGGTGTTATCATTATCAATCTCCATGATACCTATAAAGGTTCAATTTGTGTTGGTGTCGTTGCGTTATTGATTTTAGAGATGCAGAAGGCTGGTTTCTTTTTTATTGATCAGATTATCTGGCAAAAATCAAATCCTAAGCCCCAAAGTAACGAAACTTCACGTTTTACAAATTCATACGAATCTATTCTTATATTTTCCAAATCACCGGATTATTACTACGATCAACTGAGAATATTTGATCCAGAAAAATCAGCAACCGTTAAAAGTGGTTGTTCAGAACAGGGAAACAAAGGTTTGGGCAAAAAGAAATCATATCATATTTCTAATCCCTATAAAACGATGAGAAATTTCCTATGTGATAACGACATTGAACAAATTTTAAAGTTAAATATCTCAAAGGAGAGATCACAGAAGGATGGTCTTCAGAATGGGTTTTTCGGGTCGTTTCCAACCTTGCTACCCATTCCATTTATCTTATCATTTTTTCCTGAAAACGGGACTGTATGGGATCCCTTCGGCGGAACTGGAACAACAGGAAGAGCGGCATTGATGCTGAACCGTAAAGTGATTATCAGTGAACTGTATGAAAAAAACGTTGCCAAAATCTCAGAAATTCTTGAAAAGGGTGTTTCTGAATATGATGAAAATGAATATTCTTCTTTGAGAAAAGATTTTCTTTCCTCAGATGATCAAATTGATCTTGCTGCCTAAAGGTTTTCAATAACCATCAGGAAATTTTTATTTACCGTTTCCTATAATTTAATCTAAACTTTTATCAAATTTTTTAATTCACAGATTTTGTGAACAGAATAAGTCATGTCTTGAATTTGGGTATGGTTACATTGAAAAAACGTAAATTTTTAACTGCCGCTTTGGCAAAATCAAAACAAAGGCTTAGCATTGCGATGCCTTTGTTTTCAAAATAATATCAAAACTATGCAAGAAAACAGATATATGGATCTTAATTCATTAATAAAATATATCCCTTTCACAAAGGCAACGATTTACTCAAAAGTAAACAGAAATCAAATACCATTTAAAAAAATTGGAAAAAAACTAATATTCAGTAAAGAGGAGATTGACCGTTGGATTGATGAAGGCGGAAAAATGAAAAAAGAAGTGAAAATTCCGGTTTTAGTGGTTTAAATTTAAATATTTTCAAAAATGGCAACATGTAGTCTCGTACTCGACAAAAGAGTTAAACTGAAAAATAATAATTATAATCTAAGCATCCGTATTATTGAAGGTAAAAATCAATTGTATCTCAATATCGCAAAACTAACAGAGGTACAGTATTCTCATATTTTTGATAAAAAGAATATGGAGGAAAAATCAGTAGAATTCCGCCATGAATGCATTAAACGGGTTTCTCAAGCTGAAAAAATAATATCTGAACTTGATTTTTTTGACCGGAATAAGATTAAAACTAAGTTTTTCAATAAAGATACTGATTTAAAAAATGAACAGATTTTTACCTCTTTAAAACTATCAGACTTATTTACACGGTACATTTCAGAAAATGAGCATCTGAGTTTTAGAACTATTAAACATATGGAGCATTCCCGGAATGTTTTTTTGAGAGGAAATTCCGGGATTAGTATTACCGAGATTGACAAAGAGTTTTTAGTAACTAATGAAAAAAAGAGACTTAGGAAAGGAACGTCTATATCATCCATTAATTCCAATTTACGGGATCTCAGAACGGTTATCAATTACTTTTGCAATAAAAAGAAAATAATACCAAAAGATTATGTTTATCCTTTTTCAGCAGAAGGATATAAGATTACAGAATATATTCCCAAAAAATATGTGTTGTCAAATAAAGAAATTGAAAAGATCGTAAATTTTAAAAATTTTGCAAATCCTGAAGAAGAATTTGCAAGAAATATTTGGGAACTTCTTTACCGTTGTAATGGGATCAACTTTGCCGATTTATTGAGATTGAGGTGGGAACAGCAAAATGGAAAATGTTTTGTGTTTTTCAGGAAAAAAACTGAAAAAACAAGAAAAAATTTAAAAAAGGATGTTGTTGTTCCTATTGACAGGAAGCTGGAACTATTGCTACAAAAAGTAGGTGATAGAAACAGTAAATTTGTATTGGGTTTTCTAAAAGAAGGATATTCAGAGCAGAACTTTGATTATTATAATCGTAAACTTAGAAAACAGATTAATTATTCACTATCGGAATTATCAGAAAAATTAGAACTTTCCGTTCCTTTGAAACTCAAGACCGCAAGAGATTCCTATGCGTCAGTTTTAAAAAGAAGTGGGGTTTCTATTGATAAAATATCAGAAATGTTATCCCATTCCAACACTAAAACTACTCAGCATTATTTAGACTCAATGGATTTGGATACGGTTTTTGAAATCAACAGTCATTTGATTTAATTAAAAATAATATTACGAGTTTAAAATGACTTATGATTTTGAAAAGTTCTTGCAATATTCTTGCAACAGGAATAAAAAAACACTTACGATCCTCGTAAGTGTTTCATTTTGTGGCTCCTCCTGCTGGGCTCGAACCAGCGACCCTCTGATTAACAGTCAGATGCTCTAACCAACTGAGCTAAGGAGGAATTTCCTATTGTTTTAGTGGTGCAAATATAACAGGAATATTAATATCAAACAAATTTTTATTTTAAAAATATTTAAATTTTTCCTTTGATAATGGGTGTTTTAAAGCTATTTGACTATTTATCAGATAATTAAATTTAATGATAATTGCAAAAAAATATTTGATGAGACCACATAAAAAAAGACTTACATTTCTGTAAGTCTTTCTGCTCCTCCTGCTGGGCTCGAACCAGCGACCCTCTGATTAACAGTCAGATGCTCTAACCAACTGAGCTAAGGAGGAATGTCCTTTGTTTTAAGTGGTGCAAATATAGGACGAATATTTATACCCTGCAAATATTTTTTTTGAAATTTTGTAAAAATATTATAGTTTTCCGGCGAAGATCTTGAAGATGTCGCTTCCGAAGATCAGTAACATCAAGCCTAACAGGAAGATAACACCGATCATCTGTGCGTTTTCCAAAACTTTCTGAGGAACAGGTTTACCAACGATCATCTCATAAAGCGTGAAAAGAACGTGTCCTCCATCCAATCCCGGAATAGGGATCAGGTTTAGAAATGCCAGCCAAACCGAGAACATCGCGGTAAAGCCCCAAAATGCAGCCCAGTTGATCGAAATTTCGCCATTGGCATTTCTGTCTACCGGCATGTTTTTTACAATAGCAATTGGTCCTCCTACGTTTTTGTATCCCTGAATCTTAGAATTAAACATAATTTTAAACTGCTTCACCTGCATGGTTAAAGACTCAATGGATCTTTCAAAACCTCTGGGAATAGATTCTCCGAAAGAATATTTTTTATCCGTAATAACGTTCGCTAATGCTTTCTGATCTACACCAACACCTAATTTCCCGTTTTTATCAACAGACGCAGTAATTGTTTCAGGTTTTCCGTTTCTTACAACTTCTATGTTCACTGTTTTTCCTTTATTTTCAGATAAAGAAGAACTTACTTCATCAAAATAAGGCGTCTGTTTTCCATTGATGGCAACAATTTGATCCCCTTTTTTCAGCCCTGAAGCCTGAGAAGCAGGAGTTGCCAGAGAATCGATAATCATTGGAAATCTCGGCGTAATATAAAGTTTGGCTTCTTTTTGTTTTAAAACTTCTGCAACCCCATCCTTATTAACAGGGAAGGTTACTTCTTTCCCGTTTCTCAGTACCGTTACATTATCTCCTAAAAGAATATTAATAGAAGCATTTTCTAATCTTTCAGCAGGTTTTCCGTCGATATTAATGATCTTATCACCATTCTGGAAACCCATCTTTTTTCCGGCTTCCGTAACCCCGATTCCGTTGTTGAATTTGGTAAGATCTGTGTATGTTTCACCATTAAAAAGCGAAAGGCACGAGTAAATTAACCAGGCTAAGAAAAAGTTAACTGTAACACCGCCTAACATGATAATCAGTCTTTGCCAAGCCGGTTTTGCACGGAATTCCCATGGTTGTGCAGGCTGTTTCAACTGTTCGGTATCCATGCTTTCATCCACCATTCCGGCAATTTTTACATATCCTCCGAAAGGAAGCCATCCGATTCCGTATTCCGTTTCGCCAATTTTTTTCTTGGCTAAAGAAAACCACGGATCGAAGAACAAATAGAATTTTTCAACTTTGGTTTTAAAGTATTTGGCGGGTAAGAAATGCCCAAGTTCGTGTAGGATAACCAGGATAGAAATGCTCAATATAAATTGAAACAGTTTGATTGCTATTTCCATTAATGCTTTTTATGTTTAATTTGCAAAGGTAACAATTATCAAAACTATGCCAAATAAAAAAGCTCCCCGAAACGAGAAGCTTTGTCATATAATGTAATGATTTATTATAAATTAATCGAAACTCCGAGACTGCCATTGTTGCCGACTTCTGCAAAAACGCCGATTCTTTCAGTAAAAAAGTACCTCGCTCCGATGTGAGCTCCCAACCCGAAATTGCTGCCCACAACTCCCACATCTGCACCCGGATAAATATCAAGTTTTTCAGGAAGCTGTAAAGCGTCTTTCAGATGAAAATTGATTCTTCCGAACACAAAAGCACGGTTTTTATCATCATTGTCTTTGTAATTATCAAAATAAATATTCAATCCGGCTCCTACAGAAATTAATTTATTCAATCCATAATCATAGGTTCCTGTAATTCCTGTTCCGTAACCCCATGCGCTCAGTCCGGCATTGATTTTCTGATCTCCTTTTCCTGTCCACGCCTGAGCATTGGCAAATGTTCCCGCAAGCATGAGAACAAACATAAAAAACAACTTCTTCATAATTTTACTTTTTACTAATTATTAAAATGATTTTGCCTTTTCTTTAATTGTTGGTTAATCGCAGAGACGCAAAGTTTTTGACTATCATGACGTTTTAAGACGCAAGAAAATCATAGATTTTCACCAAGTTTACAGTGTCAAATTTTATCGAAGATAAAATCCTTGCGCCTTAAACCATGAATTGAATAAAAATTTGCGTCTCTGCGATTAACCAACAGAAAAATATCCGCAACAAAAATAAAACCGAAATCATTGAAAAATCGTATTTTTAGGGAAGTTTTTTAACAAAGTTTATGAAGATTATAGGACTTAATTTAGATATCATCTGGAAAAACAAAGCAGAAAACTTTAACCTCATTGAAAAGGAATTGCAGAATCAGGAAGCGGATCTCTTTCTTTTGCCTGAAATGTTTTCCACGGGGTTTTGTATGGATGCTTCCGAAGTTTCCGACAGAAATCTGGAATCGCTGGAGTTTTTAAAAAAAATGGCGAAGGAAAAAAATGCAGCGTTTTGCGGAAGTACTCCGGTTGAAGAAAACGGAAAGTTCTACAACAGAATGTATTTTGTACAGCCCGATTCTCAGGTAGAATTTTATGATAAAAGACATTTGTTTTCTTTTTCGGGGGAAGATAAAGTGTACACTCCCGGAAAAGAAAGGGTGATTGTAAATTATTTAGGTTTCAGAATCCTTTTGCAGGTTTGTTATGATCTTCGTTTTCCGGTTTTTGCAAGAAATAATGATGATTACGATGCAATTTTGTATGTGGCAAACTGGCCCGAAAAAAGAGTAGGAGCATGGGAACATCTGTTAAAAGCGAGAGCTATTGAAAATCTGTCTTTCGTTTTTGGATTAAACAGAATCGGAACCGATGGAAATGACCTGTTTTATCAGGAAAGTTCTCATTGTTTTTTTGCAGACGGAAAAGAAATTTCACAAAAGAGCGGAAATCTTGTAACAGCAGAATTAAATTTAGAAGAACTGAAAGATTTCAGAAGTCATTTTCAGTTTTTAAATGACCGCGATTCATTTTCAATTGAATTTTAAAGGAAATATATCAAAATTAAGGCTAAAATTTTCTCAATCTTAGCCTTAATCTTTATTTTTATGCATACTGCTTTAGAAGCTGAGTCAATGTATTTACATCATGCACACCACTCTCTTTCCACAGCATTTCTCCCTGTTTAAATATGGCTAGTGTAGGAACTCCGCGAACGCCGTACTGATTGGCAAGAGCAGGATACTGATCCACATCTACCTTAATAATTCTTGCTGCACTTCCTATATTTTCTTTTACGGTATTTAAAACAGACGACTGTACTTTGCAGGGTTGACACCACGTTGCAAAAAAGTCGATAAGAACAGGTCTTTCGGAATCGATAATTTCCTGAAATGCTTGAGACATAGTTGTTGGTTTTATTTTAAAAGAAACACTTTAGTTTAAAGATCCCGAAAAGCTTACCATTTAAAATCACTTAAAAAAAACGGCGGTTACCGAAAACTTTGTGCTGTTAAATGCTTTTCAGTCAATAAACTAAAGTGCTGTGACATTTATATTTAATGCAATAATTCTAAAAATCTTAATATTACATTGTTTTCGACTGACATACGAAATCCGAAGTCGGGAATTTTTCCGTTTTCTTAATTGCGCCGAAACCTCCTTCTATTTCAGTAAAGTTTCTGATTCCGTTAGAGTTAAGGATGCTTGCCGCAATCATGCTTCTGTAGCCTCCTGCACAATGAAGGAAAAAATGCTCAGAATCATCAATCGTGTGAACCCAGTCGCTGATTACGTCCAAAGGTTTATTGTAAGCATTATCAATATGTTCCGCAGAATATTCCGAAATCTTACGAACGTCAATTACTTTTGAGTTTTCATTGTAAAGCTCTGCAAACTCAGCCGGAGAAATTCTTTTAACTTCATCCGTTTCTTTTCCGCCGTTTTTCCATGCTTCAAAACCTCCTTTAAGATAGCCAAGAACATTGTCGAATCCAACACGGCTCAGTCTCGTGATGGCTTCTTCTTCCATGCCTTCATCTACAATAAGCAGTAAAGGATGCTTTACATCCACAATCAGAGTTCCTACCCAAGGTGCGAAGTCTCCTTTTAATCCGATATTTATGGAATTCGGAACAAATCCTTTATAAAACTCTCCCGGACTTCTGGTATCTAAAATTAACGCGCCTGTTTCTTCTGCAAAAGCTTCAAAGTCTTCAACGGAAACTGCCGTTAAACCTTTATCCATTACCGCATCAAGACTTTCATAACCGCCTTTGTTCATGGCAACATTCATCCCGAAATATTTCGGTGGAGCCGTTAAACCGTCTAAAACTTCGCGGATAAAAGACTCTTTATCTGGCTGATTTAAAGCATAATTTGTTCTTTTTTGATTTCCCAGAATATCAACTGTTTCCTTCTGCATATTTTTTCCACACGCAGAACCCGCTCCATGAGCCGGATAAACCGTAATGCTGTCATCCAAAGGCATAATTTTCGTGTGAAGGCTGTCATATAAAATTCCTGCAAGATCTTCCTGAGTAATACTTCCTGCTTTCTGGGCAAGATCGGGTCTTCCCACGTCTCCTAAAAATAAAGTATCTCCCGTGAAAATGGCTGTTTCAACTCCTTTTTCGTCGATCAGAAGGTAAGTGGTGCTTTCCATCGTGTGACCGGGAGTGTGAAGAGCTTTTATTTTTACTTTTCCGATTTCAAAAATCTGACTGTCTTCTGCAATAATGGCTTCAAACTCAGGCTGAGCGGTAGGTCCGTAAACAATAGGCGCTCCTGTCTTTTTGCTTAAATCCAAATGTCCCGAGACAAAGTCTGCATGGAAATGCGTTTCAAAAATATATTTTAAAGTTACACCGTCTTTTTCCAACCGGTTAAGATAAGGTTTTACCTCTCTTAGCGGATCGATAATTGCTGCTTCATCTTCAGATACGATGTAATACGCACCCTGAGCCAGACATCCCGTGTATATTTGTTCGACTTTCATTATGTGATTGTAACCGTTTTAATGTTTTATATTTGAAATACAAAAATCGGATTTATTTTTTTAAATACCACCAAAATAAAAAATGGATACTGATAGAATAAATCTATATAGTCTCCACATCACTGCAATCTGTAAAAAATTTTGTAGAAAATTTCATTGGTATCTTCAGAGATGTTTTTATCAATTTTAAACTGAATATAATCTGCTTTTCTGGATTCTCCTTCCGGATAATCGATCAAGCCGTGATATTTTTCGTAGATATGGTCTTTCAGTCTGCCATTTTCAGCAATTCTTGTCATTTCTTCAAAATACTTTTTTGTATCCGGATTCATCTTCCAGTCGTTCTCATGAGTTTTGTAAAATTCAAGCATTTTTTCGATAGAATAGATTTCTGAGTCTATTTTCATGTCATGAAATCCTGTTAAGATTTCTTTTTTCTCGAGATTTCTAGATAACCATACAATTTTAGCCTGTGCCGCTTCAGTTATTGCTTTCGTCATCATAGAATCTCTTTTTACTGAAGACGATAAGATAATATCGGGAACTTTATGAATGGGAAGAGTTTTTATAGAAGCCAAATTAAGAATCCCGAAATAATTTTCAACTTTGTCTTTAAGGTCTTTCAATTGATCTTTCGTCATATCATCACTGGAAACCCTTGTTTTGAAAGTCCAGCCGCCGCATTCATAAATAGAAAGAAGAGAATTTTTATTAACGTATTTTACACCGTTGAAAAAATCCTGCTGTCCCATTGCATTGTTAAATAAAGCATACACAAATCCCACTTTTAAATTTTCATTGGAAAGAGTTCCGAATAAAGGGTTTATTTCTACATGATCATTGGAGTTCTGGTTTAAAGCATAATCGTAGGTGTAAAATTCATCTCTCAGAAGCTGGTTGTCAATATATTTCTTGGGATAAATATAAATTGTGAGAACAGTTTTATTTTTTTTTGAAGTTTTCTGAATATAACTCACTCCGACATTAGTTTCGGCTGCATCATAAGAAGTAACACCTTCGCGCTGAAATCCGGACCACAGTTCTGGAAACAGAGTCTGGGTTGCTTCGTGTTTGTAATCTCCTTTTACTTTCAGCTCCAAAGGCTGTTGTCTTTTCTGTGAGAAAACAATGGTGGCAATAAAAAATAAAAGCAGTTGTATGTATTTTATCATGGCTTGTTTTTTAAGAATTAAACACAAACAAAAGTATTTATAAATTATTGATAAAAGATCATGATGATATTATTAATCATACTGAAGAATATTTTACAAAAAACTTTATATTTATAGGTTAAAAAAGAGCAAATGGCAGACAAAACACAATTCATTGAAGAATTAAACGCGAGATACACTCCCAAAGGAGATCATATTATATTAGGAAAAGGAATGCTGGATGGCGAAGTCGTTCCTGAAGTTAATGTTACCATTCCGTTAAAAACCATCAACCGCCACGGATTAATTGCCGGAGCAACGGGAACCGGAAAAACAAAAACATTACAGGTTTTCGCAGAACAGCTTTCGCATCAGGGAATTCCTTCTCTGGTTTTGGATATTAAAGGAGACTTTTCGGGGATCGCAGAAGCGGGAACTGAAAATCCTGCCATTCAGGAAAGATATGCCAAAACGCAGCTTCCGTATAATCCGCAGGCTTTTCCTGTAGAATTAATGACCATTTCTGGCGAAAGAGGCGTGAAGCTGAGAGCCACCGTTACAGAATTCGGTCCGGTTTTATTAAGCAAAATCTTACAGTTGAATGATACCCAGCAAAGCATCATGTCGATTGTATTTAAATATTGTGATGATAAAGGTCTTCCTTTAATTGATCTGAATGACCTGAAAAAAGTCCTTCAGTACGTCACAGAAAATCCACAGGGAAAAGCAGAGCTTTCTTCCAATTACGGCTCGATAGCTTCTGCTTCTCTGGGTGCAATTTTAAGATCCATTGTTGCATTGGAACAGCAGGGAGCTTCCGGTTTCTTTGGAGAACTGAGTTTTGACGTTCACGATTTACTGGAAACAAGAGACGGAAAAGGAGTGGTAAACATTCTGAGAGTTGCAGACATTCAAAGCAAGCCGCAGTTGTTTTCAACATTTATGCTTTCCCTCTTTGCGGAAATTTACATGACCTTTCCTGAGGAAGGCGACAGCGGAAAACCGAAGCTGGTTTTGTTTATTGATGAAGCGCATTTAATTTTTGATGAATCTTCAAAAGCTTTGGTCTCGCAAATTGAAACCATGGTAAAACTGATCCGTTCAAAAGGAGTCGGAATTTATTTTATCACGCAAATTCCGGGTGATGTTCCGGAATCGGTGCTTTCTCAGCTTGGTCTGAAAATTCAGCACGCATTGCGGGGCTTTACCGCTAAAGATAAAAAAGAAATCTCCAAAGCAGTAGAAAATTATCCGACCACAGAATTTTATGATGCTCCAACGATGATCCAGAATCTGGGAATCGGGGAAGCTTTCGTTACCGCTCTGGATGAAAAAGGAATTCCTACACCGCTGGTTCATACCTATTTAATTTCACCGGAATCAAGAATGGATGTTCTCAATGATGCGGAAATTTCAGATTTAACAAAAAGATCAGCTTTAGTTGCCAAATATGATAAAGTAGTGGATAACGAATCTGCATATGAAATTTTAGTGGGCAGAATGGAACAGGCTGCACAGGAAGCATCGCAGAGTTCTAACCAGAAGACAAAGCCTGTAAAAGAAGAACCCGGAATTTTCGAGCAGGTTTTACAGAGCAGGGCGGGAAGAACCTTTACCAGCACACTGATGCGTGAAGGAGCAAAAGCAATCCTGGGAATGCTTGGTCTGGGAGGAAGACGAAGATAAATATTTTTATTATTTTAGCAAAATTGCCTTATTCCTATTGATGTATTGGCATAAGTTATGTTTCCAGAAGTAAAGGAAATGAATCGTTAATCCAAAAGAAGTTGTAAAAAATTTAAATGTATTCAATAATAGACATAGAAAGTAATGGTGCAGGTTACAGGAAAGAATGCATTATCGATATTGCGGTTTACAGATATGACGGTCAGAAAATTGTGGACCAGTTTATTTCATTGGTAAACCCCGAAAGTGATATTACCCCTTTTGTGCAAAAATTAACCAATATTACCCCGAAAATGGTTAAAACTGCACCGAAATTCCATGAAATAGCCCGAAGAATTGTTGAAATTACGGCAAATACAACTTTAGTAGGTCATAACATAGATTTTGATTACAGAATGCTTCGTCAATCGTTTCAGAGGTTGGGTTATGAGTTTAAAATCAATACTTTAGATACAATTCCTTTAGCTAAAAAACTGATTCCGGATGAGGTAAGTTATTCTCTCGGAAAATTGGTGAAATCTTTAGGAATTCCTCTAACCAATCATCACAGAGCAGAAGGCGATGCAAGAGCAACGCTGGAATTATTCAAACTTCTGATTTCAAAAGACACAGAAAACGAAATCATTCAGAAGCAGCATGATGAAACCAATGCGAAAACCTACATCAACAAAATCAAGGAATTAACGCAGGATCTTCCCAATGAAAAAGGCTTTGTGTATTTTCAGAATGAAGCGGGAAAGATTATTTTTTCCGATCATGTTCAGGACATTAATAAATTTTCAAAAAAAGTTTTTAATTCCAAATCTAAAAAATGGGAAGGCATTCAGAAAGACGTTGAACAGATCAATTACGAACTTACCGGAACGGATATTATTGCCAAGCTGATTCTGAATTCAAAAGGAATCAAAAAAAGAGAAATCCTTCCTTTTGGTCTGTATTGCAGAAACGGAAAATACGTCGTGGAAAAAAACAAGCTGAATAAACTGGAAAAACCGATTTTGAAATTCAGGTCTTTTACGCAAGGATCGAAAGCAGTACAGTTCATCGCAAAGTTTGAAGAATATAATGATATAGAGGTTTTTAAAAAGAAAATCGAATTCAGAAAACGAAATGAACTTTGGCTGGGACAAGGCAGAAAGTTAGGCGAAAAACTGTTTTTGATTGTCGAAAACGGGAAAGTGGTTTCTTACGGTTTTTATGAGCTTTTCACACAGATTCAGACTTTAGGCAAGCTAAATAAATTAAAGATTGATCTTCTTTCACAATCTGCAGATCTTGTAAATGAGCTGCAGTTGGCTTTGCTGAGAGGAGATTTTGAAACGCTGCCTTTACCGAAATAATACAACCCTGCTAAATCTGAAAGGAATCATTTTAAAATCAGTTTTTTAAAAGTAAAAAAGAATTAGTATTTTTGTAAAAAATTAAAGAAAGCAATGCTAAATTTTAAACAACATAAAACCGGTAAAAAGGGA
Organism: Chryseobacterium sp. C3; assembly: GCF_014218905.1. Classification (NCBI taxonomy): domain Bacteria; kingdom Pseudomonadati; phylum Bacteroidota; class Flavobacteriia; order Flavobacteriales; family Weeksellaceae; genus Chryseobacterium; species Chryseobacterium sp. C3. Next base: position 244,555 of record NZ_JACLCU010000005.1, on the reverse strand, counting down.
ACTGTAAAGTTCTCTAAGGTTTGGAATGTATAAAAGAGTTGTATTGCATAAAAAATAATGTTAATGGCAGACTCTTTTTTCGAAGAATCTGCCTTTTTTATGCTAAAAAGAAATTATGAATTCAAAAGAATTATTAAAGATTGCCAATGAGTTTGGCACCCCGGTGTATGTTTATGATGCCGAATCCATTAAAACACAATACGAGAAACTTACCTCTTCTTTCCTAAAACACACAAAGTTTTACTACGCAGCGAAAGCGCTTACCAATATCAACATCCTGAAGTATGTGAAAAATCTGGGAGCTTCATTAGATTGTGTATCCATCAATGAAGTAAAACTAGGTTTAAAAGCAGGTTTTCCAAAAGAAAAAATACTTTTTACACCCAATTGTGTGGATCTCGCCGAGATCGAAGAAGCGATGACTTTCGGGGTGCACATCAATATCGATAATATTTCTATTCTGGAGCAGTTCGGGAACAAATACGGAAACTCTTACCCGATTTTAGTAAGAATCAACCCGCATATTTTTGCCGGCGGAAACTATAAAATTTCTACAGGACATATCGACAGTAAATTCGGGATTTCCATCCATCAGGTTCGTCATATCGAAAGAGTGATGAAATCTACCAACCTTAATGTGGAAGGTCTTCATATGCACACCGGAAGCGAGATCAAAGATCCGGATGTTTTTCTTCAGGCTTTGGAGATCATGCTGGAATTATCCGAACATTTCCCGAATCTGAAATATCTGGATATGGGAAGTGGTTTCAAAATTCCTTATCAGGACACCGAAGAAGAAACCGACGTAAAAACATTAGGAAAAAAAGTGGAAAAAGTAATCTCCGAATTTTCAAAATCAACCGGAAAAAAATTCGAATTATGGTTTGAACCAGGTAAATTCCTTGTCGGAAAAAGCGGATATTTACTGGTGAAAGCCAATGTGATTAAACAAACAACGGCAACTGTTTTTGTCGGGGTGAATTCAGGATTCAACCATCTGATTCGTCCGATGTTCTACGATTCTTACCATGTGATCGAAAACTTATCGAACCCGAAAGGAGCGGAAAGAATTTATACCGTGGTAGGAAACATCTGCGAAACGGATACTTTTGCATGGGACAGAAAGCTTAATGAAGTAAGAGAAGGCGATATTCTGGCGTTCCACAATGCAGGAGCTTACGGTTTTGAGATGAGTTCCAATTTTAATTCAAGATTAAAACCTGCCGAAGTTCTGTTTTTAGACGGAAAAGCCCACCTTATCAGAAAAAGAGATGAATTCGAAGATCTTTTGAAAAATCAGATCGAAGTATTGTAGATTCTTAAAAAAGGCTTAACTTTATAAAACAAAATAGTAATAATTTATGAAAAAAATATTTTCAGTTTTGGCAGTAACGGTTTTTGCCTTTTCATTTTCCCAGACGTATGTAAATGTTTCTTCGGTTAAAAATCAGGTAGAAAATGTTTACAAAGGCGGACAGGAAAAATTTGAATATGATCTCACTAATAATTTGAGATATACAGCAAATTCATTTCAGGCAAATGGTGATTTTACATTGAATTTTAAAGTAAATGAAAACGGAGATATTACCGACGTTAAACTTTTGCCTGAGCTTTATGATAAAGGATTTGAAAGAGAAGTGAAGAGAGATTTGGGCAGAATGAAAAAACATTTTGCAGTAAATCAACCAAAAAATGTTTCCGTAGCATTAAGTTTCGGAAGAGATTTGAAACCTTCAGACGGCAGACTGGCGTTTCAGGGAAGAGATTCTTTTGCGAATCAGAATACAAAATAATCCCGCTCGAAGATATATGGAAGCTCCGCAAAATGCGGAGCTTTTTTATTGTTTTTTAATATTTATTTTACACTCTTGGCATAATCTTTACATCTCTACATTATCAATCCATTCCAAAATAGTTCTGAAACATCAACACTAAAATATCAAAATATGGCTAAAAATATTGCAGAGCAAATTGTAGAAATGCTTGAAAACGCTAATGTAAAAAGAATTTATGCCGTTACAGGCGACAGTTTAAACCATTTAAATATAGCCGTTAAAAAAAGCAGCATCGAATGGATTCACGTAAGGCATGAAGAAGCGGGAGCTTATGCAGCCGCTGCGGAAGCGGAACTGGATGGTTTTGCAGTTTGTGCGGGAAGTTGCGGACCGGGACACGTTCATTTAATCAATGGGGTTTATGAAGCGCACCGTTCTCATGTTCCCATGCTGGTTATTGCTTCCACGATTCCAAGTGAAGAAATGGGCATGGATTATTTTCAGGAGACCAATACCATTAAGTTATTCGATGATTGCAGTCATTACAACCAAATGATTACAAGACCGGAACAGGTTCAGCGAACGGTACAGACGGCTATTCAGCATGCAATTTCCAAAAAAGGCGTTGCCGTAATCGGTCTTCCGGGAGACGTTTCGGAACTGGATGCAGAAGAAGCGGGGACTTCCAATAAAATTTTCAGAACAAATCCTGTTATTCGTCCTTCAGATGAAGAATTAAAAGAACTCGCAGATTTAATCAACGACAGTAAAAAAGTAACGATCTATTGCGGAATCGGCGCAGAAAATGCCAATCCGGAAGTTGTGGAACTTTCAAAATATTTAAAAGCTCCGGTGGGATATTCTTTCCGCGGAAAAATGTCTATTCAGCCGAATAATCCCAATGAAGTCGGATTAACCGGACTTCTGGGACTTCCTTCTGCTTATCATGCCATGCACGAAGCCGATCTTCTGATTCTTCTAGGGACAGATTTTCCTTACGAGAAATTTATGCCCGTCAAAAACAAAATTTTACAAATTGATGAAGCTCCTGAACGATTGGGAAGAAGAGCTAAACTGGAACTGGGATTAACGGGCGATGTAAAAGAAACCATCAAAGCACTTTTACCATTATTGAAAGAAAAGACTGATGCCAATTTCCTTAAACAGCAGCTTGAGTTTTATGAAAAGGTTAAAGAAAATCAGCTAACCTATGTGAAAGATCCGGGAACCGAAAATGCCATTCAGCCGGAATTTGTTACCCATACTTTGGATAAAATGACAAAGAAAGATGCAATTTTTACCGTAGATACAGGAATGTGTTGTGTTTGGGGCGCAAGATACATCACGGGAACCGGAGAACGGAAAATGCTCGGTTCTTTCAATCACGGTTCGATGGCGAATGCGATGCCGATGGCAATTGGAGCATCTTTAGCATATCCTGAAAGACAGGTTATTGCTATGTGCGGCGACGGAGGCTTATCCATGCTTCTGGGAGATATGGCAACGATTTTTCAGTATAAATTGCCGGTGAAAATTATTGTGTTCAATAACCGGTCTTTAGGAATGGTAAAACTGGAAATGGAAGTCGGAGGAATGCCGGACAATGAAACAGATATGGTAAATCCGGATTTTGCAATGATTGCCCATGCAATGGGATATCCCGGAAAAAATGTGAACAAACCTGAAGATGTGGAATCTGCCATTAAAGAATGTCTAAATTATAATGGTCCTTATCTTTTAAATATTTTTACCAATCCGAATGCACTGGCTTTACCGCCGAAAATTGAAGCCGCTCAGGTTTTTGGAATGACAAAATCCATGGCTCAGCTTATGTTGGGAGGAAAAATGGAAGAAGCGCTCGACACTGTGAAAAGCAATTACAAACACATTAAAGATCTGTTGTAATATCCATCATAAGATAATGCTTTTCTCTCATTGGTTTAAGTATTATCTTTGTTTAAGTAAATTTAATTTTAATGAAAAATCCTATGAGAACGATACTAATACTTCTTACGTTTTTTGCATCAAATTTTGCTTTTGCCCAATTTAATGATGTAGAAGAAAGAGACGATAATTTTATGACGGAGAACAATAAAAATATTCTCAAAATAGATATAAAAGAGCCTCTGTTGCAGGTAGCCGTAAAAAACTGTAACGATTTTAAGGCGGCAAGTTTCGAAGGCGGAATTCCCGCTTACAAAGAAATGCTGAGAAAATATATGTACGATTACCTGAATACAGATTTCTATGTTCTGAATGGTGATTTCACATTTACCCTTACCGTAGACCAAAACGGAAAAGTCACCAATATCGAAGGAAGCCCGAAAGTTTCAAACAGTCAGGTGTTTTTTGATGATATGAAATATGTCGTAAGAAGAATCAAGAAAAACTGGATTCCTGCAAGCTGTAACGGACAGCCTGTAACATCTCAGATCAAAATAAAAATGAATCTGTCTTCCATTGCAACAGATGTATAAGACAACTTTTAATAACCATGAAAAAATATCTTTTAATTTTACCTTTATTGCTTGTTGGCGGTAAAGGCTTTTCTCAGGAAAATACAACTAAGGTTCAGCAGACAGCGGAAAGTTACCAGAAAGCAGAATTTCCGGAAGGCGATCAGGTATTTCAGAAAGAATTCATGAATATGGTTCATGCCTATATTGATATGGCTCTGTATGCTATTCAGGGAAAAGTTACCTTTGTGTTTAATATTGATTCCAGAGGAAAAATCAGCCAGATCGATGTTCTTCCGAAATTCAAAAACAATGAAATGTTTATCGACTATATGAAATATGCGGCGAAAAAAGTAAAAGGAAAATGGACTCCCGCAAAGAAGAACGGCGTTCCGGTCGATTCAAAATTTGTTATGAAGGTGAATTTCAGTACGAATACTTATGATCATGATTAGAAAATTGTCATTAATTATTTTTTGTACGTTTATCAATTTAGTTTCTGCCCAAAAAGAAGTTTTAGATCGCTATCCTCCCGGACAGGATTTTTACGCAGGAGGTGGAAATCAACTATTTAAAGAAATGGTAAAGATTGTTAAAGAACAAAATTTACCACCATGTGAAAACAGAACCGAAAAATACAATCTGCAGATTCTTATTTATGAAAACTCAACAATAAGCTACGTAAAGGATTTTGACAGTATAGAAATTCAAAAAAATAAATGCGCCTTTGATTTTAGTCGCAAAATTATGCCTCATCTAAAAAAATGGATGCCAGCAAAAGAAGAAGGGAAATTTGTGGCAGCAATTGCTACCGTTAATATCAATCCTTTTTATTTGTACTATTCCAAAGATGAACCGATAAAAAATGTGGAAAAAAGACCAACTTTTAAAAAAGGAATGGAGTCTTTCGGATTTGAAATTAAATCAATTTTTGAACGAAAAATTAAGAAAAATGAAGATAAAATAGTTTCTTTAAAATTTGCTGTTAATGAAAATGGAGATATGGAGGACTTCGAAATACAAGGCAGCTATACGGAAAACGAAAAAAAGGAAATTATCAATCAACTTTCAAAAATTAAAGGGAAATGGAATCCTGCAACTTTTAACGGAGTACCTTTTAAATTTTGGCTACAACAACCTATCAGACAAAATTTTGATATACAAACAGAATTAGAGGGCAGAACCAAAGATATGTATCAAAATATACATAATAATAGATATAGGTAATATCCTGACATTCTGTCACAATATTTTGTATCTTTGCAAATTCAATAAGTTCAGAATTTAATGTTTTGAGTTCAAACCTGTATGTGTAGAACCTTAGACGTTAAATTTTAAACCTAAAATTCGATTATCGTGCAGGAAAAATATATAGACGAAACAAAACAGGGAGAAGCTTTTGCTATTGCGGAAAAAGCAGAAAACTCAAAGAAATTATTTTTGGAGAGCTACGGTTGTCAGATGAATTTCTCTGACTCTGAGATTGTTGCATCCATACTTAATGAGCAGGGGTATAATACCACTTTAAAAGCGGAAGAAGCAGATTTAATTCTTTTAAACACCTGTTCCATCCGTGAAAAAGCCGAGCAGACCGTAAGAATGCGTCTTTCACAGTTCAAAAACCTGAAGAAAGAAAAACCGAACATGACGGTTGGTGTTTTGGGCTGTATGGCAGAAAGATTAAAAACCAAATTCTTAGAAGAAGAACAGTTGGTGGATCTTGTGGTTGGTCCCGATGCATACAGAGACTTGCCTAACCTTTTAAAAGAAACTGAAGACGGAAGAGATGCAATCAATGTAATTCTTTCAAAAGAAGAAACGTATGCAGATATCAATCCGGTTCGTTTAGGCGGAAATGGGGTTACAGCTTTTGTAACCATTACAAGAGGCTGCGATAATATGTGTACGTTCTGCGTTGTTCCTTTCACGAGAGGAAGAGAAAGAAGCCGTGATCCACATTCTATTCTTGATGAGTGCAAAAGCCTTTGGGAAAGCGGGTATAAAGAAATTACCTTATTAGGACAAAACGTAGATTCTTACCTTTGGTATGGAGGCGGTCCTAAAAAAGATTTCGCCAAAGCATCTGAAATGCAGAAAGCTACAGCCGTAAATTTTGCCCAGTTGCTTGATTTGGTTGCAAAAGCCGTTCCTGAAATGAGAATCCGTTTCTCTACTTCCAATCCGCAGGATATGAGTCTGGATGTATTCAGAATGATGGCAAAACACGATAACATCTGTAAATACGTTCACCTTCCGGTTCAGAGCGGAAGCAACAATATGCTGGAAGCCATGAACAGACAGCACACCCGCGAAGAATATTTAGATTTAATTAAAAAAGCAAAAGAAATCGTTCCCGAAGTTGCTTTTTCTCAGGATATGATCGTCGGTTTCTGCAGCGAAACAGAAGAAGATCACCAAGATACATTAAGCTTAATGAGAGAAGTGGAATACGACTACGGTTATATGTTTGCTTACTCAGAAAGACCGGGAACTCCTGCTCACAAAAAGATGGAGGACAATATTCCGGCAGACGTTAAACAGAGACGTTTGGCAGAAGTCATTGCTTTACAGGGAGAACTCTCCAGAAAAAGAATGAAATCTTATGTAGGAAGAGTTCACCAGATTTTAATTGAAGGAACTTCCAAAAAGAACGAAAACCAGTGGAAAGGAAGAAATTCCCAGAATGCAGTTTGCGTCTTCGATAAACTGGAAGGTCAGAAAATTGGTGACATTGTGGACGTTTTTGTTTTTGACAATACACAGGGCACACTTTTAGGGGAAACGGTTTCAAAATAAACTATGTCTGACGATTTAACGACAAAGCAACTTTTAAATGATATTTCTGCGTTATTGGAAAATGCCAGAAATAAAGTTGTTGTTGCCGTTAATCAAACCATTGTTCTTACTTATTATGAAATAGGAAGAATGATTGTGGAAGATGAACAAAATGGGGAAGACAGAGCGGAATATGGAAAAGCTGTTCTTAAAGATTTGTCATTACATCTTACAGAGAAATTTGGTAAGGGGTTTTCTGTTTCAAATCTTAAACAAATTAGGCAATTTTATATTGTCTATTCAAAAGGACAAACACCGTCTGTCTTTTTGCAAGATTCGGATAAGCATAATGAAAAAGGACAAACACTGTCTGACGAATCAGGAGTAATAACAAATCAAAAACCAGCCCGGCAAGATTCTATAAAATTCAACCTTTCATGGTCTCATTATTTGAAGTTAATGAGAATCACTGATATTAATGAAAGAAAGTTCTACGAAATTGAAAGTTATAAAAATAACTGGAGCCTAAGAGAATTACAGAGGCAGTACGATTCTGCTTTATATGCAAGACTATCTTTAAGCAAAAATAAAGAAGAGATTCTTCAGCTTGCTGAAAAAGGACAAATTATAGAAAAGCCCAAAGACCTCATCAAAGATCCTTATGTTTTGGAATTTCTGGGACTGTCTGAAAAACCTCATTATTCTGAAAACGAATTAGAGTCCGAATTAATTGATAAACTTGAACATTTTCTTCTGGAATTAGGAAACGGATTTACCTTTGTTGCAAGACAGGACAGAATAACCTTTGATGAAAAGCAATTCCGTATAGATTTGGTGTTTTACAACAGAGTTTTGAGATGTTTTGTCTTAATTGATTTAAAAATCGGCGAACTCAAACATCAGGATATCGGGCAAATGCAGATGTACGTCAACTATTACGATAGAGAAAAACGCCTTGAAGGTGAAAATAAAACCATAGGCATTATTCTTTGTCAGGATAAAAGTGAAGCTTTGGTAAGATATACTTTACCGGAAGATAACGAACAGATTTTTGCAAGTAAGTATTTTACCATATTGCCAAGTAAACAAGATTTTATTAACATTTTAAACTCAGACAATGGAAAAATTTCATAAATATTGCCTAAGTGTATTGTTGGTAATAATCTGCAGCAATATTTCGGCTCAAATTTCCAACGGAACAGCCGAAAGTGAAGACTGTAAACATCTTTATGAGCTTTATAACCGGATTTTAAATCAGGGTTATGAAGATTTGCCGGAAACCTGTACAAAAGAAAAACCTGTACAGAATATAACGATCAGCCAAAAGCATAACGCGATTGATCTTATCGGTAAAATTTTCCCATATAAGCAAAAGAACAATTTTCAACAAAATAAAACGGGAGGAGATTTTTCTGAAAAAGAAAAACATGATCAGCTCCTGAAAAATTTTGAAAAGAACCGCAGAGAAAATCTCTTTGCTGAAATTTTATATTTTAAAACCAGAGTTTCAAAAGTCAGAAATAAAGATTATTTGGACGTTGTAAGTTAAATTTAAACTCAATTATTTTTAAACTAAACAGCAGATTTACAGAGATTAATGTAAATCCTATTCAAATCAATAATCTAAAAATTTACTTATGAGCAACGAGCTTCAAAATATAAAAAACCGCTTCGGAATTATCGGAAACTTTCCGGCTTTAAACCGTGCTTTGGAAAAAGCCATACAGGTCGCACCAACCGACATTTCAGTCCTTGTGATGGGGGAAAGTGGAGTGGGGAAAGAATTTATTCCGAAAATTATCCATTCAGAATCCAAAAGGAAACATCAACCTTATATTGTCGTGAACTGTGGTGCAATTCCCGAAGGAACGATTGATTCCGAACTGTTCGGACACGAAAAAGGAGCATTTACAGGAGCTACAGCAACCAGAAAAGGATATTTTGAGGTTGCCGATGGCGGAACGATCTTTTTAGATGAGGTGGGAGAGCTTCCTTTACAGACGCAGGTTCGTTTACTTCGTGTTTTGGAAAGCGGCGAATTTATGAAAGTAGGTTCTTCACAGGTTCAGAAAACCAATGTAAGAATTGTCGCTGCAACAAATGTGAACATGATGAAGGCAATTCAGGACGGAAGATTTCGTGAAGACCTTTATTACCGTCTGAATACAGTGCAGATCGATATGCCGCCTTTACGCGAAAGAAAAGGAGATATTCATTTGCTTTTCAGAAAATTTGCCATCGATTTTGCTGAAAAATACAGAATGCCAGAACTTGAACTTGAGCCAAGTGCGGTACATTATATCGAAAATTATACGTTCCCCGGAAATATTCGTCAGCTAAGAAATTTGGTAGAACAAATGACGGTCGTAGAAAGAAACAGACACGTAGAAGTTGAAAAACTGGCGGAATATATTCCCATGGAATCACACCTTCCGATGGTTGTCAATACTCCGAATATGCCAAAGCAGAACGATTTCGGAAGTGAAAGAGAAATCATGTACAAAATTCTATTTGACATGAGAAACGATATTAATGATTTAAAATCCTTAACTTCGGAATTGATAAAAAACAGAGGAACATCTGATCTGAGCAGTCACGAGAAAAATTTAATCAACAGAATTTATACTCCTGAAACACAGCAGAATGTGGCTCCCGGTTCTTTACTGTATTTTGAAAACAACAGTAATCATAATCCGGTAGTTCAGAATCCGACAATTATTTCAGAGCCGGACAACAGCTACGAAGATATTGAAGATATTGAAATTGAAGAAAACAGACCGGAATCTTTATCGCTTCAGAATAACGAAAAAGACCTGATAATCAAAGCATTGGAAAAGCATAAAGGAAGAAGAAATAAAGCGGCAGACGAACTGGGGATTTCCCAAAGAACTTTATACAGAAAAATAAAACAGTATAACTTAGAAGAATAATAAACTAAAAATTAAATCATGGTGAAAATTAATGCAAAACCGGTCAATTTCAAATTAGGAAATTACATCAGCGACGGATACGAATTCTATAAGGCAAATTTTGGAAATTTATTAGGAGCTTTCTTCCTTGCAATGGTGATGTCAATCATTCCTTTTTGCGGACTTTTGGCAGTGGGAAATTTCTATAAATATTGCCGTGATTTAAGAGCCGGAAGACAGGTAAGCGCAGGAGATATCTTCAATTTTGATAATTTCACGCCTTACTTTATGATTCAGCTTATTTTATTCGCCGGAATAATGGTTATTTATATTCCCATGTTTATCATGATGGTCGCAATGGGAGAACAGGATCCTTCCGCCGGACCGCCCGCATTTTTTTTCATTTATATGTTTTTTGTGTATGTTGGGATTTTATTTGTAGCCCTGAAAGGTTTTTATATGCCCGCTTTAATTTCTCTTGCAGGAGTTACAGAGATTAAACAGGCATGGAAAATCTCTTCGGTGATGAGTAAAGGAAACCTTTGGTCCATCTTTTTATATTCACTGGCGGTAGGATTTTTATCTCAGTTAGGAGTTATAGCATGTTTTATTGGCTTGATTTTTACAATACCATTTGCCTATGCTTCTCATTATTTTGCATACGAAGATGCTTTAAAGCAGGTTACTTATGACGAAATTCAGGAAATTGGAATTAAAAATGAATTTTAAAATTAAAAATATTAAAATCGGACAGCCAAAATTTTGGCTTTTGGCACTGTGCTTATCAGTGCTGAACTCGTGTTATAGTTTTACGGGATCATCTCTTAAAGATGAAAAAACAATTCAGATCAATGAATTTCCCAATAATGCCCCTTTGGTAAATCCTACATTGTCTCAGCAGTTTTCTACGGATATCCAAAACAGATTTCTTCAGAGAACCACTTTAAAAGGAACGAAGGAAAATCCGGACATTTTGGTAGAAGGTGAAATTACAGATTATTCTATTACACCTACAACCATCAGTTCCAATACGGTTTCTACCAATTCAGGAGGTGTAATACAGGAATCCCAGAATAAACTTACCATTACTGTAAAAGTTCATTACGAGAACAAACTTCATCCGGAGCTTAGTTTCGACAGAACATACAGTGATGAAGCGGTGTTCAACAGCAATCTTTCCCAGTCTGAGATAGAATCTTCTCAGGTGAAAATTGCAACAGACAGAATTATAAACAAGATATTTAACGATATTGTAGCGAACTGGTAAGATGAATCATAGAGTTTTAGAATTATTAAAGACCCCGAAAAACATTCAGTCAGAAGATCTCCATCTTCTGAAAGAAGAGATTAATTCTTTTCCCTATATTCAGAATATCAGAGCGTTGTATTTGTATGGGGTGCATCTGTATGATAAAGACAATTATCAGACAGTACTTTCTACAACAGCCGCTTATACAACCGATAAAAAAATCCTTTATCAGCTGATTAACGGTAAAATTCAGCAGAAGCCAAAACCTGAAATAAAACTGGAAACGGTAAAGGAAAAAAATATTCCTTCGGAAAATCCGCTTAAAATTCTATATCAGAAAAAAGCGGGAAGTTTTCCACTTAAAAGAGAGAAAAATCCTGCAATCGAACCTCAACCTCAAATCGTTGAGGAATCTCTACCAGCCGTTGCAGAAACTAAAGAAACAGATCGCATTCTTCCGCCTCCGAGAGAAGAAATTAAACATTTGTATGTAAACGGAGAACGAAACAGAATTCTGTTCGAAGGAGAAGAAAATTTCCTGGAAGATAATACTTTTGAAACAATTGATCTTGAATCTACACTGGAATCCGGTTCTATCGTAACCCAGAAAGCTGAGAAAAAAGAAGAGACCGCTTCAGAAGAAAAATTTAACGAAAATCCTCTTCCGATTGCAGCAGAATACGAAGAATCCACTCCTGAAACTATAGTTGAAGAAGAAAACGAAAATTCTGAAGCTGAACAAGAGGAAATTTCAGATAATTCAGAGTCGGAATCTTCTAAAGAGGAAGCTGTATCCGAGATTCAGGAAGAAGAAAATAAATCAACAGAAGAGCAGTCTGATCATATTTCAGATGAAGCTGAAAACGAAGAGCTAAAACCGACGGAAGAAATTTCAGAATTCACCACTGAAATCATTGTTGAAGAGGAAAATCTAAATGCTGAAACTGAAAAAGAAGAAATTTCAGATAAATCAGAATTAAGCTTCCATGAAACAGAAGCTTTTCTTCCGGAAGTACAGGTCTCTGTAAATGAATCTGTTGAAGAACCAAAAAATGAAAGCAGCCAGTCTGAAAATTCAGAAATAAACGCATCAGAAGAGTCCGCAGAATTTACGCCTGAAACGATTATTGATGAAGATGAAATTTCATCCGAGAAAGAAGAAAAGGTTGTTCAGAATGATGCTGAGCTAAGTTTCCACGGAACAGAATCTTTCCTTCCGGAAGTGAAAATTCAGGCAAATACAGAAGAAAAAATTACGGAAGCTCCTCAGCTTAACCTCAATAAACATGAAGACGAAATGCGCCGTCTGATTGAGGAAGTGGAGAAGAAAATGAAGGAAAAAGCGGCTGCGGAAGAACATAAAAAAGAAGAAGAACCTGAAAATATCGGTCACGACATCAGTTTTGCCGAAACCCAAAGTTTTGAAGTAAAACCTGTTGAAACGGAAACTCAGGAAGAAATTAAAACGGAAAATCCAGTAGCAGAAAACAGTTCTGAACAGACAGAGGAACCAAAAGCCGAAGTCAGTGAAGAAAAAGAAGAAATTCCGGCAAAAGAACAAGAAGCGGAAATTCAGTCTGCGTGGAAACCAATGTCTTTTGATTCCAATCTCCCGGATTCTCTGATCAGTAAATCTCCTGAAGTTCCTCAGCCTAAAACTGAAGAGCTTAAAACAGATGAAGCAGTGGAAATTCAGCAACAGGAGATTGCAGAGCAGGAGCAAGTTGCAGAAGCCGAAACTGAGCCGGATTCCGACGAAGAAAGCATAGTGTCTGAAATTTCAGAAGAAACAACTGAACAAAATACCGATGAAGATGTTTCTGAGAATTCGGAAGAAAATAAAGAGGAAGTTCCGGTAATGAACGTTTCGTTTTTCGGATCGGGATGGACGATTCCTCAACCAGAAAAAGAAAAAATGACAGAAGAACCCAAACAGGAAAGCAAAGAAGAAAATACAGTTGAAATTCCTGTGGAAAAACCTGCAAAAACAGCCAAACCGAATACCTTCGATAGCAATGTTCCGGGATTCATCAATACATGGCAGAGCTGGCTGAAAATCGACAGAACGGAGGAAAAGCCAGAAGAGGAAAAAACCGATCTGAAAACCAAGGTGATTGAAACTTTTATCGAAAACAATCCGAGAATCAGTCAGTTAAAAGAAGAAAGTACATTTGTCGTAAAAGAAAAAGGAGACGATATCTCGCATTTGATGACAGAAACTCTGGCAAATCTTTATTTTGAGCAGAAATTATACACGAAAGCTATAAAAGCATTTGAAATTCTGATCAAGAAAACCCCTGAAAAGAAAAAATATTACGAAGGTAAAATTCAGGAAATTAAAGATTTCAGAACCAAAGGATAACCTAAAAAAAATACAATGAGCTTATCGCTTTTCAGATCCTTTTTGGTGCGGTTGCGGTCATCATCTTGTACATTGCAGCAATTGCTGTTCTGTTGAGAACAAAATCAGGAATCCTGCCTTATTTGTCATTAATTCTTTTTCCCGTCATAGGTCATTTGGGAATTCTTCTTGGAAATTATAACAGGAAAGTAAAATAAACAAAAGAGCGGAAAATTTTTCCGCTCTTTATTTTTTATGTCTGTTGAGGAAGTTCTTTATTTTTCCTGAATTTCTGCCACAATCTTCGTCCGAACACGATAACACCTATAACGATTATAATAGCACAGATTCCTGCAATAATTGGAGCGACCATCGCTAAAAAAGCCATGATTCCTGCTCCGGCTGTTTCTGCGGTTCCGACGACGGAATTTCCCAAACCTCCCGTAGTTGCAGTCGACGCAGCCCGAAGCCCCGCAAATCCAGAACTGATGGTGGCTGCGGTTCCGCCTCCCGCAATTAAAGCTAAAGCCCATTGTGGAAAAGTTCCCAGATCTGCAAATTGACTGGCAAACAGAACAGAACCAGCAATCGTTGCCATCGGAACAGAAATTGTGTCCAGCAAATGGTCTACAAAAGGAATGTAATACGCTAAAACCTCAACAACGGTTGCAATTCCGGTGGTGATTAAAGTGGGAAGTCCGGAAAGCCATTCAAAATTTTCGCTCATGGGAATCCAGTGCATATACGAAGCAAGACTTACGGCAAACATCGGAAGAAATACCCGGAATCCGCTTGCTGCAGCCAGTCCGATACCGATAAACGCACTCAGGAGATAAGGTAAATAGGGAACGTTGTCTAACATGTTAATTTTCAGATTGATTGTTTTCCCTAAGGTACAAAAAAATAAATTCTGAGAAATTTTCTGATAAAAATATTCCCTTAGATAAATTCAGCCTAAGAAATTCAACAAAAATAGGGGATAGAAAAAAATTAAGACTTTTTCTGAGCCTGACAAAGCTTGATAAACTGTGCCTCTACATCCTGAAATTTTTCAGGCATTTCCGGAGAAGCCCAAAACATCATTGCCATTGTTTTATCGCCAAAAGCTTCTTTAAAAAGATCTTTATTCAGACGATAACATTCTCTTAAAAGTCTTTTGATGCGGTTTCTGTGAACCGCTTTTTTAAAATATTTTTTGGAAACCGAAACCGCAAATTTCGTGCTTTCAACAGGAGTTGTCGGTTTGTTTTTAAGAATAATGATTCTCAGATTCCCATTAGTTCTCCATTTACCTTTTTCGAAAAGTAAAGAGATCTCGGTATTTTTCTTGAGTTTTTCGGCTCTGGGATATCTGAAATTTGTCATGTACGGACTGTAAAGATAGGATTTGTAAGATGGTTTTCCCACAGATTTTAAAAATTCAGGCAAAAAGATTTTTGATTGTCCTTAAAATCTGCGGGAAAAAATTAATTTTTCTTGGTTAAATAATTGATGACTTCCGCTGCGGCATACAACCCGAAAATTGCCGGAATAAAGCTGATGGTTCCGTAAAAAGATCTTTTATAATTCGTTCCGTCCGTCATTTTTAAACTGTCGTCTTTTTGCAGCTCATCAGAAAAAACGCATTTAAATCCTTTGTTTATTTTTTCTTTTCGAAGTCTTTTTCTTACCTGTTTTGCGAGATAGCAGTTCTGGGTTTTGCTGATGTCTTTCACCATCACTTTGCTCGGATCTGTTTTTCCTCCGGCTCCCATGGAACTTACAAGTTTTATTTTTCTCTTTTTTGCTGCTTTTATCAGGCAAAGTTTAGGCGTTACACTGTCGATACAGTCCAGAACATAATCAAACTTTCCGTTGTCAAGAATTTCGTCCATTCTTTCAGGATTCAGGAATTCGTTGATTTTGATGAGGTTAAGTTTTGGATTAATGTCTAACAATCTTTCAGCAACCACTTCAACTTTGTGTTTTCCTACCGTGGAATGTAGAGCAGGCAACTGTCTGTTAATGTTGGTGATATCTACCGTATCGCCGTCTACAATCGTCATGTTTCCGACTCCGGCTCTTGCAAGGAATTCTGCTGCAAAAGAACCGACACCACCCAAACCGACAACAAGAACTGTTGCTTTATTCAACTTTTCCAAACCTTCTTCTTTTAAGAGAAGCTCCGTTCTTTCCAACCAGTATTTATCCATGTTTTATTGTCTCTAAATTTTCCGAAATCTGTTTGTTTAAATTTTCCAGCGAAATTCCCTTTATTTCAGATACTTTCTCATACAATTCTTCGATGCTGAAATCGTCATTGTCGGTTTCCAGAAAGATTTTATCTAAAGGAGTAATTTTCAAAGTATTTTGCAAAGATAAATTATACAAAACCGCTTTTCCAAAACTCAGGTAAAAATTATTTTTCAGCAGATCTTCCGCAATCCTTTCTTTTTTATTAAAACCATGAATAATCATGGGCTGTTCTGCATATTTTTTAAAAGAAATCACTTCATAAAACTTCCGTACACAATGAATGATTATTGGCTTTTTAACCTCATTTGCGAACCTTATCTGTCTTAAAAAAACTTCTTCCTGAATTTTCTCTTCAGCTTCAGCAAAAGAATCCAGACCGCATTCCCCAATTGCAAAACAGTTTTCAGAAATCATGTTTCTCATCCATTTAAACTGATTATCAAGATTATTTACATCAATATCTTTCGGATGAATGCCTATTGAATACGGAACATCCGGCGGAATCTGCTCAATATTCAGATTATAAATTCCGTTTGGTATATTTTTTTTATGATGATGAAAATCAAAAAAATCCATACCTCAAAAATAGTATTAATTTAGATTTAACGTAAATTTCTTAAACGAACGTTTATAAATCTGTTAAAAATTTCATAACTTTACTTAAACTACACTTCATGAAGAAAAAATTTACAGAAAAACAAATTCACATTTTAGATATCGCGGAAGAACTTATTGCAAAAAAAGGATATGAGGGAACCTCCGTGAGAGATATTTGTTCTAAGGCAAATATTAATGTGGCTATGATCTCCTATTATTTTGGCTCGAAGGAAAAGATGATGTCGTATCTTTATCAGTACAGGGTTTTAAAAACAAGAGAAACTTTTTCAGAGTTTGCAGATACCATTAAAGACGGCAAACCGGAAATGCAGCTTAAAGAAATTATTAAATATATTGTTTCCCAGTTATTTAAATATAATTATTTCCATGGGTTTGTTACACAGGAACTTCGTCATACAGAAAATTTAAAAGATGAATTGCTGGATTTTTATCAGCTCTTCGTTAAAAAATTAGACGAAGTCATTAAAAAAGGAGTGGCTTCAGGTGTTTTTACCTTCACTCCCAAACCTGAAGATATTTTAACAACCATTATCGGTTCCACTTTATTCGTAATTCGCAACCGGAATTTTTATGAATTGTATGTTCCGAACAAAAGCGAGGAAACCTACACAAAGGAAGCTGAGAAAAAAGTGAGAATGAATCTTTTAATGACCGTTTTTGCCATTTTGGGATATGCTGCAGACTAAATTTACGTTAAATAATCATAAAAAAAAATCTATTGGCAAAAAAGTTATATTTTTGCAAATTAGTAAATCGGCTGAATAATCCGAAAACTGTTGAACTTTTTATATGAAAAAATATATTTTAGGTATTTTTACTGTAGCAGTAGTAGCTTCGTGCGTAAGTAAGCAGGAAAGAGCAATGAAAAGTGCGGATAAAAATCTTATCTTAAAAACTGCCAATGAAAACTTTGCTAAAAAGAAGTGGAAAAACGCTTTAGCACTTTACGACAGGCTTCCAAACCTTGTTGCAGGTACAGATGATGCTCCCAATGTGGTTTTTAATTCGGCGTATGCGAATTATTATGACAAAAATTACAGATTAGCGGGAAATCAGTTTAAAAATTTTGCAATCAGCTTTCCTCAGGATAAAAGAAGGGAAGAGGCGGCATATATGTCTGCTCTGTGTTACTACGAAGGTTCAATGGATTATAATCTGGATCAGTCTACCACACAAACAGCAATTAACGAACTTCAGGATTTCTTAAATAATTATCCGAACTCCGAAAGATCTAAAAATATCAATACGCTTATTGACGAACTGTCTTATAAGCTTGAGTTCAAAGCGTACGAAAATGCAAGACAATACTACAAAATGGCAGAATACAAAGCTGCCAATGTAGCATTTGAAAACGTTCTGGAAGATTTCCCGAGTACAAAACTTCGTCCGCAGATTTATGATTATATCGTAAAGTCCCGTTACGAACTGGCTACAAAATCAGTATATGATCTTAAAGATGAACGTATAGAAAGCGCATTGGCCTTCACAAGACAGATCGAAAAGGAAATGCCGAACACTGAAGTTTCAAAAACTGCTTTGGAGATCAGAAGCAAGCTTGAAAAAGAAAAGAAAGAATTTGCTGTAGTTAAGAAAAATACAGAAGCAAGAATTGCCGTTCTAACGGAAAGACAGAAAAAGCTGGAAGCGAAGAATGCGGAACAGGCAAAAACCGTTCAGCAGGAGAAAGATCAGGTAGAAGCAGAAAAGAAAGCAATGCAGATCCAGAGGGACAGTGCAGCAATTAGCACACCTCCGCCGGCGGCGACTTTCAAAATTAAAAGATAATTCGTAAATTTGCGAACTTAAATAAAATTAATATTCTCAAAATGAGTGTAAAAGATACAAAAGCAGAAGTAAATACCATTACTTACGATAAGGATAAGATTGAAGACAAAGTAGGCTCAATCTACGAAGCGATTGTTATCATGGGAAAAAGAGCAGAGCAGATCAACGCTGAAATTCGTACAGAGCTTCACAATAAGCTAGACGAGTTTGCTGTTCATAATTCTACATTGGAAGAAGTTTTCGAAAACAGAGAACAGATCGAGATCTCTAAACATTACGAAAAACTTCCAAAGCCGACTTCTATTGCAATTGAAGAATGGCTGAACGAAGATGTGTACTTCAGAAAAACTGAAGAGAGAAAATAAAAATCAGTGTATTTTTTATATATGAAGGTCATAAGGAAATCTTTTTCTTTATGACCTTCGTTGTTTGGACGGCTTTTGTGAGAAAAAATAAGTAATTTAGTATTCTTAAAAATTAAAATTGAATGAGTCTTTCCGGTAAAAAAATTCTCATCGCGATTTCCGGAGGAATTGCAGCCTATAAAATTCATTTTCTGATCAGAGATTTTGTGAAAAAAGGAGCCGAAGTTCAGGTAATTATGACGCCTGATGCAGAACATTTCGTTACGAAGCTCAGTATTTCCACTTTATCCAAAAATCCGGTGTACTCAGACTTTTACAGTGATAACGGAACATGGAACAGCCATGTTGAAATGGCTTTGTGGGCAGACGTAATGATTGTTGCTCCATGCACGGCAAGTACATTGTCTAAAATGGTTCATGGGTTATGCGATAATCTTGTAATTGCAACGTATATGTCTGCAAAATGTCCTGTTTTTATTGCACCTGCAATGGATCTGGATATGTATGCACATCCGTCTACAACCAGAAATCTGGAATTGGCAGAAAGTTTCGGACACCATATTATTCCGGCGGAAAGCGGAGAACTGGCAAGCGGATTAATCGGGCAGGGAAGAATGGCAGAACCGGAAACGATTGCAAAATCAATTGAAGATTTTTTTGATTCTGAAACTAAAAAAACATTAGTTGGAAAAACCGTTTTAATTACAGCCGGACCAACGTATGAAGCGATTGATCCTGTGAGATTCATCGGAAATCATTCCTCTGGAAAGATGGGGTTTTCTCTGGCGGAAGAAGCCGCAAAAAGAGGTGCAAAAGTAATTTTAATTTCGGGACCGAGCTCTCAGAAAATCAATAATAAAAATATTGAATTATATAAGGTGACCTCAGCAAAAGAAATGTTATCGAAAGTTCTGGAGTATTACGATACAACAGACATCGGAATTGCAAGTGCTGCCGTGGCAGATTACGCTCCGAAAGAAGTGGCAAAGGAAAAGATCAAAAAGAATGACGAAAATTTAACGATCGAACTGGTTAAAAATCCGGACATTCTTAAAACCATGGGTGAAAAGAAAACCCATCAGTTTTTAGTCGGTTTTGCATTGGAAACTCAGAACGAAGAGGAAAATGCCAAAGGAAAGCTGGAAAAGAAAAATCTGGATATGATCGTTTTAAATTCGCTTCGTGATGAAGGAGCCGGTTTTAAAAATGATACCAATAAAATAAAAATATTTACCAAAACGGAAAAAACAGAATTTGATCTGAAATCTAAAGAAGAGGTAGCGAAAGACATTTTGGATTTTGTTGAGTCTCAACTTTTAAAATAATTTTAATAAATTTCCGTTCTCAATTTTTAGTAGATAATGAAAAAATTTTTAAGCATATTTTTACTTCTGTTTTTATTCAGTCAGAGTTTTTCTCAGGAGTTACTGGCAACGGTACAAGTGAATTCCCAGCAATTGGGTGGAAGTAACCAGTCTGCCTACAAAGCTCTGGAGAAAAGTCTGAGAGATTTCATCAACAATACAAGCTGGACAGGAAAAAGACTTCAGAATTTTGAAAAAATAAAATCCAACTTCGCAATCGTGATCAGCGAAAGAGACGGAAACCGTTTCAGGGGAAGTATTGTGGTACAGGCAGTTCGTCCGGTTTTCAACACCACGTATGAATCTCCTTTGCTTAACCTTCAGGATACAAGATTTTCTTTTGATTATGTGGAAAATGAAAACCTTATCTTCAACGAAAGACAGTTTTCCGGAAAAAATTTAATTGATGTTATCAGTTTTTATGTTTATGTTATTTTGGGAATGGATGCAGACAGTTTTCAGTCGATGGCAGGAACACAATGGTATCAGAAAGCACAGCAGATTGCACAAAACGGAGAATCTCAGAATACCTACGACGGTTGGAAGCAGATCAATGAGCCGAGAAGCCGTTCTATTCTGATTAAAGAAATTATGAGCCCGAACTGGAGCCAGCTTCGCGCTACGATTTATTCTTATCACAGAGCCGGACTGGATAACCTGTTCAATCAGGATCAGAGCCAGGGCAAAAAAGTGATTTTTGATGCTTTAATGCAGCTTAAACAATACGAGAATTCTTTTCAGCAGGCTTATTTCTTCAATCTTTTCATGGATTCCAAGGCAGATGAGATTTTCAACATCTTCAATTCCGGAAATAACGGAGGAATTGTTCTTGGCGATCTTAAGAATGAAATGATCATCCTTTCGCCAAAAAATACCGAAGCAAGATGGAATAAATGGAAACAGTAATTCACTTGAATTCTGAAATCTAAAGTTCTATATTTGCAATAGCCAAATAATCGCTATTATCAATGCTTTCGAGAATTTACATTAAAAACTTTGCCCTTATTGATACCCTTGAAGTATCATTACACAACGGTTTACAGGTGATTACCGGAGAAACCGGTGCGGGAAAATCTATCATTTTAGGTGCGCTCCGATTGATTCTGGGTGAAAGAGCAGATGTAAAATCGATCTCAAAAGCAGAAGAAAAAAGCATCGTAGAAACAGAATTTTCCCTGAACAATCAGTTCAAAAAATTCTTTATCGAAAATGATCTGGATTACGAACATCAGACCATTATCCGAAGAGAAATTTTACCTTCCGGAAAATCAAGAGCGTTCATCAATGATGTTCCTGTAACACTGGATATTTTGAAAGAACTGTCTTCTCAGTTGATCGACATTCACTCCCAGTTTGAAACGTCGAATCTTTTTACGGCAGAATATCAGTTTAAAATCATCGACGGACTTTCTGAAAACAAGCAGATCATTCATGAGTATCAGAATGAATTTTCAGATTTTCAAAGCCTTAAAACACAGCTCAAAAAACTACAGACGCAGCTTTCGGATTCCAATAAAGAAAGTGACTATAAAGCGTTTCTTCTGAACGAGCTTGAGGAACTTCATCTGGATAATGTGGATTATGAAGAACTTCAGAATCAGCTTTCCATTCAGGAAAATGCGGAAATGATCTCCGATAATCTGGCGCAGGTTTTATCAAGATTTCATCAGGAAGAAGTAGGAATTTTGTCATTTTTTAATGAAGCGAAAAATAAACTTGCCAAAATTGCGGAAGTTTCCCAGAGTTTTGCAGAGCTTGATGAAAGGCTTGAAATGTCTTTTGTGGAATTAAAAGACATTATCTCCGAGCTGGAAGATGAAGCGGAAAGCATAGAAGTGAATCCTGAAAATTTAGCGTTACTGGTTGAATTAAACAACAGAATCAATAATCTTTTTGTAAAACATAACGTTTCCGATCTTACAGAACTCAAAGAAATCAGAGATCAGTTAGCCGGAGAACAGCAGGGCGCGTCCGAATTGGTGGCTCAGATTGAGGAGGTAGAAGAAAATATTTCCAAAAAAGAAAAAACACTTCAGTCTTTGGCTGAAAAACTTTCGAAAAACAGAAAAAAGAGCATCCCTGTTTTCATCAAAAAAGCAGAATCTTTACTGAAAAAACTAGGTCTTGAAAAAGCCAGAGTTGATATTGAACTGCACGATTCTTCGGATTTCAACCCATTTGGAAAAGAAAATATCCAGCTTTTGTTTCAGGCAAACTCAGGATTTCCGTTAAAGCCGATTCAGACGGCAATTTCCGGTGGTGAAAGATCAAGGGTAATGTTGGCGGTAAAAAAGATCATTGCAGAAAGTGATGAACTTCCAACTTTAATTTTAGACGAAATCGATACAGGAGTTTCTGGAAAAGTAGCCGAAGAGATCGGAAATCTGATGCGTGAAATGTCTGCCGATATGCAGCTGATCGTCATTTCTCACTTAGCACAGGTTGCCGCAAAAGGGAACAACAATTACAAAGTGCTGAAACAGGACATCGCCGGAAAAACCCAGTCTACCATTGTTCCTTTAAGTGACGAGGAAAAGCTGAACGAGATTGCCCAGTTGCTTTCCGGAAGTAAGATTACGGAAGCGGCTTTGGCGCAGGCGAAAGAGTTGATAGGGTAGGTTTTAACGAAATAAATGATATAGGACTTCTGGATTTTCAGAGGTCTTTTTTATTTGGGGATCTATTTAACATAAAAACAAAGCTGTTTTTCATTTCAAAAAAATGATTACTTTTGATTTATAATTTTAACGAAACAAGCGTAAGCTATCAATTTTGGTCAAAGAAAACCGCTAATCTTCTTTTAAGGACAAAATTTTGATAGACTTACGCCCGTGTGTCTATAACTGGCACGGGCGAAGTCTTTCTTGTCCTTTAGGTTCTTAGCGGTACCTCTTTGCCAGATCGATTTTTGCTCCGTGCCTTTTGCATGATTCTATCTCTCGATCAATTTTTGTCTATGGCTTTTTATTAAAATTAATACGACAGCTTTTGTCGTACCGCAAATTTATTTTTGCACATGAAAATGTTTAATTAAAAAATCTAAAAGCGATGAAAATACTGAATAGGTCGGGATAAAACAAACCGTAAGACAAAAAATGTAAAACATAGGATTCTCCCTATATTGAAATATCAAAAAAAACTAAGTACATGACAAAAATTGTAATAAATTGATATTTATTTTATTTAACCTATTCATAAGTATGTTGTTGAGATGATTTAGCCCATATTTAAAAACACTTAAGGCTTTTCTTTGGTGTTTTTTTATTTTTATGGCTTTAATATTCTGATCTACAAAATCACCAATCTTGTAACACCAAACTAAGGCTATCATTACGATCATAAATAATTTTTCTAATCTCTTCTGGTCAGTCACATGTGTGCTTTCAATATTAAATCCGCTGCTTTTAAAAGCTTTAAAAAGAGTTTCTATCTGCCATCTTTTTTTATAATACTCCCAAGATTCTTCTGGTTTATTAAAGGAAACCAGAATTAAAGTATCTAATTTGCCCTCTTTGTCAAAACCCTTCACCCCAGATACATAGCATAGAGCATCGTTGATTTTCACTATTTTCGGATGATGATAAAACTCGCCTTTCTTTAATTTGTTAAACAGCCAAAACACAGGTTTTTCCTGATTTCTATCAAAGCAAAATACCTTGAAGTTTTTCCTTAGCCGAATATAATACCTTATGTTGTTTTTGTTTAAAAACTCCAGCCAGTGATGCCCTACAAATTCTCTGTCCGCCAGTAAGCAATTAATACAATCCCTGCCAAACCAGGTGATGAACTGTCTTATTAATTCTATTCTTTCTGTGATATCAGAATTACCTCTTTTATCTAATGTTCTGAACATGATTGGAATAGCAATATTTTTATAGCAGATTCCAAGCATCAGGATATTGATATTGGAACTTCCAAACTTCCAGTTAGTACGATCCAACACCAAACCAGATTTTCCTTTTCAGGCAAAATATTAAATATAAAACCGGAAATCAACTTCATGGGCAAATCAAAATCTGCCATAAACCTTTGTATTCTCCGGAAGGAACTTCCCGCTGTGGCATTACTGTCAAAAGCATTAGCCAAAGACAGATAATTAACTGTTTTTACTTTACATAAAGCTAAAATCAAAAGTGAAATAAATTTCAATCGGGCTTTATTGATTTTTGTTTCAAAATTATGCTCTAAAACTGAATCTAATTCTATAATTTTATAATCTTGACTGGTATTGGTATACTTAGTTGAATGCCTGAGAAACATCTTCTAATTTACTAAATATCAGTCATTTAAACAAATAACAATACTTTATCTTGTTGATTTTCAATATTTTGAAACTTTTGTCATGTACTAAAATCTTACCGACAAAAACGGAATTTCCCTGGCTATGAGCGAACCTGAAGCAGGAAAGCACCATGATACCTATGAAATCCATACTCATTTTAACGAAGTGATTTCTATACTTAAGGATTCAAAGATCAGTGTGGATGGTTTATTTATGAATGCAGATTCTGGTTTTGATTGCCTTAGGCTCAGAGCACTATGCTTTCAGTATGGAATGATCCCGAACTTTGCCAGAAATAAAAGAAGCAAAACAATAGAAGATGATATCTACTTCGATCCGGAACTTTACAAAGAAAGATACTCTATTGAAAGAACAAACGCTTGGCTGGACAGCTTCAGATCACTCCTGAACAGATATGACACAACTGTGATCAGTTGGAAAGCTTTAAATTATATCGCGTTTATTGTGATTGGACTGAAGAAAAGTAAAAAGTTTAAATGAGCTCACTCAATAAGAATCCTGACCGAAGGTCAGGATTCTGTCGTTTGATAATAATCTGCAATATTTTTAATTTCATCGAGACTCAGGTTCCACATAAAGTTCAGGAACTGCTGATAACTTTCACTTTGATTTTTGGGATCTACCCGATCTAAATATCGATTTAAATTGTAGTTTTTTCTCGCTTCATAAATCTTGGCGAAACATTTTCCGAGCCAGTTTTTGTAATACTTTTCCTCTTCATTATCCTGCAAAAACTGAAGACTTGCATAAATTCCGACTCCATAATCTTCAGAGTGATAAAAATTAGGCAAGGTTTCCATTCTTGCGATTTTTTCTACCGTAGAATAAGAATCGGAAGGTTTTTCATCCGGAACATCATTTTTAAGTTCAGGAAACACTTTTTTGAGGTTATTGATTCTTAAAACCATTTCAGGATGCGATCTCAGAGAATCTTTATTCAGCTTTTCCTTGAAATGATTGTAATTATACAGAGAAAAATCTTCTTTTTTCAGCCATTTGTCTTTAAATTCCTGCTTCGGAAGATTGAAATATTTTTTGTAAGTTTCCACTTTCAGCTCTCTTGGCGAAATGGTATCAAAATCTTCCAGTCTTTTCAGAGCATTAACGTATTCAGTTTTCTTAAAATCGCTGTTTTTAAAAACCACATACCCTAAAGAATCAGCCTGCATTTCCTGCTTTCTGTTTTCAGCCCCTTTTCTGTAGATTCTGTTTTTCATCACATCAAAAGCCCTCTGATTACGGTTTTCCTTCGTCGATTTAATATCCTGAACCACCATTTTGTCCATTTTATCCTGTTCGATCATACTCAGAAAAGTTTTCAGCGTATGCTCGGAAATTTTATGTCCTAATTCATGGGAAATTACGGCAGCAAGCTGATCGTCATTATTCAGCCAGTTGAAAAGCCCCATATTGATGACAAAAGTGCCGTCTGCAAAACAGTATGCATTCGGAGTATTGTCTTTGGCGATAAGGATTTTTAAATTTTGCGGAATCTGGGAATTGTTTTTTCTTAACCGTTCGATAAGATTTTTAACCTTTGCATCGAACACAGAATTGAAAGCAAAATCTTTTTCTTTCACTTTTTTTTCAAATTCTTTATCGAATTCTTTATAAATTTTAGAAAGCTCATTGCCCGTCTTTCCGGGATAATCGGATCTGCTTTTTTTGCTTAAACTTTCGGTATTCGCCGTGAAATTTCTCAGAAATTCTTTTCTCTGGGCATAATCTGCCGTATCGAGAGGTTTATACATCTGTCCGAAAGCGGTGATAACGAAATGGATAAGCAATAAGGAAATTAGTTTTTTCATCATCTTTTACATCAATAATCACAAAAATAAATCATTTCGTTTCATGTTTTCAAATTTATTTTAAATTTGTTTAAGATCAATTGCTATGACAATTCTTATTTATTTTGTGACATTTATTGTCATTGCTGTACTTCTCTTTTATGTTTTGGGATATGGTTATATTTTCAACGGAATATCCAAAACCTATTTAAGGGGAAAACTCAGCGCCAATATTGATGACGGAACATTGTTTTCCGGCAACCTCATCGCTACAGAATCTCCTGAACTTTGGGAGGAATCTCCCGAATACAACAAAAAACAATTACCGAAAAATATCGTTGAAGATTTAACACAATCCAATACCGCATCTTTTATTGTGGTAAAAAACGGAAAACTGCTTCACGAACAGTATTGGAACGGCTACAATCAGCTATCGAAAACAAATTCTTTCTCTATGGCAAAAGCCGTTACGGTAATGCTTTTGGGCAAAGCGCTGGAAGAGGGAAAAATTAAAAGTCTTGATGATAAGTTTTCGGATTATTTTGAGGAATTTAAAAATAAAGATTTTGCTAAAAATTTAACGTTAAAAAATCTGGCTCAGATGGAATCGGGACTGGACTGGGATGAAAATTACAAGAATCCTTTCCTTCCCAATGCGAAAGCTTATTACGGAAAAAATTTAATGAACGCCACTTTTTCAAGGAAATTTAAAGAAAATCCGGGAGAAAGATTTGAATATCAGAGCGGTTCTACGCAGCTTTTAGGGTTTGCCATTAAAAAAGCTGTCGGACAGTCTTTGGCAAGTTATTTATCCGAAAAATTCTGGATTCCGATGGGGATGGAACAAAATGCAACATGGAGCACGGACGAAAACGGAATGGAAAAAACATATTGCTGCATCCATTCTAATTCAAGGGATTTTGCAAAATTGGGACAGTTATTTCTTAACGACGGAAAAGTTGAGGATAAACAGATTTTAAATCCGGACTTCATCAATACAATGCGGACTCCGACTGAAAAATCAAAAGAAATTTACGGAATGGGATTTTGGATCAATCATGACAATCCTATAAAGCATTATTATTTTTTAGGGCTTCAGGGGCAATACATCATTATGATTCCTGAACATGATATGGTGATTGTAAGGACAGGAAGCTATAATAATCTTCCGAAAAACGACAGAGGAAGACCGGATCAGGTGAAATTTCTGGTGAATGAAACGGTAAAATTATTTCAATAAAAATATGGAAAGATACAGCCCGAAAGTTGATGAATACATTGAAAAATCGCAGGATTTTGCAAAACCTATTCTGAATTATATCCGAGAAACCGTTCACGAATTCTGTCCTGATGCAGAAGAAGCAATCAAGTGGAAGTTTCCCACATTCCTGTATAAAGGGAAGATTCTTTGTTCAATGGTTGCTTTTAAACAATACTGCAGCATGGGATTCTGGCTTCATGATGAGATGTCATCGCTGAAAGAGTTTGAAACGGAGGCTGAAAAAACGAATATGTTCAGCCTGGGTAAAATTACAGAAACACAAAAACTTCCTTCAAAACCTCAGCTTAAAAAGATGATTACTGAAGCGATGGAACTGACAGATATGGGCGTTACTTTGAAAAAAGCAGCTCCATCGAAAACAGAAACAGAGGTTCCTGATTATTTTCAAAATGCTTTGAATGAAAATGAAAAAGCTTTGGAAATTTTTAAAAAAGCTTCACCCTATTTCCGTAAAGAATATATCAACTGGATCACAGAAGCTAAAACGGAATCAACCAGAAACAAAAGAATGGATCAGGCTTTAGAGTGGATCTCTGAAGGAAAAGGCAGAAACTGGAAGTATGAAAAAAGGTAGTTTTACATCTAATGAAATCGGAAATTAGCCTCTTTGAGTGTATTGTTTTTTAAAAAAGCTTCATATTCGGGAGACATCTGTTTTCGTCCGAAAGTATTTTCGCCGCTCATGCTTCCGAGACGTACTTTATCTTTGCCGTATTTTCTGTTCATGGCATCCATTGCTTTCATCACCGGCAAATGCAGATTCTGGGTATCTTCTTCAAAAAGATTAATCAATCTTTGATCTTCCGGCACAAAATCGTTCACAATAACGCCTGCTTTTTTATAATGAAATCCTTCTTTAAAGATATCTTCAAACAGTTCATTTACGACTCTGCCAATTAAAATTGATGAGTTGGTAGGATTGGGAAGAATTCTGGTTGCGGCATTCCGATATTCGGGAAGATCCTTCCTGAATCGGTTGGTCTGTACAAAAACCGTTACCATTTTGCAGCAGGTATTCTGTTTTCTCAGGCGTTCGGAACAGTACATTCCGAAGGTTTCCACACGTTCGCGAACATCTTCTTTTTTGGTAAGCATTTCCATGAAACTTCTGGTGACGGCAATGGATTTTTTGGGAGACGGAGCATCCAGTTCTAGCTGACGGATTCCTTTCAGTTCGTTCACCATTCTTACTCCATGAATTCCCATGATCTTCCGAACCCACATTTCAGGCTTTTGAAGAAGATCCCATGCTTTATGCACTCCATTGTCATGCATTTTTACGGCAAGACGTCTTCCGATTCCCCAAACGTCATCAATTTTCAACCATTTTAAAGCTTTTTCTATTTTTTCAGGGGTATCTAAAATATAAATTCCGTTAAACTTTTCGGGAAATTGTTTGACAATGCGGTTTGCTACCTTACAAAGTGTTTTGGTAGGGGCAACTCCTATACTTACCGGAATCTTTTCCTGCTCATCAATTTCATTTTTGATTTTGAGACAGTAGTCGTAAATATCGATATATTTGAAGCTTTTCAGATCAAGAAAAAGTTCATCAATCGAATAGACCTCATAATCAGACTTATCCACATACGCTGTGGATATCTCTATAACGCGCTGACTTTTAAAATTATACAATTCGAATTTTGCGGAAAAGCATTGCACATCATACTCTTTAAATAATTCCTTATACTTAAAAGCCGGAGCCGCCATCGGAATTCCCAGATCTTTAGCTTCTTTACTTCTAGACACTACACAGCCATCGTTGTTGGAAAGTACCACAACGGGTTTATTTTCTAGTTTCGGATCAAGCGTTCTTTCGCAGGAAACAAAGAAATTATTGCAATCTACCAAAGCATACATAATAGTTGATTCTGCAACACAAAATTAGATACTATTTGTATCACTTTTAGTATATTTGCTGATACAATTTGTATCAATGTCAATTTTTTCAGATAACATCAGGTTTTTAAGGACCCAGAAAAATTTATCGCAACAGGAACTTGCGGACAAAACATCAATGAGCCGTGTCCGGTATTCCAAATACGAGGATGGACGTTCTGAACCGCCTTATGAACTGCTCATCAGAATTTCGAAGTATTTCAATATAAGTATTGATCTGCTTCTTACGGTAGATATCCGCAAATATCCGCTGGAAGATGTATTAAAACTTCCGGATAACAGAATTGTTCTTCCGGTTGTAGTGGATCAATCGGGAAGCAACAGCATTGAAATTGTTCCTCAAAAAGCATCAATGGGTTATTTATCCGGTTACAGCGATCCTGAATACATTGAGAGTCTGCAAAGGATTTCATTACCTTTTTTAATTAACGGAAAGTACAGGGCATTTCCCGCAAAAGGAGATTCAATGCCTCCTTTTAAAGACGGTTCTTATATCATCGGAAAATATGTGGAAAACATAGAAGATCTAAGACCGAATAAAAGTTATGTTTTCGTGACTTTGAATGACGGTATTTCTTACAAAAGATTTAAATCGAAAAAGAAAAAAGCAATAACAGTAGGCTCAGACAATTCATTTTATCAACCTTACGATATTCCTTTGGGAGAAATTGTTGAAATCTGGCAATATGCTTCAGGAATTTTTCCGGAAGATTTTGAACCTGATCATTTTGAGCATTATCATCTTAAAGATATGTTTCTGGAGCTGAAAAAAGATATTAAAGAACTGAATGACAGACTCATTTAATAACATTCCAATACACCAGTTTTTGATGTATTAGAAATGTTATTTATCTATGAGAACAAACTCATGACGAAATTTTTCAATTATATTTTTCTTATGCTTGATATTTTAACACCTAAAGTGGCATTTGGAGTATACTGAAAAGATGTAGCAAAAACCTTAAATCTTACAGGTGTAGCCAGATTATTATCAATCATATTTGTCGCAACCCCGAAGCTACCATCGTCTTTGTAAATAGATGTTGTTACAAAATTTCCTTTTTTAGAAATAATAAATTTCATATTATCATTGATTCCCACATTTACTCCGCCGTATCCCCCTGTCGTAAAATAAGCATAATGAGGAGAGTTATTACCTACAGTAACCGCACCAGAATTTTTTTCAGATGTAAGAGTATCGTTAAGAGATGTTGTAATTCCGAATCCTATTGCACCACCAAAAGGATTGTAGTTTGTTCCTACTTTTGTGATCGTTCCTTCAATTACAAAATCGTCGGCTGCAGAAAGAAAGGACTGCGTGTAATATGCTAAGAGAACAATATTATCATTTTGTCCTGCAGCATTAAATAAATCGGCATCATATCCTATATTCAGTTCATTTGGGGTTTTTACCAATTCGTTATCAAACGGAAGATTTCCTATTGTAACTTTGGTCCATTCATTTTTGCTGATATCGACTTCATTTGCTGAATTTTTATCAAATACGGTAAATTTTGCAGGTGTATTATATTCTGCAACTCCATTCCACAATCTTATTGTGTAATCTCCCAAAGAATAAGTCTGAGTATTAAACGAAAAACTAATCATATTTGCATTGAGCAGAGTAACTTTAGAATTATCAATAGTTTCTACTACACTTCCTGATGAATTTATAATTTTAATACTGAAATTGCTCGGATTTAAATTAAGATTAGAGCCAATTAAAGTGATAAATGTCAAATTATTAGAATTGGTTGCTTTTGGAACAACTGAAGGATAAACCAGTCCCACATTCATCGCATTGGTCGTCCATCCTCCATTCATAGATGTCTTCCATGCCGTTTTCTCAGCTTCAGACATTATTGTCGGAATATTCAGAAAAGGTTTTACTCCATTTGACCGACCGATTATTCCTGCTGCGTTTTGAGATAAAAATGTAGTGAATGTCGCATCATTGGTAACATCATTTAATCCTGTAATCGAATATTTTAGTCCTGAAGTATTTACTGTCCAGTCTGCTCCTAACGTTAAACCGGCTCCGGCTACGGAAGTTAAAGAAGAGTTCGCAATATTTTTCCCCAAATCTCCAGCTGCTTTAGGTGTTCCGTCTGCAAGAAGTACGTAATTAGAATTATAATATCCTGCATCCACTTTCTTGTAATATTGAGCATCACTTTGCTCCTTTGTGTAAGAAGTTCCTGAAATGGACTCTCCATCCTGCTGTCTAATATCATTAGTAGCAATATTTTGAGGAATGTCATTTACTCCTAAAGTTCTCTTCCAAGATTCAATGTTGTCAGCAGAAAAGTTTGAAGCATCTTTATTTGCTTTAACAGATAAAGCATTTTCTAATCCATTAACAGTATGTATAGATAATGTTTCATTTTTGTGATAATAACTGTCTATCCATTCCCAAAACTGTTCTTGACTTGGCTTCAAACCTTCCGAAAACCAGTTTTTTAATTGATTTTTGTCTGTACTCATAATAAATAATTTATTTTTTGTGTGTATTTTAATTAAGATTTTCCTGAATCTGTATCGTTAATTTTGGATGATTTTTCATGTATTCGGCAATCTTCAGCCAGTTGCTCTGTTTGGGTTCGTAGTATTCCAAAACATTATTTTGAACATATCTCATTTTGGGAGGATACCATTCATTCTTTTTTACAAACTTCAGCAATTCTGTTGCTTTTTTAGTTACTGAATTTTCTCCTTGTTTATAAGAATGTAAAGACACTCTGTCGTACCAGCTTAAGACATGATAAATACTATCTAAAGCAAGTGCTGAATTTTCATAGCTGATTATATTTTCCATATTTTTTGATTTTGCATATGATGTTTGAAAGTTTTTAAAAAAAGTAAATCAGAATTTTTAAGTTTTCTAATGATTAAATTTCACTCCTAAAAACTGTACTTTTCATATCACAAAAATGGATATGCAAAACGCCAAAACTCGACGTATTAAAATTTAATTTTCCAATACAAAGAGCAGAAGTTTAAATTTTAAAGCTAAAAATCAATAACCTTCTGGCTAACAATAATATTCTGATTCATCTAAAAACAATATTTATTTATCATTAAAATTCATAAAAACACGTCACCTTTTGGCGTTTCCTATGTATAGCTTTGTATTTCAAAATCATAAAATTTTAAATAATGGATAAAGTAAGTTTACAGAGAATTGAAAAGCTTCATCCCTATGTAAGGGAAGAGGTAAAACAGATTGTGAAGGAATGCGACGAAGCATTAACCGGAAAAGCAAAAATAAGAATTACACAGGGCTTAAGAAGTTTTGAAGAACAGGAAAAACTTTACGCCATCGGAAGAATTACTTCAGGGAAAAAAGTAACCAATGCAAAAGCGGGACAAAGCATCCATAATTACGGATTGGCTGTTGATATCTGCTTAATGATTGATGGAAAAACCGCAAGCTGGGACACCGCAAAAGATTGGGATAACGATCAGGTTGCCGATTGGTACGAATGTGTAAAGATTTTCGCAAAATACGGCTGGGACTGGGGTGGAAACTGGAAGACCTTTAAAGACCTTCCCCATTTTGAGAAAAAGAATATTCCTACAAAAAAAGGGTTGGCAAAAACAAGCTGGAGAACGCTCTATAAAATGCCCAGAGACAAAGACAATTATCCTGTATTTTAATTCTCTTTTATTTGAAAATTATTTTTTAATACGTCGAGTTTTGTCGCTGCCCCCATCTATCTTTGCTTCAGTAAGAGAACATCAAAGCAATTATTATATCAAGCTAAAACCAATAGTCATTTCCCGGAAATCTATTGGTTTTACTTGTCTAAAGTTGTTAAATGTTTCTTTAAAAAAGTGAAAATCATATGAAAAAGACAACCATTCTTTCTTTGGACGGAGGCGGAATAAGGGGAATTATCACCTGCATTATTCTGCGCTACATTGAAGAGCAGCTTCAGTTTTATGATAAACCAAGCGCCAGACTTGGTGATTATTTCGACTTTGTTGCGGGAAGCAGCACCGGCGGACTGATTGCTTCTATTATTCTTTGTCCCGACGAACACCGAAAAGCAAAATATTCTATCCAGAAAGGATTAGAATTGTATGCTGAAAAAGGTGGCGACATATTTCAGGTTTCTTTTTGGGAACGTTTGGTAAATCCTTTCGGACTTCTGAACGAAAAAATCTCTCAGGAAGCGCTGGAAAAAAATCTGAATGATTTTTTTGGAAATTTAGAATTAAAAGAATTGATAAAACCCTGTTTAATAACCAGTTACGATATAGAAAACAGAAGAGCAAAGCTTTTCAATTCCTGGAAAGCCAATCTGAGTACAGATAATTTTTATGTAAAAGATGTGTGCAGAGCCACTTCGGCAGCACCTACATATTTTAGTCCGGTTCAGATAAAATCCATGTACGGACAGATTTTCAGCCTGATCGACGGTGGGATGTTTGCCAATAATCCGGCTTTGTGCGCGTACGCAGAAGCAAGGAAAATTCCTTTTGCAGAAGTTTTGAAAAATCATCAGAAAGCCAATCATCCGAGCGTAAATGATATGATTGTTGTTTCCATCGGAACAGGCATCGAGGCAAGATCTTATTCTTTCAAAAAACTGGAAAAATCCGGAAAAATTGGCTGGGTGAACCCAATAATCGATATTTTGATGTCTGCCAATGCCGAAACAGTAGATTATCAGCTTTCTCAGATGTTTCAGACTTTAGGATTGAGAAATCAGAAAAATTATTACCGGCTTAATCCTTCATTAAAAAATGCTTCTCCTGCAATGGATAATGTAAAAAGATCGAATATTGAAAATCTTATACAGGCAGGATTATGTTATATCGACGAAAACAGAGAAACTTTAAACCAGATAGTACAAAAACTTATTAAAAACAAAATATAAGCTATAAGACTTATAATAAATCAATATAAGCTTTTTTAATTATATTTAAAAACATCATACCTTATTAACCATGAAAACACTATTTGCATTTATTATTATCAATATAGTATTCTTTACTGTCGGCTGCTTTATTTCCTATTTTGTATTTGATTATTTCAATCCGCCAGTTACGGAAGACGGTCATCCGGTGATGCCGATAGGAAATGCAATATATT
This sequence comes from Chryseobacterium sp. C3, assembly GCF_014218905.1. NCBI lineage: Bacteria > Pseudomonadati > Bacteroidota > Flavobacteriia > Flavobacteriales > Weeksellaceae > Chryseobacterium > Chryseobacterium sp. C3. Next base: position 210,314 of record NZ_JACLCU010000005.1, on the reverse strand, counting down.
CAGTCGTTACTTCTTTTGTACTAACCATCTTGCTTTTCATCCTGATCAGAAAGTACATTGCAGAAAAATTTTAATTTTTTTGAAAATAATAAATAATACGTCAAGTTTTGACGTTTGCTGCTCCTACATTTGAAATATAAAATAAAACAGAGCAGAAGAACAATTAAAATAAATTTTGAATTCAACATTTACGATAAATACATATTCAATTTTTAACACCAAATAAAAAAAACAAAATGAAAACACAACATCATCATTCTGACATTATCTTCGACAGAACCCGTTACACCATTGAATGGAGCGACATTGAAAATGCTGAAACAGATTACGACAATTATCTTAATGACATCGAAACCTCTTGCGACGGATTTTTAAAAATGATGACCTTTAAGAAAATATATATCAATTAATTTTTAAACACATCAAGTTCTGCCGCTGTTCAGCAGTCTGGTATACTACTATCCTTGTTTCGTTTTTCTAAATTCTTCATTTTTCAAATGTTGAACAGCCGGAACTGTGTTTAAAAATCATCATCAAAACATTTAATATCAATCAACAAAATTACAATATATTATGAAAACAAAAGAAGCATTAAAACTTTACTTTGAAAAAGGGGATCAACCTACACAGGAACAGTTCTGGGAGTGGATGGATTCTTACTGGCACAAAGAAGAGAAAATTCCGCAGGACGCTGTTGAGACATTTGAAAAAGTAATTCCTTTTTTTGATGGAGATAAGTTGATGGGATCCAGTATCGCTCTTACAATTCCTAAAAACATCAAACAAATATATAATTCCGCATATATTTACGGAGGATTCAACTATCAAATAACAAAAGTTATTTTTAATGAGGGACTAGAAATAATAGGAAGCGCAAGTTTTCATTCACAAAATATTAAAAGTATAGATACTCCTTCTACCTTGAAGATAATTAAAAATTCAGCTTTTGCAAATCAAAGTAACAATATCAATGGTAATGACTCTCTAGAAGAAATTATTTTAAATGAAGGGTTGGAAATTATAGAGGACTATGCTTTTACAGTTGAAATGTCTAAATCGCCAACAATTAAGAATCTGTATATTCCCAACACAGTACAATCAGTAGGACAAAACGCTTTTTTCATTCCTTCATTACAAACCGTCTCTGCACCTGCCGGTTTAGATCTTAGCGCCGCCGGAATTCCTGCAACAGCAGTGATTACATACAGAGACTTACCAGAATAACTTTAAAATTAAAAAATGACAACAAAAGAAGAATTAAAACTTTATTTTGAGAAGGGAGACCAGCCTAAACAAGAGCATTTCTGGGAATGGATGGATTCTTATTGGCATAAAGAAGAGAAAATAGCTTTGGATTCTCTGCCAGATATAATTGATACCTCTGAATTTGCAACCTTAACTTACGTGAACGAAAAAATTGGAGCAGATGACGGCGGAGTCTGGATCTTTCCGGATAATTCAAAATAATCAATTATGAAATTTAGAGAAATTATAGTAAAAAGTATAAATATTGCAGAAGGCAATTATACTAATAATCAGGACGAAATTAAATCTTTTGAGCCCCTTGAAATATATCTGGTTCCGAGAAAAGAAGGATCACACGAACGTTTTGTTACCGATAATAATGGAATTATTTCCAAACAATCTGCTGACAGCAACGATACATTTGATAACATAACCAATAGAGGGAACTCTACAACAAAGAATGAAATCGTTTTGGCTTCTGCAAAAGGAAGATCTGCCGCACTTGGATTTAATGAAAAAACTTCCGGATATTATTTTGGTGATATGAATCCTGAGCATACCGGAAGTAATAATTTAGGTTTCGGGATTAATACTTTAAAAAAGTTAAGCTCAGGATCCTATAATACCTCTGTCGGTTGTTACAGTCTTTCTGAAGTCTCAGAAGGAAGCAATAACACAACTCTTGGATACGCTACTGCATATCAGCTAAATAGATCATCTACAAATGTATTCATTGGGCATTATACGGGGTTTAATTTGAGATCAGAAATATTAGAATCAGATTTAGCAAATATTTCTCCCGCAGCAGCAGCTTATATGAAAGAACAAGTTGCGTTATCAGGATACAACGGTACATCATTTAATTCTTCTTTAAACACTTATGTGGGTGGGGCTATCAATAGTAACGGAAGTACTCCTGTAAGAGCAGCCATGTCAACTATTATCGGAGCGTCAACTTTAAATAATACGTTATACAGAAATTTTAATAATATTGTAATTGGTGCAGGAAATTATATGAGGACAGCAAACTCTGCGATGAATAACTCAATCATCATTGGTAACTGCATTAATTTACCTAATCAGGTAGATGCTTTGGTAATTGGCTCAAATAAATCGCGCAGGATTAATTCATCGGAAGCAATCATATACGGAGAGCTGCCCAATAACAGACTATCTATTAACGCTCCTTTAACAATCCCCTCTCAATACATGCCAAATGCTCAGGGAAGTTCCGAGTTTTCCAAAAACATCGTAGCAAAACCAGACGGTACTTTTGGATGGGAAAACAAAACATCTGATGATTTAGGAAGCCTTTCCTACATGAGCGAATTAACCTATACTCATGATAATGAAAATTATTATATCAAAGGTACGGCATATCTGTGCATGAAAGATGGAGCTGGAGGAAATGCCGGTATTGGCAATTATTTAAAAGTATTTGTAGATAATGCAGAAATAGAAGGCACATCTGCAGACAGGGACAACTGGTATCTTAACAATTTTTCTTATACTACCGGAGAAGGAACTTTTAAAGTTTCACAGTTAATTCTGCCTTTTACCATTACCATACCAAAATCTACCCATCCAGAACCATTTTGGACATCTGGATATTTTTACGCAACAGTTGTTTCAACCCACAATCCTTTTGATTATGATAAACCCACAATCCTTCAAAAGTCAGTAAAATTAACTCTTAAATAAAAAAATAAAATAAAACACGACAAGTTTTGTCGCCTTAACCGCATATATTTGTGGTAGAAACTTTTAGCAATGAAAAAAGATTTTTATCTTACAAGATACGCTTTAATTATAAAAAGATTGGAAAGTTCTCCGGCTACCTATTCGCAGCTGGAAGAGTATCTGCTTAACTCCTTTGAATTTCAGGATGCAGGGATTAAAGGCTACTCTATCCGTACTTTGCAAAGAGATATCCGGGAAATTTCAGATCTTTTCAATCTCTCCATTCATAATAAAAAGAAGGGAGACAACCGTTATTATATTGAGAGCCGCCCGATTATGGAAGTGGATGAATACAACCAGAAATTACTGGAGTCTTTTCAGGTAAGCAACGCTCTGAATCTTCATCCTGATTTTTCTAACCTTATCTTTTTCGAAAGCAGAAAGCCGACAGGTGTTGAGCATTTTTATGATCTTTTCTTTGCTATCCGTAACAAAAGAATTGTTTCCTTTGAGCATTACAACTATAAAAATAAGCTGATGACTTCCAGGAAAGTTCATCCGTTGGCTTTGAAGGAATCTAAAGACAGATGGTATCTTATTGCTATTGATACGAAAGACAAAATGCTGAAGTCTTTCGGACTAGACAGAATTAATTATCTGGATGTTTCTAAAAATAATTTTAGGGAGAAATACAAATACAATTTCCGCGAACATTTCAAAAATGCTTTTGGGGTAATGAATCTTGCGGAGCAAAATCCACAGAAAATTGTTCTGAAATGCAGCAGACATCAGGGAGAATACATCAGAAGTTTTCCTCTCCATCAGTCTCAGAAAGAAACCAAAGAAACACCGGAAGAAATATTTTTTGAGTTTTTCCTGCATCCTACTTACGATTTTATGCAGGAAATCCTTTCCTTTGGAAAAGAAGTTCAGGTACTCGAACCTAAAGTTTTAGTTGATGATATCCGCAAAAATCTTCAGGAGTCTTTAAACAGGTATCTTGAAAGCTGAAAAACTTATCATTTCGATACGTTTTTTTGATTACTTTTACATAAATATACCAAAGTGAAATCTTTTTTTGTGCTTCTTTTTTGCGGTGTTTTTTCTTTCTGCTTTTCGCAGCAGACAGAGGAATTTAAACTCATTAAGAATTATTATAATCAGCATCGTTCGATGCTTGGCAAAGAGTTTAAGAAAAAATTTGATGCGGAGACCGATAATTATCATAAAGCATCCATAAAGCTAGATTATATGCTTTTCATGCAGAAAATGGACAGTGTAGAAAATGTCGCGCTTACAGGAGCTTTGTTAAAAACCAAAAACCTTGAAGATCTTAGCAAATTAAAATTACTGAAAACTTTGTCTCCTGAGCTTTCTGCGGCTCCTTCGCTAGTTACAGATAAAATGGCAGATTATCCGGGGGGAATAAATCAGCTTCGAAAAGAAGTGGCTGATCTTTTTTATCTCGGTGGTGTATATTCCGAAGTAAAAACCGTAAAAACTAATGTGGCTTTTATTGTAGAAAAAGATGGCAGCATCAGCAATGTTCAGGCAGAAGGAGATAATTTCACATTCAACAGACAGGCAGAAATCGCTCTTTATTCTATTTCCCAAAAGTTTTCGCCTGCGATCATCAATGGTGATCCGGTACGATATCGTTTCCGGCTTCCTTTAACCATGAATATTGAACCATAAATGTTTACCGACGAATATTTCATGAAAATGGCTCTTCATGAAGCTGAAACCGCGTTAGAAAAAGATGAAGTTCCTATCGGATGCGTAATAGTCTCCAATAACAGAGTGATTGCAAGAGCCCATAACCTTACCGAAACCTTAAATGATGTAACGGCTCACGCAGAAATGCAGGCAATAACTTCTGCTGCCAATTTTCTGGGCGGAAAATATTTAAGAGACTGTACTCTCTATGTCACAATGGAACCTTGTGTAATGTGCTCCGGCGCATTGTCCTGGTCACAAATCTCAAAAGTTGTCATCGGAGCAAGAGATGAACACCGGGGGTTCATCAATAAGAACCTTTCTCTTCACCCAAAAACAGAAATAATTACTGGAATTTTAGAAAATGAATGTTCTTTAATTGTGAAAGAATTCTTTAAATCTAAAAGATGATATAAAAGTTGAGGTTAAGGTTTAGGATAATATTTATCAATCATTTTTTTAATCTGAACCTCAACCTTTTACTATAAATTTTTCCCCAAAAAATACAACCCTTTCAAAGTATGCAATCTGTCCATCACGTGAATCTTATCCGTTAGAGGTTTGTAGACATGAGAGACTCCGCCGGTTGCCACCACAAAACAATCATCGTTTACCTCATCGTTTATTCTGTCTATAAATCCTTCTACCATTCCCAGAAATCCGTAGACCATTCCGCTTTGCATACAGGTTACCGTATCTAAACCCAGAACAGTTTTGGGCTTTACCAGCTCAATTTCCGGAAGCTGAGCAGTCTGACTGATCAGAGAATTAAGTGCAGTAACAATTCCCGGGGCGATAATTACCCCCAAAGTTTCCCCACTTTCTGCAACACAGCTCGCCGTGAGTGCAGTTCCGAAATCCAGTACAATTTTTTTTCTGTCGGGATACATATTATGAGCCGCAACAAGATTTGCATAAATGTCAGTTCCCATCTGTTTAGATTTTGCCTGAACTTCGGAAGGCGTATTTCTGTCAACAATCACAGGAAGAATATCATGAATTTTTTTTATCGCCGCGTTCATCACTTTTGTGAGCTGAGGTACAACAGACCCAATAATAACTTTGCTGATCTCTTCAGGTTCAACTTTATAAGTCTGATACAGCATCAGCATCTGTACGTAAAGTTCATCTGCTGTTCGATAAGGTTTTGTATTAATTACCCAGGAAACATCACAGTTGTCTTCGTTAAAAAGTCCGAATCTGATATTGCTGTTTCCTATGTTTATTACAATTGACTTCATTTATTTATTTTCAAAAAGATGGAAATCTCCGATTAATTTTAAGGCACTAAATTTACTGATTTTAGTAAAACGACGGTTTAGATTTTCTTGTATTTAAGAAACTATTATTTATATTTAAACCTAAAATCACTTCAACTCAAATTTTCATGAAAAAACTGATTCTGCTATTTTTATTTCTTTCGGGAATTAACGCTTTCTCACAAACTGCCGCCGCTGCAAAAGAAGTATTTGAAAAAATAAAAAAAGAAGCAAAGATCGACGGAAGCGATAAGACGGTTTACCATATTCTGGACGAGTTCTACAACAAGAGCTTACAGGCTGAAAATGATGAAATGACCACGGAAACCATTGAAAAAATCCAGAGTCTGCTTTCCGATCCTTCTACAAAAAACATTCATCTGCTGATGTTGTTTTTGATGTATCAACAGCATATAAGCCAGACAGCAATGGTCGGCAAAAAGTCTAATTCTGAGTTTCAGGTAGAAACAATGAAAATATTGAATAGTGAATTTCAAAAAATATATGGGAAAATTCCTGCCATCATTTATATTTATACTTATGAATCTTTGGACAGTGCAAACAAGAAGGACGAAGCTAAAGCATTTGCTGCGCAGGGTTTAAAAGAATATCCCGATTCTGTTCCTTTAAAAGTTTATCATTATCTCAATACCAATGATGAAGTCCTAAAAAACGATTTGGTTAAAAATCATTCTAACCACTGGATGGTAAAGCAATTTGGAATTCAATAAAAATTCACTTTCAATTATCACGTAATATCGTATAAAAAAAATCCCTGAAAAAAACTCTTCAGGGATTTATTATGCTTCATTAAATTTAATTCTATTTCACCTCAACGAAATTATCCGCCATATTCACATCAGCAAGTCTTTGACTGAAATCTATTCCTAAAACCGACAACTGTGATTTTGTATAAGGAACAGTGATGGAGTATTCTTTTTGCGTCCAAGGCCAGTAAGGCATTGTTTTGAATTCTCCGTAAGCATCTTTTTCCTTCCACGTACGAGTCATGTTCATAGGAATCTGATAATTGATTATTTTTTTGTCCGTAGTTATAACACTGAAATCAATCGGCATTGGAACCTGTCCGTTATTCACCAAAGTAATGGTGGTGGATTTTGCATCATATTTTACGTCTTTGATTCCGTAATCTATTGTTTTTGTGGTATTGATCCAATAATTCTGAAACCATTTCAGATCCATTCCGGATACTTTCTGGGCAATGTGTAAAAAGTCTCTGTCTGAAGGATGTTTCAGCGCCCATTGATCGTAATACTGCTTCAATGTTTCCGCAAGATTCTGTTCGCCCATAATGTAGCCTAACTCAACCAGATACAATTCTCCTTTTACATAAGAAGCGTATGTATAGGAAGTTCCGTTATCATGATGATCTCCTAACCAGATTGCCGGTTCTTCGATACCTTTTTTTACAAAATTTCTGTAAGCATTCAAAGAATTAGCAAAAGGATTCGGAAGTTGTTTTGCAGGAGGAAACAACTGATTCATTACATATCCTTCCGCATAACTTGTAAATCCTTCATCCATCCACGGACGCATCGGTTCATTGGTCGCAAGAATTTGCTGATACCACGAATGCGCTCCTTCGTGAGCCATTAATCCCATCAATCCTTCAATATCATTTGCTTCACCTAAAATCATGGTACACATTCCGTATTCCATGCCTCCATCTCCTCCCTGAATGAAAGAATATGTCGGATACACATATTTCCCGAAATGGGAATTCATCAACTGATAATATTTTGTGATGTAAGGCTGTGCTTCTTCCCAGACTTTTGTTTTATCGTTATTCTGATATACTAAAAAAACTTTCGGACCTTGCGGAACGTCAAAACTTTTTACGATATAGTCTTTATCTGCAGCCCAGGCAAAATCGAGGATATTTTTAGCGCTCCATTTCCATGTTGCTTTATTTTTATCTGCTTTAATTTTCGCATTGGCATCATACCCTTTTACCTCAGAAGGATTTTCCAGAATTCCTCCTGCTCCGATGACATACTCTTTATTGATTTTAATGGTTACATCAAAATCCGAGAACGGTGCGTGAAATTCTCTTCCGATATAATCAAATGTTGCCCAACCATCGTAATCGTATTCTGCGATTTTCGGATACCATTGCGTCATCGTCATATCCACTCCTTCCCTGTTATTTCTTCCGCTTCTTCTGATTTGCTGCGGAATTACCGCATCCCATTCTAAAGTAAATGTAGTGGATGAATTAGGCTTAATCGGTTCTGCAAGGTAAACTTTCATTACCGTCTCCTGAATTTCGAACTTCAGTGTTTTCCCGTTCTGTTTGATCCAATGGATATTCTGCGCTCCTTCCTGATCTTTCGGGATCGAAGCCAATCTTGAAACCCCGTCTTTCTGTAGTCTGGAATCTCCGTTTTTCCCTTGTCCTGCAACTCTCTGATCCATCATCGAATTGGGCTTAAAAGCATTCCAGTACAAATGGAAATAGACAACATTCAGTTCGTCCGGAGAGTTATTTTTGTAATCTAAAGTTTGTTTTCCTTCGTAGGTAAACTTTTCAGCATTCACATCAATATCCATTTTGTACTTCGCACTCTGCTGATAATAAGCTCCCTGCTGAGCATGAAACTGAGAAATGATAAATGCAAACAGGATTGCAACCGATTTTTTCATTTAAAATTTTATTTTTTCTAAAGATAAGTATTTAAAATAAAAGCCTCAAATATGTGATATTTTGAGACTCCTATGGAATTGGATAAATTTTTACAGAGATTGTTAAAAATTTTATTCTCTTTCATATTCTTTTCCTATCAGACTTAATTTTTCAAATAACTTAAAAGTAAAATCTTTAATAAAAATGCTTTTAGACTGCTTCTTATTTCCTTTGAAATTTTCAAATTCTGTTTTGTTTTTTTCCCAGTTATAATAATCATTCGTTACAATATAATCTCCCGTTAATAAATTATAGGTTTTGTTGCAATGTCCGGTTGTGGTTCTGTAACTGTAATCATAGCCAATAAGCTGTATTTCTTTTACTTTTTGGTTAAACCTCAATTTTAAACCATGACCAAAAACGCCAGTACCTTCCTGATATACCAGAAAATCCAGTACATCATTTTTGTAATTTAACGGAATAACATAAACCCCATTAAATAAATCAAAATCAATAAAAAACGTTTTCTTTTTTGAAGAAAGATAAATGATTAAATACTTTTTTATCGCAGAATCTTCTTTATATTTTGATTGAAAAATCACTGTCATTACATCATCTTTATTATCCTTATCAAAATCTGCAACTATTCTTTTCATTTCTTTTCCATTGGCAGTACTTTCTGTAAATTCTGAAAATCCTTTGGGAATTGTAAATTGAGGAAAACAATAAAATGGAAATAGTAGTATAAAAACAAGACCAGTATTCTTCATATACTTGAAATAACTTAATCCAATAAAAGTTTTTTAATCAAAGTAATCTGCCCCAGATGATAATAGCAATGCTCAATCATGCCATCTATATTTCTGAGATAGGTTCCGTATTTTTCGTCTACAAAAGCCTCGTTCATTTTTGACTCGGGCATTTTCTCTAATAAATCCGCGAACTTTTCGGCATCGCTTAAAAATTTACTTTTCAGGTTCTCCCACTGTTCCGGGGATTCAATCGGAGGCAGGTCGAAGCTAAATTGATCTTTGATTTCCAAGTCGCCCCCTTCAAAAACATTGATTAAACCAGCAATATAATAGTCAATATGAAAAGTTAGCATTGCAATTGTATTTAAGGAGCCTATTTTCGCTGTTGCCTGTTCCCAAAAAACATTGGAAAGCTGATCTTTAAAGTTGGTATTGGCAATCCATAAACCATCTAATGTAACCTCCCGGAATCTTTTGGCTAATTGTGCTGCTGAACTCATTTGTTTTAATTTTTCTTAAAGATAAATGTTCTTAAACACAAATTCCACAAATAAAAAACACAATTTTAGGCACAAATAAACTTAGTGAAATTCGTGTGGGAAATTTGCGTCATTCGTGTTTGAATAAGCTGAATTCATGTTCCAACAAAAAACCTCAAATGAAAACATCCGAGGTTTATATTTACTTGAAATTAATCAAGTTATTTTTTCGCTGAAGATTCTTTCTTTCCGCTCTGTAAGATCTTTTCTAAGATTCTTAAGGTGATAAGATACGTCGGTTTTACTCCTGTTAATCCTAAACCTCCCGAAGAAAGTGTACTTCCGGTTTCCAAAGGATTATCCGATGCGTAATAAGCATACATCACAAACAGATCTGGAGAAATATGGTGTCTTATTTTCGACGCCACCTGAATGGCTTTCTGGTAATGTGCACCTTCCATCTCAAGACCGATGGCTTTCCAGGAAGTGTTCATAAAATACGAAAGAATGTCCCTGTTCTGAAGTGAAGTTCCCAAAACAGTAATCATCGGACCTTCGAATGCTTTTAATTCATCGTCTTTAAAATCGTCCAGTTTCAGGGCATTTTCAAACGGATAATTGTCTGCTGTTCCTTCAAAAATATGTGAAGTCGGGATCATGATGTCTCCTTTTCCTCCGGCAAGAATTCCCGCTTTCCCCATGATGGAAACAGATTTTACCTTCATCATATACACTTCCCCTTTATGTTCGTAAGGTCTCAGCAATTCGTCCATTATTTCGTAGGCCTGTTCTCCGAATGCATAATCAAAAACCATTACAACATCATCACCTGCAAATTTAATATCCTGAAAAGGTGTATTTCTGAGATCTGTTTTGCTGAGGTCGATGATCTGCACATCGATATTACTTCCGCTTTTGTCATTAATGTAGATCATTCCCTGTTCCAAAGCGTATTTTGAAACTTTATCGCGAAGCTCTTTTTTGTCGGAAATTTCTCCGTACATTTTGTAATCTACTTCTTTATGATCTTTTTTCTTCAATGCTTCGTTGGCATACAGCATATTTTTCACAGAGTGCATATTGGCAGAAATGATGTGAAGCGGTCTCATGTGAAGATTATTTTCAAACAAAACTTCTTTTACTTTATTCGCCCACTTTTCACCAAAATAGTGATGTCCTACTCTTTCCTTTAAGATAGCACTGAAATGAATTTCTCTTTCTCTGGTCTGTTTTGCATCTTCCAGACTTACTTTCGCAAGGTTGTAGATGATTTTGAATAAACGGTCAGGATTTTCATCATCCCCGAAAGTATTATAAGCCTTTAAAGTTTCATCAAACGTTCTTCCTATTAAAGAAGATAAATGAATAAGGGCAACTTCTTTTTCTCTTCTGCTGAATTTTTTCTCGCCTTTCACCACTTCTTCGATAATTTTGAAGGCTCTTGTCGGTTTCCAGTTTTCATCCTGAATGAAAGCCAGATTGCGGACTTTATCTGCCTCAATGAATAAAAAGGTAAGGTGGGTAAGAATATCATAAATTTCCGAACGTCCCAAAAGAACTTCAATGTTCATCTGGTGTTCATCGATTCTGTAACAGTTTCTTCTTCTTTTTTTAGGAACGATCGGTTCGAAACTTCCTTTATCAAAACCTTCGTCTGATGTAAGATGAATGAAAGCGCATTCTTCGATTCCTTCTGGAAGTCTGTCTAAAACATACATCAAACCATCGAGTTCCACTTTGCTGGGTATACTCATGGTACCGTAAATTTCCGGATTGATCGTCTTCAACAAACTTCTAATGCTTTCTCCTGAAACTCCGCTCGGCTTGAAAAAACCTCTATAAAACAGGTGTCTCATAGATATGTATAGTCTTTCAATTGCCTCGGTGGTTTCTCTTGCTCTAGAATTTGTCATATATTTAAAATTTTTATAAAAAGTCTGCTAAGTTACGAAAAATATTTTAAATGATATTATTAATTTGCTAACCAGCATTTTAACACAATTGGCGTAACAAACAAAAATTATTTTTCTGTCTTAAAATTAAGATTTTTGAGGTGTTCTTTTTTAAAGTATCAGCAATAAATTTTCTTAATATTAAAAGTTACAGTTTAAAAGTTCGATTCATTTTCTCATATATTAATAGGTATAAAAATTTCAATTTGGGAATTCAAGCCCCTTTAAAAACTCATTATATTTTAAAATTATATTAAATTTCAAAAGCACCCCTTAAATTTTTAGGGTAAAATATTTTTCAATTCAATTTTTTTGTAAATTTGCCCCGTAAAAATTAACCTAATATGTCAACTTTAAGATTCAAAGCGTTAGAAACTTTACCATTCAAGGACTTCAGAAGAGATAATTCTGTAGAAGTTCCTGTAAAATTATCAGAATTATTCTGTCAGAATGTTTTCTCTGAGGAAACAATGAGAGAATATTTAACGAAAGAAGCATTCCAGTCTATTATGGATGCGGTAAAAAAAGGAAGCAAAATCCAGAGACACATTGCAGATCAGGTTGCGGTGGCTATGAAGGATTGGGCAATGAGCAAAGGTGTAACACACTACACACACTGGTTTCAGCCTTTAACAGGTTCTACGGCAGAAAAGCACGATTCATTCTTCACACCAATTGAAGGTGGAAGAGCGATCGAAAGATTCAGCGGAAATTTACTGATCCAGCAGGAGCCGGATGCATCTTCTTTCCCGAATGGAGGTATCAGAAACACTTTTGAAGCTAGAGGTTATACCGCATGGGATCCTACATCTCCTGCGTTCATCATGGGAACTACTTTATGTATTCCTTCGATCTTCATTTCTTACACAGGAGAAACTTTAGATTATAAAGCACCTCTTTTAAGAGCATTGAACGCGGTAGACGAAGCAGCAACCAATGTAATGCAGTATTTTGACAAAAATGTAACGAAAGTAACCCCTACTTTAGGTTGGGAGCAGGAATATTTCTTGGTAGATTCTGCTTTATATCAGTCTCGTCCGGATTTGGTTTTAACAGGTAAAACTTTATTAGGGCATTCTCCTGCAAAAGGGCAGCAGTTGGATGACCATTATTTCGGTTCAATTCCTACAAGAGTCATGAACTTCATGAAAGAGCTGGAAATCGAATGTATGAAATTAGGAATCCCTGTAACAACGAGACACAATGAGGTAGCTCCAAATCAATTCGAGTTGGCTCCGATGTTTGAAGAAGTAAACGTTGCTGTTGACCACAACTCTTTGTTGATGGACGTTATGGCAAGAATTGCTCACAGACATCATTTCCATATTTTGTTCCACGAAAAGCCTTTCGCTGGCGTAAACGGAAGCGGAAAGCACAATAACTGGTCTTTAGCAACAGATACAGGTGAAAACCTTCTAAGCCCGGGAAAAAACCCTAAGAAAAACTTACAGTTCTTAACGTTCTTCGTCAACACAATTAAAGCAGTTCACGAATATGCAGATCTTTTAAGAGCAAGTATTGCTTCTGCAAGCAACGACCACAGATTGGGTGCGAACGAGGCTCCGCCGGCAATTATTTCCGTATTCATCGGAAGCCAGTTGTTCAGAGTTTTGGAAGAGCTTGAAAAAGTAACGGAAGGAAAACTTTCTCCGGACGAAAAAACAGATTTAAAACTAAATGTAGTTGGAAAAATTCCTGAAATCCTGTTGGATAACACAGACAGAAACAGAACTTCTCCATTTGCATTTACAGGAAATAAATTCGAGATCAGAGCGGTAGGTTCTTCTGCAAACTGCGCAGAATCTATGACGGTAATGAACACGATTGCTGCAAAACAGTTAAACGACTTCAAGAAAGAAGTAGATGCTTTAATTGAAACAGGTCTTAAGAAAGATGAAGCAATCTTCAATGTACTAAGAGAATACATCAAACAGTGTAAAAACATCATGTTTGAAGGAGACGGATATTCTGATGACTGGGCTAAAGAAGCGGAAAAGAGAGGTTTAAACAACTTAAAAACAACTCCGGAAGCTCTTAAGCAGGAAATGGATGAGAAATTCTTAGCGCTTTACGAAGAGATGGGAATTTTCACGCACAGAGAAGTTGAAGCAAGAAACGAAATCAAATTAGAAAAATATTCTACGGTTATTGATATCGAAGCAAGAGTGTTAAGTGACATCGCAAGAAACCACATTATCCCTTCCGCGTTAAATTATCAGAACAGACTGATCGAGAACGTAAAAGGGTTAAAAGAAATCTTCGGAGACAAAGAATTCAAGTCTTTGGCAAAAGAACAGATGAGCTTAATTACAAGCATTTCCGAGAATGTTTCTAAAATTAAAGTAGGTGTTGAAGATCTTATTAAAGCAAGAGAAGCGGCAAAAGCAGTCACCGAGAGCCAAAAACAGGCTGAAGAATACTGTAATAAGGTAAAACCTTTATTCGACACTATCCGAGACGCATCAGATGATCTTGAAATGATGGTAGACGACGAGCTTTGGCCAATGACGAAATACAGAGAAATGTTATTTACAAAGTAACATTTGTAAAGTTCCATATTAGTGAAACTCTCCGATTGATCGGGGAGTTTTTTTATGAGGTATGAATGCTTTGTTAAAACGAAAACAACAGCCGTTATAAAAGCATTAAAAAGTAGAGTTAAAAACCTGAAACTGCCGAAAAACCAATCATTTATTAACAAAATTTATAATGGGGTATTTTGAATTAATTTGATTGCCTATCCTTTATTTTACAATAATCAGCAATAATTTTGTTAAAGAATCTTAATAAAAAAAACCGCACACCTACCCAAAACAGGCGGTTGCGGTTTATTTTTTTTTAACATACTTAAAAATTATGTTAAAATGTGTTAAATAAAGAACCTGACAATTGTCATATCGGGGCTCTTTTACTTGGATTCTATATTTTTGTATTGCTTTTGAAAATATACTATCCTTTTTTTAACACGGTAATCAAATATATATGAAGAAAAGAGTTTTGTTTTATCTAGTTGCTTTCGTCTCTACTGTATCGTTACAATCATGTGTTACAAACTACGTAGTTTCAAAACCAGCAACTTACGCTAAAGAATACAAAACAGATGCCAAACTTGCCTCTCTTGAAACAAACAAAATGGAGCAGGATAAGCAGAAATTAATCAACTCATTTCTTGCAGAAAAGGCAGCTACTTTAGCCAACGCAAAAAATTCTATCAAAAATTCTGAGATTGCAAAAGCAATCAAACATAACACAACAATCGATAACATCTTAAACGAAGCACAGACCTATCTTGGAACGCCTTACCGTTACGGAGGAATGACAAGAAACGGGATTGACTGTTCAGCTTTTGTACTTTCAGTTTTCGGTGCTGCAGCAGGTCTTAGCTTACCAAGAGTAGCTGCTTCACAATCTGAAGAAGGTGAGAGAATCGAAAAAGAAAACCTTCAGAAAGGAGATTTGATCTTCTTTTCTCACGGAAGAAGAATTTCTCACGTAGGAATCGTAGAAAGCGTAACAGAAGACGGAGAAGTGAAGTTCATTCACGCCGCAACTTCAAAAGGAGTCATGATTTCTTCATTAAATGATTCTTATTGGGGTCCAAAATACAGATTCGGAAAGAGAATCATCAACGAAAACGGAGAAGCTTACAATAATCTTGCAACAACAACTCCGGCAGCAAACGCAGCAAGTTTTTAATTTTAAATAATTGATTTAAATAATGAAACCATCAAAAATTTTGATGGTTTTTTTATTGTTCCGTTTTTAACTACCCCGTCTTTTGCTTCGCAAAATCCACCCCTTCAGAGAATGGGAATTGCTTTTTTCTAATACTAAGAGGATAAAAGCTTCAGAGCCTGTAAAAGCTTTAAGATTGAGCTTAGATCAATTCTCAAATTTACTGTGAAATTGAACTCCTGCGGAGTTCTGATTCTGCATTCTTCATTTATGCTGCACAGATACAATTCCTACGGAATATTTATGTACAGAAAATCCAAAGATAAAATGGTATTAGGCAGCAAACGATCAACGATTAACCATCAACTGTAATCTATCCATTTTTATCAATTTCAATATCGAACTGATGAAGGAGTCCATGAATTTCAGAAAGCGAAAATTTAGCCTTTTTAAGCCTGTTTGAAGCCGGATTGATGGAATAGCTGAACGATGTACGGAAATCCGCTTTTTCAAGGTTGCTGTGGTCGAAAACAGCTCCGGAGAGATCGCAACCGGAAAATACTGCGTTCGATAAATCGCATTCAGAAAAATCAACCTCAATTAATTTTGAATTTCTGAATAGTGTTTTTTTGATTGATGTTTTATAAAATATGGAATTGTTGAGAAGACAGCTTTCAAATATAAACGATAATCCGAATTCGTTGCAGTCGTTAAAATGCAGTCCAAACATTTTACACTCTTTAAAAACCACCTCGCGAAAAGCTGTTGAAACCAGATTCACCATGCTGAGGTTGCAGCCAATAAATTCGCAGTCGTTAAAATTGAATCCTGAAAGATTGGCGTATTCTAAATTACAGTTTCGGAAAGTACAGTTTTCGTATTCGCCTTTGTCTAAAGGCTGCGTGAAATTTTTGTTCTCGAAATGCTGATCTGAAAAATAGGATTCTTTCATAAACTTTGTTGAGAGTTATTTTATCTCACGAATTTGGCAGATTACACAGATCACAATTATGAAAATTAAAACATACCATTTTAAACTTCCAACTTCTATCCTCCAGCTTTTAAACCAGACTATTCTTATCCGAATAATTTAATTTAAAGAAAATAAAAGTCATCATTGAGAACGCCAGTAAAGAACTTCCTCCATAACTGAAATACGGCAACGGAATACCAACGGTTGGAAAAAGTCCCATTACCATTCCTAAATTGATGGTAAAGTGCATTAAAAGAATCGAGGCAAAGCAATATCCGAAAACGCGGTTAAAGCCCGATTTCTGCTGCTCAGCGAGATAATAAATTCGTCCGATGTAGATCATATAACAGAGAATAAGAACAGCACTTCCTACAAAGCCCCATTCTTCACCTACCGTACAGAAAATATAGTCGGTTTCCTGCTCCGGAACAAATTTCCCCTGCGTAACGGAACCTTCACGGTATCCTTTTCCCCAAA
Source organism: Chryseobacterium sp. C3 (assembly GCF_014218905.1). Lineage (NCBI taxonomy): Bacteria > Pseudomonadati > Bacteroidota > Flavobacteriia > Flavobacteriales > Weeksellaceae > Chryseobacterium > Chryseobacterium sp. C3. Next base: position 193,462 of record NZ_JACLCU010000005.1, on the reverse strand, counting down.
GACCTCCGGAACCGATAGCGGTTTTAGAATACAATAAATTATAACCGGAAGTATCTCTGAAAGCTTTTTCACCTTTAAAAAGAACCTCAATTCTTTCTCTCTGGTGTTTCGGAAGTTTTTCTAAAATATAAGGCGCACCGAAAGCCAGACCACATAAAAGCAGCACCGAACCTGCAATACTTGAAATGGAAATAATATTCCACGACATTTTGTAATAATTCATTGCAATGTACCCTCCGATAATCAGGATGATGGTAATCGCAACCCAGATCGGATCTATCGCCAAAGAGACGAGGAAAACCCCTGCAAAAAGAAATCCTACTCCAAACAGAACTCCGCTCAATCCTTCACGATACAAGGCAATAAAGAAGGCGATAAAAACCAACATGGAACCAACATCGGGAATGGCGAGAACTACAACAGCCGGAATTCCGACAATAGCCAAAGTGGTTAGTAATGACTTTCTGTTTTTCAGATTAAATTCCGGTCCGGAAACATAATTTGCAAGCATTAAAGCGGTTCCAATCTTTGCAAACTCAACGGGCTGCATGGTAAAACTTCCGAATTTATACCAGTTTTTCTGCCCGAGAATTTCTTTTCCAAAAGGAAAAAGCCCAATCAGCAGTAAAACACCTCCAATGTAAATAATTCCTGACATATTTTCGAAGAACTTGCTTCGTCCCACGAAAATCACCAATCCGACGAACAGGGAAATGCAGAAGAAAATAAGCTGTTTTTCTCCTAACTTTTGGTCTACACTATAAATATTTGCGATGGCAAAAGCACAAAGCAGGAAATATAAGCCAAGACCTAATTTATCTATTCCTTCTGCCCATTTCATTGTTTAGCAGGTTTTGTTTTATTATTTTTCGTTTCGATGTCTATCTGTTTCTGCAGTTTTGCTTTCTGCTCTTTTACAAATTTCAGGCTGTCCTGTATTCTTTTCTGCTTGAGAGAATCTACCGGTTCTTTGTATAAACCTTTGCGCTTCAGATCGGCAATCCACTGTCTTTTGTATTCAGGCATAAAGCTTGAGGAAGTCATTTTTTTGTAGAGATTTTCACGCTTCAGATCGCCTGTAATAAATTTTTCGGCGATTACCGTTGAGGCTGGACCTGCCCAAGTCGCTCCAAATCCGGCGTGTTCCATTACCGCTGCAACCACAATCTTAGGTTTATCAGCCGGAGCAATCAAAACAAAAATGGAATTATCTTTTCCTTGCGGAACCTGAGCAGTTCCTGTTTTTGCTAACTGCGTGAAGTCATTTGATTTTAAGCCATGTGCTGTACCTCTTAAAACTACGGCTTCCATTCCTTTCAGCACCGGTTCAAAATGTTTTTTATCAACTAAAGTCTGATGTTTCTTTTTGAATCTCGGATCCGGATTTGGCTTTCCGTCGATCGATTTTACGATATGCGGAGTGTAATACCATCCTTTATTGGCAATTGCAGCCACATAATTGGCAAGCTGAAGCGGAGTTACCAATACATCCCCCTGTCCCATTCCGTTGAAAACAGCCCCGGTTGCCAAAGGATCCCAGTTTTTAGGATCTTTTTTAGAACCACTTGCTTTATAAATAGAAGCCATTCTTTTTTCGTAAAATTCTCCGGTTGGAATTCTTCCTTTTGCACCTACTGCAAAATCATTGTTCAAAAATTCCCCTACTCCGAAGCTACTCATGATCTTTTTCCATTCGTCAACTCCCTTCGAAGGATTTCCCGGATATTTATTAATGATCGCCAAATACGCGTAGGAAAAGTAACAGTTACTGGAAACCTGAATAGCAGGAATCAGCGGATCTGCGCCCCCGTGACCTTTAATTCTCAACCCTCTGTAATTAAATCCGCCTCCACAAGGAAACACTGTATTTTCGTCCATCACGCCCATCTGCATAGCAGACAAAGCGGTTAACAATTTAAATGTGGAACCGGGAGGATAAGCTGCCTGTAAAGACCGGTCGAAAGTCGGTTTGTTCTCGTAGATCGTATCTTTGGATAAAGCGTAGAGGTTTTTAGATTTATTCGGTCCGGTAAAAAGATTCGGATCGATATCCGGTCCCGTTGCTGCGACCAGAACTTCTCCGTTATTGGGATCAATTGCTACAATGGCACCGTGCTTATTGACAAGCATTTCTTCAGCAATTCTCTGCAGATCGTAGTCTATGGTAAGTGTAATGTCTTTTCCTGTGATAACGTCTTTGTCTAAAGATCCGTTTTTGTAAGGTCCTACATTTCTCAGTTTGATGTCCTTCTGAATGTATTTCATTCCCTTCACTCCGCGAAGGTCTTTTTCGTAGGCTTTTTCAACTCCTGTTTTTCCGATGAAATCGCCCGGTAAGTAATACGCAGAGTCCTTTTTAATTTCCCTTTCGTTAACTTCACTGGTATATCCCAAAAGATTTCCCGACGTAGAAACTTCATATTGTCGCTGAGGTCTCGAAACGATGCTGAAAGCAGGATATTTGAATATAATTTCCTGAACTCTCGCAATATCTTCACGACTTAGATTTTTCATGAAGGTCATGGGAGTCAGCTTAGAATAATATTTTTCTTTTTTAATATTTTCAATGGTTCTTACGAAATCATTTTTCGAAATCTTCATCAGGTTACAGAATCCTACGGTATCAAAATCAGGACGCATCAAAGCCTGAGTGAAGGAAATTTCGTAAGCAGGCTGGTTTCCCACCAGAATTTTACCGTTTCGGTCAAAAATAACTCCTCTTTGCGGAATAACGTATTCAATTTTAATGGAAGTATTCGCTGCATTTAAAGCATAACGATCCGTAAACAACTGTAAATAAGCAATTCTCGCTACAAAAATCAGAGCGATAACGATAAGAACGGAAAAGATTTTTAAATAACGTGTGTTCAAACTTTTTGTTTGATTTTAAAGATTAATGCGTAAATAACTATAAATATAAACGAAATTAAACTAGTTACCAATACATTAAGCAATATTTCAAAAAATCTGCTCAACTTGAAGAATTCAATGTACTGTACTAAAAGCTGATGCAAAAAGATACTTGAAAATAAAAACAGTAAAAACTGCGCCCACTGCAGGGACTGAAAAGAGAAAAAATCTGTAGAAGTATCTGTAGAAGTTCGGAAAATCAAAGTCCTGAAATAAGCAATCAAAGTGGTTGCAAAGGCATTCATTCCCCAGGTTCCGAGAAATGCATCTACGGAAAGCCCGATAAGAAAACTTAGTGCTAAAAACTGAAATTTATTTCTGAAAAAAGGATAAAACATCACGAATACCGGATAGAGCACCGGAGTGTACTTTCCGAAAATGGTGATCCTGTTCAGTACAAAAACCTGTAATGCAACAAGAAAAATCATAATCAATATATCCGTAAATAATGTTCTGCTAATCATTTTCCTTTTTTATTACAGCCTGCATGGTATCCTGAATCTTCTGAACTTCAGCTTTCTTGAGGTTTTTCACCACATAAACTTTGCTTAAAGCTCCCATTTTTTCACTTAGTTCCACCGAAATATCCCAGAATCCGGTTTTATTATCCACAGAATATCCTGCAATGGTTCCGATCTGTACCCCTTTAGGGAAAATCGCTGATTTTCCGTCGGTAACCACAGTATCGCCAATTTTCAGGGCAACATATTTTGGAATATCCGCCAAATGCATTACTCTGGAGTTGTCTCCGTTCCATGTTAAAGTTCCGAAATATCCTGAGTTTTTTAAAGCAGCATTGATTCTGATTTTATTAACACTTAAAACCGACTGAACCAAAGCATAGCTGTCTGTAGAATTAATAACGATTCCGGCAATCCCTTTCGGAGCCATCACGCCCATTTGCGGAAAAACACCGTCTCTGCGACCTCTGTTGATGGTAAAGTAGTTATTTCTTCTGTTGATACTGTTGAAAACAATCTCTCCGTCTACAAAAGTATAGATCTGTCCGCCTCCGATGGTATCATGAACTTTTCTGAACATTGGATTTTTTGCCCCCTGTTTTCCGTAAAGTTCCACCATCAAGGCTTTATTCTGTGCTACAAGATCTTCGTTGATCTGTTTCAGCTTAAGATACGAAACCCCTTCATCGATATATCCCGAAACCCACGAATTGAAAGCAGCAGACTGCCCTGCAATCCATGATTGCTGCATGGCGTTTTTAGAGAATATCAGAACAAGAGCAATGATTTGCAGAAATATAAAGAAGACAAATAGCGCATTCTTTGAAAATAATCTCAGCAAAAATCCCATTCAGATGTGTTTCGTAAAAAGTTAGAATTATTTAATTAAGAAATTGAATTTATCCATATTCTTAAGTGCAATACCTGTTCCGCGAACAACCGCTCTCAACGGATCTTCTGCTACAAATACAGGAAGACCTGTCTTTTTGTGCAATCTGTCTGCAAGACCTCTTAATAATGCACCGCCACCGGCAAGATAAATTCCTGTCTTATAAATATCTGCCGCCAATTCCGGAGGAGTAAGAGAAAGAGTTTCCATTACCGCATCTTCAATTCTGATGATCGATTTGTCCAATGCTCTGGCAATCTCTTTGTAACCCACCATAATTTCTTTAGGCTTTCCTGTAATAAGGTCTCTTCCCTGTACCGGAATATCTTCGATATCTACGTCTAAATCTTCAACGGCAGAACCAACTTCGATTTTAATTCTCTCCGCTGTTCTTTCTCCGATATATAAGTTGTGATGCGTTCTTAAGTAATACGCGATGTCATTCGTAAATACATCTCCCGCAATTTTTACAGATTTATCGCAAACGATGCCTCCTAAAGCTACAACAGCAATTTCTGTAGTACCGCCACCTATATCGATGATCATGTTTCCTTCAGGTTTCTGTACGTCGATTCCAACCCCTATTGCTGCAGCCATCGGTTCGTAAATCAAACGAACTTCTTTAGCGTTTACCTTCTGGGCAGAATCTCTTACCGCTCTTTTTTCAACCTCCGTAATTCCGGAAGGAATACAGATTACGATTCTTAATGCGGGCTGAATAAATTTCCCTTTAATTCCAGGAATTTTTTTGATAAATTCCTTAATCATGTGTTCAGAAGCGTGGAAATCGGCAATTACCCCGTCTTTCAACGGACGGATTGTTTTGATGTCCTCATGAGTTTTCCCCTGCATGTGTTTCGCCTGTTCACCCACGGCAATCGGTCTGCCTGTCGAACGCTCGATCGCGACAATAGACGGCTGGTCTATAACAATTTTATTATTATGGATGATAAGGGTGTTGGCAGTACCAAGGTCTATCGCAATTTCTTGCGTAAACATATCGAATAAACTCATACTTTTACTTCTGATTTTTTAAAGAGTTACAAAGATATAAATTTAAGACTACCAAAGAAATTCCGCGGGCATATAATTTGGTTAAATTTTTATTAAAATTTGTAATTGGCTATTAACTTTTGCTCTAAGCATTTACAGAATTTATTTTAAGCTGGATTTAAGATAAACACAGGCTTAATGCAGGTAAAACGGCAGTCCTTAACTTCTTCTTTTTTGTGAAATATCTTTACGGAGTATCCAAATGATGAAAATTTATCTTTTTTGAAAAATAATTTTAACGTTTATTAACAACAAGGCATCCCATTTTACCATCTCCGAAATAGTTTTTTACGATAATTATCATATACATTTTCAGAAAGTGGTTTGCTAAAAAAAACGTAAATTTGCCACGCTTATGTTACAATATTCAAACATACATCAGACGTCTAATTTTGCTGTGCTTTCCGTTAGTTTCGAAAAAGCTGACGCAGAAACAAGAGGTAAATTTGCATTTTTTGATGAAAACATTAAGAATTTCGTTACCCGGATCCATAATGAAGATTTAGGGGATTCATTTGTCGTTTCGACTTGTAACAGAACCGAAATTTATACCACTTCTCCCAACTATCTTCTTGTTGCTGAAGAATACTGCAAAACAATCGGGGTTAATCTGATGGATTTTCTTCAGTTTGCCAATATTTTAACGAAGGAAGAAGCTTTAACTCACCTTTTCAGAGTTGCAGCCGGACTTGAAAGCCAGATTATCGGGGATTTTGAGATCATCGGACAGATTAAAAAAGCCTACAACCGTTTCAAAAAAGAAAGACAGAACTCCAATCCTTATCTGGAAAGAGCCATCAATTCCGCCATTCAGATTTCGAAAAGAATAAAAAACGAAACCGGAATTTCCAACGGAGCAGCTTCTGTTTCTTATGCGGCGGTTCATTATATTTTAAACAGCCAGAAAAGAATTACCGAAAAAAATATTCTTCTGCTTGGTGTAGGAGAAATCGGGCAGAATACGGTTGAAAATCTCGTAAAACACGTTTACCAGCCCAAAATAAAAATCGCCAACAGAACTCAGGAAACGGCAGCTAAGATTTCCGAGAAGTACAATATTCCGCATATTGATTACGCCGATTTTGATAAAGAATTGGGCAATACAGATATTCTTATCGTTGCTACCGGAGCGAGACATCCCATCGTGAACAGGTCTCATTTCCCGAATGGAAAAGAAACTTTGGTAATTGATTTATCCATCCCGAATAACGTGGATAAAAATGTAAAGGAGAATGAAAATGTAACGCTGATCGACGTGGATGAACTTTCCAAACAGATTCAGGAGACCATTCAGCAGAGAGAAAAAGAGATCCCGAAAGCCGAAAAAATCATCAAGGAAATGACGAAAGACTTCCTTGAGTGGGAAAAAAAGAGAAAACTGGCGCCCAATATTCATCATTTCAAAGCGGTTCTTAAGAATATGGAACGCAATGAAATGCATAATTTTTACAAAAAAAATAAATACATAAACATCACGGATATGGAACTTTCTGATAAAATGATCCAGAAAATTACCAACCGTTTTGCAAAATATATCATCGATAATCCTTTAAAAGCCGAAGAAATTAGTAAATTAATGCACGAAATATTAGTTGAACAACCAAACAACGAATTCAATGAAAAGCATTAGAATCGGAACCAGAAATTCTGCACTGGCACTTTGGCAGGCTAGAGAAGTTGCGAGGCATCTTCAGAACAACAATTATTTAACGGAAATCATTCCTATTGTCTCTTCAGGCGATAAAAACCTTACACAACCCCTGTATTCATTAGGAATTACAGGCGTTTTCACCAGAGATCTTGATGTTGCCTTATTAAATGACGAAATTGATATTGCCGTACATTCTTTAAAGGATGTTCCTACAAAACTTCCCGAAAACCTTGAGATCGTTTCCTATCTGGAAAGAGATTTTCCGCAGGATGTTTTGATCCGAAAGGAATCTGCAAAAAACAAAGAACTTCACGAGCTTAAACTGGCAACCAGCAGTTTAAGAAGAAGAGCATTCTGGCTGAAAAACTTCCCCAATGCTGAATTTTCGGACATTCGTGGAAATATTCAGACAAGGCTTCAGAAGCTGGAAGAAGGAGATTTTGATGCGACCATTCTGTCTCTGGCAGGAATTAAGAGAATGAAAATGGACATTGATTATGAAATGATTCCGTTTTTAATTCCGGCTCCGTCGCAGGGAGTGATTGCTGTCGCAGGACATTCAGACAAAACTGAGATCAATGAAATCATCAGACAGTTTACCAATCATAAAAATACGCAGATCTGTGTGGAAATGGAAAGAAATTTCCTGAGCACCCTGGAAGGGGGCTGTACCGCACCTATCGGAGCATTTGCAGAACTTTTTGAAGATCAGATCCGCTTCAAGGCAGCGCTTTGTTCTCTGGATGGTAAAAACAGCATCGCAACCGATGAAAGCTTCATATATAATAATGAAGAAAATTTCGGGGAAAAATTTGCAAAAACTGTTCTTGAAAACGGCGGAAAAGAATTGATGGCGGAAATTAAAAGCCAGATCTAAAATTCACTTTTTACATTTTAACTTTTAAGGTTCCGGATTTCTATGAAGAAATATTTCTCAATATTTATTGTAGTTCTTTGCGTGTTTTTTGGAAAAGCACAGAATCAGTTTGCCCAAAAACTTTCTAATGCGGCTTTAAGCCTTACAAAAGACCGTGTAAGTTATGATCCCGCCTATTTCAACATCAAGTATCCGAACGGAGACGTTCCTTCGGACAAAGGCGTTTGTACCGATGTTGTGATCAGAGCTTACCGAAAACTGGGGATTGATCTTCAGAAAGAAGTGCATGAAGATATGGCGAAAAATTTTTCAAAATATCCTAAAAAATGGGGACTGAAAAAGCCCGACACGAATATCGACCACCGCAGAGTTCCCAACCTGAGAGTGTTCTTTGCCAAATTTGGAAAATCAAAATCCATTGAAACCAAACCTGAATTATATGTTCCCGGAGATATTGTAACCTGGGATCTTCCTGGAAATTTAACGCACATCGGAATTGTAGTGAACAGAAAATCGGCGGACGGGAAAAGATATTTAATTGTACACAATATCGGAGGCGGACAGGTTTTGGAAGACTGTCTGTTTAAGTTTACCATTACAGGACATTATCAATATCAGAAATAATGGTGAGAAATGTAATCTGCTTATTGGTTTTTATGTTGATGGGTTTTGCATCAGCTCAAAAAAATGAACTGAAAATCATCAATAAGCCTATCAATTATTCTGAAGAGAGAGTTCGTTTAAGTTTGGAATATCTGAAAGAGCATCACGGTCTGGTTCTGAAAACACCGACGATTGTTCCGAAAATGATTGTTCTTCACTACACGGCAGGCGGAAATGTGGAAAGCAATTTTAAATATTTCAACAAAACGCATCTTGAAAACGCAAGAAATACCCTGAAAAAGCAAAGCACGCTGAATGTTTCTTCACAATTCATCATTGACAGAGACGGAACGGTTTATCAGTTGATGGAACCGAATCAGTTTGCAAGACATACGATTGGTTTGAATTACTGCGCCATCGGAATTGAAAATATCGGAAGTAAAAAAGAACCGCTTACGGACAAACAGGTTTCCGCGAACGCACAACTGATACGGTATTTAACCCAAAAATATAAAATAGAATACCTCATCGGACATTCGGAATACGGAATCTTCAGAAATTCAAAACTGTGGAAAGAATCTGACCCGAATTATTTCACAGGAAAAGAAGATCCGGGAAAGGATTTTATGAACAAAGTAAGGCTTCAGACCGCCGATTTACATCTAAAAGATAAACCGTAATGAATATTTTATTTACCAAAAACCTAGATCCTGCGATTGTAACCAAAGAATTGGGAGACGATGTTTCGTTTGACTGTGTTGAGGTAATTAAAACAAGTTCTCTAACAATTGAGTCTTTTGATCTCAAAGATTATTCATTAATTTTTACCAGCGCAAAAGGAGTAAGTTCATTTTTTAAAAACGGATTTAAACCCAACGAAGATTTTACGGCGAAAAACTACAATAAAATCTACTGCGTCGGTGAAAAGACGAAAAAAGAGCTGAGAAAAAACGGTTTCGGAACGTTTAAAGTCCTGAAAAATGCCGAAGAACTTTCACGGTTTATCATTATGCACTGTCAGCAGGAAAAATTCCTTCATTTCTGTGGAAACATCGCATTAGACGTGCTTGACAAAAATCTTCCTCTTCAAAACATCAGCTACAGAAAAATCACGGTGTACAATACGGAGGAAATCAATCCGTTGATAAATGAAAAATATCATGCCGCAGTGTTTTTTAGTCCGAGCGGAGTTCGTAGTTTTGCAAATCGAAATTCTTTTGGTGATATGATTCTGGTTTCCATTGGAGAAACGACTGCCAATGAACTCAGAAAGCATACTTCAAAGCCTGTTTTGGTTTCGGAAGGAAGCACATTACTTTCTGTTCTGAAGCTGATCCGAAAAGAGATTTTAAACAAAAATTGATATTTTAATTGTCATTCTTGGCAATAAAGTCTAGTATATTATGATTAAAAACGACCTATACTTAAAAGCACTTCGCGGAGAAACCGTAGAAAGACCGCCGGTTTGGATGATGAGACAGGCTGGAAGATATTTGCCGGAATTTATTGCATTACGCGACAAATACGACTTCTTCACAAGATGTCAGACACCGGAACTTGCTTCCGAAATTACCGTACAGCCGATCAGAAGATTTCCTTTGGATGCAGCGATTTTATTCTCTGATATTCTCGTTGTTCCGCAGGCAATGGGAATTGATTTCAAAATGAAGGAATCTGTAGGTCCATGGCTGGATAATCCCATCAGAACGATGGAAGATGTGCAGAATGTGGTGGTTCCGGATGTGAATGATACGTTAGGTTATGTTTTTGATGCCATTGAACTGACTTTACAGAAATTAGATAATGAAATTCCGCTGATCGGTTTTGCAGGTTCTCCATGGACGATACTCTGCTATTGTGTGGAAGGAAAAGGAAGCAAGGCTTTTGATATTGCTAAGTCTTTCTGCTTTACACAACCGGAAGCGGCGCATTTATTACTTCAAAAGATTACGGATACAACGATCGCTTATCTGAAAAGAAAGGTTGAAAAAGGGGTTTCTGCGGTTCAGGTTTTCGATTCATGGGGCGGAATGCTTTCTCCGGCAGATTATCAGGAATTTTCATGGAAATACATCAACCAGATCGTTGAAGCTTTAAGCCCTTTAACGCACGTTGTGGTTTTCGGAAAAGGATGCTGGTTTGCTCTGGAAGATATGGCACAGTCTCCGGTTTCTGCTTTGGGTGTTGACTGGACGATTAAGCCTGAGTTTGCAAGAACTTTAACCAATCATACAATGACGCTTCAGGGAAATTTTGATCCTGCAAGACTGCATTCAACTCCTGAAACAATTAAAAAAATGGTTACGGAAATGATCAACCGTTTCGGAAAAGACCGTTACATTGCCAATTTAGGACACGGCATTTTACCGAATATTCCTGTGGAAAATGCAGAAGCTTTCATCAGAGCAGTGGTGGATTGGAAACCGAATGCTGAGTTTTAGTATTTAAATACATATAGAATAAAAAATCCCTTTCAAAAAACCAATTGAAAGGGATTTTAATTTTAAAATAATTTTTATACATTTGATTATCAAATATTTATAAAAATGGATATCCGAAGCAGAAAATTAGCTTTTATACAGGCTTTTCTCAACCTTCAGAGTGAGGAAATGATTGTTCAGTTTGAAAAACTCATGAAGAAAGCTAAAAATATGGATGAAGAAAATCAATTTAAACCTTTCTCCACAGAAGAAATGAATGAAAGAATTTCAAGATCCGAAGCTGACTTCAACAATAAAAAATTCAAAACCACTTCTGAACTTCTGTCAAAATACGGAAGGTGAAATATAAAATCATTTGGTTGGAATTTTCAGAAAAGCAGATTGATGATATTTTTAATTACTATGAATTAACATCAGGAAGCTACAAAGTTGCTTTAAAAATTGTTACTTGAATTCTAACAGCTCTGGATAAATTAATTGACAATCCTAAAATGGGTCAGAGAGAATTTTTACTTGAAGACAGAATCATCCCGTATCACTACATTGTAGAGTCTAACTATAAAATTATTTACTCTGTAGACGAGGAAAATCAGTTGATTAAAATTGCAGATGTTTTTGATACAAGACAAAATCCTAAAAAGATAGATCGCGAAAAATAAATAAAACACCCTTTCAGCAATTGAAAGGGTGTTTCTATGAGTAAAACAATCAATAATTACTTGATTTCTGTAATGAATTCTTCTTTGGGTTTTCTTATTTTCGTAAGATTTACCAACCAGTCGTTGGAAGCATCTCTGTACCCGATTGGTAATAAAAGAACGCTTTTTAAACCTTTTTCCTGCAGGTTTAAAATCTTATCAACTTCTTGCGGAACAAAGCCTTCCATTGGGGTAGAATCTACTTCTTCGAAAGCGGCTGCAATAATCGCTGCTCCAAAACCGATATAAGCCTGTTTTGCTGCATGAGTGAAGTTTTCTTCTGCAGATCTTTGCGGGTAAGTATTTAAAAGACTTTGTCTGTAATTTTCCCATCCTTCATTTTTAAATCCTCTTACTTCATTGGTAAGATCAAACATTCTGTTGATTCTTTCTTCTGTGTAATTATCCCACGCTGCAAAAACCAATAGATGAGAACAATCTGTGATCTGCGGCTGATTCCACGCATGAGGTTTGATCTGTTCTTTAACTTCCTGATTGGTAATCACTATAATTTCAAAAGGCTGAAGACCGCTTGATGTAGGAGCCAATCTTGCTGCTTCTACTATTTTATCCACTTTTTCCTGTGGTACTTTCTGACCGTTCATAGCTTTGGTAGCGTATCTCCAGTTCAGTTTTTCAATTAATTCCATAGATTAAATTTTAACTTTCACAAAATTAAATGATGTACCACAATTTTTGATCTATGATTTTCAAATTTCATTTATTGGTATTATCTATAATACAGAATCTTCTTCCACCGGACTTGAAATCTGATCTGCAAAATACTGCTCCAGATCTTTCAGGGTTTCAGGATTGGTCTGAATATCTTTTACCAATTGTCCTTTGTTTACCACTACAATTCTGTTGCATACTTCTGTTGTATGGGAAAGATCGTGGCTGGAAATAAGGAAAGTCACCCCATCCTGTTTAGACAGTTCTTTAATTAAGTTTTTAAGCTTGATCTGTGTGGAAGGATCCAGATTGGCGAAAGGTTCATCCAGAATAATGATTTCGGGATTTCCGATGATGGCGCCCACAATTCCTACTTTTTTCTGGTTTCCTTTAGAAAGATCGCGGACGTATTTTCCGGAGTTTAAAATTTCTCCGCTGAAAAGATCATGAAACTGTTTTAAAAAGGCATCAACAGAAGCTTTGTTCTGCCCTCTCAGTTCCCCGATGAAATAGAAATATTCTTCCGGTGTAAGATAACCGATGAGGAAAGAATCGTCTACAAAAGCGGAAACTTTGTTTTTCCATGCTTCAGATTCATTTACTTTTATCCCGTCTATGCTTACAAATCCTGTAGAAGCCTGAATAAGATCAAGCATTAAGCTGAAAAGGGTGGTTTTTCCGGCTCCGTTATTTCCTACCAGACCGAACGTTTCCCCTTTCGGAATTTCCAGATGTTCTATATTTAAAACGGTTGCTTTTCCGTATGTTTTTGTTAAATTATTAATGGTGATCATATTAATCTTTGTTTTTGAATGCTTCTAATGTGCTGTATTTTTCTACTTTGTAGTGTTTTACGATAATATCGAAGATCTTTTCTCTGATAAAAAATCCGATTACTCCTAAAACTCCGATACTGATAACTCCCGCTGTAATACTGAAAAACTTCTGCATCAATGCGAAAACAAGCATCGGAAGAAACATCTTCGGAATAAGCAGCAAGAGCGCTTTTACGTTAAAGCTGTTTTTCTGTCCGAATCTTTTTTCTTTGGCATTAAGATCTATCTGCGTTTTGTTAAAAGCGCCCGACCAAAGTGTAAACTGAGAATTTACCCCGATATTGTAAATGCCGGCAGCGAAGAAGGTAAGATACATTTCCCAGCCGAAATAGGCGTAGCAAACCGCCAGAATCATGGAAAAAGCGGTGACAATATTCATCAGCCACCATTTTGCTTTCAGGTATTCTTTGTAAGGAACATTCAGCGTCATCATCAAAGGATAATAAGAGCTGTCGAAAGCAGGAACCCGCTGTCCGAACATAAACTGAAATCCTCCGGTTACAAATAATCCCATGAACATCATCATTGCAGGTGTTTTGTAAATCGGTGACGAAAACATCAACAATCCGTAGAACAGAAACATAATGCTTCCCCACAAAATCCCTTTCGTTACCTTATTGCGTTTCAGCATTTTAATATCATTGTTGATGAACGTTCCGATCGCTCCGTATTTGTTGAGAAAGGTAATATTCTCGGTTCTTCCGATTTCTTTTTTAGCTTCCAGACCTTCATCCAGATAAAATATTTTCCGGATATGATTATAGCAGATTTTCCACAACCCGAAAAACAACCCAATTGAAATTACTACAAAATAAGGTCTTTCAAAAAAATTATAAAAAAACCGCTCAGAATAATCCAGAACCGGAACAATATTGTAATACGCCAATCCTGCAACTGCCGCAAAAACACATCCGACAACGATGGCAATGGTTTCTTTATCGTTAAAAAGAATGTTGATAAAATTATTGAGGTAAAATAACAGCGAAATCCCAATCAGCCATTCAACAACGCCCAAAACATCATATCCGTTGAATAATGCAATGATGGAAAAAGTAATCAGGAACAGGGAATTGAACCAACTGAAAGCTGACAGAAATGTTTTTCCCAGCATATAATTCACCAATGTCTTTTTGGGAATATTGAGCGTAAGAAACGGCTTTATATTCTGCGTCGGCAATTCCTGCCAAATATATTTGGCAATGAGATCAACCGCCCAAGCCGCAATCATGAATTTTGAAACCACTTTTATGGGATTCTGATGCATTTCTTCCTGAATATAAAAAAATGCTCCGAAAGCTCCTCCTACAAGACAAGCCATAAAATAAAGAATCCCGATAAATCGAAGAATCTTCATTGCCAGATTGATTCCTAAAGAGCTGCCCCGAAAAAAGCTTTTGATTTCTAATCTGAGGAATTTTAAAAACATAGCCATCTTTTATTACATTAGTTTATATAAAGATAGAATTGTTACAGAAATTGAATTTATATGGATAGAAAAACAAAATCGCAGAAAATTTCTGCGGTTTGACTTTTCATTTTAGCTTTTTGTAAATTTTATACTGAAGTCATTTAAACTTTTTTCTTTGGAAAAAAGTTTAAATGACTTCAGTATAAAATTTAAATCAACGCTTAATAATTCAGTCTTTCCAGACGGATTTTATTGAATTTTTCTTTTTCGTTGAACTCGCGAAGCAGAATGTAGCCTTCTTTCGCAACATACGGCGTTACCACATAATTATCTTTTTCTGAAATAGGAACGACTTCCTGTTTGAATTTTCCGTCAATAATCGTATTGATAAAAAGATTCCACTTCTTTTCTTTGGTTACCTGATCTTTCTGATAATCGCGGAAGAAAAAGACAACGTCTTTACCGTCATTCAGGTATTGAGAAAAAAGATAATCGCTGTTTACCCACTTGGATTTTTCTTTTTCAAAAACCTGTACATCTTTTACCTTAAAATCTTTATCGGTGTTAATGTAAACCAGATCGGTCGTTTTCGGAGCATTGTACTGTCCTGCAGGTTTGAATTTTTCTGAAAGAATTCCCACACTGCCGTCACTCATAAAATACGCATCCTTTGTCTGAAGATAATAGCCGTTTTCTACGCCTCCGTCTGCGCTCAGTTTTGGAATGTGGTTGGAAAGATCCGGTTTGTAGCTGATGGTTTTCAGATCTACATTATAATTGTTTTTATCAAGGATAAATCTTGCAAAGCCTCTGTTCTCTTTGGAAATATAATTTCTTCCCAGCAAAACTACTTTATCATCAAAAGTTTTATCATTATCAATTCCGCTTAAAGCATCAATATTATAAATGGTTTCTGGAGAAAGTCCCGTTATCGGTTTGTTGGAAAGTTCTTTTCCGGTTTTCATATCAATCACCAGAAGAGAAAAAGTTTTGTCGTCATCGTTCACCTTTCTCAGGATTCCGTAGGTGCGGTTTTCGTCCTTTTCCAAAATAGTAAGATCCGAAAATACTTTTTTATCTCCATTTGTATTGTAGCTGTATCGCCAGATCTCTTTCTTGTTATCGTCGAATTTAATCAGGCTGTTTTTATTGATGTATTTTCCGTAGTCGTTGTATTCTAAAGCCAGATAACCGCCTTCTTTAATTTCTCCTACCGCAGAAACATAATTGTAGCCTTTCTCTTTCTTCTCGGCGCGGTTTTCTTTTCTTTCTTCTTTAAAAGTTTTGGGCTGTGAGATTTCTTTAAACGTTCCGTCTTCCTGATAATCGTAATAAACTTTAGGCTTTACTGTATTGGTCTTAGGATCTATGACCATAGAAACCGGAGCCGCTGCATCTTTGGAAAAAGCCTGAAGATAATTGATGTCCGAAGGCTGAAGAATAATCTGCCCTTTAAAATCCACATATCCGAAATAATTGGAAACCAGAAGTCCCGCTTCAAATTCCTTATTCGCAACCGGATTCAGGTTTTTATCTAAAATAACGTATTCGAATTTCTGTTTTTTATTGTCTGTTTTCCCGTAGGAATAGATAGAAACATAGCCGTAAAGATTGTCTTTGGTATCAAACAGCGCATTCATTCCTACATTTTTTCCCGATGCTAAAGAAGCCAGATCCTGAGTCTGAGAATAAGCAATTGTCTGAATAAGACCAAAAACCAAAAATGTTAATTTTTTCATGGTTAAAATTTGAATTTCAAAAATAGCAAATTCGGGGATATGTTCTTAAAAAAATAAAAGCCCTGATTTCTCAAGGCTTTTTATCTATATTTTAGAAAGTAAATTTCTGAAACTTGTCTTTTCGTCAATAATTCTTCTCAATTCTGAAACAGGAACTCTTTCCTGAACCATCGTATCTCTGTCTCTTATCGTCACCGTATGATCTGTTAAAGAATCGTGGTCGATCGTGATACAGTAAGGTGTACCAATAGCGTCTTGTCTTCTGTAACGTTTTCCGATCGCATCTTTTTCTTCGTAGAATAAATTGAAATCGTATTTTAAATCATTGAAAACTTTTTCTGCATATTCTGCTAATCCGTCTTTCTTCATTAACGGAAGAATCGCTGCTTTAATGGGCGCTAAAGCCGGAGGTAAAGATAAAACCGTTCTTTCGGAACCATCTTCCAAAACTTCATCTCTTAAGCAGTGAGAGAAAATAGAAAGGAATAATCTGTCTAAACCAACCGAAGTTTCCACTACGTAAGGAACATAATTTTCGTTTCTTTCAGGATCGAAGAACTGAAGTTTTCTTCCTGAAAATTCTTCATGCGCTTTTAAATCGAAATCCGTTCTTGAGTGAATACCTTCCAGTTCTTTGAAACCGAAAGGGAAATTAAATTCAATATCTGCTGCAGCATTTGCGTAGTGAGCCAGTTTTTCATGATCGTGGAATCTGTAATTTTCGTCACCCAAACCTAAAGCTTTGTGCCAGTTCAGACGCTTTTGCTTCCACTGCTCATAGAATTCAAGTTCTGTTCCCGGAGCTACGAAGAACTGCATTTCCATCTGTTCAAATTCACGCATTCTGAAAATAAACTGTCTTGCAACGATCTCATTTCTAAATGCTTTTCCGATTTGTGCAATACCGAAAGGAAGTTTATGACGAGAGGTTTTCTGTACATTCAGGAAATTAACGAAAATTCCCTGCGCAGTTTCCGGTCTTAAATAAAGATCCATTGCAGAATCTGCGGATGCCCCTAACTTAGTCCCGAACATCAGGTTGAACTGTCTTACTTCCGTCCAGTTTTTAGAACCGGTATCAGGATCAGCAATTTCCAGCTCTTCAATTAACGCTTTTACATCAGCAAGATCTTCATTTTCTAAAGATTTTGCCAGTCTGGAAAGGATTGCTTCCCTTTTGGCTCTGTATTCCAAAACTTTTGGATTTGTTGCCACAAACTGATCTTTATCAAAAGCCTCACCGAATCTTTTCGCTGCTTTTTCAATCTCCTTGTTCTCCTTATCTTCAATTTTAGCACAGTAATCTTCCACCAAAACATCTGCTCTGAAACGTTTCTTAGAATCCTTATTATCAATCAATGGATCGTTGAAAGCGTCTACGTGCCCCGAAGCCTTCCATGTAGTCGGGTGCATAAGGATCGCCGAATCAATACCCACAATATTTTCGTTAAGCTGTACCATCGCTTTCCACCAGTATTGCTTGATATTATTTTTTAACTCGGCTCCGTTTTGTCCATAATCATAAACAGCGGATAAACCATCGTAGATCTCACTCGAAGGGAAAATAAAACCATATTCTTTAGCGTGAGAAATCACTTTCTTGAAAACATCTTCTTGCTTTGCCATAATTTTTTAACGTCTGAAAGTGCAAAAATATGAATTTGAATCCCAATTCCATGAAATTCAATAAAAAAAGCCGTCAATAGACAGCAAATATTTACATTTTTAAATTTCAGGAGTCGGGAACCTGCTTTCACTACTCGCTTTTTTCTGTTTTCAGCGCGGCGGAGCCGCCGCGCTGAAAACAGAAAAAGAGCTCAGACATGCCGTTCAATCAGGACTACTAAGAACAGCATAAAAAAAGCAGTCGTAAAAACTGCTCTTGTATATCTTAGAAATTGTAGGATAATCCGATGCTGTTTCCTGTGATGTCTAACCTGTAAGAAGCGGTTTTTGCTTCTCCGCCTTCCGGATTCTGGTTTTGCGTATCCACAGCTTTCTTCAGATTTTTTCCGGAACTGATCGCAAAAGGAATCCCGATTCCCACAAATCCGGCTCCGATTCCTACCAATCCCCAACCGCTTTTATCTTTTACTTTGTAGGCTACGCCATTGTGATAAGCTGTTTTGGTACGTAATATCTGTTTTGCTAATCCGAAACCGATAAAACCACCGCCAATTGCTCCGAAAATCTGAGAAACCGTACTGTTCGTGTTTGCTTTCTTCATATAGTTCAGTGCTTCAGGATTGGTGAACACTTTTTTATACTCGGAAAATTTAAATTTCTGATCTCCTTTGATGAAAAATTCCCTGTTGGATTTTCCCAACTTCAGTGAATCTGAATTCTGGGCGAAAGAAATTAATGGAAAAATACTCAGCAATAAAGTAAATAATAGCTTTTTCATAGTTAAAAATTTGCGCGAAAATAAAGATTCTCTCTTTTATCAAAAGAATTTAAAATGTTAATTTTTTTCAATATCAGAGGTATGAAATCATTTTTTCCTTTTGGTGAACCATTTGTTATCTGCACAGAAAATTTCTGAGGGAAAGATCGTTACAACTTATATTACCGCCAAAACATTACAGAATAGCGCAGGAGAAAATCCTAAGCGAAGAGTAACCGTTTATCTTCCGCCGGATTATGAAAAATCCTCCAAAAGATATCCCGTTATTTATTTTTTACACGGTTTTTTCTGGAGCGACAGTTTGCTGGTGAGCAACGATAAGATCAATCATATTTTTGATCGGGCGATTTATTCAAAAAAGATAAAACCTGTTATCGTTGTTATGCCCGATGAAAGTACCATTTTCAAAGGAAGTTTTTACGCCAATTCAAAATCTTCAGGAAACTGGTCAGATTTCACTTCTGTTGAGCTGGTCGGTTTTATTGATAAAAATTACAGAACAATAGCAAATAAAGACAGCCGCGGAATTTCAGGGCATTCCATGGGCGGAAACGGAGCGTTAAGAAATGCAATCCTTCATCCTGAAGTTTTTTCTTCTGTGTATGCACTGTCACCCGGAATTTTAGACGCCCGTTTCTTTGCACTTTCAGAAATGGGACTCTATAAAAATGCTGATCAAATTAAAAACATTCAGGATGTATCCAAACCGGAAAATGCAAGGTTAAATATTGTCTTTGCCATCGCAAGAGCTTACAACGGAAATAAAAATAAAGCTCCCTTTTTTGCAGATCTTCCATTTTCTTTTGAAGGTGAAAAGTTAAGGATTAATTCAGCTATTTTAGACGAAATGAACAGGAATTCCACTTCAGAACTGCCTTTTTCACAGTATGAAAATCTGAAAAAATTAAAAGCCATAAAATTCGACTGGGGTAGAAACGACGAGCTGAAACACATTCCGCCAAGCTGCCTGAATTTCAGCAAAACACTGGAGATGCTAGGTATAAAACATGAAGCTGAAGAATACATAGGAACGCACGGAAGCGAAGTAAGCAAAGAAAACGGAAGAATTGAAAATCAGATGCTGCCGTTTTTTAATACACATCTTAAGTTTGAAGAATAAGCATAAAACATCTACTTTTGCCGGATGTTAGAAATTCTTTATCGCGACGAACATCTTATTGCCATCAATAAACCGAGCGGATTGTTGGTTCATAAATCTTTTTATTCGGGAGAAGCCGATACGTATGCGATTCAGGAACTGAGAAAGCAGATCGGGCAAAAAGTGTATCCTGTCCATCGTTTAGACCGGAAAACTTCGGGCGTTTTGCTGTTCACTTTAGATAAAGATACTCTGAGAATCATGAGTACTCAGTTTGAGGAAAAAAGGGTTGAAAAAAAATATATTGCTATTCTGCGAGGCTGGACAAAAGAAGAGGAAACAATCGATTATGATCTGGTTAACGAAAACGAAATTACGCAAAATGCAATAACATACTATCGCCGTCTGCAGACTTCAGAGATCGATTTACCCTTTTTAAAACATCAGACTTCCAGATATTGTCTGGTAGAAGCTATCCCCGAAACGGGACGATTTCATCAGTTGAGAAAGCATTTTAAACATATTTTACATCCCATTTTAGGCTGTCGAAAGCATGGTTGCAACAAACAGAATAAATTGTGGCTTCAAACCTTTGACATCAATAAAATGACGCTTCACGCCCATCAGTTAATTTTTAATCATCCGATTTCCAACGAAAGAATTACGGTAAATGCTACAATAGATGAGGATTTCAAAAAAGTAGGGGATATTTTGAAACTGGATTTGAGCGCATATTCTTAACTTTTACAGCTATTATTCTGGCTCTTTCTTGTTGTTGTAAATCTATTAGACTAATTCAAACCTCATAGGTTTTTAAAAACCTATGAGGTTTATATTTTACCGAATAACTATCAAGCTCTTTAAATTGGCTTCTTCAAATCAACTCGTTGATTCCTCATTGCTCACTTTATACAAGAACATAGAAATTGAATCTTTACGTCAAAAATTATCCATTGAGTTGCCAATTACATATTTAAATTTTATAGATACCATTGATAATATCTTTTTCCATAAAATATCATACATTAACCGAACATTAATTTTAAAATGAGTACTTTTGTAAAACTTTTTTTCAATGTACAAATCGCTCATTCGCCCGATTCTTTTTAAATTTGATCCTGAAGAAGTACACCATTTTACTTTTTCGATGCTTAAAAATTTCGGATTTCTTACCAAATTATTTTTTCCAAAACCTATTGAAGACAAACGTCTGGAAAGAGAAGTTTTTGGCTTGAAATTTAAAAATCCTGTTGGTTTAGCGGCAGGTTTCGATAAAAATGCGGTTTTATTTAATGAACTGGGAGATTTAGGCTTTGGATTTGTAGAAATCGGAACCGTAACGCCGAAAGCTCAGGCGGGAAATCCTAAAAAAAGACTGTTCCGTTTAATTGAAGATGGCGGAATTATCAACCGAATGGGCTTCAATAACGACGGTTTAGAAGCAGCGATTGAAAAACTGAAAGGCAACAAGGGAAAAATTATCATCGGTGGAAACATCGGAAAAAATACGAATACTTCTCCCGAAAATTACACGCAGGATTATCTGGAATGTTTTGAAGGGCTTCATCCTTACGTAGATTATTTTGTGCTGAATGTAAGCTGTCCGAATGTAGGAAGCCACGCCAAACTGGAAGATGTAGAATATCTTCGTGAACTGATTACGGAAGTGAAAAAAATCAACCAGTCGAAATCTGTACAGAAACCAATTCTCCTGAAAATTGCTCCGGATCTGAACAATAATCAATTAGATGAAATTATTGAACTGATTGCTGAAACAAAAATTGACGGAATTGTAGTTTCAAATACTTCCGTGAACCGTGAAGGTCTGAAAACGTCACCTGAAGTTTTAGCGGAAATCGGAAACGGCGGTCTTAGCGGAAAACCGATTCGTGAAAGAAGTACAAAAATGATCAAATATCTGTCTGATAAAAGCAACAGAGCATTCCCGATCATCGGAGTTGGCGGAATTCATTCTGCAAAAGATGCGCTTGAAAAGCTAGATGCAGGAGCAACGTTGGTTCAGTTGTACACAGGTTTTATCTACGAAGGTCCGGAATTGATTCAAGATATTAATAAGGAAATTTTGACGAGAGCAGGTCGTTTACCAAGATAAGTTGAAACGATAAAAATATAGAAGTATAATAAACTTTTTTACTAAACAGTAATTCAAAAACTACTGTTTAGTAGTTGAAAGTTTTACTTAAGGATTCACAGAACCTGCACAAACACCATTAATGCATGCGCCCGCTAATGTAGCTGGTCCTGAATTATTTCCTATAGCACCTGGTCCGAATCTTTGTGGGCAAATACTTTTAGAATTACAAGGACATCCTACAGGAACAATTTCAAGTGCACTTTGACAATAATTGTTGTCAGGATCATATACTACTAAATTTGTTAATCCACCTGTTATTTCTTTTAGAGCTTTTCTTGATAATGGAGTTGCTCCATTTAATAATTTTTTCATATTAATGAGATATTTATCAATCTCGAAAATACTCTTTTCTTTCAATAAGAAAAACAAAAAAAAATTATAAAATATGTTAATTTTTCATCTTGACTTTGTAATTGAAGCATTTTTCACGTCTACAGTCAATTGAAAATGAGTCCGATGTTTTTTAATGTTGACTTCCAAAATTATAAAGATGTAAATTAGCCAAATCATAAACTCCCGTCAAGGGAATTTTCTTTTTGTATTTATCATAATAATACCAACCTTTCACAAAATGCTGATACTGATGATAATCGATAATTCCATCATAGCTCAACTGCATTGTGACAGGATTTCCGGCAATCTTTCCTTTGAAAATTTGAGAACAATCTATTACTTTTTTTAATTCAATTTTTTGGCAAAGTAAAAATGTTAGGCTTAAAGAAAATAACAGTGAGAGTGTTTTTTTCATGGTTTGATTGTAACTTAATTTAAAATGGTCACAAGAAAAAATGCGCAATCGTATAAATAATCAGCCCCACCAAACCACCGACGATCGTTCCGTTCACACGGATGAACTGAAGATCTTTCCCTACTTCCAGCTCCAGCTTTTCGCTTAATTCTTTTCCCTGCCAGTTTCCGACGGTCGAGCTGATGAGATTTCCGAATTGATGGGTATTTTTTAGAATATATTTGTAAGCGGTAACACGAACCCAGTCGTCGATTTTTTTCTGAAAATTTTCGTCGTTTTTTAAATTCTGTGAAAATTCATTCAGATTTTTAGACAGATATTTTTTTAATGAAGATTCATCGTCCTGAAGTTCTTTCGTTAACGTATTTTTAATGGAAATCCAGATGTCGTTGGAATATTCATTCAGCTTGTCGTTTTTGAGGAGATCATTTTTAATGTTTTTGAATTCCTCTTCCCATTTCGGATCCTGTTTGAGTTCATTGGAGAAATCATAGATTTTCTGGGTGATCAGATTTCGTATTTCGTGGTTCGGATCTTGTTCAATCTCTTTGAAAAAGTCAGAAAGTCCGGAGGTAATTTTATCAGCAATTTTATTATCCACAAAAGCAGGGATAAAAGTATAGCTTCCTTTTTTCACGCGGTCTTTAATCATTTCATCATTTTCAGCGATGTAATTTTTAATCTGAGAAGAAAGATTGGTAATAATCCTCTGATGATCGTTTTTGTCTAAAAGATAGTTGATTCCGTTGCCTAAAATGGCGTTCAGTTTGATGGTATCTGTCATTTCAGACACTTTGTTGCTGATAAAACGGCTTACTTCCGAGTCATCGAGCTTATTTAAAATATCTAGTACAATATCCGAAAGGTTTTTAAGCAAAACATCCTGATTCTTTTCTTTTCCGAGCCATTCTCCCACAAAATTCGAGATTTTTAATTTCTGGATATAAGGTCTGATGTTTTCCGGAGAAAGAAAATTAGTTACGACAAAACTTCCCAAATTGTCTCCCAGTTTCTGTTTGCTGTTTTCAATAAGATTGGTGTGCGGAATCGGTAATCCGAGCGGATGGCGGAAAAGGGCTGTTACGGCAAACCAGTCTGCCAAAGCTCCCACCATTGCCGCCTCGGAAAAGGCACGAACGTAACCTATCCAGTGCGAGTCTATGGTTTTTTGCAATAGGGTTGTTCCGATAAACAGAACTGCCATCAACACAAATAATCCTGTGGCAAATGCTTTGTATTTTCTGAGCTGTTTTCTTTTGGCTTCATCATTCATATCCTCAAATTTAGTAAATTTGGTTGTGAATTTTCAAGGACAAATTTTGCTGTAAAAAAATAGTAATTTATATGTCTGATTTCTCAGAATCATTGTTTTTACGGCTTAAATTTTGTCTCACTTATAAAAATATTTAAAATTCTATGGAAAACCAAGCAAAAAACAATCCATACTACTCCAGAACAGATACTTCAAAACTCGATATTTCCAATGAAGAATGGAGAAAAATCCTGTCTCCGGATTTATATGCCATTGCCAGAGAAGCCTCAACGGAAAGACCATTCACCGGAAAATACAATGAATTTGATGAATTGGGAGAATATTACTGTGCGGTGTGCGGAAACCATTTATTCCGTTCCACTTCGAAATTTTCTAGCAGTTGCGGCTGGCCAAGTTTTTTTGAAGCAGATAAAGAAGGAGTGTATTACAAAAGAGATACTACCTATGGAATGGAAAGGGTAGAAGTACTCTGTAAAAGATGCGATTCCCACTTAGGACATGTTTTCGATGATGGTCCTCAACCAACAGGATTACGCTACTGTATGAATTCCATAAGTCTGGAATTTGTTGCAGATCCTGAAAAATAATATTAATTATGATGAGCTATGAAAGAAGTTATTAATTTTGATGAACGGAAACCTATTTGGATTGCATTATCTGATCTGTATTTGGATACGGAATTAAAACAGGATTTTCATTTAAAATATATAGCTACCACAATATCCCAAAGCTCGTATACTTTTGATGAGGTGAAAAAAATTAATAAGTATGAAGTTTTTCCTGTACTTTTTTCAAATTTGCTGCATCCTGCAGGCGAATGGTTTGCGTTTGATGAAAGGATAACTATAAATAGTATTATAGAGTGGATAGAATCAAAAAAACCTTTAGATTTACTGGCTGTTGAATGGGTTTATATGGTATATAAAGACATCAATGAAGAATATTGGGATGAGATTGAATATCTATATAATAAAATAAGAAGTAGCTCATTATCTGGTAGTTAAAATTTCTTAAATTGCGTTAAACTTTGTGGAGTTATTGCGCTTACCCTAATTATGTTTTATACATTTGCTGACTCAATTGGATTTAACATAATAGTGAAATAGTGAATGAAAGCATTGTATAGCTTATTAGGTGCAGCTTACATCGTTACTACTTCATTCTATTTGTCTCCAAAAAAGGCAGTCGAAAAGAATGAAATCAGTACAAAAAAAATTGTAAGATTAGCCGACACGAAATCTGAGAAACCTGCGGCAACAGCAGTAAGTTCATCAGAAGAATTATACAAATCTATTGTTTTCGAGCAGGGACACGAACTTAATGAGGAGGTTTTTTTCAAAGCAGTAACAGGTTTTGAAAATATGAAGAAAGCAGGTTTGCTTAACGAAGATTCGCATTTACTTACGGTATGCGATTTTTCTATGTCTTCGAACACGAAAAGACTTTGGGTAATTGACATGAATGAGAAAAAAGTATTGTTTAATTCATTAGTAGCTCACGGAAAAAATACAGGTGAAGAATTTGCTACGAATTTTTCTAACACGGAAAGTTCGTTGCAGAGCAGCTTAGGATTTTATATCACGGATGCAACGTACGACGGCGACAACGGCTATTCTCTTAGACTACTTGGAATGGACAAAGGATTTAATGATGCAGCCTACAGAAGAGCCATCGTTATGCACGGCGCAGATTATGTAAGCGAAGAATTTGCCGCCATGCACAAAAGAATCGGCAGAAGTTGGGGTTGTCCCGCCGTTCCGAGAGATTTAACAAAACCGATCATTAATACCATTAAAGGAAGAAATCTTCTTTTTATTTATTATCCTGATCAGAATTACCTATCCAAATCGGAGTGGTTGAAAGCATAACAGAAAAGCAGTCGAATTTGACTGCTTTTTTTATTTCTATTAAATTAAACATTTCCTGCACGTTTGTCATTCTGACGAGGGAAGAATCTATTAAATTACTATTTTTCGTTGATTAAGAGCGGATGATACAGAATTGTTTTATCTGCTCAATCTTCCAGAGATTTATTCAAAAAGCTTAAGAAAACTTCTTAAAAATCAACGTGGCATTGTGTCCTCCGAAACCAAAAGCATTACTTAAAGCATAATTGATGTTCTTTTCTTTCGCTCCTCCAAAAACAATATTCAGGTCTTTCGGGATGTTTTCATCAATATTGTGAAGATTAATGGTTGGCGGAATAATTCCGTTTTCTATTGCTTTGATTGAAAGAATGGCTTCCGCAGCTCCGGCAGCTCCCAGCAAATGTCCCGTCATGGATTTTGTAGCACTGATGTCAAGATTTTTACTTCCTTTAAATAATTTATTGATTCCGTTTAATTCTACCAAATCTCCCATTGGAGTAGAAGTGGCATGAGGATTAACATAATCAATATCTTCTGTGTTGATTCCTGCTTCATGTAAAGCCAGTTGCATCGCTTTAATGGCTCCGACTCCATCGGGATGAGGTGCTGTCATGTGATACGCATCGGCTGTCATTGCTGCTCCCACCAATTCTGCGTAAATTTTTGCGCCTCTTGCTTTAGCGTGCTCGTATTCCTCAAGAATTAAGGCTCCTGCGCCTTCTCCCATCACAAAGCCGTCTCGTTCTGCATCATAAGGGCGGCTTGCGGTGGAAAAATCATCATTTCTTGTAGACATGGCTTTCATAATAGAGAAACCACCGACTGAGGCTGGAGTAATTGCGGCTTCAGAACCACCACTCACAATCACTTTGGCTTTTCCTAATCTGATGTAGTTAAAAGCATCCATCAAAGCAGTATTTCCGGTTGCACACGCTGAAATGGTTGTATAATTGATTCCCTGAAGTCCGAATTTCATTGAAATCATTCCCGAAGCCATGTTGGCAATAAATTTAGGTACGAAGAAAGGATTGAATCTTGGCGTTCCGTCTCCTTTGGTAAACTCCATCACTTCACTTTCGAACGTCCACATTCCGCCCTGTCCGGTTCCCCAAATTACGCCGGTGTCGAAAGGATCCATTTTTTCAAGCTCTAATCCGGAATCTTTTAAAGCTTCTGCTGTGGAATACATTGCGTATTGTGAAAAAAGATCGCTTCTTTTGATTTCATTATGTGTTAAATGGACTTTCGGATCAAAATTTTTAACTTCACAGGCAAAATGAACTTTAAATTTTTCTGTATCGAAGTGGGTAATTTTGTTGGCTCCGCTTATGCCGTTGATGCTGTTGTTCCAGAATTCTTCAACATTATTTCCTAAAGGCGTTACTGCGCCAAGTCCTGTAATGACAACTCTTTTCATTTAGTTACTGATTTTGAATAGATTAGAGGTTCCTCTTGCAATTAAGCGCGTTTTATCTACATTCCAGATTTCGCACTCTGCGTTTACAAACTGCTTTCCTCTTTTGAGGATTTTCGTTTCAGCTACAATATTATCATTTTCTTTTGCTGTTGAAAAATAATCGATGCTGTTATTTATGGTTACGATAAAGTTTTTTTCGTTTAAAGAGAACATAGTGGCTCCGATAACATCGTCAAAAATAGCTGCGGTAACTCCGCCGTGGAGATTTCCCATCGGATTCAGCCATTCCTGCCTTACTTTGTACTGGAACTCCAATTGTCCTTCTTCTGCCGAAAGAACAACGGGATTCAGCCATTTCATAAATGGGGAAGGAGATGCTGTAAACTCTTTTCCGATGAATGATTTTATGATTTGTAATTTATCCATATGAATTATGAGATATTTTGTTTAATTTCTTTGTCGATAACCTCTAAAATCCTGTCTAAAGCGAGATTGAGATATTTTTCGTCTTCTGTGGTTTTGGATAAAAGAATTCCGC
Source organism: Chryseobacterium sp. C3 (assembly GCF_014218905.1). NCBI lineage: Bacteria > Pseudomonadati > Bacteroidota > Flavobacteriia > Flavobacteriales > Weeksellaceae > Chryseobacterium > Chryseobacterium sp. C3. Next base: position 165,722 of record NZ_JACLCU010000005.1, on the reverse strand, counting down.
CTTCAATCATCATCACCAATAAAGAGGCAAATTCTTCAGCGTTAATTTCAGGCTTGAATTCTCCGCTTTTTTGCCCTTCAACGATAATGTTTGAGATGGTTTTTATCCAGTCCTCAAAAGAATGCCGTACTTTCTTTCTAAGTTCCGGAAAGGAGTCAATACATTCTGTCGCTGCATTCATTAGCGGACAGCCGCCGTTTTGGAAGACTATTTTCCAGTTTTTTCTGTAAAATGCGATAAAAGCATATAATTTTGAAGTCATGGTAGGATATTCTTCACCAAAAGACCTTTGCAGATTTTTTTTCAGAACACCTGCGTTGAACTGATATACTTTTAGAGCTACTTCATCCCTGTTTTCGAAATTTCCGTAAATACTTCCTTTGGTTAAACCAGTTGCCTGTGTAATGTCGGAAAGTGATGTAGAATTATACCCTTTGGTATTGAACAAAGCTGCGGTTTTCTCGATGATGAATTGTTTTGTCTTTTCTGCTTTTGACATTTTCTGTTGAATTGATGCAAATATATAAAAAATATACCGATTGGTATATTTTGTAATGAGATTAAATATATCCATCTATATCAAACCATTAAATTTCCTATAAAAAGGTTAGATTAACCTGAGTTCGGGATAAGTCTTCTTAACCGCAAGGTTAAACAAAGAGATTCAATTATCAGGAATTCACCTTTTAAGATATACAAAGGCGTAAAATTGATCAAAGTAATACCATTTTCGTCTTTTTTAAATAAACGAAGTGCCTTTGTTTAGCTTACAAACTTTCAATAAGTAAAAAAAATATTTTGTTTTTCTTTGCGATAAATTAATATAATTCTATAAATCAATTGTTTAAATTTATTTCTTATCCTGAACTGAGGTTAATTAAGTTGAATCTTCAGTTTTTTAAGTTTTGGCTAAAGCCTTTTGATTTGTTCTTTTAATGAAAAAACGGGCTGAAGCCCGTTCCTATTCATGATATTAAGATTTTAAATAATTTACGTGAAGAGCTTAATAGTCTTAACTTCTTAACTAAAATCTTAATCGTTCAAACTCTTAGTTAGCCAAAGTCGCTTCCAAAGTAATTTCGAAGTTGAATGCTGCACTTACCGGACAGCCTTCTTCCGCAATTTTTGCATATTTCTGGAATTCTTCTTCTGAAATTCCGGGAACTTTAGCTGTTAATGTCAATTCAGATTTTGTAATTTTTCCTGCGCTCGGGTCCAAAGTAATAACAGATTTTGTCGTTAATTCTTCCGGAGTATAGCCTGCCTGAGAAAGTTCTGCGCTTAATTTCATGGTGAAACATCCTGCGTGGGCCGCTGCTAATAATTCTTCAGGATTTGTTCCCACTCCGTCTTCAAATCGGCTGTTAAATGAATACTGAGTCTGGTTTAAAGTGGTGCTTTGTGTGGTAAGATGTCCTTTTCCTTCTTTAATGGTTCCGTTCCAAACGGCTGTTGCGTTACGTCTCATAATGTTTTGTTTTAATATTGTTATTTTGATGTGACAAAGGTATTGCAGATTTCGTTCCAGATAAATACACAAAAAGAACTAACTATTGTACTTTTTTCCCGAGATATAATTTTTTTTGAAATTTGCAGGGGTACTTCCGATTTTTTGCGTGAAAAGACGGTTGAAATAAGCAGGATCTTCGTAGCCCAGATCGTAGGCAATTTCTTTCACCGGTTTATCGGTATAAAATAAAAGTCTTTTGGCTTCCAGTAAAATTCTGCCGATGATAAACTGGTTAGGAGATTCCAGATTTAAATTCTTGAATTTATGCGTGAGTGTCTTTGGAGAAATATGAAGCAGTTCTGCATAATCAGCCACATTATGTTTTTCCCGAAAATAAACTTCAAGCAAACGGCTGAAATCTCTGAAAATATCCAGTTCGTGCGCCGGAATTTTTATTTCATCATTATTCAGATTCTGCTTTTTCCATTTTCTGGTGGCGCGGATGATAATTTGTTTAATGTAGGTTCGGATCATTTCCTCTGCGGAAGAATCTTTCCATTCCAGTTCGTTTCTGATGCTTTGAAGTAAATGTTGAATTGCAGAATTTTCTTCTGCATCCAGTTCAACAAAAGGAATTTCAAACACATTATGAAAAAGCAGTCCGTCGCAGGCGACTTCCTTATCATGAATCTGAATGCAGTAAAAATCACGGTTGTAATAGATCAGATGCGATTCGCCGCTTCCTTTTTCAATTTGCAGATGCTGATTCGTCAGAAAGAATAAGGCAGGACTTTCTGTTTTATAATTACTGAAATCTACAGACAGGTTATATCCTGCAGGAAGATAGAAAATTTTAATTTCAGATTTGTACTTGTTGTCTTTAAAATCGTGCAGATTGTTTTTGGAAAAAGTTTCGAATCCCAGTTTCTTGTACTGGTCTTCAAAGATAAGTGTTTGCGACATCCTTTTGCTTTCCTATAAATGTACAAAAAAGCATGATTCCAACACTATTAAATTGTTGAAACCATGCTTAATAATATAAACTTGATTGCTGAATTTTCTGAACCATTAAGAGGATTTAAGTAGTTAAGTTTAGTTTAGAAAATCAAATTGATTTTAATAAGGATAAAACTAAAAAGCGAAGCTTATCTTAATATTCTAAACTCCTTAACAGAAATCTTAATGGTTTAAACTAATTGCAAATAATTTTAATTCTGGTTTTTGGCTCACGACTCCAACTCACTAACGCTAGAACCCTCCAACTCTAAAACTTAAAAAGTAACATCCAGTCCCACATAAAAATTAGCTTTCATGATTGGAGCATACACCATTCCGCCGTCAAAATAATTTCCGAAAGGATTTTTAACATCAACAATGGCATTTTTCTGATAATAGGAAGTTAAATTTTCTCCTCCTAAATACGCCCTGATTTTCTTATTGAAATTCCTTGAAATCTGTGCATTTAAAACCGCATAGGATTCGGAATAGGAAGGAAGCTGAAATTCCGCAGGATTCGATGAAGTATTGGGAAGCCTCTGTTTTCCGACTGCATTCAGTGTGGTGTCGAAACTCCAGAATCCACCTTTGGTGTTTTTGTTGGTAGAGTAGGCAAGATTTACAAAACCTCTGTGTTTCGCCATGAAAGGAACTTCACGTCTTCCATCCAGATAATCTGCCTGAACATCGTAATATTTGTAAGCCAGTCTCACCTCAAAATTTTTGAAAGGAATGAAATCCCACTGAGTCTGGAAAGAATTGGCGAAAGACTTTCCGTCAAGATTATAGAAAGTCAATTGTTGAGGAGACCGATCCAGATCCACCATCACCTGATTCTGAAAATCTGTTCTGAAAAAATCAGCAACAACAGTAGATTTTCTCCCGAAAAGTTTGAATTCCTGCTGTAAACTGGCTCCGTAATTCCAGGCAATTTCAGGTCTTAAACCGTAAATATTCCCTCCGTTCTGCAATACCTGAATGGATCGGCCAGATGCAAAATACTGCTGACTTTCGGCAAAAATATTGGCTGTTCTGAACCCTCTTCCTGCGGAAAGCCTCAAAATCGTCTGCGGTGTAAAATCATATTTAAAATTCAGTCTCGGCGTGAACTGCGTTCCGGCAAGATTATGAAAATCTACTCTCGCTCCTGCAACTAAGGTGTATTTTAAACCCGTTAAAGTATATTCCGCAAAAGCTCCCGGAACAATTTCGTTTCTTTTAATGGTTGAGGTTAAGTATGTTTCGTCATATCCATCATACATGAAGCTCGCTCCGGCTTTGTATTTATGATTGGTGTTTCCCAAAATGCTTTCAAAAATTAAATTGGAATAATACGTCTGCTGCTTTCCGGAATAATTTCTCAGTCCGAAAAAGCTGTCCTGCTGATGAAAAGTGTACTGGTTCATCCAGCCCAGACTTTGGTAGGGTTTTCCTTTAAAAACATATCCTGTTTTATTCCAAACCTGAAATCTGGAGATATCAATTCCAACTCCGTACAGCGATTGCTTTTCCTGTGGCACTTTTTTGTCAAACCCGATCTGTCCCGAAGTTCTTTCGTCTTTGATGAAATTAATTCCAAAATGCGAACCCAATCCTGAGTTCTCCAAATCGTTGTAATTCAATAAATAAGCTGCGTTTAACTGTGTTCCTTTCGGTCTGTCCAGAAATCCGTCATCATTCATATCGGTATCTCCAAAAGTTCCGTTTCCGTGCAGCAAAAATGTCTGCGACCATTTTTCATTAATGGGCGAAACACTGGTGATATTGGCTTCTGCTCTTCCGTTAAAATCTGAAAATAAATTCAGTGAAGTTTCCGGCTTTTCAGCATTTTTCAGAAGTTCTGTATTTATTTGTCCTGTAATGCTTTCATAACCGTTCGTTACGGTACTTCCGCCTTTGGTAAGCTGAATACTTTCAATCCATCGTCCGGGAATGAAACTCAGTCCGTAAGCGGAAGCCAATCCGCGGATTTCGGGAAGTAATTCTTTTGTTAAGCTTGTATATTTTTGGTCTAAACCTAACATTTTCAGTTGCTTTGTTCCTGTAACCGCATTGCTGAAAGAAACATCAACCGTTGCGTTAGTTTCAAAACTTTCAGAAAGGTTACAGCAGGCTGCTTTCAGGAGTTCTTTTTTATCAATATTAAAAATAAGTCCTGCTTCTTTTTTGTTTAAAGACGTTGCTGCTTTTGATCCGTTTACCGTAACGCCTTCAATATTTTTTTCATGACTGCCGTGATTTTCACCCGCTGTGTTATGATCATTGTGGTCTGTGTGTTCCGAAGGATTTCCTTCTTCAGCATGAACTTTCGGATTTGCTTCTCCAAAAGGAATTTCTCTATCGTAAAGGCAGCATGAAGGCAGATTTTTATACGTGCTGTCGCTGGATTTATACTTCTCGTTATCATGACCAACTTCCGCTATTTTCTTTAAAATTTTGTCTGAAGATGTTTTATTCGAATCAAAATTCAGCGTTACAATTTGTCTTTCGGCATTCCATTCTGCGGAATCTGCTCCTGCATCTTTTGCCGCTTTTTCAATTCTTGCTTTGCAGGATTCGCAATTGCCTTTCACATAAAACTCAGTCTCTTTTTTAGTATGAATTTTATGATTATCACTAGTTTGTGGCTGTAAGTCTCGGTTGTAATGACAACATCCCGGAAGAGCTTCATACGTTTCAGCAGAGGCTTTGAATTTTTCATTGTCATGACCTGCTTCGGCGACTTTTTTTAAGATTTCATCAGAAGAAGCATTGTTGTCTGTTTCAATAGTTAATGTCTGTAAATCAATTGAATAGGTTGCTGTTTTTGCGCCTGCTTTTTTAGCAGTATTTTCGATTCTTTCTTTGCACATCTCACAGTTTCCTTTTACTTTGAACTGGTTTTTAGAAAGATTCTGGGCAAAAATACATTGTATGGATAGTAAGAATACACCAAGAATAATCCTGGAAATATATAATTTCATTTTGTTTAAAATTTAGATTAATTAAAGCTTGAATGCAGCAATGTAAACATCAGGTCGATAACCAGTCATTGTGATGCCGGTCAACCGATGTTTAGTAACATTATTTTTAATTAAGCTATTTTTGGCGGCTGCCAGATTTCTTTTAAACGGCTTGAAAGAAAAGGATCAGAATATTCGAACTGTGAATTTTTATTCGATTTGTAATACGAATATTCTAACTGTAAACTCTTTGAAAAAGGAGTTTCTATAAAAGTATAACAGGCTAAACACGTTGAACAGCAATCGTCGTTACAATTTGATTTCTGTTCTTTTTTGTGATGATTGTTTTCGGAACTTTGAGAATGATCTTTTTTACAGCAGCTCATTTCAGCATCTTTTTTGCAACAGTTTTCCTGCATATTCTGTGCATAGAAGCTGTCTTTAGGAACTAAAAAAATTCCCAAGCAGAAAATGATTAAGATGATCTGAAAAAGTTTCATTACTACAAAAATACAAAATTTCTTACAATGGCTCTCCAACTTTTTTCGCACAATCATGCCAAGGCTCTCCATGCGGAGGATTTACCGCCGGTTTCGGACCTGTTGGAGCCGGTGTCGGAGCCGGAGCGTTTTGTGCCATATTCTGCTGTACAGGCTGCTGAACCGGAGCCGGTTTGCTGTTTAAAGGTTGTCCTACCGGAATATCACATCGGTGTCCCGGTTCTCCGTGAGGTGGATTCATTCCTTTCGGAGTTTTAACGGTTTTTGCTTTTCCGCTTTGGTCTACGGCAAATTTTCCGGGTTGTAAAGAATTCGGATCTATCTGAATGGTCTGTCCCTGCGGAGCATTTACCGCAACATTCTGAGTTCCCTGTTGATGTTGTGCAGGAGCAGAATTTAATGGCTGTCCGACCGGGATATCGCATCTGTGGCCGGGTTGACCGTGTGGCGGATTCATTCCGGGAGAAGTAACGGTGGAAGTTCCCGATCCTGTTGTTGTTTTAATTCCCGCCTGATCCAGAATAGAAGCTTTAGGAGCCTGATTAACCGCTACAGGAGCCTGCTGAACTCCGGTTTCTTCTTTAAGATAAGTAGCTCTCTCATCCTTCTTACACGATACAGTAAATATAGAAATGGCAAGTATGCCTAACAATGTATTTTTCATATAAAACAAAATTAGCAAAACATTTTTAAATGCTTTGCCAATTTTATAATAATAGTGATATTTTAGAATTAATTCTTAACCAAAAGCCTGAATCCTTCTCCGTGTACGTTGATGATTTCCAGTCCTTCGTCGTCTTTCAAAAGCTTACGAAGCTTAGCAATATAAACGTCCATACTTCTTGCCGTAAAATAGTTTTCTTTTTTCCAGATCTTTCTCAACGCTAAGTCTCTCGGCATGAAATCGTTTCTGTGGATGCAAAGAAGCTTCAACAGTTCGTTTTCTTTTGGAGAAAGCTTGTATTCGTTGTCGCCAACTCTCAGTTGTCTCAGCATAGAATCAAAGAAAATATTGCTAATCTTGAACTGTTCCTGCTCTTCATTTTCCAACGTGGAACTTCTCTGAAGAATTGCTTTAATTTTATATAAAAGAAGCTCGGTATCAAATGGTTTTGTGATGTAATCATCTGCTCCCAACTGATACCCTTTTAAGATATCCTCTCTCATATTTCTTGCAGTTAAGAAAATGATCGGTGTATTTTTATCTATTTTTTTTACGTCTTCTGCTAATGAAAAACCGTCTTTTTTAGGCATCATCACGTCGAAAATACAGATATCGAATTCGTTTTCTGTAAATTCTTTCAATCCCTGTTCTCCGTCTGTAGCAAGAGTAACTTCGAAGTTATTTATCGTTAAATAATCCTTCAGCACTGCCCCAAAACTCTGGTCGTCTTCTACTAATAATATTCTGTTGCTCATAGTTTTAACTATTAATCGTTAATAATTTTGAATGAACAAGTCATTCTCCTCTTTTCTAATATTTGTTTATTGGTTAAATTTTTATCTACGCCATCGGAAGCTTAATCGTAAATGTACTTCCTTTTCCTTTTTGTGAATCCACAATAATCTGTCCTTTATGCAGTTCCACGATTTTTTTAACATAGGAAAGTCCTAAACCCTGTCCTTTTACATTATGAATATTTCCGGTTTCTTCCCTGAAGAATTTTTCGAAAATTTTTGTTTTATTCTGGGTTTCCATTCCCATTCCTTTATCTGAAACTTCAATTACATAAAAATGCCCTTCATTTCTTGTTTTAATAGAGATTTCAGGCGTTTCCGGCGAATATTTATTGGCGTTGTCCAAAAGGTTTACCAGCATATTCGAGATGTGGAATTCATCAATTTTAAAATTATAATTCGTTGCATTAAATTCCTCTCTCAGCGTGCCATTTCTTTGTTTTACAATAAGGCTGAAAGATTCTGCCGTTCTTCTGATGAGTTCTCTTACATTGGTTTCTTTCAGGAATAATTTCACTTCATTACGCTCAAGTTTAGACATATTAAGAACGTTTTCCACCTGCTTTTTCATCCTCAGATTTTCCTGCTTAATCAGTTCTGAATAGTATTTTACCTTTTCCGGATTGGTTGCAATCTTATCATTCGCCAAAGAATCTGTTGCCACGGAAATCGTCGCCAAAGGAGTTTTAAACTCATGAGACATATTGTTGATAAAATCCGTTTTCACTTCCGCCAGTTTTTTCTGCCTCATCATATAATTAATGGAAATAATATAAATTCCCAAAATGGTAAGAAGTGAAAGAAAAGTTCCCAAAAGCATCGGCCAGTTGTTCATGGCTAAAGAATAATCTTTCTTTGGAAATACCAGAGCGAGACTGTAAAGCGTTCTTTCTTTCTGATCTGTAAAAAGCGGATAACTATACGTATTGTTGTCTTTTTTCTCCTTATAATCTTTATTAAAAACTTTGGTAAGATTATTATTCTTATCAATAATTCCATAGCCAAATTTCGCGCTGATTCCTCTGATTTTTAATTCTTTGGTAATAACAGAATCTAAAATTTTTGCATCAACTCTTTTGCTGATCGGTAAATTATTTCCTATGATCTTCGCATATTCCTTCATCGCATAATCTCCGTTCTCCAGATCCTGATTAATGTCTGCGGTAAGGATTTCACGATTAGTCGTATCTCTTTTTATTTTATAAGCAGCTTCGTCAGAATATAATTTTGTAAGCTTGATGGAATCTCCCTGTTTGGAAATCGGAAGCTGACTTTTTTCAATAATATTTTTAGAGTAAATGATCTGTCTCTGCGTTCCGGAATCTTCTACCTGCTGAATCGTCGTTAACGTAGGCTGATCGCTGTTTGCTAAAATATTGTTTCTGAAATCTTTATTGTCAATATTTAAATATTTATCTACTTCAATTTCTTCCATGTTTTTGGAAGTACTTTCCAATGCGGAATACACTTTATTGGAAAACTCCTGTTCCAGTGCACCGTAATAATTTTTCAGCCAATAAAACTGGAGCGTAACAAAGACAATCAGTGAAATTGTCATAAACACCGAAATTATTGGGATGAACTTATTATTCATTTACTTTATTTTAATCGTTTTTGAAATAATGAGTGTTAAAATTAATTATTTTATGACTTGATAAACAAAAAACGCGCCATAAAATTGTGTAATTTTTCTTAAAAACACGTTATTTAACATTTTTTTATAAATTTTTAATTTTTTATTATAACAACCGCTGTGCATTAAAATAAAAAAGGAAAGTAAAATGTACTTTCCTTTTTTTTTATTGCTAAAGTATTTCCTCGTCCTGAAAATACTGAATAATTGCTTTCTTCATCAAAAGCTGCTGCTCATTCGGTTTCAGTTCCGGAAGATCTTCCAGTTTATCAAAGTGTGGATATCCGTCCTCATCGTAATGCGAAAATTTATAATATCCGAAAGGCTCCAGTAATCTGCACACTGCAATGTGGATTAGGTTTACCTTGTCGTCTTTTGTATATTTTTGCTGTCCACTTCCCAGTTCCTGAAGTCCGATCAGAAAAAGGTAGGTTTCTATCGGAGCATTTTTTTCCGTATCGAAATTTTCAATAAAGAATTGCTCTATTTTTTGCCATAGTTCCGCTTCGTTCATTATATATCAATTCTTTTTATTGTTTATTCTGTTTTTTTGGGAAAATAAACATAATCCCTATATTTTACCTTCCAGTTTCATCAGGAAAGCATATTCCAGAGCATCTTCTTTCAAAGATTCAAATCTTCCGCTCGCTCCGCCGTGTCCTGCACTCATATCTGTTTTGAAAATCAGGATATTGTTATCCGTTTTCAGTTCTCTCAGTTTTGCCGTCCATTTTGCAGGCTCCCAATATTGTACCTGCGAATCGTGCAATCCGGTGGTAATCAAAAGATTTGGGTAATCTTTAGCTTCCACATTATCGTACGGCGAATATTCTTTCATATAATGATAATATTCTTCGTCATTCGGATTTCCCCATTCGTCGTATTCTCCGGTTGTTAAAGGGATGGTTTCGTCCAGCATGGTCGTTACAACGTCCACAAAAGGAACCTGTGCTACAATTCCGTTAAACAGTGAAGGTTCATAATTCATTACCGCTCCCACCAATAGTCCTCCTGCGCTTCCGCCCATGGCGTACAAGTGCTTTGAAGAAGTATAATTTTCTTTAATTAAGAATTTTCCGGCATCAATAAAATCGAAAAATGTATTTTTCTTAAACAGCATTTTTCCGTCTTCATACCATTCTCTTCCCAGATATTCTCCGCCTCGGATGTGGGCAATTGCGTAAATAAAACCTCTGTCTAATATAGAAAGTCTCACGTTCGAAAAACTTGCATCAACAGTGTGTCCGTAACTTCCATAACCATATAAAAGTAAAGGCGTATCCGCAGATTTTGGGGTGTCTTTATGGTAAACCAGAGAAATAGGAACTTTGGCTTCTCCGTCTCTGGAATCTGCCCAGATTCTTTCGGAAATATAATTTTCGGCAAAGAATTTTCCGCCCAAAACTTCCTGTTGTTTCAGAAGCTTTGTGGTTTTTTCTTTCATATTATATTCGTAGGTGGAACTTGGCTGTGTAAGAGAAGTGTAGCCGTAACGTAGAACTTCCGTATCAAATTCCAGATTTACTCCGATGTAAGCGGTATAAGTAGGATCTGAAAAAGGCAGATAATGCGATTCCTGCGTTTTTTCGTCAATAATTTTAATCTGTAACAGACCTTGTTCTCTTTCCTCAAGAACCAGATAGTTTTTAAAGATCTCAAAACCCTCCAGCAGAACTTCCGGACGGTGCGGAATGACATCCACCCAGTTTTCCATTCCGCAGTTATCGATCTTTGTCTTTACAATTTTAAAATTGAAGGCATCGTCTGCGTTGGTAATAATGTAGAATTCGTCTTCATAATGTTCAACCGAATATTCCAGATCATCTATTCTTGGCTGAATAATCGTCCAGTCTGCGAAAACGTTATCCGAAGGAATAAATCTGTGCTCATCCGAAATGGTACTCGAACTGGCAATGAAAATATATTCCAGAGATTTGGTTTTGAAAACATTAACGTCGAATGTATCATCTTTTTCATGGAAAATCAGCACATCATCTGAAGAATCTGTCCCCAGTTTGTGTCTGTACACCTGAAAAGCTCTTAAACTTTCATCTTTTCTGATGTAGAAAATATGCTCGTTATCATTTGCCCAGACTGCTTTTCCTGTAGTGTTTTCAATTTTATCAGGAAGAATTTCTCCGTTCTGTAAATTTTTAAATTTAATGGTGTAGATTCTTCGGCTCACATTGTCCGTTGAAAATGAAGCCAATTGGTTGTTTGGAGAAACAGCAACATTTCCGACTTCAAAATAACTTTCACCTTCTGCCAAAATATTAACGTCCAGAATAATTTCTTCTTCGTTTTCGAGACTTTGATATTTTCTGCAGAAAATAGGATATTCTTTTCCCTCTTCATAACGAACGATATACCAGTATTCGTTAAAGAAATAAGGTAAAGATTCATCGTCTTTTTTATAGCGGGCTTTCATTTCCTCAAAAAGTTCCTCCTGAAAAGGTTCTGTATCTTTCATGATGAAATCTGCATACGCATTTTCTTCTTCAAGATATTGTATCACTTCCGGATTTTCTCTTTCGTTGAGCCAGAAATAGGGGTCAATCCTTTTATCACCGTGTGTTTCAAGTATTTTTTCTATTTTTTTTGCCTTTGGAGCTTCCATTCAATATTAATTCTTGTTCAAATTTAGTTAAAAAAAAACCATCTTTCCGGTAAGAAAAGACGGTTCCTGTATATTTTTGTATTAAAACTTACTTGTGTAGTGCTTTAATATACTTTTCCAAAGCCATCGTCATGGACGGAGTTTCCTTTGTAGGAGCCATTAAATCTACTTTCAGCCCTGCTTCTTCTGCTGCTGCTGAAGTGGTTGCGCCAAAAACGCCGATTTTTGTTTCTTCCTGTTTGAAATCCGGAAAATTCTGCTGTAAAGACTTTATTCCCTGCGGACTGAAGAAGATCAGCATATCATAATCTTTTACATTGATGTCTGTAAGATCGCTGCAAACCGTTCTGTACATGATCGCTCTTTTCCAGTCTACATTAGAAGCCTCCATTGTTTTGGTAATATCCGGACTTAAAACATCTGATGAGGGCAAAAGATATTTTTCGCTCGGGAATTTTTTAAACAGTGGAAGAAGGTCCGAGAAATTCTTTTCCCCGAAGCTGATCTTTCTTTTTCTGTATACAATATGCTTTTGAAGATAATTCGCAATGGCTTCCGACTGACAGATGTATCTCATCGTATCAGGAACCGAAAAACGAAGCTCTTCAGCTAATCTGAAGTAATGGTCGATCGCATTTTTACTCGTGAAAATAATTCCGGTATATTGTGTAAGATCGATCTTTTGTGTTCTAAGCTCTTTATTGTCAACTCCTTCGACGTGGATGAAAGGGCGGAAATCAATCTTTATCTTTTCCTTCTTTGCAATTTCCAGGTACGGAGACGACTCACTTGGCGCTGGTTGAGAAACCAATATAGACTTTATTCTCATCATTGACAGTTATTAAAAAAACAATAGTTTCCAAAGCAACAAAACGGGTGCGATTTGGAGCGTGCAAATATACAAAAATTTATAATACCATTTCTCGGGTAAAATGTTGTTCTTATGAAATAAATAGAAAAACACCTTGAAAATGAATACAAAAGAGAAAAAGAAAATGTAATATAAAAACATTTTATTTCTGTCGATCGGGAAATAATAGTGGCTTACACATAAAATTATTAACAAAAAAGACAGGATAAAATAAAATTTTGTAGAGGTAAAATAAAAAACAGTCCATTTTTTTCCGTCACCAATGCTTTGGAAAAATAAAAATCCTAAAGTTGATTTTACTGCATAAAAAAGAATAACTGCAATTAAACAGAACCCGAATTTATTAAGCTGATATCCCAAAACCTGAAGATCAGCAACAAATTTAGGAACAACAGGAATATACTGTGAGATCAGAACCGAAAGCGTAAGTGTAATAACGCAGGAGGTGATTACCCAGCTCGGAAGGTTGTTACTGGCATCAAAATATTTTTGAAGCAGAAAGTCTTTCAGGTTGGCTTCTCTTTCTACAACGTTCATCATAAAAAGGTATAAAAAGATACAGCCCAGCAATATAAAGATTACCCAATCGTTATTTTCAGGTATTCTTACATGATTTATAAATGTTTGTGATAACGGCAACGGAATTTTTTTGCAAAATTATAGATTATTTTGTATAAAATAAAAAGGTTAAATAAACTATCTTTGCAAACTGAAATGAAAAAACTGGTCATAATTCCGACTTACAACGAAAAGGAAAATATTGAAAATATTATTTCCGCAGTTTTTGCATTGGAAGATGACTTTCATATTTTGGTAGTGGATGACTCGTCTCCTGATGGAACGGCGGATCTGGTGAAGGATTTGCAGAAAAAATTCCCGCACTATCTTCATCTTTCGGTACGAAAAGTGAAAGATGGTTTGGGAAAAGCATACATTCATGGTTTTAAATGGGCAATCGAAAACAAGTATGACTATATTTTCGAAATGGATGCCGATTTTTCTCACAACCCGAATGATCTTCCTAAACTGTATGAAGCCTGTTTAAACGCAGATATGGCAATCGGTTCCCGGTATTCCAAAGGAGTAAATGTGGTAAACTGGCCAATGGGACGTGTTTTGCTGTCTTATTTCGCTTCAAAATATGTACGGTTTGTTTTAGGACTTCCGATTCATGATACCACGGCAGGTTTTGTCTGCTTTTCAAGAAAGGTGCTGGAAGAAATTGGTTTGGACAACGTAAAATTAAAAGGATACGGATTTCAGATCGAAATGAAATTCAGGGCTTTTAAAAAAGGATTCAGAATTGTAGAAGTTCCTATTATTTTTACAAACAGAATTCTGGGAGAAAGCAAAATGAATGGCGGTATCATTCATGAAGCGGTTTTTGGAGTTTTAAATTTAAAATGGAAATCCATCATCAACAGATTATGAAAAAGCTGATCTTCATTTTCGTTCTGATGTGTCTGTTTTCATGCGGAGACTACATCGATAAGCCTAAAAATCTGATCCCGAAAGATCAGATGGCAGAAATTATGGCTGATCTTTCAATCAACGATCAGGCGACTTTCATGTATCCCAACACGAATCTGGAGGCAGGAACAAGATATATCCTGAAAACGCACAACGTAAAATCTCAGGATTTTGTGGAAAGCTTCAAATATTATGTAGTAAAGGAACAGATGAGCGGTATCGCAGATGATGCCCAGAAAATAATATTAGAGAAAGATCCGAAAGCGGATCAGTATGTAAAGGATAAAAAAAATAAAACAGGAAATCTTCAGAATCCTCCTGCTTTATCGAGATAATTTAAGATGCAAAAGTTTTTTAATATAGAAAAAACCTCTGAGGGGAAGGCGAGGGCCGGAGAACTTACCACAGATCACGGGACAATTCAGACGCCTATTTTTATGCCTGTAGGAACCGTTGCAAGTGTAAAAACAGTTCATCAGAGAGAATTAAAAGAAGATATCAAAGCCCAGATTATTCTGGGGAACACCTATCATTTATACCTTCGTCCGGGAATGGAAGTCATGCAGGAAGCAGGAGGTTTGCATAAATTCATGAACTGGGATCTGCCGATTCTTACGGATTCGGGAGGCTTTCAGGTATTTTCACTGGCAAGCAGCAGAAAAATGTCTGAAGAAGGAGCCCGATTCAAATCTCACATCGACGGAAGTTACCATATGTTTTCTCCCGAAAAATCGATGGAGATCCAGAGACAGATCGGAGCCGATATTTTTATGGCTTTTGATGAATGTGTGGCGTATCCGTGCGAATACAATCAGGCAAAAACATCAATGGAACTTACACACCGTTGGTTAAAAAGATGTATTGAATGGACGGAAAACAATCCTGAGTTGTACGGTCACAAGCAAAGACTTTTCCCCATTGTTCAGGGATCTACTTTTTCAGATTTAAGAAAAATTTCCGCAGAAGTTATTGCTGAAGCCGGAGCTGAAGGAAATGCAATCGGCGGTCTTTCCGTAGGCGAACCTGAAGAGGAGATGTACAGAATTACGGATGAGGTTACCGATATTCTGCCAAAAGAAAAACCGAGATATTTAATGGGAGTGGGAACTCCGTGGAATATTCTGGAATCCATCGGTTTGGGAATCGATATGATGGATTGTGTGATGCCGACAAGAAATGCCAGAAACGCAATGCTTTTCACATGGAAAGGGGTGATGAATATGAAAAACGAAAAGTGGAAGAAAGATTTTTCGCCTCTGGACGAATTTGGAACAAGTTTCGTAGACAGAGAATATTCTAAAGCGTATGTAAGACATTTGTTTGTTTCTAAAGAATATCTGGCAAAACAGATTGCTTCCATTCATAATTTAGCCTTTTATCTGGATCTGGTAAAAGTGGCAAGAGAACATATTATGGCAGGAGATTTTTACCAGTGGAAAAATTCGGTGGTTCCAATTCTTCGTCAGAGATTATAATTAAAAATAAAAACGCAGTAAAATGCTTAAAATAATAGACCGATATATCGTTAGAAAATACCTTGGAACATTCAGTTTCATGCTGATATTGCTGTCTATTGTTGTTTTGGTGATAGATGTTCAGCAGAAAATTCCAAGAATTGAAAATGCAACGGCATTAGACCCGAAACTTAACGTTACCTATTTCCTGATTCACTTTTATCCTTTCTGGATCGTGAATCTGGTGATGACGTTCCTCTCGATTCTCGTCTTTATTTCGGTGATTTATTTCACCTCAAGAATGGCAAACAATACCGAGATTGTTGCCGTCATCAGCAGTGGAGCGAGTTTTCACAGGTTTGCAAGACCTTATTTGCTTACGTCATTGTTTATCGCTGTTTTATCGTTGGGAATCAATCATTTTCTGCTTCCGTGGGCGAATATTCAGAAAAACCAGCTTGAAGCCTATACCTACAATGCAACCAATAAAGAGAAAGTTTTAGGGACAGCTCCGGTTTCTGCGCAATTAAGCAAAACCGAATATATCTTTATCAATTCATGGAATAAAAAAGACAAAAGAGGTTCGGGATTCGTCTATCAGAAGTTCGATAAGGACAGAAGAATGAAGTACGAGCTAAAGGCTTCTGATGTTTCGTGGGATAAAGACAAAAAAGAATTTGTACTGAATTCCTATACGGAAAAAACCATCAACAAAGATGATACAGAGAAATTATCCAGCGGTTTCGATCTGAAGAAAAAATACGGTCATGATCCGGAAGAACTTTTCCCTAATGAACTTTTAGGGCAGAATAAAACAACACCGGAACTGATAAAATTTATTAAAAGAGAAACCGAAAAGGGAAACAGTAACTTAAATGCGCACTTAAACGAGCTTCATCAGAGAACCTCAATGCCTTTTTCTATCGTTATTCTTACCTTTCTGGCGCTCTCACTTTCTTCGCAGAAAAAACGAGGCGGATTGGGGATTAACTTAGCTCTGGGTATTTCTTTAGCCTTTGTTTTCGTATTTTCCTTTGAAGCTTTAAAAGTGGTTTCGGAAAATAAAAGTATTTCGCCGGCTTTGGCGATGTGGCTTCCCAATATGATCTTTTTACCGCTTGCTGCTTTTCTTTACATTAAAAGAGCCAATCAGTAAAGTAATTTTACCTCTTTGTGATAGAAAGACTGTAGTCCGTCATTTTCAAGATCAATCCAGAGTTCACCTTTTTCGTCAGCCTTTTTGATGATGCCATTTTGGCGTGTTTTTTCAATTTCGAAAACAGATATTTCGTCTTTGCGGAACAGGTTTGTGTTGAAAAGCTTGAGAATTTCCTCTTCCGAAGGAATATTTTTCAGTTTTTCGATTAAAAAATCATGAAGTTGTAAAGTAAAATCATTCAGGTTAAAATTTCTTCCGGTCTGTGTTAAAAGCGATCCTGCATTGGAAATTTCAAATTTTTCCTGCAAAATATTGAATCCGGCTCCGATGAGGAAATAATTATTTTGGTTGATTTTTTTCTTTTCAATCAGAATTCCGACGATTTTTTTATTTTTAAGAATCATATCATTCGGCCATTTTATTTTCACGTCACAGTCAGTCAAATTGGCAAGGAAATCCCGTATTGCAATTGCGGTATAATAATTGAACATAAAATCCGAGACTGTAAAGTGTTCAGTCTTTACAGCAAGAGTATACGCCAAATTTTTTTCAGCCGTTGAAGACCATGTATTTCCGTACTGTCCGCGACCTTTCGTCTGATTGAAAGTATGAACTGCAATAAAATCTGAATCTCCGTAAAGTAAAAACTTAGATATTTCGTCATTAGTAGAAGAACATTCTTTCAGATAAAACAGTGCACTCATTTAAGAAAACTTTAAGACTTTAAAAGGCTAAAAATAAGGCTAAAGTAAAAGAAAAACAATAAATTTGCAGATTATAGTATTTTTTAATGAATAAAACAGTAGAAAAACAAGCGCTAATAGATAAAATTGTAGAGGCTATCCAGGATGTAAAAGGTGAAGATATCATGATCTTTGATCTTTCCAATATCGAAAATTCAGTAGCAGAAACGTTCATCATTTGTAGCGGAAACTCAAATACGCAGGTTTCGGCGTTGGCGGGAAGTGTAGAGAAAAAAGTAAGAAACGACCTTAAAGACAGACCTTGGCACGTAGAAGGTACCGAAAACTCCATGTGGGTTTTGGTAGATTACGTTTCCGTGGTAGTCCACATTTTCCAGAAAGAAGTAAGAGAGTATTATGATATTGAAGAACTTTGGGGAGATGCTGTGATTACGAGAATCGAAAATTAATTATTAAATTTTAAAAAGTATAAATGAACAATAAAGGATTTAACTGGTTTTTTCCTATCATGATTGTAGCACTTGTGCTGTTCTTTGTTGCCAATTCTATGGGCGACAGCACAGGTAAGACAATTGATGAAGACGGTTTCTTCAGAGAAATGCAGGCAGGAAAAATCCAGAGAGTTTTAATTGACAAACAGGCTCAGAAAGCTGATGTATTTTTAACACAGGCTGCCAAAACAGCAACAGTAAAGAAAGACGATAAATCCAATCCTTTTTCGGGGCTTATGATGACTCCAAAGGCAGATTATTCGCTTAAATATGGAGATCTCAGACTTTTCCTTGAAAAATTTGATGCCATAAAACTGCAAAATCCGGCGATAAAAACGTCTAAAGATTATGCGGAAGGCGAAAGCCCGTTAACGAGCTTTTTAATTCAGGCATTAATCTGGATTGCGATTTTAGGAATTTTCTATTTCCTTCTTTTCAGAAAAATGGGAAGCGGAGGCGGACCTGGCGGACAAATTTTCTCCATCGGAAAGTCTAAAGCAAAACTTTTTGACGAAAAAGAAAGAATTCAGGTAACATTTAAAGATGTTGCAGGTCTTGAAGGTGCTAAAGAAGAGGTTCAGGAAGTTGTAGATTTCCTTAAGAACTCAGAAAAATATACCAAACTGGGAGGTAAAATTCCGAAAGGAGTTCTTTTGGTGGGTCCTCCGGGAACCGGTAAAACATTACTGGCAAAAGCAGTAGCTGGAGAGGCGAAAGTTCCTTTCTTCTCGCTTTCAGGTTCAGATTTTGTGGAAATGTTTGTCGGGGTAGGAGCTTCAAGAGTAAGAGACCTTTTTGCTCAGGCAAAAGCAAAATCTCCAGCGATTATCTTTATTGATGAGATCGATGCCATCGGACGTGCAAGAGGAAAAAATAATTTCTCTGGCGGAAACGACGAAAGAGAGAACACGCTGAACCAGCTTTTAACTGAAATGGATGGTTTCGGAACGGATACAAACGTTATTGTAATGGCTGCAACCAACAGAGCGGATATTCTGGATAAAGCTTTAATGAGAGCCGGACGTTTTGACCGTTCCATTTATGTAGACCTTCCGGAATTGCACGAAAGAAGACAGATTTTTGATGTTCATTTAAAGAAAATCAAACTTGATGATAATGTAGACCGCGAATTCTTGGCAAAACAAACACCGGGATTCAGTGGAGCAGATATTGCTAATGTTTGTAATGAGGCTGCCCTGATTGCTGCAAGAAATAACCATACTTCGGTAACGAAACAGGATTTTCTTGATGCAGTTGACAGAATTATCGGGGGTCTTGAAAAGAAAAATAAAGCCATTAAACCTTCTGAAAAAAGAAGAGTTGCTTATCATGAAGCAGGGCACGCCACGATTTCATGGTTGGTAGAACACGCTTCACCGCTATTGAAAGTAACTATTGTTCCGAGAGGACGTTCTTTGGGAGCAGCTTGGTATCTTCCGGAAGAAAGACAGTTAACAACTACAGAACAAATGTTGGACGAAATGTGTGCAACATTGGGAGGTAGAGCTGCAGAGCAGGTGATATTCAATAATATTTCTACAGGAGCGCTTTCTGATCTTGAAAGTGTAACGAAAAGAGCTCAGGCAATGGTAACCATCTACGGTTTGAGTCCGAATATCGGGAATATCTCTTACTATGACAGTTCAGGGCAGTCTGAATATTCTTTCGGAAAACCTTATTCTGAAGAAACAGCGAAGAAAATTGATATTGAGATCAAAGGAATTATCGAAAATCAGTATGACAGAGCAGTTCAGATTTTAACTGAGAATAAAGACAAGCTTGATGCTTTGGCAAGTAAGCTGTTAGAAAAAGAAGTAATCTTCCGTGAAGATCTTGAAGAAATTTTCGGAAAAAGAGCATGGGATCCCGAATTAACAGAGAAACCTGTTACCAATACGATTCCGGATGGTAAAGAACCACAAGAACAGATTCTTGTTGAAGAGAAAGAAGGAGACAGCGAAATTCAGGCTCCTGAAAGCCCTACACAGCTTTAAAATTTCTTAGAATTTAAATAACACAAAACCTGACAGTTCCAAAATTGTCGGGTTTTTTTATATTTCTCGGTATGTTTTTGGATTTCTATATGATTAATTTATATTTTTGTATAAAGTTGACTAAAAATAGATTAAATTGAATTTATTTAAGAAGATTGTAAGCAAACTTACCAACCAGCCTGAGCAGGAAGAAAAGCAGAGTCTGGAAAAGTTAGGAGATTCCCTGAAAAATGCGGATCTCGACTATAAGTTTGCCCAACTGTTTACGCATTCCGGAGGTTTTTTTAATTACTGTGCTGATGAAGCGGAGGCGTTACAGACTTTGAACCAGATTATTAAAATTGAAGGAATTCATAATATATTCTGTTGGGATAAAGATCTTCAGAATTTCCTTAATGTGGTAAAAACACCGTATACTTCTGAACTTCAGAGCAATAATGATGCAAGTTTCATTACCTGCGAATATCTTATTGCGTACGACGGAAGAATTATGCTTTCTCACAATAATATCCTTCATTATCATTCTTCCAGACTGCCGGATAAAATTATCATTATGGCGAATATTTCACAGATTGTGAACAACCTGAATGATGCGATGGGAAAGATCAAAAGAAACGGAAATATCAAAAATCTGACTTCCATCAGCGGCGGACAGTCGAAAATGGATACTTCTTCCCATACCAACACAAAACTGTTTTTATTGTTGCTTGAAGATTAAGCATCAGATTTAAAATTTTAACATCTTGGACAAAAATCTCATTCAAAGAACCTTATCAGGAATTGTTTACGTAGCAGTTATTATTCTTTGTACCACTCCGCTTGGAGCCAATTTAATCAACAGTATTTCGCCGGATCTCGTGAAGCAGCAGTATCTGTATTACGGATTAATCACTCTTTTAATGGGAGTCGGTTCTTGGGAATGTTTTAAAATCATGAAATTCGGGAAAGGCTATGAACGGTTTGTTGTTTTTCCTTTGGTAATTTTTATTTTTTATGTCTTCTCGAAAAGGTATTTCAATTTTGATTTCTTTTTTGATTTCAGGCTCAGTGAAATCCTTGCGATGGTTCTTATCGTGATTGCTGCTGTTACATTATTTAAATTCCCGAACGAATTATATTTTGACAGCGGAAAGCTTATTTTCACCGTAATTTATGTGGCGCTGCCTTTCAGCTTTGCTTTGGGACTTCCTAAATTTACAAGCTATGACGACAGTTTTTCTTTAGAAGTTCTGTTTCTGTTCATCCTGATCTGGAGCAGCGATACCTTTGCTTATTTAACCGGAAAATTCTTCGGAAAACATAAAATGGCGCCTAAAATTTCTCCTAAAAAAACATGGGAAGGTTATATTGGCGGTGTTGTTCTTACTTTAATCCTGTCTTACTTTGTAGAATATTATCATCCGGATCTTCGCGGAAACTGGATGGTAGTAGGTTTTCTGGTTGCTACCTTCGCGCCGATCGGGGATTTGGTAGAAAGCCAACTGAAAAGAAATTTCGCCGTGAAAGACAGCGGAAACATCATTCCGGGACATGGAGGTGTATTAGACAGGCTGGATAGTTTCATTATTTGTGTTCCTGTCGTATATTTGTACTTTATTTTAGAAAAATTTATTTAATCTCATGAAATTACACAGAGAATCAAAAGGAACCATTACCGTTGCCACCATTCTGTTCATCATTTTGGGCGCATTGGCGATTTATTTTCTTGAAATGTGGTCGTTGGTGATCATTCTGCCATTACTGGTAATCTACAGTTTAGTATTTTGGTTCTTCAGAGTTCCGAATCGTGAAATTCTCGATCACAAAGAGAATGTAATTGCTCCGGTAGACGGAAAAGTGGTAATGATAAAAGAAGTAGAAGAGGATGAGTTTATCAAAGGAAAAGCCATTCAGGTTTCTATCTTTATGTCTCCGCTGAATGTTCATATCTGCCGATATCCGGTTTCAGGAAACGTAATTTATAAGAAATATCATCCGGGAAAATATCTTGTAGCGTGGCATGAAAAGTCTTCTACGGAAAACGAAAGAACAACCGTTGCAGTGGAAAGTTTAACCAATCATAAAGTGGTTTTCAGACAGATTGCAGGATATGTTGCGAGAAGAATCGTTTTCTACTGTAATGAGGGCGATACGGCAAAAGCGGGACACGAGTTCGGTTTCATTAAGTTCGGTTCCAGAATGGACGTATTTCTTCCGTTAGATACAGAAATTGTATGTAAAATTGGTGACATTACGAAAGGAGGTCTTGATGTGATCGCCAGAATGAAGGAAGAATAGAATCTGATACAAAATTATTATAATACAGGAGAGGTTTTTTTAGCCTCTCTTTTTGTTTTTTTAAGAGTTTGCACAGTCTTTTATTACGCTTTACTACGCATACGTATAATTGAGTGGAGGCATAGTGTGTAAAAGATCCTCTGATCTGCTAACTTTACCTTTAATTGACACCAGACAATTTACCGATAATTTCGATGTATTACTTTATTGGAATTTATTCTTCAATGTAAAAATCGGGGTTTTAAGATGTTTGGGTTGAAGGTAAAAATAGTTTATCAGGTTTTAGTATATTTGCAATATTGAATTTAAAGTACTAAACGATAAATTCAGTTCTAAAAAAACACACTCAATGATTTACAAATTTTTCTTCCATAAAGGAGAAAAAGTGGATAATTCTGAAAATGGTTATGATCAGTTAATTAATCGCTATTTACTTTTTCTTTTTTTTATATTTTTATTTTACTCTCTTTTTATAATTACTTTTTACAGGGATATTATTGCTTCTGTTTTCCTGATCATCATTACCCTATTCTGGATATTGATGATCTCAATTGAAGATAAGGTAAAAAAGTCTCATAAGAATATCAAGATAACAGTTACCAGCATTCTTGTATTCCTTACTCTTATTGTAAGCTTTTTTAATATCTATACATCAAAAATGGCTGGGATAGAATATTTCTATTTCAGTATTCTGTTTGCCATACCTCTTTTCTTCAATTACCGTAAAGACAAGATTGAAATTTATTTTTTAGCTCTGTTCATCAGCTTTAATTTTATTATCTGTCTTTATTATGATTTTAGCTTTTTACCGAGAAGCAAATTTTTACAAAACAAAGATTACATTACCATAAAACTCATTAATATTTTATTTTCTATCGTTTCTTTTTTAATAGATATGGTATTTATAAGCCAGAAAGATGAACTTATCAACGGATTAATGAAAAACACAAAAATTAAGGATTCAACAATTGAAGATCTTATAAAAACCAATACTCAGCTCATGAAAAACCAGATGTTGGTAAATCATCTTACGGACGAAAATATTGAGGAAATATTCAGACTGGCAGAGAAAAATTCAGTTTTGTTTTTTGAGAGATTTCAAATCTTTTTTCCGGGTTTCATCCCCGCTATTTTAGAGATTAATCCTAACCTCATTCATTCAGAACTCTATTTTTGTGCATTAATGAAACTGGATTTCGATACGAAAAAAATTGCCCAGTGTACCAATAACAGCATAAGAGCCGTAGAAAGTAAAAAGTACAGAATACGAAAAAAACTGAATATTCCTTCCGATATTAATATCAACAGCTTTCTTCTTAAAATATAAGACCATGCAGTTTTCAGATTTTTATCATCCGGAATTCTGAATTTGTGTTAAAATGTTAATAATGTGTGAGTTTTACTACGCGTGAGTAACATTGCGTATCAAAAATTTTGTTACATCATTTTTACAGAGACTAATTTTGCAGAGATTATAATCTTTATTTAAAATTTTAATCTAAAAATAAAAAATGATGAATACAAAAATTACCAGATGTTTAGCAAGAACATTACTGATTGTTCTGTTCTTTGCTTTTGAAAATTTTTTTTCGCAGTACAACGGAGCAGTAGGGATCAATACTTCTTCGCCCAATACTAATTCTGTTCTGGACATTGTTTCAGGAAATAGCAATAAGGGAATTCTCATTCCGCGTCTTACAGAAACTCAGCGAAATGCGATAGTCATCAACTCGGCAAATGATGATGGTCTTACGGTTTACAATACCACAGAAGACTGCCTGAACTATTGGAGCCTTGCAGATAATGAATGGAAAAGCGTCTGCGGACAGATAGGAAAATCGGTTTTTACAATCGATTGTTCTAACACAAAAGCTGTGGGAAGTTACGTAAAAGGAAAAGAATTAACAACATCCAATTACCTTAGTGTGACGGTAAATGTTACTAAAATAGGAAATTATACGATTATGGGCACCACAACTAACGGTTATAATTTTTATGGAACAGGAGTTTTTTTGAACACAGGTATACAAACAATACAAATTCCGGGACAGGGAACTCCTGCCGCGATACAAACAGACACAATACAGCTTTCTGCCAATGGGGTTGATGTTACGTGTACACCACCAGTTACGATTACTGTTCTAAGCCCTGCAGCAACCTATACAATGAGTTGTGGAAAAGCAATAGTAAATGGTGTATATAAAGTAGGAACGCCTCTCACGGCTTCAAATACAATAACATTGCCTGTAAATGTTACTTCTCTGGGAAGTTACACGATTACCACTAATACAGTTGATGGAATTTCTTTTAGTGGTTCCGGAACTTTTACAGCAACTGGAAATCAAAACATTACTTTACAAGGAACGGGCACGCCTACTTCTACTTCGGTTAAAACAATTACCATAACTTCTGATAGCCAAGGTGGTGTATCTACAACATGTACGGTAAGTGTAGTTGTAGTTATACCAATTAAAAGATTACTCGCAGTAGGGACTTCAGAAAATGTATATGGGTATAATTTTTCAGGAATAGCAGCATCTGGACGAATGATTAGTACAGCCTCAAATTTTGGGACTACAGCAACAAGTGTAGTAAAAGCAGAAGGGTTTACAAGAATTAATGGTGGAAATAGTCCTAGTATTGCTCAGTTGCAAGGTTGGCTTTCTGGTTCAAGTCCTGTTGATATTATGGTTATAGGATATTCATGGGCACCTTCTGATGCTGAAGCAGATATTATTGCAGATTATTTGGTGAAAGGAGGAGTTGTTTTGGCATTCAGTGAATCCAATGCAGGTATGCAAAGACTTTTTAGGTATGTATTTAATGATAATACCATTACAACAGGTGGTGTAAATGCAGCGGGTGCTTTGTACAGACTTCCTGTAATTAATGATGAAATTATAAACGGACCTTTTGGTGATGCAAGAGGCAAGACTTGGGGAGAAGATGCTTCAGCAACTACTTATGCATCAGGTATTCCTTCCAGCGAAATAGATATATATTCTACAGATTCTGATTTATCACAGGCTTCACCTGGAGGTACAGCAGGAAGAGTCACTGCATTTAAGCATAAAACACTGAATTTCATATGGATTGGTGATGGTGGTTTTAATTCAAATTGTGGTGCTTCTGATACTATTTGTCCTTTTGAAGTAAACGGAAGTAATTTGCCGGTTGTTAAAACTTCTTATGGAAGAGGAGGAGATGCATTAGATCAGGATGTTTATAATTCAATTATCTCTGCGAATGCTTTTGCATGGGCAATAAAACAAGCTGAATTTAATGGAATAAATACACAATAAAGAATATAATAGTCACAATTATATAGTTTTTAAAGGTCGCTTCTGCATCGTTCATGTTGCAGAAGCTTTTGTTTTGTAGAAATAATAAGCTTAAATGAAGCCATAATTGGAAATTTGAAAACCTGACTCATAAAGATATTGGTTTTTAATCTTGCATTGAAACTGAATCCGTTTAATAAAAAAAATTGATTGTCCGTTTATTAATCTAAAGCTTCGACAGGCTCAGCTTGACATCGTTAGAAATCAAGTGTTTAGTATTAGAGGTGTCACACTGAGCTTGTCGAAGTGCCTGTTATAAATAATTGATTTTCATATCAGTGCATAGTAATAGGTTGTTTAAAGGATATTCAAATAAAAAAAAGAGTATTCCTCAGGTTTTAACCCTTTCGAAATACTCTTTCTTAATTTTATTGTAAACAGAATTAATCGAAATTCTGCAATTCTACAAGTTTGTGATAAACACCTTTTTTCGCGATAAGATCGTGATGGGTTCCCTGTTCTACAATATCCCCTTTTTCCATTACCACAATCCAGTCCGCTTTCTGAATGGTAGAAAGTCTGTGGGCAATAACCAAAGACGTTCTGTTTTCCATCATTTTTTCCAGTGCATCCTGAACAAATCTTTCCGATTCGGTGTCCAAAGCAGAAGTCGCTTCATCCAGAATCATAATCGGTGGATTTTTCAGTACGGCTCTTGCGATGGAAACCCTCTGTTTCTGTCCTCCTGAAAGCTTTCCTCCGTCATCTCCGATGTTAGAATCATATCCATCCGGAAGATTTGTGATAAAGTTATCTGCATTGGCAATTTTGGCTGCTGCAATTACCTCTTCTCTGGTGGCTTCAGGTTTCCCCATCAGAATATTATTGTACACCGTATCATTAAATAATACAGATTCCTGGGTAACCATCCCGAGAAGCTTACGGTATTCTTTTAACCTTAAATTTTTAATATTTACCCCATCAATCAGAATTTCCCCTTCGGAAACATCATAAAATCTTGCCAGAAGATTCGCGATCGTTGTTTTTCCGCTTCCGCTTTGTCCGACAAGAGCTACCGTTTTTCCTTTTGGAATACTCAAAGAGAAATTTTTAAGAATGGCGTGTTCTTTATCATAATAAAAACCGATATTTTTAAACTCAATAGCTGTATTAAGCGTCGAAATACTTACAGGATTAGCAACTTCTTCAATTTTTACATCAGCTTCAAGAATTTCCAAAACCCTATGCAAAGAAGCTTCTCCTTTCTGCACGTTTGAAATCGACTGCGATAAACTTTTTACCGGAGGTAAAATCTGGAAAAACATTCCTAAAAAAACTAAAAAATCCTGTGGCGCAATGCTGTGTTCCACAACAATCTGCTTTCCGCCATACCATGCAATGATTAAGAAGGTAACAGAGCCCAGAAATTCGCTGATTGGTGACGCGAGTTCTTTCTTTCTTCCCAATCGTATCGAACTGTCGATCCATCTCTGCATAGAACCCATAAAACGGTTATCCATGATCTTTTCTGCGCTGAAAATCTTAATTACTTTTGAAGACTTTAAAGTTTCATCAACAATAGAAAATATCGTTCCCATTTCATTCTGGGCTTCGTGAGAATCTTTTTTAAGACTTTTCCCGATTAACGCGATTAAAGTTCCCATCACCGGTAAAACCAGAAGGGAAAAAAGTGTTAATTCAGAACTTAGCAGGAACAAACTTATTAAGGTACTCACAAGCATAAACGGAGCATTAATCAGCTCTACCAAACTTCCTAAAATACTGCCTTCAACTTCGCCTACGTCATTAGACATACGCGACATCATATCTCCTTTTCTGCTCTCTGTAAAAAATGAAACCGGCAAAGCTAAAACCTTACGGTACATTTCTCCGCGCAGATCTTTTGTAACGCCTACACGATAATTAATCAACAGGAAAGATCCTAAATACCTGAAAAGGTTCCTCAATAAAAACATAAATGCTGTGATGACGCAGAGCCATGCTAAAACATTCAGCGTACCATAATCATCCACTAAAGTCTGGATGTAGTAATTGGAGTAGTTTTTCAGATAAGGAAATAAATCTGTAAGGTTTCCGGAATAAACAGGCGGAGATTCAAAATCTTCTCTTTTAATAGTTCCGAAAAGCATTCCCAAAACAGGAAGAATGGTTCCTAAAGAAGCAATCTGAAATACAGAATATAATAAGTTGAAAAATAAACTTCCGAAAATGTATTTCTGGTGTGGTTTGGCGAATTTTAATATTTTTTTATATTCGTTCATTCAATGAAAAAATTGGATAGCAAAATTACGTAATTAAAATGATAAGACGTTTTTAATCGACTTTTACTTTATAATAAGTTGATGTACCACATATTTTGTTACAGATTTTCGTGCAGATATTTCTCAGAAAAAACAAAGCCACCCGAAGAAAGGTGGCTTTAGATATCGAATTTTAAAATTTCACTTTATCGTTATACTTCGGTTCAAAATTCTTTGGCGAAAGTTTGTCTAAAGTCTTCCCGAAATTATTGATGATGGTGGTTAAATTCTCGAAATCCACCACATTTACATCATCGTTTTCATGATGATAATGCGTCGCTTTCGTCATATCAACCGTAGAAAAAGAATGCGCGATAATTTTTTTCTTAACGAAACTCACATTGTCTGATCGGTAGAAAAGCTGTTCTGAAGCATAAGGATCAGGATTTATTTTTAACCCGTTTGCCGCATTTTTATTAAACAATTCATCAAGATCCGAAAATTCATCGCCCGTCATAAACAAAGCGTTTTTTCCGAATGCAGATTCTGTTGCCACCATTTCAAAATTAAACAGCGCAGTCATTTTATCATAAATCGGATTTAAATTCTCGTCCTTTGAAATGGCTCTGGAACCCAACATTCCTTTTTCCTCTCCGTTAAATGCCATGAAGACCAAAGAAAACTCAGGTTTTTTATTTTTGAAATAATCTGCAATTCCTACCAGAGTGGTAATTCCGCTTGCATCATCATCGGCTCCGTTGTAAATATTGTCTTTAGGATTATTGCTGGTTCCGATATGATCAAAATGTCCGGAAAATCCTAAGAATTTTTCTGTTTTACCTTTTTTAACGCCGCATACATTATACACGGTTTTTCCCTTGTATTCAAAAGGAACGAGATAAGAATTTCCGGTACAGAAATCTAAATTGTTTTCTTTAAAAAGCTTTGCGATATAATTGGCGGCGTTATCATTTTCAGCAGTTCCGATTTCTCTGCCTTTCATTTCATCGGAAGCCAGAGTTGCAAGCACAGTTTGCACTCTTTCCGTCGAAACTTCCTGTGCAAAAGAAAATATTGAAAAGAGCGAAAAAGTAAGATAAGTGAGTTTTTTCATTTTTAATAATTTATAAACAATCTGTCGCAATATAAACGGAAATGTTGCACGGAAAATATATTCAGTTGAAAAATAATAGGAATACATCTCCTAAAGACGAATAATTCTGAAAATACACAAATAAAAAAACAGCTCCTAAAAGAAGCTGTTCTCACTCAAAAAATCGTTGTAAGGTTATCGAAGTCTGTCTACAGATTTTACGAGCCTCTCATCTTTTTTGATGTAAATGTTTGCTATAAGCAGACAGATCACCGCAATTAATGAGAAAACCGGCTCAATACCCTTCTCAGGAAAATCTATTCCTCCGGATAATTTTAGTAACCAGTACATCAATACACCAATCAACAAAGCGTTTATAATAATGCTGATGTTATTCAGCAGAATTTGTCTTTTTCTGTTTTTAAAGCTGAAAATACTGAGTACTCCCACCAAAACAAGGATAATACATCCGATATTAATCACAGGAAAGCTGTCTGAAATAACAACATCTTCTCCTGTAATGAACAGAAATACAGCAGCCAACACTGCTAAAAAAGTCCATATAGTCTGTATTCTTTGTAGCATTGAATATTTAATTCTACGCAAAAGTAATATAAATTTTGCACAATTCAAAAATAAGTGTAGATTTGCATTATACGAATGTACTTGAAAACAACAGTCACCTGACTTACTTTTCTTATTCACAATTAATTACATTTTTTACACTAAATATGTTTAACATTGAAACGTTAAGGTCAAAATCCGTAACGGAACTGACTAAAATCTTAAAGGATTTGGGCGTTAAAGTGGCAAGAAACAGCACTGAAAATGACAAAATCTTTGCAATTCTTGACTTTCAGGCCTCCAATCCAAAAGTAGCAAAAGAATATTTCAACGCTAC
Source organism: Chryseobacterium sp. C3 (assembly GCF_014218905.1). NCBI lineage: Bacteria > Pseudomonadati > Bacteroidota > Flavobacteriia > Flavobacteriales > Weeksellaceae > Chryseobacterium > Chryseobacterium sp. C3. The sequence continues at coordinate 136,170 of NZ_JACLCU010000005.1, read as the reverse complement.
TGAAATCAGTACGAATACTGAAGAAAAACCGGCAGAAAAACCTGCGAAGGCTCCTGCCAGAAAAGCGGCTCCGAAAAAAACGGCAGCAAAGACAAAAGCTGAAGCGAAACCTGTGGAAGAAACAAAACCTAAAGCAGAAGAAAAAGCAGAAGCCAAAGTAAAAGAACCCGTTTCTGAAGAACAAAAATCTGAAGAAACCAAAGCGGAACCTGCAGCAGCAACAGAAGAACAGACTGCAGCAGCACAAGCTAAGAAAAAGAGGAAAAGAGTTTCTCCTGCCAATACAACCAATGCAGAAGCGCCTCAGGAAAAAACAGAAGCTCCAAAAAACACAGAATCTCAGGAAGCTGCTCCAGCAGAAGAAAAGCCGAATAATACTCCTCAACATCAGGCTAGATCCCCAAAAGGACAAAACACCAATCCGAACAACAACGGAAACCAGCATAGAAACCAAAACCATAACCAAAATCCGAATCAAAACCAAAACCAGCATCAGAATAAGCAGCAACAGCAGCATTCTGAAAGAGCGGAGGAACAGCACGAAGCTCCTAAAAAGGAATTCAGTTTCGACGGAATGGTAAGTATTGAAGGGGTTTTGGAAATTTTACCGGACAATTACGGATTCTTACGTTCTTCAGACTTCAGTTATATCTCTTCACCGGACGACGTATACGTTTCTACGGCACAGATCAGAAATTACAGTCTTAAAACCGGAGATACCGTAAAAGGGATTGTAAGATTACCGAAAGAAGGAGAAAAGTATTTTTCCTTATTAAGACCCACAGAAGTTAACGGACGTGATCTTGCTTTCATTAAAGACCGTGTGGCTTTTGAATATTTAACGCCGCTTTTCCCACAGGAAAAATTCAATCTTGCCGGAAAAGGCTCTACTATTTCTACAAGAGTGGTGGATCTTTTCGCTCCCATCGGGAAAGGACAGAGAGCAATGATCGTAGCACAGCCGAAAACCGGTAAAACCATGTTGCTGAAAGATATTGCCAACTCTATCGCTGCCAATCATCCTGAAGTTTATATGATGGTTCTTCTGATCGACGAACGTCCGGAAGAAGTTACCGACATGGAAAGAAGCGTGAATGCAGAAGTTATTGCATCTACTTTTGATGAAGCGGCGGAAAAGCACGTAAAAGTGGCTAACCTTGTTCTGGCGAAAGCACAAAGAATGGTAGAATGTGGTCATGACGTAGTTATTTTATTAGACTCCATCACAAGACTGGCAAGAGCTTACAATACCGTAACGCCTGCTTCAGGTAAAGTTTTATCGGGAGGTGTTGATGCAAATGCACTCCATAAACCGAAAAGATTCTTCGGAGCGGCAAGAAAGATTGAAGGAGGAGGTTCTCTAACGATCATCGCAACAGCTCTTATCGATACCGGTTCTAAAATGGATGAGGTAATCTTTGAAGAATTTAAAGGAACAGGAAACATGGAACTTCAACTGGACAGAAAAATTGCCAACAGAAGAATTTATCCTGCAATTGATTTGGTGGCTTCAAGTACCCGTAGAGACGATCTGCTTCTGGATGAAGTTACTTCCCAGAGAATGTGGATTCTTAGAAAATACCTTTCTGAAATGAATCCAATCGAAGCAATGGAATTTGTAGACAAAAACATCAAAGGAACTTTGAATAACGAAGAATTCCTGATGTCAATGAATAAATAAATTGAATTTAATTTGTTAAGAGAAAGCACGGACGTTTAATGTTCGTGCTTTTTCGTTTTTAGTTTGAAATTAAATTATTTTTTTGAAGCTTTATCTCGCTTTCCGCACTCGCTATTTAATGATTTCGGCGGCGGCGGAGCCGCCGCCGAAATCATTAAATGAGCTCAGACAATTGCTGCAATCGAGGCTAGGGTTTTTGTATGATATTTCAATATTTCATTGGCTTCACAAAATTTGTGATCCTGAAAGAGTTTAATGAAAGATTAGAATAGAATCTGGAAAAATTCTTGTTAACTCTTTGGTTTGTTGTCAACTTTAAATCAAAAATAAATTTTTTAAAATTGATAAGCTTCCGTCATTAAACTTTCTTACCATAAAAATTTAATTCATTCTAAATCAATATATCAATGTTAAAGATTTATTAAAGTAATCCCCATTTTTTGAATATAGATTAAATAATGGCTAAATTTGGGTAATAACATTAAAAATAAAATTATGTCATTTGAATTACCAAAACTAGGATATGCTTACGATGCATTGGAGCCGACAATTGATGCAAGAACAATGGAAATCCACCATACAAAACATCATCAAGCATACGTAGACAATTTAAATAATGCGATTAAAGGAACTGATCTTGAAGGAAAAACTATTGAAGAAATCTGCCAGACAGGAATTGATAAACCAGCGGTAAGAAACAATGGAGGAGGACACTTTAATCACACTTTATTCTGGGAAATTTTAACTCCGGGCGGAAGCAAAGAACCGGTAGGAAACGTAAAAGCTGCTATTGAAGCTTACGGAGGTTTCGAAAAATTCAAAACAGATTTTTCTGATGCTGCTAAAACAAGATTCGGTTCAGGATGGGCTTGGCTGGTAAAAAATGCTGACGGTTCCGTTACTGTTTCTTCAACTCCGAATCAGGATAATCCGTTAATGCCGGTTGCAGACGTAAAAGGAATACCTATTTTGGGACTTGACGTTTGGGAGCACGCTTATTATTTAAACTACCAAAACAGAAGACCTGATTATGTTTCAGCATTCTTCGAAGTGGTAAACTGGGATAAAGTAGAAGAATTATTCAACAAATAATTTTCAACGGTTTATAAAAAAAAGGTTCAGAATTGCTCTGAACCTTTTTTAATATCTTGTGGTGTCACTTCCCGAAAGTCCGTTCATTTTCAGACCGTATTTCCAGTTTACATAAGCAAAAACCTGATACAGTTTGTATTCGAATTTAATACCGTATTTTTCCTTCGGATCATAATCAATCGAGGATTCAATGATGTTTCTGTATCGTCCGGAATTGTAATACGAATTCCATTCTGTGACCAGAAAAGTATTTCTGTTTTTCAGATAAGATTCAGAATACTGGCTGATTGGCTTTGCAATCGCATTCAGAAAATAATCAAACTGAGTATCGATTACCGTAAGATCCCATTCGCCATCATCATTTTTTGATGGTTTCATTTCCGACTTTTCTTTTTCATTCTTAGGATTGCTCTGTGCAGAACAATTGAATGAAAATAAAGAAAGTGTTAACAGTAAAACTAAATTTTTCATCTTATAAATTTACAAAAAAAAGACACTCAATCTGAGTGCCTTATATTTTTATGGTTCTTTCTGGAGGACTACAAATGCCGGGAAGTGGTCACTGTAACCGCCGGTAAACTGGTCGCCGTTCCATGATCGGAAAGGGTAGCCTTTGTAATTTCCTTCTTTATTCACTAAGTAAGCCGGAGCGAAAATTTCAGCCTTATAAACCGAATAATCTTTTGTTACCTGATCTGAAACTAAATTTTTAGAAACAATAATCTGGTCAAATAAGTTGGGTGCATCCTGATACGCTAATGAAGCAACTCCTTTTTTGTATAAAGGGTACATTAAGTTAAGATAAGGATTGGCGTCACTTAAATCTTTCGGGCTTGGCTGTGCTTTAAGATGATTCTTCAAACTTGCACTTACAGGATCATCATTGAAATCTCCCATTGCAAATAATTTTGTTGATGGATCTGCTGCTCTTACACTGTCCATTTGCTGTTTCAGTAAAGCTGCTGCTGCATTTCTTTTAGGAAGAGAAACGGCTTCCCCCCCTCTTCTTGAAGGCCAGTGATTCATGAAGAATGCTACCTTTTCATTATCAAGGAAACCTGTAACCACCAAAATATCTCTGGTATATTCTCTTTTTCCTTCGTCACCGAAAACTTTCAGTTCTTTTTTCAGAGAATTGGTAGGGGTAAATCTTCTTTTCTGATAAATCAAAGCCACATCAATTCCTCTGTAATCATAAGAATTGTAATGAATAATTCCGTAATCATATTTTTTCAGTGCCGGTTCATTAATAAGATCCTGAATAACCTGTCTGTTTTCCACCTCAATTAAACCTACGACTGCAGGAGCCGTTTTGGTATATTGCGCTCCCATTTCAGAAATTACTTTGGCTTCGTTGGCAAGTTTCGCCTTATACACTTTCGTATTGTAGTTTTTAGCACTTTTTGGAGTGAATTCTTCCGAGCCGCCTTGGTATCTTACTACTTTTTTACCGATTAAAGCGCCATCGCTCCATGGTCCGTCGTATTTTTCAGCTTCCAAAAACTTAACGGAATCCAATGGAATGCTTCTGTGGAAAGCCGGATTTTTAATATCTTTAGTCCCGTCGATATAATCTGCTGACTGAATGGTGTCCCAAAGGTTTTCCACATTCAAAAAACCTACAGTAGCCACCTTTCTCAGTTTTCCCTGCTGTTGTGAAAATGCCATTATCGAAAAAATGATGGCAAAAAAACTCAAAAATTTCTTCATTCTCTTAGAGTTATTATTAATATTATTTAATCTGCAAATTTACTTTTTTTTAACTTCCCGCTATTTTAAATATTTGTAAATTTAAAATGTGGTATTTACGTTTTTATTTATAATGATTCTTAAAAGCTTGCAATGTTAAGAAAAAATAACGTAAAAAAAGTTGTAAATTCTAAATTTTGACTAAATTTGCGTCCCCAACTTTTAAACTGTTGAGAATTAACAAGAAAAGTATTTAAAAAAATAAATATACTCATGATTAAAAAACTATCATTAGTCTCTTTATTTACTTTACTTCCAGCATCATACTATTTTGCACAGACTACGGTTTCTGCCTATTTAAAAGATGCTGAAGGAAAGCCCGTTGAAAGGGCAGAAGTAGATCTTAAAGGGAATGACAATGATGTAACGGCTGACAAAATCGGATACTTCCAGTTTGTAGACCTGAAGCCGGGGCATTACCAAATTGTGATTACAAAACCGAATTACGAAACCAAAGTAATGGAGTTTGATGTAATGGACAGTGAGAAGAAAAAGGATTTAGGGACAATCACCCTATATTCTGCACTTACAAGCGCGGATCAAGGTTTAGCAATCATTGACAGTGATGGAGACGATGAGGACAGCAACAGCGGACAGGCTTCTACAGTAGGTCTACTACAGTCATCTCAGGATATTTTCAGCAGAATCGCAGCGTTTGATTTAGGATTTTATTGGTTCCGTCCAAGAGGAATCGATGGAAGATTTGGAGAAACCATGTTAAATGGTGTTTCCATGATCAAGTCTGATAATGGTAATGTAGATTTTGGAAACTGGGGAGGACTTAACGAAATTACAAGATACCCTGAAATTTCTGCAAACCATTCACCTTCGGAATATGCTTTTGGTGGAAACAGCTCAGTAGTTTATAAAAATACTAAAGCGAGTGAATACAGAAAAGGATTTCAGTTTACTCAGTCTTTAACCAACAGAAATTACAGAAACAGAACATCTCTACGTTACAGCTCAGGAATGAGCAAAAGCGGATGGGCGTTTACTGCAATGGGAGCAAGAAGATGGGCGGAAGAAGGTATTCAGGAAGGAACCTTCTATGATGCTTACGGAGCTTATTTGGGAATTGAAAAGAAATTTAACGATAAGCACACGATGACTTTCAACTTTATCGGTGCGCCTTACAGAAGATCTACCGCGAGTCCGAGTACTCAGGAAGTGTACAACTACAGAGGAGTTCATTACAATTCTTATTGGGGATATCAGGACGGAGAGCAGAGAAGTGAAAGAGTAAGAAAAGGTTTCCAGCCGATCTTCCAGATTCAGGATTTCTGGAAAATTAATAAGAATAATACTCTTTGGACATCTGTATCTTACCAGTTCGGAAAAGATAAAGGATCCCGTTTAGACTGGCAGAATGTACAGAATCCATCTCCTACATACTACAGAAATTTACCAAGCTACTACGACTCATTAGATCCGAATGCTTCTGTAACACTTCCAACGGGAGTAACAGGAACTACGGCACAACAGGCTTTTCAGGCAGCTATGAACGGATGGACTTCCAATGATCCGAACTTTACACAGCTTAACTGGGACAGATTGTACCAAAGAAATATGCAGCAGCCTGCAGGAACTTACTACGGACAGACCGGGAAAAGAGCATTATACTATTTGGTAAATGATGTAAGCGATGATAAAATCTGGAATGCATCTACTCACTTTGTTCACAACTTCAACGATAATACGAAATTCTTATTAAACGTATCTTATCAGAACTACCGTTCTGAGCAGTACAGAGAAGTAAACGATCTTTTAGGTGCTGATTTTGTACTGAACAGAGATCCGTTTGCGGCAACAAACCAACCTGGAAAATCTGGATTATTTAATCAGGGTGAAGAAAATGTAACAAAAAAAGTAGGTGATAAAATGACTTACGATTATATTTTCAGAAGACAGGAAGTAAAAGTAAATCCAGGGGTAAGATTTACAGCAGGAGCTTTTGATGTATTTGTATCTGCATTGGCGGGATATTCTTCTTCCAACAGAGAAGGTTTATTTAACCATTATTTATACAAAGATTCTTACGGAAAAGGAATGGATTATAACTACTGGAACTACGGTCTGAAAGGACAGGTTGTTTACAGACTGAATGGTAGAAACTTCTTTGTATACAACGGGGCATACTACAATCAGGCACCTTATCTGGAAGATCTATTTGTAAATCCTAGAGTAAACGGATCTGTAGCACCTAATGTGAAGAGCATGACGGTAAATGCAAATGACCTTAGTTATGTTATTTCTTCTCCTTTCTTAAAATTAAGATTAACAGGATATTTAGTAGATACAGACAACGAAACTACGGTTCAGAGATTCTTTGCAGATGGTATTCCATTAAACAGTGTGGATGCAGACGGTAACCAGACCAATGTTCAGAGTGCTTTCGTATCTCAGGTAATGACGGATGTTAAGAAAAGAAATATGGGAGTTGAATTAGGGGTTGATGTTAAGGTTTTACCTACATTATCATTGCAAGGTTTAGCGAGCATTGGACAGTATACTTATAAGAATGATCCGAGAACTTATTTTGCATCAGATGCAGTAGGAGTTTTTGCAAACGGTCTTCCTTATATAGATCTTGGAAAAGCATATATTAACAATTATCGTCAGGGAGGAACTCCTCAACAGGCGTATTCCTTAGGTTTCCGTTACAACAGCCCGAAATACTGGTGGTTTGGTGCGAACTGGAACTATTTTGATGAAAATTATCTGGATCCTGCTGCGTTGGTAAGAACAGAATCTTTCGTTCAGAATAATGTTTCCGGAACACCATATTACGGACTTACGGAAAGTGACCTGAGAAAAGTGCTTGAGCCTAACAGATTACCTTCATCATTCTTCCTGAATGCAAATGCAGGAAAATCTTGGGTGATTGGTAAGTATTATGTTTTAATTTCCGCAACAGTTAATAATATTTTAAATAACAGAAAATACATTACCGGAGGATTTGAACAGACCAGAAATGCGGTTTATCCAAGTTTCTCAGAAGATTTAAGCAGAGAATATACTTTGTTTGCACCAAAATACTGGTACACTCAGGGAAGATCATATTTTGTAAATTTACAGTTTAGATTCTAATAATTAATTCACTAATTATTCTAAAAAATTAATAAAATGACAATAAAGAAATACTTAAGTTTAGTAACAGGAGTTGCATTCGCAGCAATTTCTATTACATCTTGTGTTCAGAAAGACGAGTGGGATACTCCGCCAATTAAGTGTGAGAACAAATTCCCTGCTCCTACTATGACTCTGGCTGCTTTCAAAGCTCAGGCTCCTTCTACAGGATATGTTTTAATTTCATCTGATCAGATTTTTGATGGTTATGTAGTTTCTTCAGACGAAAACGGAAACTTCTATAAAACAATTTCTTTCCAGGATAAGCCGGAAAACCCAACTGCAGGTTTACAAATTGAAGTAGACAGATCCAGCAACTACGCAGATTTCCCTGTAGGTGCACACATCAGAATTAATGCAAAAGGATTAAGATTAGGTTTAGACAGAGGTACTGTAAAAATCGGTTCTGTAGATCCTACATATTCAATCGGAAGAGTTCCAGCTTCTTTGTTAAGCAGATATATTTCAGGAGTATGTAACGGAAATGGTCTTGAAGTGGTTACCATCAAGCCATTGGAATTACCAAATCTTGCTGCTGCAAAAAGCGATCAGTACATCAATACTTTGGTAAAAGTTCCTAATACACAGTTTACCATTGCTGATATTTACCCGACTGCTAAAACATTTATTGATTATGTTGCAGGTGCAGGAGTAGATACAGACAGAACTTTGGAAGATGCTTCAGGAAACAGCGTAACTTTAAGAAACTCAGGATTCTTCTCTGAAGGTTCTAAAACATTGCCTACTGGAAACGGTGACGTTACTTTCGTAGTAAGCCGTTATAATTCCACTTGGCAGATGCTGATCAGAAATACCAATGATATTAACTTCAAAGGGACAAGAGTAGATGCAACTCCGCCAAAAGGAGGAACTGCGATTACGTATTCAGGATCTTTCCTTGAAAACTTTGAAAGTTATGCTACCAGTCCGGCTAACCTTGAAGTATATCCTAAATATGTAAACGATCCGCTTCTAGGAAACAGATACTGGCAATTGAAGACTTTCAGTGGAAACAAATACATCCAGTTGGGAGCGAACTCTGGTACAGGACCTTATGTAACGTATTTCGCAGTACCTGTTGATTTTACAGCAGCAAACACACTGAAATTTGACGTAAACGTAGGATTTTTTAACGGTAATGCTTTAAAAGTGTATTATACTACCAATTATACTCCGCTTGGAGATATTACTCAGGCTACAAAGACAGATATTACTTCTGCGTTTACAATTCCGGTAACACCTACAAGTGGATACGGAACAATTGTACCTGCGGGAAGTTATAGCTTCCCTGCTTCTTTAACGGGTAACGGATTTGTATTATTCGAATACACCGGAAACGGAAGTGGTGTTACTACAACAATCCAGTTGGATAACATTCAGGTTCAGTAAGAATTTTGAAAATTTAAATAATAAAGACTGTCTTTTTAGGCAGTCTTTTTATTTTTGCCCAAACCCATAAATCATGCAGTACTTCATTTACACTTTAGACCACATCTATACAGATCAAACCCACACAGATTCTAAAAGATTAGGATATTTTAGCGATTTAAAAGAACTTGAAGAAGTGAAAGCCAAGGCTGTACGATTATCTGGTTTTAAAATGTTTCCGGAAAGTTTTATGATTCGGAAATATTTTTTAGATAAAGTTAACTGGAAGGATGGATTTACCGAAGTTATAGGAGAGATCGGGCGAGATTATCCTGAATCTGGAGATGAGGTTGATGCAACAATAGTATCGGTAAAAGAGATGGAATTAGAATCGGTTTTTTATCTGAGTCATATTTATACAATTCATACTCGTCTGGATGATGAAAGAAGTGTCGGGATATTTTCAAGCTATGAAAATGCTCATAATGTGATGAATGAATTAAAGGATAAATCGGGTTTTAAAGATTTTCCAGATAATTTTATTCTGGATGAGGTAGTATTAAATGCAATACATTGGACAACCGGATTTTATTGGAAAGATTAAAATCAAATGCATCTCCAACAAAAAACCACCGCAAAAGCAGTGGTTTCGTTGTTAATTTCATTGTCTTTAAAAAGATACTTCGTTTACCTCTTTTCCGCGCTGGAAATTCATCGTTTTCTGGCTTCCTTTATAAGCAATATTCACAAGGTTGATCTGCTTAGGAAAGGCGCTTAAAAGGATCGTATTTTTTATTCTTAAGGTACTGATGTCGGAAACGCCTCCCGTCTCAAAATATACCCATACTGTTTCTCCGCTTACCTGACTTCCCGTAAATGTAATTGTTTTGGGTGAGCCATTGACATACACATCAAAATTATTGTTTACATACTTTTTAACTTCTGCCTCAAATCCTGCCGTATTCGGGTTAATTTTTATAGCATCGGAAATATGATTTGTATTCATTTTTGTAGTGAACTTCAACGTTTTGCTTCCATCAATATAATCCACCTTGGTCATTGAAGAGAAAAAGTCTACATACGTGAAACTCATTAACACAAAAAGTGTTAAAATTCCTGATATAGATAAAATTTTTTTCATCTTGGATAATAGATTTACAATCATGATTGTTAGTTTTAAGTCACAAATAATGTGCCAATTAAAAGTTAACGTTTACAGAGTATTTATCATAAAAAGCTTTAATGTGCGCTACCGCTTCGTCTGCGGTGTCTACCACACGGTAAAGTTCCAGATCTTCTTCGTGGATCATCTTTTCTTGAAGTAAGGTAGTTTTAAACCAGTCTAATAATCCGCTCCAGAATTCCGACCCTACCAAAACAATAGGGAATCTTCCTATTTTGTTGGTTTGAATCAGCGTTAAAGCTTCCGTAAGTTCATCTAATGTACCAAATCCTCCCGGCATAACCACAAATCCCTGCGAATATTTTACAAACATTACTTTTCTTACAAAAAAGTAATCAAAATTCATCGAATACGATTTATTGATGTAAGGATTGAAATGCTGCTCAAAAGGCAGATCAATATTCAAACCGATGGATTTTCCCTGTGCATTAAAAGCACCTTTATTTCCGGCTTCCATAATTCCGGGACCACCTCCGGTAATAATTCCGAAGCCTAATTTTGTAATTTTCTCAGCAATTTCCACCGCCATTTTGTAGTATTTGCTTTGTGGCTTCAGTCTTGCAGATCCGAAAATAGAAACACACGGACCAATTTTAGCCAGTTTTTCATAGCCGTCTACAAATTCCGCCATTACCTTAAAAACCATCCAACTGTCTTTTGTAATGGTTTCGTCCCATGTTTTTTGTCGCAGACTGTTTTGTAATCTTGTTTCGTTACTATCAAATTCAGGATTTACCAAGCTTTCATCCCTCGTTCCTTCAATTCCCATTGTACAATTATTTAAAGTGTTTTTCGGCTTCCGTTACAGATTCCGGTCTTCCGACATCGATTAGAATACTGTCGTGAAGGAAGCCATGAATATGCTCGGTCTGCATAAGATCCAGATATTCTTCCATAACAGAAAATTTGCCTGTTCTTTTTATTTTTTCAAAGATAAGCGGATTGATGCAGTGTACACCGCTGAAAGCCAGAGCTTTGAATCCTTTGTTGAATTCTGCCAGTCTCTGCTCTCCCGTCTGTACATTCAGCCATCCTCTTAATACCATATCATCGTTAAAAAGCAGTTTTCTGGAGCTTTCTCTGTCCGATACGGCTAAAGTAGCAAAATCTTTTATCTTTTTATGATATTCTACTAATTCCGTAATATTAATGTTGGTAAGAATATCGGCATTCATGATCAGGAAATCTTCTCCATGATCGAGAAATTTTCTAGCAAAAACCAAGCCGCCTCCGGTTTCCAGAAGCTCTTCGCTCTCGTCTGAGATTTCTATTTTACATCCGAAATTATCGTTCTGCTTTAAAAAATCAACTATTTGATTTCCAAAATGATGAATGTTTATGACAAAATCGTTTATTCCGAAATTTTTTAAATATTTAATATTTCTTTCCAGAAGCGGAACTTCATTCACCTTTGCCAAAGCTTTCGGATGATGGTCGGTGAATGGTTTCAGTCGGGTTCCTTTTCCGGCTGCGAAAATAAGTGCCTTCATTTTTTATGGGTAATAAGTAATTGGTAATGAGTAATAAAATAATCTTGGTTAAATTAAAAACAATAAATAATAGAATATTAACGAAATTAAAAATATTACTTATTGCACATTACTCATTACTTATGATTAAGTTGATGCTGTTCGTCATGATGAAGGTTGATTTCCACTTTTTCACCATACTTTTCTTCAATAAAACGAGCGATTTTTATCGCAGAATATACCGATCTGTGCTGTCCTCCTGTACAGCCGAAGTTGATCTGGAGATTTTCAAATCCCCTTTCCAGATAATTATCTATATTAATGGAAACAAGATTCTTGATTAATTCCAGAAATTTAGGCATTTCGGTTTGGGTTTCAAGATATTCCTGAACACCGATGTCGTTTCCGGTCTGGGTTTTATATTCTTCCACTCTTCCAGGGTTTAAAATTCCGCGGCAGTCAAACGTAAAACCTCCTCCGTTTCCTGTTTCATCTTTCGGAATTCCTCCTTTTTTGTACGAAAAACTGTGTATGTCGATGTGTAGCATTTTTTTAATTTTATAATTATTTATTTATTCTTAAACCGTTAAGATTTATATTTAAGAAGTTAAGTTTATTTAAGATTTTTGATAAATCAAAATTTAGTTTGGAAGCTCTTTAAAATACTCATTAATAAAAGGTTTTAAAGATTTGGTTATGTTATCGGTGAAGAAATTGATTAACAGACCTTGAGGCTTTTTCAAAACTTTCATGTAAGTTAATAATTGAGCTTCATGGATAGGCAAAATTTCTTCGATCGCTTTTAATTCTACTATAACAGCATCATTTACAAGCAAATCAACAACCAGTTTCGTTTTGATATCAACTCCTTCATAATTAATGGTTGTAAAAAGTTGTTGTTTTACATCATATCCATTGTTAATGAGTTCAATTTTTAAACATTCTTCATAAATACTTTCAAGCAAACCGGGGCCAAGTGTTTTGTGAACTTTTATGGCAAAACCGGTAATTTCATAAGATAATTGTGTAATTTCTTTTTTCGTCATAAAACTTAACTATGCTTAACTTCTTAAATATAAATCTTAATGTTTTAATATTTCTTCAATTTTCAATTTTGTTTTATCTGAATTTAATTGATTAATCACTTTTTCAAGTTCAGGGTAATCGTTCATATTTTCCCAGTTTTGCGCAAACGCTGTAATATTTTCTATTCCTTTTTCGATGCTTGAAATAAAATGCTGTTTTCTCTGGATCAAACCTCTGAAACCGTAAGCTCCTAAAACCTGAAGAAACCGCATCAGTTGAATTGGTTTTACCGAAAAATTTAGTTTGTCTTTAATTTCCTGACTTTCAAACTGATTTATATACAAATGCAACATCTCATTTTTGAAATCTTCCGGAAAGTTTGCTTTTGCCTGAAACAGAAAAGAAATCACGTCATACATTAACGGACCTTTCATTGCCGATTGATAGTCGATGAAGGATACTTCTTTCTGATCATTCACCATAATATTTCTTGCCTGAAAATCGCGGATCATCAATCCTTTGGGTTCCAGACTTTCGATCAGGGCAACAATTTTTTTAAATTCTTTGAGAATGGTAGATTTGTGATATTCCAGTTCCAGAATATCCGCCACAAAATTTTTAAAATAATACAGATCGTGCATTACCGGAAGTTCATCATATCTTTCATATTCGAACGTTTTGGTGAAATCTATTTTATTCTGCGTTGAAATCTGTAACTGATACAGTTTTTGCAGGGTTTGCTTTACCAAAGATTTTACATGTTCAGATAAACCTTCTTTTGAGATGATTTCAGAAAGAGTATTGTCTCCTAAAAACTCCTGAATATAGATTTTACGGTCATCCGAAACGGCAAAAATTTTAGGCGTATTAAGCTTTAAATCTGAAAATAGGTCTGAGTAATACAAAAAACTTTCATTTTCCGCGATGTTTTCGTTGTAGGTAATAATATACTTTTTATCAGTTTTCGCAATAAAATTTACTCTCGCGGAACCACTTTGAGCTAAAGTGATCAACTCAGAAGGTTGTTTTCCAGTATAATTTTCAAAAAAATTTTGGGCGTATTCGGAAATCATAGATGTCACAAATATAATAATTTACAGGCTAATTTCTATATTTGCATTATGCTAAAGGATTTTAAACCTGTTTTGGGCATTCTGCTGCGCTTCATCATCATTTATCTGGTGCTGCTTTTTGCGTATCAGTTTTTTCTGAACAGTTTTCAGAAAGAAGGTCTTGATCCCTTTTCGAGGATGATTGCAGAGCAGGTGAGGGATATCCAAAACTTTATGGGTTTTTCAACACAACTGTATGATGATGTTAAAGGCGAACAGGTGTATTTTTATGTCCGGAACAAATATCCTACAAGAATGGTGGAAGGCTGCAATGCCGTTTCTGTGATGATTCTTTTTGTGGCATTTGTTTTTGCCTTTTACAAAGGAAAAAAGACCTTTGTTTTTGTAATTCTGGGACTGGCTTTGCTATACATTATTAATGTTTTAAGAATAATTGGGTTGAACATTGTGATTCTCAATTACGAGGAATACGGCAAAATAGCACATGATTATATTTTTCCGGCGGTTATATATGGGACAGTCGTGTTACTTTGGCTAATCTGGATTAAATTTTTTGCTTTAAAACATGAAAAATCTTAATTGGGTTTTAGTCATATTGGGAGTTTTAGGTCTTGTAAGTGTAAGAATACTTGAAGACAGAATTTTTTATGATCCTTTTCTCAATTACTTCCATGAAGCCAATAAGAATATCCCTTTTCCCTCTTTTGAATGGGGGAAATTAATTCCCGGATATCTTTTCCGGTTTATTCTGAATCTGTTATTTTCATGTGTAGTGATTCATTTCTGGTTCAAAAACAGACAATGGACAATTCAGGGTGCTATTTTAATTACGATTATTTTTGCGATCACTTTTCCGATTTATTTATACTGTATTTATGACAGATTTGAAATCGGGTATCTTTTTTCTTTTTATATGAGAAGGTTTGTCATTCAGCCATTGATTTTACTTCTGATTATCCCGATGTTTTATTATAGGAAGCAAATCAGTCAATAAAATTTTTAGAAGTTATGTTTTAATTGTCTTCAATGGTATGCTTATCCACAGAAGTCACATTTTCCGGAGTCCAAACCACCCTTTTTACAAAATCTTTTTCGCGGACAGGGCAATTTGATATTTGACAAACGGAACATGAAATTGGTTTACAGTCATCCATATGGAAATTAAATTCCACCGTTCTTTTTGTATTTTTTGCCAGAAGGATGATTACTTTTTCCATTTCGTTATGCGCATCACGAAGGCTGTAATACCAAGGTAGCGTAATATGTGCATCAATATGAAGATGCGCTCCGAATTGCTGGATTTTCATGTTATGAACATCAATCCATTCTTTTTTTCGGTTTTCTTCTAAAATCTGTATGATTTGTTCCAGAAGGTCGGGATCCTGTTCGTCCATAATTCCACTTAACGATTTGCGGACTATTTTGTATCCCACTACGATAATATATATACCGAAACCTAAGGCAACAACGGAATCCAGCCAATAAATTCTGGTAAAGTATACCACAATTAAACTCACAACAACGCCAAGTGTTGTTAAGGTGTCGGATTGCAGATGTTTTCCGGATGAAATAAGAACGATAGAATTTCCGGCTTTTCCTTTTTTAATGGAAATATAGCCTAATAAATAGTTGATAGCGGCAGTGGCGGCAATAATCCAGATTCCAATATCTAATTTACTTAAAACCTTTCCTACAATTAAGCTGTTAATGCCTTCGTAGATAATCATAATTCCCGCAATGGCAATTAAAGCACCTTCGATTCCTGAGGTTACGAATTCTACTTTTCCGTGTCCGTATGGATGATCGTCGTCTCTTGGTTTTGCCGCAAGATACAGTGAATAAAGCCCCATAAAGGCACTGATGACATTTACAATACTTTCCATGGCATCAGAAAAAACAGCGTCGGAATTGGTAAGTTTCCAGGCGATAATTTTTCCGATAAAGAGAATAACTCCGAAAGCGGCTATAAGTTTCTGAAAGGCTAATTTATCTTTACTTTTATTCTTCTGAACGTTCATAGGTTTGATAAAAAAAAGAATCTCAATTCTGAGACTCTTTTTATGTTTGTTAGTTTATACTAAGTTATTTTCTACAAGGTATTCTGCAATCTGTACCGCGTTCGTTGCGGCTCCTTTTCGCAGATTGTCTGCCACGATCCAGAGATTCAGAGTTTGGGGCTGCGAAAGGTCTCTTCTTATCCTTCCTACGAAGACTTCGTCTTTTCCTTCCGAGTACAGCGGCATCGGATATTCGTTGTTTTTCACGTTATCTACCACCACAACTCCCGGAGTTTCTGATAAGATTTTTCTTACTTCGTCAAGATCAAATTCATTTTCAAATTCAATATTTACACTTTCAGAATGCCCTCCCTGAACCGGAACTCTTACTGCGGTTGCGGTTAAATTAAAGGTATCGTCCCCTAAGATTTTCTTAGGTTCTTTCATTAATTTAATCTCTTCTTTCGTGTAATCGTCGTCTGCAAAAACATCACAGTGCGGCAATGCATTTTTGAAGATCTGATAAGGATATACTTTTGCAATAGAATCGTCTCCGCTGATTTCTCCGTTTAACTGATCTACAGCAGCTTTACCGGTTCCTGTTACGGATTGGTAGGTAGAAACAATTACTCTTTTTAAATCGTATTTTTTGTTCAGAGGTCCTAAAACCATTACTAACTGAATAGTGGAACAGTTCGGATTTGCAATAATTTTGTCTTCTTTCGTCAATACATCTGCATTGATTTCCGGAACCACCAGTTTTTTATCAGGATCCATTCTCCATGCTGAAGAATTGTCGATTACTGTTGTTCCAGCTTCTGCAAAAAGGGGAGCGAATTCCAGAGAAGTTCCGCCACCGGCAGAAAAAATAGCAATATCCGGTTTGGCAGCTATAGCGTCTTTCATGCTTACAATCGTAAATTCTTCCTGTTTATACTTCACCTTATTACCTACAGATTTTTCGGATGCTACCGGAATTAGTTCGGTGATAGGGAAGTTTCTCTCTTCGAGAACTTTAAGCATAACTTGTCCAACCATTCCTGTTGAACCTACTACAGCTACTTTCATTGATTTAATTAAAAATTATTTTGTTAATATATTTATGCCCCGAAGACTCTCGCCCATGGGAACGCGAATGCAAATAAACCTACGGCAATTAATCCCATAATTACGACTCCTAAAGAAATCGTAGGGTTTGTTTTTACTTTTTTGTTAACGATCGTCATTAAAACAGCGGCGATCAGCATAGAAAACGGATGTTCTACGTATTGAAATCTTAATGCTGAGTTTTTCATCACTTCACCCATATTTAAACCATTAGAGAAATTGATAATCAGCATTACCAATCCCAATAAGAATTGAACATGGAAAAAGATCATCGTGAAAAGAGTGGTCTTCTTAAGGAAGTTATTTACTTTTCCACTGAATCCGAACATGGTTGCTAAAAGTGCAATAACAAACAGCGTCACCAAAAGAATTTCCAGATATCCGAATCCTTTGTGAGCATTAAGTAAAATGTTGTAAAAGTCCATATTTATTTTTTTCTGTTTTTCAGACACAAATATAGCAAAAATCCCGGCGAAAAGCCGGGATTGATATTTATAAAATCTAATTTATGTATTTATTAGAAGTTGAAAGACAGGGTTGCAGACCATGTTCTTCCGTATCCGAAATAAACCTGGTTTTGCTGGCTTACTCCATTCCATGTTCCTGCTGCCTGATACGCCTGATAGTTAGACGTTAATGTTGCAATCTGAGCAGTGGTTAATGGTGTTGACTGTAGAGGTTTATTTACTGCAATATACTGATCTAAAGTTAATCCGGTTTTGATGTTTGTATTAGATTCAGCAATGTAAGTCTTATCCAGCAAGTTATAAACATTACCTCTAATCGTAAAGAATTGTTTAGGATTGTTTAATTTGATTTTAAAAGATATTCCTAAATCAACTAAACCATAAGAAGGTAATTCTAAAGCACCTTGGTTTCCTGCATCCGGATTGGAGAAGTTAAGAAGGTTTAAGTTAGCATATAAATTTTTAATTCCTCTATAGGTTCCGTCGAACGAGAACCAGTCTGTTGGTTTGAAAGTAAATCCAACTGCTGCTGAAGTTTGTGCTGCTCCACCAACTTTAACTTTATCTATGTAAAGAGTCTGAGTATCTGCACTGATCAGTTCATTTGTTTCGCTAAAGATATTTCCTTGTGCATTTCCTTTATAGTACCAGTCTCCCACAGAAAGCATACCATACAGGCTTAACATTTTGTGAACATTAGCATTTGCTTCAATTTCAAATCCCTGGTGAATTTCTGTAATTCCCTGAAGGTTTGAATAAGCAGTCGTTGTTGAAATTGTTGAACTTGGATTAGCCGGATCAGGATAAGTATAAGATAGATTACCTCTTCTTAAGAATCTGTCTCTCCACTCAGTTCTGTAAAGGTTCAAATTAGCTGTGAAGATACCAGAACGGAATCCATATCCTGCCTCAACACCGAAGATTTTTTCATTCGTTAAGTTCGGATTTAAGTAGTTTTTGTTATTTGGGTAAACAGCATTAAGGAAAGGCTGCTTAGAATAATATCCGATATTTACAAAAACGTTGTGCTGATCATTAATGTTATAATTAGCACCTGCCTTTACATTATATCCTACAATATCTTTAAAGCCTGTTTTTTCATACAATAATGGATTTGTAGCGGTTGGCTGAGCAATAGCGGTAGATGTTGCTGAGTTTCTGAAACCTGCTTGCTGACCATTTAAAAGGGTAACTCCATCGATGATAAAGTGATCGATTCTCTGGAATGACTGGTTAGATAATGCCCCTGAAACAAATGCAGATAATTTATCGTTAGAGTACTCTAATTGACCAAATCCTCCATACCATAGAACTTCACCATCATTGTTATATCCTACCATATCATCCATGCTGTTTCTTTTTCCTCCGAAAGGATTGAAAGTAGGTTCAGCTTTAAATGTATTTGAAACTACTCTTGGAGTCACAGTATATAAATTTCCTGGAGCAGTATAAAAGTTTTTATTCGTATTATCTTTATATCCTGCTGCTCCATAGAGATCAGAAAGTACCTGATAATGATATCCGTAATAATATCTGTCGTCTGTACCAATTGTGAAGTTTAAGTTATCATTAATTTTATGATTAAAACTAATAATTGCTCCAAACCAGTTATGAGAGTTGATAGATGATCTTCTTACTAAAGTGCTACTTGCTGCAGCAGTGTTTAGATTAACATTTGCGTTTGTAGCAAAAATTCTGTCATACGCAATTTGTCCGTTTGCATCAACAAAAGAATTTACTCCTCCTGTTGTACTACCTACACCTGTTGGAATTCTACCCAAATCTCCAGTTCCTCCACCTCTACCGAAAGAAGCATAGAATACTGAATTTAATTTAGATTTTGAACTGATATTCCAATCCCAGTTTAATGACATTACTGGTTTGTGATAGTAGTTTACTCTGTTTGATAAAACTTCACCGTTTCTCCATCCCCAGTCTGCGTTGTATCTTCTGTTAGGAGTTCCGTCATTATCAGAATTATATTTAATGTAATTTTGAATAGTAGAATAGGTTGTTCTCTGATTGTGCCATTGAGGAGCTCCCGTAATGGTAAACTGGAAATCATGTTTTTTATTTGGCTGATATCCTAAGGCAAAATAATAGTTGTATCCTTCAAATTCTGTTCCGTCTGCATACATCGATCCTGCAGTTCTGCTCATTAAGAATGAAGAAGACCATCCTTTTGCAGATTTACCTGTATTGTATGCAAATAAAGTTTTTAAATAATCATTATTACCAAGACCCAAAGAAACAGTTCCTCCCTGTTTTTTATCAGCAGCTCTTGTTAATACGTTAATTGTACCTCCAACAGAAGCAATGGCTAATTTTGAAGATCCAAGACCTCTTTGTACCTGCATTGCAGAAGTTACGTCAGAAAGTCCAGACCAGTTAGACCAATAAACAGCTCCGTTTTCCATATCATTCACGGGAACACCATTTACCATTACAGCAATGTTTTCCTGTGCGAATCCTCTAATGTTAATTTTGGAGTCTCCAAAACCTCCACCGGCTTTTGTAGCATATACAGATGGGGTTGTATTTAAGATTTCAGGGAATTCCTGATTTCCTAATCTTTCAACGATTTGCGCTTCTTTGATTGTTGAAACTGCTACAGGAGTTTTTCTATCTTTTGCGATATCAGCAACTCCAATTAACACTACCTCGTCAATGTCTTTAGACCTTGTATCTTTTACAGTGTCCTTAACCTGTTGAGCATAATAAACGCTAGCTGTGGATAATGTAATTATCGCAGTTAGCATTGATTTGTTGATTAATTTCATAATCGTTAGTAATAGTTAGATTTAATTTTCTGCAAAATTGAGGAAATTTATTTTAACTAATATTAACTGTATGTTAATTTTTAAAGGTTCTTAATAAGGTTTAAAATACTGATTTACAATGTATTGAATAATAATTGATATTTCGCATGAAAAAAATCACATTATTGAATTTTTAACAAATTGGCATCATTTTTAATAAAAATTCAATGCTATTTCACGGCTTTGAGGCTTAAATCCATATTTTCTGCTGAGTGGGTAAGTGCCCCTGCAGAAATGTAGGTAACGCCTGTAGACGCGATTTCTTTAAGCTGGTCACGGGTAATTCCGCCTGAAGCTTCACTTTCACAGGAACCGTTAATTAGCTTTACTGCTTTCTTCATAGTTTTTACATCCATGTTGTCGAGCATGATTCTGTCTACCTTTGCATCAATAGCTTCCTGAACTTCATCCAGATTTCTGGTTTCAACTTCTATTTTGAGCTTTTTCTTGTTCTTTTTGATGTAATCTTTTGCCATTTTTACGGCATTCGTAATGCTTCCGTTATAATCAATATGATTGTCTTTCAGCATAATCATGTCATAAAGTCCGTATCGGTGATTGGTTCCGCCGCCAATAGCAACTGCCCATTTTTCGCATACCCTGAAATTTGGGGTTGTTTTTCTGGTATCCAGAAGTTTTGTTTTTGTGCCGATGAGCCTGGAATCCCAGTCATGCGTTAATGTTGCAATTCCGCTCATTCGCTGCATGCAGTTTAAAACCAGTCTTTCCGTTGAAAGGATTGATCTTGCGCTTCCGGTTACGATAAAAGCAATATCCCCAAATTTTACTGCATCGCCATCTTTTACGAAAGTTTCAACTTTTAAGTTTTTATCAAAAGTTTTAAAAATAATTTCAGCGAGTTCTACTCCGGCAAGAATGCAATCCTGTTTTACCAGTAGTTTTGCACTTTGCTCCAGATCTTTAGGGATAGTGGAAAGCGTAGAATGGTCGCCATCCTGAATGTCTTCTTCAAGAGCGCTTTTAATAAACTGTTTTAAAACTTTATCTGTAACGTATGCTGGTCTTTTCATGAGTCTAATTTTTTTAATTCATTTTCCACTTCTTCAATTGACGGAAGGTGAGATTTGAAATTTTCGGGTAATATTTTTTTGAGTTCATAAGACGAAATTCCTAACGGTTTATGAAGATCTGTAAGAGAATATTCTGCAATAATTTCGTTTTTGTCTTTGCAGATAATCATTCCTACAGTTGCATTGTCGTTTTCATCTCTTAGTTTTTTGTCGACAGCAGTTACATAAAAATTTAACTTGCCGGCAAACTCCGGTTCAAAATGTCCTGTTTTCAATTCGATTACAATATACCTTTTTAATTTAATATGATAAAAAAGTAAATCTATAAAGAAGGATTGGTTGCCAACAGAAATTTCAACTTGTTTTCCTACAAAAGCAAATCCACTTCCTAATTCTATTAAAAATTTTGAAATATTTTCGGTTAATGCCTTTTCCAGTTCTCTCTCTTTATGATTTTCTGTAATGTTTATAAAATCAAAAATATAAGGATCTTTGAATGTTTCACGGACCAGTTCACTGTCGTAATCAGGAAGTGTTTTTGAAAAATTATTAATTGTTTTTCCTTGGCTTTCAAATAGTTTCCCAGAAATCATGTTAATTAAAATAGCACGACTCCAGCCATTTTCTATTGTCTTCCCGATATAAAAATGAGCTTCTGCCTGAGTTTTACATTTTGTGATTAAGACAATATGATGTCCCCAGGGAATGAGGAAAATATGATGCATCAAATCGTCAACAACTTGTTGACGATTTTTATCTGTTTGATTATAAAATTGATAGAATCTTTTACAATATTTCAAATTGCTTTCGGAAAGTCCTTTGATTTCAGGGAATTCTGTGCGTAAATCCTTACTTAATTGTAAAAAAAAGCCGGAGCCATAAGTATTTTCAAAATTTCGCTCAGAGATTTCTTTTCCCAAATCCCAATACATTTCTATTAAAGCCGAATTCACCTGAATGGCTGCTTTGATCTGGCTTTGCTGAATTTTTTGTTTTAAATTTAAAATCCAGCCAATATATTGTTCATTGTTCTTATTTAGCATATCAGAAAAATATAGCTTATGCCTGAACTAAATCTTTATTATAAAACGCACCTTTATTCTCCGTCATTTCCATAGACTGCGTAATGATGAGGTGGGCAACGGTTGTTAAGTTTCTTAGTTCCGACAACTGTGGCGAAAGAATAGAGTAGTGGTAAATTTCGTTCACTGCGGCAGCGATTTCCTGATGTTTTTGCAAAGCCATATTCAGACGGCGGTTGCTGCGTACAATTCCTACAAGATCGCTCATCATTTCCTGAAGCTGCTTTCTAAGGTAAGAAACGATCACCATTTCGTCCATTATTTTCATGCCTTCTTCATTCCACTCCGGAACAGCTTTCAGATCATCGAAGTTGAAATTATTTTCATTTAAAAGTTCAACGGTTTTCATTGCAGCATTGTGCCCGAAAACCAGTCCTTCCAATAATGAGTTGGAAGCCAGTCTGTTCGCTCCGTGAAGTCCGGAATTGGTACATTCTCCCACCGCAAAAAGATTTCGGATAGAAGACTGTCCGTCGCGGTCAACCTCAATTCCTCCCATCAGATAATGACAAGCCGGAACAACGGGAATAAGCTGGCTGAAAGGATCAATACCTTCGTCTTTACATTTTTTATAAATATTCGGGAAATGTTCAAGAAATTTTTCATGATCCATTTCACGGCAATCCAGTCCTACAAATTCGTCTCCGGTGATTTTCATTTCCGCATCGATGGCTCTGGCAACAATGTCTCTGGAAGCAAGCTCTTCACGCTCATCATATTTGTACATGAATTTTTCGCCTCTTTTGGTTCTTAATTTGGCTCCGTCACCACGAACGGCTTCCGAAATTAAAAACAACATTCCATCGAGTTTGCTGTACAAAGCGGTCGGGTGAAACTGATAGTACTGCATATTGGAAACTTTTCCTTTTGCTCTTGCCACAAAAGCGATTCCGTCTCCTGTTGCAATCGTCGGATTGGTGGTGTTTTTGTAAACGTGTCCAGCTCCTCCGGTTGCAACAAGGGTTATTTTTGAGGTAATTTTTTTAATGGTTTTGGATTTTTCATCCAGAATATAGGCTCCGTAGCAGTGGATGTCGCCTTCATTTAATTCTTTTCCCGGAACATGATGCTGCGTAATGATATCAATTACATAATGATGATCGAGAATCTCAATATTCGGACTGCTTTTTGCGGTTTGCAAAAGTGCCCTTTCGATTTCAAAACCTGTAATATCTTTATGGTGTACAATTCGGTTTTCCGTATGTCCTCCCTCTCTTCCTAAAGCAAATTCGCCGTTTTTTTTGTCAAAATTTGCCCCCCATTCTACAATTTCGTTGAATCTTGCAGGCGCTTCCGTAACCACCATTTCTACGACATCGCGTTTGTTTTCGCCGTCTCCGGCACGCATCGTATCAGCAATATGTTTTTCGAAGTTATCATTTTTAGAATCTGTAACCACCGCAAGACCGCCTTGTGCATATTTGGTATTGCTTTCATCTTCGTCCGATTTTGTTACGATGATTATTTTGGCATCAGGAAGCTGCTCAGAAATTTTTATGGCATAGGAAAGTCCCGAAATTCCGGAACCGATTACCAGTACATCCGCTTTTATCATATCCTTAGTTTAAGACAATTGTCTAAATAGTTAAATAAATTTAAACAATTTTTCGTTTGGTTTTCTTACTTTTTTCATGTGCTGGAAATGATCTTCCTCCGAACGGTATCCCAAAGCGAGGGTTACACTTACTTTTTCGGTATCAGGATTTATCTCCAGAATTTCTTCTATAAGTTCCTGTCGGAAGCCTTCCATGGGGCAGGTGTCTATATTTTCTATCGCTGCTGCATACATGAGATTTGCCAGAACGATGTAAGACTGCTTTTCTGCCCAGTTGAAAATTTCATCCTGTGTTTTTTGATTAATATGCTGATTGATGCTGTTTTTAAAAAGATCCAGTGTTTCCAGCGGTGTTTCCCGTACTTTTGAAATGTGCCGGAAATAACCATTGATGTAATTATCGTCCACAATTTTTTTGGAAACAATAACAATGAGATGAGAACAGGTGGAAATCTGTGACGGATTGTAGAACGCCGGAATTAATTTCTGCTTCATTTCCTCACTTTCCACAATAAGGATTTCGTAAGGCTGAAGACCGAGAGAGCTTGCCGATAATTTTCCTGATTCAAGAATATTATGCAAAATTTCCTGAGGAATAATTTCTTGATTAAATTTTTTTACAGAGTATCTTCTGCTTAAAGCCTCTAAATAATTCATAATTCAAATTTAAGAATTGAATGTGAATTAAATTAGTTTAAAATAAAATATTTCTTCTAAATAAAGCATAAAAAAAGATCATCCGAAAACGGATGATCTTTAAGAGAAGTGTTATTCCATATTTTTTACGAGTACCCAGCCATTGTAAGAGGTCTGAGTATTGTTTTTGTCATTTTCATTCCAGGTGATGGTGTACCAATAAGTTCCTGTCATTACTTTTTTGCCTCCCGTAGTTCCGTCCCATTTGTAGTTTCGGATTTTGTCTGCTTCGTACATTTTATTTCCGTATCTGTCATATACCGTGAATACTAAATTCTTTTTATACGCCAATGCAGAATAATCAATGTAATCATTTTTATTATCTCCATTCGGAGTAATGGCATTCAGGAGATTCGGAACTGTAATCTGAACTTGAATTGGAGTACAATTGTAGGCATCTTTTACATACACTACAACTTCACCTCTTGCAAGACCTGTAAAGACATTAGAATCTTGCCAGTTTATCCCGTCTAAAGAGTATTGATATGGTGTTTTTCCACCTTTCACATTCACAGTTATCGTGTTGTTCTTAATATCAATCGTTGCAATTACGGGTTGTTGCGAAGGATTTACCCTTACGGTCTGCTGTGTTGTACATCTTCCTGATTTAAGCTGTACCCAATAAATTCCAGGCGTTACATTTGTAATAGACTGCGTTGTTGCTCCGGTGCTCCATAAGTAACTGTCGAATCCGGTTCCTGCATCTAAAGTTGTTTTGGCATCAATACAGATGATTTTATCTTTTAATACAGAAGAATAAATCGGTGCTAAAACTTTTAATGTAATTTTTGCAAGCGTCCAGCAATTCGTTACATTCGTAATTCTTACATACACTACGGATGATGTGCTTACGTAAGCTGCAGGATTCAGAATTTCATTGGTTCCGGCTAATGCATCTGCCTGTGTTTTAAAATATCTTTTGGTAACGCCTGTAGCGGAAGTTACGTTTGCCTGTGTAAGGTTAAATAAACCTGTTGTCGGTGCATTATCAATAAAGCAAGATTCTAAAGTGACGTCTGTAGTGGCAATCTGTGGATAAAACGCCAAAGTAATTGCAGCGGAACCCTGACAACCAAGCGGGGTTGTTACTTTTACATATACGGTTCCTGCGGCAGAAGTATAAGTGGTAGGATTCGTAATTTCATTGGTTCCGGCGTTCAGATCTGCCATATTTTTATAATACTTCTTGGTAGAACCTGTAGGTTCATTTACATTGGCAAGCGTAAGATTGTAGGTTGCTGTTCCTGTATTGTTGTTATTGCATTCCGTAAGCGTTGCAGGGGTTGCTGTGAATGGGGAAAGATTTAACTGAATTTTTCCGTCCGGATTATCACAAAGCAGTCCTGTATTGTCTTTAATTAAAACAGAAACTGAAGTATTTGCACTGAACTGATAGTTGGTAGGATTCGTAATCGGAGTTCCGCCTACACTGTACGAGAACGTATAATTGGCAGGATTGTTTACAAACTGTCCCTGATAAGATGTTAAATTTACCGTTCCTTGTCCTGTTGTAGGATTCGGACAGAAAGTATCTGTTACCAACGTCTGGTTAAGCGCAACTTTGTCTATATAAACTTTTACGTTTTTAATTGATTGTCTTGCACTTGCTCCTCCTGTAGAAGCAGAAAAGCCAAAATAGCCGGTCGTCATGGTGGCAGCCGCTCCGGAAGGAGCAAAAGACTGGCTTACAATCGTAGTTCCGTCGATTTTCAGGGTGATGATCCAGCTTGCAGGAGCCGCAGGATTTACCTGTCCGTTTACTTCAACGTGTCTGAAAGTAGTTCCTACAAAAGGCTGGGTGGGATTAAGATCCGGAGAGTGAAATGTACTTCCTGCAGTGTTGTTGTATTCGATGTTTGATCCTGTTGTGTTATTGGTTCCATATAAAATATGAACCTTGCTCATCTGTGCTTCTGTGGTATTATTAAAGATGTCAAATCCTACCATTAATCCGGTAGAGTTTGCAGGAATTCCCAATCCTCCGCCAGAGGTGTAAGAAGCGGGTGGATTTGCCAGATACCAAAAAGCAATACCGTCTCCTCTTCCGTAAGCCGTTGTTCCGTTTCCGTCGATTCTGAAATCAAATTCCACTCTCCATTTATCGCAGTATTTTAGATTGATGGGAGAGTCTAATTTAATGCCTCCTACCTGACTGATCTGGTCTGCGGTAAGCTGGATGAAGTCTGTATTTACAACAGCGGCAGGAACGATATTCCAGCCTGTTGTGTTTACGGGATTTCCGGTAAGCTGATAGGTTTGCGACGAAATTTTTCCGAAGCAGCAAAATAAGAAGAGGGATAAATACAGGAGTAAATTTTTATTCATTTATTAGTATACTTAAAATTAGACGTGTAAATATATTAAATCCTGATTAAATAATATGTATTTAATATTAAATTTACCTTATTTAGTATTTATTTTGTAATAAATGATAATAAAAATGAAAGAATACTGAAAAGTGTTTTTCCGAATCTTGTAATTTTAGATTAAAACAAAGTGTTATTTTCGAGATTTTCGAAGAAGGAATCGACCTCTAAATTTGCAGATGCAGCAGCGGTTACGGCAAGTTTGTCGCACAATTCGTTTTCAAAGTGTCCTGCATGACCTTTAATCCAGTGCATTTTGGGCTTATGCACATTATAAAGTACTGCAAATTTCTGCCATAGATCAGGATTTTTTACATTTTTCCACCCTCTTTTGATCCATCCGGCTAACCAGTTTTGGTTAATGGCATCCGCAACATATTTACTGTCTGTATAAATATGAATTTCGTTATCAGGAGATTTCAGTTTTTCCAAAGCTGTAATTACAGCTAGAAGTTCCATCCTGTTGTTGGTGGTTTTCCGGAAGCCTTTGGAAAATGTTTTCTGATAATTTTTTTCAGGGACACGCATGAGAATTCCATATCCGCCTTTTCCGGGATTTCCGCTGCACGCTCCGTCGGTGTATATTTCAATTTTCATTTTTAAATCTTGCCCTGAATTTAAAAAGGAAAATCGTCATCATCATCAAAATCATTCATTGAAGATCCTGAAAGTTTTGAACTGTCGGGAAGATCAAAAGCCGCGCCCGGCTGAATGGTTGTTTTAATTTTATCAAAACCGCTCGGTTCAGGCTTTCCGAAGCTCGATGGATATCCTCCTCCGCTCATTCCTCCGTCAAAAGCAGCCTCAATATCACCGAATTTTGCAAAATGTTTTAAGAAAGATAAACGCACATCGGCAGTTGCACCGTTTCTGTGTTTTGCAATAATCAATTCCGCCTGATTTTCTGTTGAGGTTTCCTGTCCTTCTTCATCGTTATCCCAAACTGTAATTTTATAATATTCCGGTCGGAAAATGAACGATACAATATCGGCATCCTGCTCAATTGCTCCGGATTCCCTTAGATCGGAAAGCTGAGGTCTTTTTCCCGGACGTGTCTCCACACTACGCGAAAGCTGCGAAAGTGCAATAACCGGAACGTTCAGTTCTTTAGCGATCGCTTTTAAGGATCGTGAAATCATGGAAATTTCCTGTTCACGGTTTCCACCTCCTTTTCCTCCGCTTCCGGCAGTCATCAACTGAAGATAATCGACCATGATGAGCCTTACGCCATGTTGCATGACAAGTCTTCGGCATTTTGCACGGAAATCGAAAATGGAAAGTGATGGTGTTTCGTCAATATATAATGGTGCGTTTTCCAGTTCAGAAACATTGGAGAACAGTCTTTCCCACTCTTCATCATCAAGCGTTCCTTTTCGGAGTTTTTCTGATGAAATTCTTGTTTCGGAAGCAATCATCCTTGTGATAAGCTGTACCGATGCCATCTCAAGCGAAAACAAAGCCATAGGAATTTTGTGTCCCACTGCAATATTTCTTGCCATTGATAGAAGAAAAGCTGTTTTCCCCATCGCCGGACGTGCTGCAATAATAATAAGGTCGGAGTTTTGCCATCCTCCCGTTTCTTTATCCACATCGCGAAAACCGGAAGGAACTCCGGAAAGTCCTTCTTTGTCTTTTAAAGATTTAATGGTATCGATTGCCTGTTTTACCAATGAATTGGCGGTATCGAATCCTTTTTTAATGGTTCCGTTTGTGATCTCGAAAAAAGACTGTTCGGCTTTATCCAGAAGTTCAAAAACGTCGGTAGATTCTTTATAGGAAGCATCAATTACGTTTGCCGAAACATTAATTAGGCTTCGAAGAATATATTTTTCAAGAATAACACGGACGTGGTATTCAATGTGAGCAGAAGAGCTTACTCCCATTGTAAGATCGATGATGTAGCTGTCTCCGCCGGCAGAGCTTAACTTTCCTTCTTTTTTAAGCTCCTGAATAATCGTCATTAAATCGACAGGCTGGTTGCCTTCGTATAATTTTAAAATGGTAGAAAATATAACCTGATGTCTCGGATCGTAGAAAACTTCAGGGGTAAGCAAATCAATGGAATGATCGAGCCCTTTTTTATCAATTAAAAAAGTACCAATCACCAATCGTTCAAAATCCAAAGCATTGGGAGGCATTTTCCCGTCTGCAATTGAGAGTTCTTTTGCAAAATTTCCGTTCGTCAAAGAAGATAATGTTTCTTTCTGCGCCATAATAGTGCAAAGATAGTTTTTTTGAAAAGCAAATGAAACGGAGTAACTAACAAAAAATTGTGGATAACTTTTGAAACCGTTATTCAGAAAGGCTTTGCAAAGAGAATAAAAAAATCACCCCAAAAATGAGGTGATTTAATGTTTTGAAAATCAGATTAAATGATTACTGGATATTTTTTACCAATATCCAACCGCTGTATTTCGTTTGTGTATTATCCTTATCATTTTCTGTCCACGTTATCGTGTACCAATAAGTTCCTGTAACGATTTTCTTACCACCGGAAGTTCCGTCCCATGTGTAGTTTCTGATCTTGTCTGCTTTATAAATCATGTTTCCGTATCGGTCGAAAACCGTGAAAACTAAATCTTTTTTATATGCTAAAGCAGAATAATCGATATAATCGTTTTTGTTATCTCCGTTTGGCGTAATGGCATTCAGAAGATTTGGAACAGTTACCTGAACGCTAATTGGATTACAGTCGTAAGCATCTTTTACATATGCTTTGTTTTCACCTCTCGGAAGACCTGTGAAAACATTGGAATCCTGCCAGTTTACTCCGTCGATGGAATATTTATAAGGGGCTTTTCCTCCTGTTGCATTAATTGTAAATGAATCATTGTTGATATCTATGCTTGTAATTACAGGCTGTACTGAAGCGGTAACCTTCACCTGCTGTAATGTCCAGCATTTTCCTGTTTTCAGTTTTACCGTGTAGATTCCTGCAGAAACATTGGATATCGACTGAGTCGTTGCTCCCGTGCTCCATTCATAAGCATCAAAACCGGGTCCTGCGTCTAACGTTGTTTTATCTTCAATACAGATGATCTTATCTTTAAGAACGGATGATTGTACCGGAGGTAAAACTTTCAGGTTGATTTTTGCAATGGCATAACAGTTTTCTATGCTGATTACTTTTACATAAACTACGGCTGTTGTTGAAATATATGTTGTAGGATTTAAAATTTCATTAATTCCTGCAATAGCATCTGCCTGAGTTTTGTAATATCTCTTGGTGTGTCCTGTCTGTGTCGTTACACTTGGTACAGTTAAATTAAATGAAGCCGTTGTTACATTAGATTCAATATAGCATTCTTCAATGGAAGCATCATTTACCGTTACTACCGGATTAAACTGTAAACTAATCTGGTTGTAACCTGTACATCCCTGAGGATTTCTCACTCTTACATATACTGTTTTCGGAGCTGCAGAAGTGTAGGCTGCAGGATTGGTAATTTCATTGGTTCCTGCATTAAGATCTGCTAAAGTAGGGTAGTATTTTTTTGTAACGTTTGTAGAGGTAGGATAAACATCAGGAGCCGTTAGATCAAAAACACCAGTTCCTGCATTGTTGTTGTTACAAGCTTTTACAGTAGCCGGAACTACAGCAAGTGCAGGTAAAAACTGCAAAGTGATTTCTGCATTTGCAGTACATCCTTCATTGGTTGTAATTTTTACAAAGACAGTTTTAGGAGCTTGAGATGCATAAGAAGACGGAGTTGTAATTTCATTGGTTACTGCCGTAAGATCCGCCATTGTAGGATAATATTTTTTCACAACATTGGTCGGTCCGTATACGTTTGCGGAATTTAAATCGAAATAACCGATTCCTGTATTGTCATAATTACAAGAAGTAATCGTCGCATTATTTACAACAATATTACCAGATCTGAATTTGAATTTCCCAACCTGAAAGCATCCGTTTATCGGGTTATTCGGGTTATTCGGATCTACATATTTAAGCCTGTAATAATAAATTGTTGTAGCATTTACCATGATCGGCGTTGTAATAGGTGCTGTTCCTGTGATCGCATCATTACTTGTTAAATGATAAGTTACCGTGAAGTTTGGATTACCATTGATAATTCCTGTAGACAATGTGCTGAAATCAAACATTGAGGGTAAAGCACATTTTAAAATTTCATTAGGATCTGCCGGGTTTGCAGCAGGTGTTCCCGGTGTAATAAACGGATTTGGCGTTAACGCAGGATTGTTGAATGCAGAAGTTAAAGAAGCAGTTCCTCCCCACGTTAAAGAAAATCCATACGGATTACTCGGAATATAATTATCAATTAAAAGATAATAAGTTTCTCCGGCAGTTACATTCAGCGGAGTTTCCCATTGACTTCCTGTTATTGTTGAACTTAGACCTGTAGGACCACTGGTTCCGGAAAAGTTACATTTAATAGCGTTTCCAAAATCCCATGTCGCACAATTGATGTTGGGACCGTAAACCGCAAAATCATAGTCATAATGCGTTACTCCCGGAACGGTATTTGGGGTAATGGTGAATTCTATTGTTCCTGTGGTTGCTGCTGTAAATACATACCATACAGAATAGTGCTCATCTGCAAGACAGCTTCCTGAAGTAGCTTCCTGAACGGTTCCTGAACTACTTGGATTATAAGAAATGTCTGAATTTCCACAAACCGGAATTGCCGAAATACAATCTGATTGCGAGAAAACCATTTGCGACAAAAATAAAATAGTCAGCAGTAATAATTTCTTCATTAGAAAGATTTTAAAAATATATTAGACTTTATGATGTGAAAAAAACCGCTTTTTCCAAGCGGTTTTTTATTTAATTTATGGTGTTTATTCTCTGTTTTTAACCATCACCCATCCTGAGAATTTGAATGGTGTATTTTTCTTGTCATTCTCTTTCCATTCTACGGTATACCAATAAGTTCCGGTAGGTATTTTTTTACCATTGGTAGTTCCGTCCCATTTGTATCCGTTGGATTTATCAGCTTGGCCAACTTTTACTCCGTATCTGTCGAAAATGCTTAGAACAAGACCTTGTTTTCCTGCTAAAGCAGAGTAGTCGATCACATCATTTACACCGTCTCCGTTTGGAGTAATCACGTTGATTAGGTTTGGAACAACTACAGTTACAGTAAGAGGATCACAATCGTAACCATCTTTTACATAAACGGTATTGTCTCCTCTGGCAACATTTTCAAAAACGTTTGAATCCTGCCATTTAATTCCGTCTAAAGAATATTTGTAAGGAGCGGTTCCTCCGATTACGTTTACAGTTATTGTATTGTTTGTAATATCAATGCTGGAAATTACCGGCTGTTCAGAAGGATAAACTTTTACAGTCTGTTTTGTAACGCAGTTTCCAGTTTTAAGCTCAACCCAGTAAGTTCCTACGGTTACATTGTTAATTGCCTGTGTGGTAGCTCCTGTACTCCATTTGTACGCGGTAAATCCAGGTCCTGCATCTAAAGTTGTCTTATCTTCCATACAGATAATCTTATCTTCAAGTACGCTTGAATAAACCGGCGGAAGAACAATTAAAGTTACTTTTGCTACTGCATAACATCCATTTCCGTTGGTTACTTTAATGTATGCCACACCGTTCGGAGCAGTATAGGTACTAGGATTTAGGATCGCATTCGTTCCATTGATAGCATCTGTAAGAGACGGATAATATGTTTTTGTTCCTGCCTGAGTAGTTACAGGAGCCAAAGTAAGATCAAAAGTTGCCATTGCAGGATTGGTGTCAAGATAACAAGATCTTAACGTTGCATCTGTTACCACAACAACAGGGAAGAAGTTTAAGGTGATTTTTGCAATATCAGAACATCCTAAGTTGGTTGTAATTTTTGCATATACATCTCCTGTAGACGATGTGTAAGCTGCCGGATTCAAAATCTCATTGGTTCCGTTATTAGCGTCTGCAAGTGTTGGATAATACTTTATAACATACGTGTAATTCGGGTTTGGTGTATATAATGTTGTTGAAGTAAGATCATATACCGCAACACCGTTGTTGTTATTGTTACAAGATGTTAAACTTGCATTTGTAGCTTTAAAGGTAACATCCTTAAATTTAAATGCATTAACGTTGAAACATTTATTCGTCGGGTTATTAGGATTCGTTGGATCCAGATAACGAATTGTATAATAATAAGTACTGGTTGTATTTATAACAATTGGAGAAGTAATCGCATTTGTATCCGCTAAAGCATCATTGGATGTTCTGTAATATTTTACATAGAAGTTAGGGTTACCGTTAACAATATTGGCACTGTTTGTCTGGAAATTGTAAGGAGCCGAAATGTCGCAAATTTCGATGATTCTAGGATCTGAAGCATTTGCTCCCGGAATTCCGATAGGATTGAACGGGTTAGGTTGAATCGCAGGATCGTTGAACGGTGAAGTTAACGTTGCCGTTCCTCCCCAGGTTAATGAAAATGCCATTGCAGCATTTGCTCCGGACCAGTTATCCACAATAAGATAATAGGTTTCTCCCGGAAGAACATTCAGCGCAGGACTCCATGCTCCAGAGTTTGCAGTAAGACCTGTCTGTAATCCGGTCTGGTTAGGAAAAGCTTGTGCACCTGCGTAGTTACAACGAATCGGAGCACCTTTTGTACCACAGGTTTTATTAGGGCCATATACAGCAAAATCATAATCCGCAGTATAAGGAGCCTGAGGAGAAATCGTAAATGTTAACGTTCCGGCTGTTGCAACGGTAAACTCATACCAAACCGAATAGTGCTCGTTTGCACTTAAACAGCTTCCGTTGGCATTTACCTGATCATCCACACTTCCGGGACCCGTAGGAAAATAAGAAATATCTGAGTTTCCACATACTCTTATTGCAGAAGCACAGTCTGATTGTGCAAAGAAGAATTGTGAAAAGATTAACAGTAATATAAGGTAGATTTTTTTCATAATAGTCGAATTTATCTTGATTATGACAGATTATTTAAGGGTAGAAAGATAGTAGTTAACATCATCTCTTCCCCAATTTGGATCCAGGCTGGATTTCTTACTATACGTTTTAAATTTAGCCAATGCTGAATTGAAATACGTTTTTGCCGTTTCTTTATCAGAATTCAAGGCAATCTCACCTTTTATAATATCAATTCTGGGATTATTTTTATCATCAGAAGCTGCTTTTGCAAGATATTCATTAGCTTTTGATAAATTGGCAGCACTGTCCGCAGGATTAGTTGATGATTTAAGTAAATATATCTGAGCCAAAAGAATATTGGCTTCCGCATTATTAGGATTTTTTACAAATACGCCTGCAAGATATTTTTCTGCCAATCCTGAAGTTTCTTCAATATTTTGAGCAGTACCTTGTCTTTGAGCACTGATTTCCGCTCTTACCAATGATAAAGCAGTGTAATAATAGGCTCTCCAGTCTTCTTTTTTTGTTTCTGTTCCTCTGGAAAGGGTATTTACATATTTCATGAAATAATCCTTAGACTGCTGAAAGTCTTCAGATTTTTTGGCAGACTCCAATTTTGCAATCTGAGTCTCCATTCCTTTCTCAGCGGAGGTTTGAGCAAAGCTGTAAGAAGCCACCACCATAGAAAGGAGAATAGATAGTTTTTTTACCATAATAGAAAATATTTTATAGACAAATATAAAAAATTATTAACTTTAATTTGAAGTTTTTAAGATTTATTTAATAAAAACGTGTATATTGCCCTAATATTGCATTTTTCTCAATTTTGGATTAGTCGCCCCCACAATAAGTGCAATAAGCACCGTCATGGTTCCTCCGAAAACTACAGAACGTACAACTCCCAGTAATTTTGCAGATAATCCGCTCTCAAACTGTCCCATTTCGTTGCTCGACATAATGAAGATGGAATTTACGCTCAGTACCCTTCCTCTGATGTTGTCCGGCGTTTTTAGCTGAACAATCGTTCCTCTGATCACTACCGAAATCCCATCCAGCATTCCGCTCATTACAAGGAAAAGGAATGAAAGCCAATATAAGTTTGAAAGCCCGAAGCCGATAATACAAAGCCCAAAACCTGTAACCACACCAAGTAAAATCTTACCCTGATTTTTTCTTAACGGAATAACCGATAAAATGGTGATGATGCACATTGATCCAATATCAGATGCGGCATTCAGTAACCCGAATCCTTCCGCTCCTACCTTCAGAATATCTGTTGCATAAACCGGAATCATGGCAACAGCACCTCCGAAAAGAACGGCAAACATATCCAAACACAGCGCTCCGAGAATTTCTTTTGTTTTAAAAATATACGAAATTCCTTCCCGCATACTATCCATAACGTTAATATTCTCTTTTTTGTATTCGGAATGTTGTTTTTTTAACTGAAAAAAGAATAATGAAGCCAGAAAGATTAATGAAATGATGACAACCAGCGTCCATTTTACGCCAAAATAGCCGATCAGAAAACCGCCGACCGCGTGTCCGCAAACGGAAGAGATGAGAAATGTTGCCTGATTTAAGGTAACGGCATTCGGAAGATTTTCTTTTTTTACAATTTTAGGAATCATCACCGGAATAATCGGTCCGATAAAGGCTCTTGCAATACCTGTAAAAAAAATAACTCCATAAATGAAGTACGTGATTTCATGTCCCGAAAAATGCATTTTAACATTGAAAAAAGCAGGAATCAGCAAAAGGCTGATTAAAAAAATGTAGACGTAATTACAGATCAGGAGCAACCGTTTTTTTTCATTCATATCGATAACATGACCGGCATACAAAGCGCAGCTTACCGCGGGAATTACTTCCGAAAGTCCGATTAAACCAATTGAAAAAGGATCTTTTGTTAATTGATAAACCCACCATCCGAGTAAAGTAGCGAGCATTCTGAAAGCCAAAACGATAAAAAATCTTCCGGTAAGAAGGTTTTTGAATTCGACATTTTTCAATGTCTGAAGCGGGGTAAATGAAATCATCCGACAAAAATAGCCTCAAATATTAACTTGAGGCTATTGTTATCGTCATTTTTTTAAATGAAAAATTAAATGAGACTTAAAAGATAAAATCTATTTTAGTCTGCTCTTGAAGCACTGAACACCAAAGCGGCTACTCCCGCAGCTCCGATAATGGTGGCTCCGGTTGTAATTCTTGCTTTTCTGCTGTCTCTTACGGCAGCAACATTGGCTTTAGGAATGGTTACTACTGTACTGTCTTTCTTTCCTTTCGTTCCGATAAGATTATCTCCTTCTACGTTACGGAATAACATTTTTTGATTTTTGGAGCCATCTCTCATCATTACAGTATACACTTTTCCTGCCTCCAGATTAGAATAATCATTTTTAGCAGTATCCATACTATATTTTGTGGTTGCACAAGATGAAATTACAAATAACGACGTTAATAAAGATGATTTTAAAAGTACAGATGCTTTCATTATTATTTTTTAGTTTTCCAAATTTATAATTTTTTTCGAATATACGTTTCCGGAATCAAAAAAATGTGCTTAAAGTTTATAAATTTCTAATAAATCGGCGATTTTTCTGTCATTCGCAAGTCTTGGCGTTTTGTTTTGTCCGCCCAATTTTCCCTGAGACTTTGCATATTCGTGGAATGCATTTTTCTTCAGAGCTGTGAGGTTAAGTTTTTGCAGAATATTTCCCGAAATTAAATCATCATAATAGGTATTGCGCTTTCTGAGCTGTTCATCAAGCTCACTTTTAAACAAATCCAGATTTTCCGGTTCTTTTTCAAATTCAATAAACCACTCATGATAGGGAAGTCCTTCATTGGGATTTACCTGTGGTGCAAGATGAAATTCTGTAATCTGTGCAGGATATTTTTCCAGCGTGGCTTTCATGGCTTCCTCCACTTCAAAGGCAATCACGTGTTCTCCAAAAGCTGAGGTAAAATGTTTCGTTCTTCCACTCACGAGAATTCTGTGCGGATTTTTATCGATAAATCTCACGACATCTCCAATGGAATATGCCCAAAGTCCAGAATTTGTTGTTAAAATTAAAGCATAATCTTTATTCAGTTCAACATCCTTTAAGGTCAGTCTTTTTGTGCTATGTTGATCGGAGTCGACGCGCCCGTATTCTTCCAGAGGAATAAATTCATAGAAAATCCCATGATTCGTTAATAGCAGTAAGCCTTCCTTCGTGTAATCATCCTGAAACGCAAAAAAACCTTCGGAAGCAGGAAAAGTCTGTACAATATCCACTTTTCCTCCTAAAAGTTCTTCCATTTTGTCGCGGTAGGGTTCGTAATTAACGCCACCCGTAACAATCAACTGAAGATTAGGGAAAATCTGTTTTATTTTTTTGCCGTGTTTTTCAATCAGCTTTTCAAAATACATGATCAGCCAGGGTGGAATTCCGGAGATCAGCGTCATATTTTCTTTTTCCGTTTCCTCTACGATTTTATCCACCTTCGTTTCCCAGTCTTCGATGATGTTGGTTTCCCAGCTTGGAAGTCTGTTTTTCTGCAAATAATCGGGAATATGATGGGCTACAATTCCGGATAGTCTTCCGGTTTTTATTCCGTACACTTCTTCCAGTTCAGGACTTCCCTGTAAAAAGATCATTTTTCCCTGTACAAAATCGGCATTGTTTTTTTTAGCAATATAATGAAACAATGCACTTTGGGCTCCTTTTACCTGAAAAGGCATCCCTTCTTTTGAAATCGGGATGTATTTTGATCCTGAAGTGGTTCCTGAAGTTTTGGCAAAATATTCGGGAGTATCGGTCCAGAGAATATTTGCCTGTCCTTTTTTCACCCTTTCGATGTAAGGTTTAAGATCTTCATAATCCGAAACTTTTACACGTTCCTGAAAATCTTTTACCGTTTTGATGTTTTCAAAATCGTGTTCTCTTCCGAAAAGCGTTTTTTTCGCAGTTTCCGTTAAGGCTAAAAGAAGCTTTTCCTGATCGTTCTCCGCATTTTTTTTGAACTCTTCTGCTTTCCGGACGTGGTTTTTCGCCCAGATCAAAGCTGCATATTTCTTTAGGAAGTTTACCATGGTTCAAATTTATAAATAACTGAACAACTGGCGGTCATTTTCAGAAAATAAGACACAAAAAAAACCGATGAATGAGTGTGCATCGGTTCTTCGAAATTTGATTATGAAAATAACAACTAATAATGTTGAGTTTACTTGTTTACTTTGTACCTTTTATCAGGAGTACCGTCCTTTTTTAATTTTTTGTTTTCCTTGTATCTTTTGTCCGGAGTTCCGTCTTTTTTCATTTTTGCTGCGGTTGGCGCTGTTGCAGGTTTTACAGTAGCTGCCGGAGCGGGTTTAGCGGGCTTTACTGTTTTTACCGTTTGAGCTTTTGTTGCAGCAGGAGCCGTCTGTTGAGCGGAAGCAAGTCCAAGTCCTAAAACAATAGACATTGCGGTTAAAAATTTTTTCATAGAGAATTTGTTTGTTTTGTTGAATCAAAGGTAGAGAAAATTCCAACTGAAAAATCTATTTTTTTAAACTTAACTAAAGTTTATTACAGCTTAAAAAAAGATTAAATGATACATTTGATATAATGAAAAGGCAGGCGCAAAACACTTTGGTCGTAATTTTTGCTATTGGATTTGTAATCATTTATAAATCTCTGTACAAAGATGAAACGTATGAAGAAGAAATAGAGAAAAAAGAGATAAAATCTGTTGTTGAAAAGAAGTTTGTTAACTATGATAACCACGGCATTCATTACATTGTTTATGAAAACGACAGTATCATGATTTCTGAAAGTTGGGATCAATACATAAGTGTTGGAGATTCAATCATCAAGCCTGAACAATCAACACAACTTATCATCAAAAATAAAGATAAGTATATTGAGTTTGATTTCAATAATCTCAATTTGCTTCCATTAAAATAAAAAAGCCTGCTTTCTCCGAAGAAAAAGCAGGTTCTAACATATGTATGAAAAGTTGGTTTATCGGGTACAGTTCGCTGTCCAGGTTTTTCCATCTTTTATGTATAAGATTTTTAGATCGTTGTTGTCTATTCTAATGTACGATGTTGCGGTAGATCCTACCATTACCAAAGTGTTGTCTCCCTGTTGATTAAATTCTACTCCGTTAAGATCCGGGATTCCGTTCGAGAAGGCAAAATTGTATTTTGTGCCACTGGCAATTTTTGTTACAAATACACTTCCGTCATTGGAACTGATGTTGTTGTCGCTGTCGTTATAACTGACGCTGCCTTTGTAAGTCCCTGCAAAAAAGTCGTTGTTGGCAGGATCATCATCGTCGCTGCATGAAACGGTCGTGACTACAAAGAATAGTAATAGGAATGCTCCTAAAATTCTGATTGCTTTTTTCATAATAATATTTCTTTAGTGGTTGTAGAGGGGTTTATCCAAACAAAGTGCCATGCGGTAGGAGTAATTTTTTTTTAACTTTTAATTTAAAATTTTAGTAAAAAATTAAGAATTTTGAAGTGTTTAAAAACTTCTCAACTTCTTAAAAGAAAAATATTTATCCTTATCTTTGTATAGCCAAAACGGTTTCGGAAAACTCCCGAAATCGCTTTTTGCGTTTATACCAAATTATCTATGCAATTAAAAACCATCAGCGAAAAATTTCTTCCGGAGCTTCTTCAGAAAGAATTCGGAAAAGAGATTTTTATTCAACTGGAAAATAATCAACATATTTCTGTAAAAGGAAGCGCGGGTTCTTCGGTTTCTATTTTTGTAGCCGAGTTATTTCTTACCCAAAAGAAAACCATTCTTTATATTTTGGACGATAAAGAAGATGCTTTGTATGCCAATACGGAAATGGAAGATCTTTTAGGGAAAGAAAAAGTACTCTATTTTCCGGCGACTCATCTGGAACCGTATCAGGTAGAAAAGACGCAGAACGCCAATCTTGTTCTGAGAACGGAAGTTATCAATAAGATCACATCCGGAAAATCTCCGCGCGTTATCGTTGCGTATGCAGGAGCGCTGTCTGAAAAGGTTTTAAAAAAGGAAGATTTTAAGGCGATTTCGCATCATATAAAAGTAGGCGATCAGTTGGATTTTGATTTTGTGGATGAACTGCTCAATCATTACCATTTTCAGCAGGCGGATTTCGTTTCGGAGCCGGGAGAATTTTCAGTAAGAGGGGGAATTGTGGATGTTTTCTCGTTCTCTAATGAAAAGCCATACAGGATCACATTTTTCGGGAATGAAGTGGAAAGCATTAAAACGTTTGATATTGAAACACAGCTTTCCATTGATAAAGTAAGCGATTTTCAGTTGGTTTCCAATATGAATTTTACAGTAACAGGAAGCAGGGTTTCTTTATTGCAATTGTTGCCAAAAGAGAGTTTCGTGGTTTCTAAAAACGGAATTGTGGGAATGCAGAGACTGAAATCATTTTATGAAAAATCTCTGGAAAAATATGAAACCTTAAGCAAGGACATTGCACACAGGTCGCCGCAGGAATTGTTTATTTCCGATCAGGAATTTCTGTTTGACTATAAAAAATTTAAAACGGTTGATTTCGGAAGTGTTCCCATTGAAGGACTTATTGAATTATCGGAAATGAAGATAGACCAGACTTCACAACCTGCTTTTAATAAAAATTTCGAACTGTTAATTGAAGATATTGAAGGCAAACAGAATGAAGGCTTCGATACATGGGTTTCTTTTTCCACAGAAAAGCAGAAAGAAAGACTGGAATTGATTTTTGAAGAACTGGAACACAAACTTCCTTTTAAAAGTTTTAAATCTGAACTTCATGAAGGTTTTGTGGATAACGATCATAAAATTCTGGTCTACACCGACCACCAGATTTTCGACCGTTACCAAAGATATAAGGCGAAAAATACATTTGCCAAATCTGAACAGTTGACACTGAAGGATTTAATGTCTTTGAAAATCGGAGATTACATTGCCCATATCGATCATGGAATCGGAAAATTCATGGGACTGGTAAAGGTGAATAACGACGGGAAAATTCAGGAATGTTTTAAACTGACGTATAAAAACGGAGACTTATTATATGTGAGCATTCATTCTCTTCATAAAATTTCAAAATACAACGGTCCGGAAGGTCGCGAAATTGTTTTAAGCAAACTAGGATCGCCAACATGGAAATCTTTAAAACAGAAAACGAAAGCAAGGGTAAAACAATTGGCTTTTGATTTAATAAAATTATACGCTCAAAGAAAATCTGCGAAAGGTTTTGCCTACACTCCCGATTCTTATTTGCAGAATGAGCTTGAAGCAAGTTTCCTTTACGAAGATACTCCGGATCAGGAAAAAGCCACCATCGATGTTAAAAAGGACATGGAAGCAGATACGGTGATGGATCGTCTCGTTTGTGGAGACGTAGGTTTTGGTAAAACGGAAGTTGCGATTCGTGCCGCGTTCAAAGCGGCGACAGACGGAAAGCAGGTTGCTGTTTTGGTTCCCACCACGATTCTGGCGTTTCAGCATTACAGAAGTTTTAAAGAAAGGCTGAAAGATTTTCCGGTAAATGTTGCGTATGTGAACCGTTTCAGAACAGCAAAACAGAAATCTGAAACGCTTGCGGCTTTAAAAGAGGGAAAAGTAGACATTATTATAGGAACACATCAGTTGGCAAGCAGCTCTGTAAAGTTTAAAGATTTGGGATTGCTGATTATTGATGAAGAACACAAATTCGGAGTTTCTGTAAAAGATAAGCTTAAAACTTTAAAAGCTGATGTTGATACTTTAACATTAACAGCAACACCGATTCCGAGAACGTTACAGTTTTCTTTGATGGCAGCGAGAGATTTATCCGTTATTAAAACGCCGCCGCCCAACAGACAGCCGGTAGATACGCAATTAATTGGCTTTAACGAAGAAATTCTTAGAGATGCAGTTTCCTATGAGCTTCAGCGTGACGGACAGGTTTATTTCATCAACAACAGGATTGAAAACCTGAAAGATATTGCAGGACTGATCCAAAGACTGGTTCCTGATGCGAGAGTAATTACAGGACACGGACAGATGGAAGGAAAACAACTGGAAAAAAACGTTCTGGATTTCATGGAAGGGAAATATGATGTTCTGGTTTCTACAACCATTGTGGAAAGTGGAGTAGACGTTCCGAATGCGAACACCATATTTATTAATGATGCACAGCGTTTCGGGATGGCAGATCTTCACCAGATGAGAGGTCGTGTCGGGCGCAGTAACAGGAAAGCATTCTGTTATCTTATTACGCCGCCTTATGATATGATGACTTCCGATGCAAGAAAACGACTGGAAGCCATAGAACAGTTTTCGGATCTGGGAAGCGGTTTCCAAATTGCCATGAAAGATCTTGAAATCCGTGGAGCAGGAGATTTACTGGGAGCGGAGCAGAGTGGGTTTATTAATGAAATGGGTTTTGAAACTTACCAAAAACTGATGCAGGAGGCTTTGGAAGAGCTGAAAGACGATCAGGAATTTGAAAATCTTTTCGAAAATGAAGAAGAAAGGAACAAATTATTTAAAACCACAAAAGACGTTAATATTGATACGGATCTGGAACTGATGCTTCCGGACTGGTATATTTCCAATACGGAAGAAAGATTGTTGCTTTACCAGAAACTTGCGGAGATAGATAACGAGGCAAATCTGAATAAATTTGAATCTGAACTGATCGACCGTTTTGGGGAACTGCCGAAAGAAGCGGTAAATCTATTGAAAAGTGTAAGTTTAAAATGGCTTGCTTCAGATATCGGTTTCGAAAAGATCGTCATGAAGAACGGAGTGTTCTTAGGATATTTTCCGGGCAATCCTCAGGATAAATTTTATCAGACGGATAAATTCAGGACTATCATTAATTATTTAACGAAGAATCCTAAAGAAGCACAGCTTAAGGAAAAGACCGGAAAGGAAGGCAATCAACTGATGATGAGGAAAGATAAAGTAAGGAATGTAGATGAGGTGAATGATCTTCTGAAAACAATTCTGAAGAGTGAAATATAGTTCATTGTATTATCTGATATATTTTGCCGTGTTGTTCTACAATGCGGCATTTTTTATCCCATATTTTTAAAGATGGCTGAAGAACAATACTTTATGTTTTTTAATGTTAAGGGGATTTAACATTAAAAAAAGATTAAAAAGACGGCATGTAACATGATTTTTATCGTGTTTGTAATTTTAGCTCTGATCGAAAAAATTGGATAATAAAAACGAATTTATTTTAGTCTTGAAATGTTATAAAAAGGTTCTATTTATCACGATTTGTGGATAAATGAATAAGGTGTTAAATGCTTTTTTAAAATTTGTAAATATTTCAATATTAAAAAGATATGATTTTTATGTAAATCATAATTTGGAAGGAAAGTAAATTATTTAATTCATTAATAAGGGATATTTAACTTGAAATATCATTAAAAATTGATATGGAATAATAAGTTTTTAGTAGTAATAATTCTACTTTTTAGTCAATTGCTGCTATGGCGTAATTAGTTAATTTCTATCAGTTTACGTATTTCTACTCTACTTTCTGTATATTTTTTATTTATCTTTGCAGTCCCTTATTATGAAAAAAACTCTATATAGCTGTGTAGCCGGATTATTATTTTCTGTTCAGGCATACGCTCAGGTGGGAATTGGTATTAGTACCCCCAATGCTGTTCTCGATGTAAACGGGAAAACCACCTTAAGAAAAGAATTGAGAGTAGGAGGTACTGCTACTACGCTGGGTAATCCCGGCTTGAACGGACAGGTGCTGGTTTCTCAGGGCGAAGGTCTTCCCCCAAACTGGCGATCCATAAATGTTACTTTTATGGAAGAAGGTCAGTATAAACTCATCAATTCGTATTTATCTTCCGATCAGGTGGGTATCAGTACGCTTTCTAACGGTGTTGCTGCAGACGGAATTTATAAAAATTCTGTTGGAAACGACATTGCTGCTACTGCAAACGGTACGTGGGTAAAGATTGCCGGTCTTGAGAATAACTTCATCATTAAAAACGGAAAAAACAGGCTTACTTACCAGTTTCAGACAGGAGTTGAAATGAAAGCACCCGCTGCAACAACTTCTCAAAGTGTTACATTTGCCTGTGGTATATTCCGAAACAATAAGCTGGTTGCAGTACGTCCGGATAAGATTACTTCCAATAACAATACCGATAAAGGTGGTTTTCAGGATTATATTTTCACGTTGAATTATACGGAGCAGAATGTTCC
This sequence comes from Chryseobacterium sp. C3, assembly GCF_014218905.1. Taxonomy (NCBI): domain Bacteria; kingdom Pseudomonadati; phylum Bacteroidota; class Flavobacteriia; order Flavobacteriales; family Weeksellaceae; genus Chryseobacterium; species Chryseobacterium sp. C3. Next base: position 92,225 of record NZ_JACLCU010000005.1, on the reverse strand, counting down.
TGTAGGTACTCAGAAAATTGAGGTTGCCTGCAGAAAAATTGAATCTTCAGATATCAATTCTCAGTTTACCATCGGAAAAAATATCTCGAATTCAAATTCAGTTTCCAATGCATTTAATCTTGAATCTGATTTTAAGGTGGATATTATTGAATATGTAACGTATAAAAGCAACTAAATCCCTCCATGAAAAAAATATTATTAGCTTTCTGTATTTCCGCAGGAATTTTATCTTCTGCGCAAATAGGTATAAAAACATCCACTCCGAAATCTACTCTTGATGTAAACGGTGATGTTAATTTAAGAGATAAATTATCTGTTTTCAATCCTACGGATAACAGTATTTCACAGGGAAATAACGATCAGATACTTGTTTCGCAGGGAGCAGGAAATCCTCCGATCTGGAAGTCTCTTCGTATTCCGGAATATGAACCGAATAAATTTTATTTAATTTTTAATAACTCTTTCTCAGATAAAACAGGGATTACTTTTTCCAGTACGGAAGAATCTTCCAATGGAACAAGCAGATCTACAACCCTTGTAAAAGATACAGATTTCAGCAGTTTAAATCAGTTTAAAAAAATAGCATCTTTATCTCAGCCATTCTTTGTTTACAGTACAGAAAGTAAAACCTACTTCCAGTTTGAAACAGTGGTTCAGGCTGCGTTTCCAGCCAATGGGACGACCGATATTTCTATTGATTATGCATGCGGAATTTTTGTAGACGATAAGCTTGTGAATCTAAGACAGAGAAATATAAAGGCAAGTAGTGCTACCAATACTTTTATTACGCATAACCAGATCGGGATGGTGCAGAACCTTACCAAAGGGCAGCATACAGTGAGTGTAGCATGTTCCAGATTAAAATCGTACAATACTACGGCAAATTTAGGTATCGGTATTAATGTGTCTTCAAATATCGACAGCTTTATCACACAATCCTCGCTTAAAGTGGATGTTTACGAAATACCGCAAGTATTTAATTCAATCTTAAACTAAATCATGAAAAAAATAGCTTTAGTAATATTTTCTATATTCTCATTAGGATATTATGCCCAAGTCGGTATAAAGACTGCAACACCTGTAGGATTACTTGATATCAACGGGGATCTGAACATCAATAAAGAAATGAGAATGGGCGGAACAAATACCGTAAAAGGTTCAGCCGGAACAGCCGGAACCATTTTTCATAATAACTCGGATCTTGCAGTTAACGACTGGAAGAGTGTGAAAATTGCAGACGGACAGGGAAGTATGTCTTTATTTTCCATGAATACGGTGTCGGATCAGACAGGAGTAACCTTCAGTGGAAATAACGGTTCTACTTCTCCTTATGCAGAAAACTCTGCGCTTACTTCAGATTGGACAGTAATTACAGGAGCTCAGGATACGTATTCGGTAACCAATACCACTAATAAAGTTGTTTTTACGTTTCAGACAACTGCTCAAAAGACCAATAATTCAAACTCGTCTTCAGGTTTTGCGTGCGGAATTTTTGTGGATGATCTTTTAAAAGCAGTAAGAACCGATGTTTTAATCGGGACAGACGGTTCCTATAAAATTTATAACATGAACACAACACTTACGAATGTAACTCCGAAAAACAATTATAAAGTGAAGGTTGCCTGTACAAAAAGGAACCTGAACAGCGGAACTCTGGGAATAGGAACAGCAGTGAATACCAACTTTCTGAATTCCGATATGTCTCAGTCTGTTTTAACAACGTCTGTTTTGCAGCCTTATTAAAAACAGATTATTTTTCATAAATTAGAATCTAAAAGCGAAAGTTTTTAGATTTTTTTATTTTAAAGTGATATTTATTTAATGATTTTAAGGCTGTGATAGGAGAAAATAAATTATATTTGACGGCATTAAAAATTAATAATATGACCAAAAATTACATCCTGTCTACTTTTGCTGCAATTGCCCTTGGTTTTGTGGTTTCTTGTGACAATACAACGGAAGATCCGCCGAATCAGAACAAGAATACAACATCCGGAACTACGATTACAGGTCCCAGAATTTTATCCAAAGTAAACAATGGGACAAAAGATCTGGAAGAGTATGTTACAACAGGAGGAGCGCTTTCTCAGGTTTTTGTAAGAGATGCTGCGTCCAGCAATACGCTTACTTCTACCGTAACTTATTCGGGAACTACAATTTCTCAGATAAAAATTCAGGATAATGTAACTCCGCACGTTACAGATAATACTTACGCACTTACGTATACAAGCGGAAAATTATCCGCATTTACGATGGATCAGACTGTTATGGGAGTAGCTAACCACAGTGATTTTACAGTATATTATGATGCAAACGGAGTGCTGTACAGAATTGTTGAGAAGAAAAAAATGGCAGGAAGTACTTCCTATACTCATTATACAGAACTTAAATTTACCTTTTCGGCAAACAATATCGTAAAAGCAGATTACACCACGATGTTAATGAGCGGAGGAACTCCTACGGCTTCCACGGCATCTACCACTTCTTATCTGTATGAAAATTATGATGTTAAAGTAAACCCTTATACTACGCTTCCGAAGGAATATTTTATGGTATCTTCCACTATGACGCAGCTCAACTCTTATATGCTGTCTGCCAATAATGTAGGGAAAGTTACGATACAGAATCCTGCCGGCGCTGCCATTTCTTATCCTAAAGGGTATCTGTATGATTCACAGAATTATCCGGTTTCAGATCAGAGTCAGACAATTAAATATATCTATAAACCGTTATAAAGAAGAATTATCTTTTACTAGTTTTATGATAATATGAATAAAAACGTGATTTTTATTCAAAAAAAAATTATATTTGTGAAAAAATAAATAATCCCCTATTGGAATGAAACGACTTTTTTATTTTGTTTTACTATTGGTAGGTATTTCTACAATTCATTCTTGTAAAGATTTATTGGATGAAGACGGAAATCCTCTGGTGGATATTAATGACAATACAGGACTGAATGGTCCGAGAGCTTTATACAGAGAGATCACAGACTCAGATACTTTAGCAACCTATTATTACAATGGTCTTCAATTGTCTAAAGTGGTAACAGACAGTATGAACTCTACTACAGATTTAGCATGGAGCGGAGATAAGGTAAGCAGAATCGATTTCAGAGGATTTTTAGATCTTGACGGAAACGGAGATTTAGATAAAGACAGCGTGATCTTTACACAGCAGTTTACTTACGGAAGTACAGGAAGAATAGAAACCATCTCAGAAAACAGATCTTTCTTCAAGAGAAGTACTACAGCTCCATATACTCCTTTAGTACCGGGACCACAGACGCTTTATAAAAAGACAAAGACACTTTATACCTTAAAGTATGCTGCGGCAACGGCAAAACTGGATTCAATTATCATGAGAAACGGACCTGAAGCTTCAGGAACTCCATTTGTATATACCTCTTATTCAAAAACAAAGTATGAATATACAGGAGATAATGTTTCTAAAGTAACAAGAAATTACGGACCAATGGGATCAACTGGTTCGTTTGGTTCTCCGACAACTAAGCTAGGATATGAGTTTACAAATTATGATACGAAAATCAATCCGTTTACTTTAATTCCGAATGCGTACAAAATTTCAAGACTGTTATCAACGGAAGCGAATGATGTAAAAAGCTGGATTTTATCACCAAACAGCCCTCAGAGATATTCCGTTACGGATTTAGGAACCCCAATTCCTACACCGGTTGTATTCTCCACGAATTACAACTACGATGCACAGACTTATATGCAAAAAGGATATGGTGTAAATTACATCTACAAACCATTGTAAAAATTTACAATTAAAATAATAAAAAACTCAATCTTCATGAAGGTTGGGTTTTTTTATTTGAAATCCTTTAATTTTGCAAAAAATTTCTCAATGAAATATTTAATAGTCGGTCTTGGAAATAAAGGCGCAGAATACGAAAATACACGTCACAATATAGGTTTTAAAGTTGCAGACAAATTAGCGGAAACCATGGAAGTTTCTTTCAATACCACCAATTTCGGCTGGATGGCAGACGGAAAATACAAGGGAAGAAGAGTCTTGGTCTTAAAACCGGATACTTACATGAATCTTTCCGGAAACGCAGTTCGTTACTGGATGCAGAAAGAAAACATTCCTCTGGAAAATGTTCTTATCGTAACAGACGATCTGGCTTTGCCTTTTGGAACTTTAAGGATGAAAGGAAAAGGTTCAGATGCAGGACATAATGGACTGAAAAACATCAATGAAGTATTGCAGACACAGAATTATGCCCGTCTGCGTTTTGGAATTTCTGCCGATTTCTCGGAAGGAAGACAGGTAGATTATGTTTTGGGAACCTGGAATGAAGAAGAAAATGAAAAACTTCCGGAAAGAATTGAAAAATTCTCCAAAGCGTGTCTGTCATTTGTATTCGCAGGAATCAACAATACGATGTCTGCATTCAACGGAAAATAATTCTCAGAAATAATATGTCAAAAACCTCCGGAAATGGAGGTTTTTTGTTATTTGTACACTACAATATCTTTTATGATCTTCTTTTCGAAAAAGTTTCTTTCATTAAGTGTAAAACGATAATTATGTTCCTGCTCAAAAAATTCTATCGGAGTTACAGGAGCTGTGTCTGCTTTCCATTTAATCACAAAACTTACTTCATTCGGAGAATTTACCTCTTTATCTGAAAACCTGAAAATTGTACTTGGAATCGCATTTTCCTGATCTTCTTTAATGTCGGATTTTGCTTTCTTAAACTGAAGCTGCGTCATGTCTTTCAGCAATAAAGAAAAAGGTTTTCCAATATATTTTTGCTTATTGGTTTCGAACTTTTTTGCGTAAGCTAAAGTATCTGAAACTGGTTTTTGAGCATTTAAAGCCGTATTAATAAATAAAAAGAATGTTACCCCAAATATATTCAACAGTATTTTCATGAAGAGAAAATTAAAAATCAAAAGTAAGATTTTACAGGCTATTTTCTTTGACTATTTTTAAAAAAAAACTGTTTAAATAAAACAAAAGACCACCGAAATCCGATGGTCTTTGCGATTGTACTCTTAAAGCTAATTTCCAACCAATTTATCTAAACTATAACATTTCTTATGCTAACCAGGTTACAACGCCTGTTTCTACATCATAATTGGCTCCCACGATCTTAATTTTTCCTTCCTCTTCAAGTTTTCTAAGGGTAGAACTCTGCTTACGGATATCATCAATCGCATTAATTACGTTGTGCTGATTCAGTCTTTCCAAAAGATCTGCATTGGCAGAAGAGCGCTCTTCTCCTTCTTCGATAATATCATTGATAATCGGGTTGAAGTGGTTGATCAGGTGGTTAAGGTTATCCATTCCCAAACCTTCGATTTTTGCTGCATCAAGACCGCCTTTTAAAGCGCCGCATTTTGTGTGTCCCAATACTACTACAAGCTTTGAACCTGCAACGTTACAACCGAATTCCATAGATCCTAAAATATCCTGATTAACGAAATTTCCCGCAATTCTGATGCTGAAAATGTCTCCCAATCCCTGATCGAAGATAAGTTCTGCAGAAGTACGGCTGTCGATACAGCTTAATACTACCGCAAAAGGCCATTGTCCTTCACGGGTTGCGTTTACCTGCTCCAAAAGATCTCTGTTAGCCTTTAAGTTATTTACAAATCTCTGGTTTCCTTCCTTTAAAAAGTTTAATGCTTTTTCAGGAGTAATCGTTGATTGCGTTTCGGATGTATGTGCTTTCATATAATTTTTATTAAATTGAATTTTTTAAAGGTATAAAATTTATTGTTTTGAGCTTACATTGCTCTTTTATGCGTAACTAAAATGTGAGATTCTTCGTCTCTTTCATAATCTCTGTAAGACGTTTTAAATCCTAACAATTCAACCGTAATGTCTTCTTCTTTTGCACGGATATTGGCAAAATCCTGAATCATTTCCAGAACATCGGTTGCTATATAAGATGTTTCTCTTGCATCAATAATTACTTTAGAATTCGGTTGAATGTTTTTCAATGTTTTTTTGATAGCCGCTTTATTCAGGAAGGAAACTTCTTCCGCCAGTTTCATTTTTATTTCATCTGCATCATCCAGCTTCTCACGGCTTAAATAATAAGCTCTCTTCATATTTCCCTGAAGAATATAGAATACTGAAATAGCAAGACCTATTCCAACACCTTTTAACAAATCGGTTGCCACAACAGCCACCACCGTTGCAATGAAAGGAATGAACTGAAACTTTCCTAAATGCCAGAAATGTTTAAACGTAGCAGGTTTTGCCAGTTTATAACCTACCATAATTAATACTGCTGCCAAAGTCGCCAGTGGAATTAAATTTAAAACTACCGGAATCGACAGAACGCATATTAGCAATAAAATTCCATGAATAATGGTTGATAATTTTGAGGTTGCTCCCGAATTGGCATTTGCCGAACTTCTTACCACCACAGAAGTCATCGGAAGTCCGCCGATAAATGAACTTATTAAATTTCCGATTCCCTGAGCTTTTAGTTCCAGATTGGTATCGGTAATTCTTCTCTGTACATCAAGCCTGTCGGAAGCTTCAATACAAAGCAGAGTTTCAATAGAAGCGACAATAGCGATTGTTGCTCCTGCAATCCACACTTTCGGATTGGTGAATCCGTTAAAATCCGGCATGGTCACAAGGTTTTTAAAGTCATCAAAAGACTGTGGAACGGGCAGAGAAACCAAATGCTGGGTCTGGATTTCCAATGAGCTTCCTGTCATTTTAAAGATCTGATTCAGGATAATCCCTGTTACAACGGCAACCAAAGCTCCCGGAAGCATTTTAATTCTTTTAAGAGCCGGAACTTTGTCCCAGGTAATCAGAATCGCTACCGAAATTAAGGTAATAATGATCGCACCCGGCTGAATTGCTCCGAATAATTCTGTAAAATATCCGAAATTAAGACCATTGTCGAATATAGATTCATGTCCTTCATAATCCTTATCAAATCCCAAAGCGTGGGGAATCTGTTTCAGAATAATGATAATTCCGATGGCAGCAAGCATTCCTTCGATAACGTTATTAGGAAAATAATTGGAAATACTTCCGGCTCTTATAAATCCTAAAATCAATTGCAGCAATCCTGCAATAATTCCGGCACAAAGAAAAAGTTCGAATGCGCCAAGATCTGTAATGGCAGTTAAAACAATGGCCGTTAATCCCGCTGCAGGACCTGAAACGGAAATATTCGAATTACTGATGGATCCTACAACAAGACCTCCCACGATTCCGGCGATGATTCCGGACAAAGGCGGGGCTCCAGAAGCCAATGCGATCCCTAAACATAAAGGAAGCGCTACTAAAAATACCACGAGTCCTGAAGGGAAATTCTCCTTAATTCCTCCGATTAATGATGTTTTTTTCATGATGAAAATGCTGTGAATAGTGATCTGTTTTTATGAACAGACCGTTGTAAAGTTTGGAAAATGTAATTTTTAAAGCACGTGTTTATTCAATATCAATGGTATGACAAAGAATAGCTATCAAAAAAATCTAACGGTAAAAATTACGCTTCCGGAGGCGGAGAAAATATGGTAAGCAATGGAGACAGATGAAAAGAATCGTCTATCAGTACAAACGATCTGTCTTCCAGTGAGGGTTCATAAAACTTCAGATAATCGAAAACATCAAAAGTTTTAGGAAGTGTTTTTTCGTAAACTATAAAAGTCGAGGGGTGGGAATGTGGCTCTTCTTCATTAATTACTACATTTGTTCTTGTAAGATCCCAACCGAAAACTTCGGCAATACTCGGTAAAGCCGTAAAGTTGAGAAAAAACAGTAATGTAATAATACTCCAGAGTTTCATTTTACATTCTTTATATAAAAATTATTTGGTCTTTCTGCTCATTACCCAGTCTGAGCTGGTAAGGTTATAAATTTTCTGGATATCTTTTAATATTTTCTCAAAATCGATCTCCAGATCGATGATTTTTCCGGTTCTCAGATCGAAAACCCAACCGTGAACTACGGGATATTCCTCTAAAATATATCTTTCCTGTACACACGCCATTTTGATGACGTTAATGCACTGTTCCTGTACGTTAAGTTCTACCAGTCTGTCGTAGCGTTTGTCTTCGTCTGTAATAGAATCCAGTTCAGCCTGATGCAATCTGTATACATCGCGGATGGTTCTTAACCACGGATTCAGCAATCCTAAATCCTGAGAAGTCATCGCTGCTTTTACGCCTCCGCAGTTATAATGTCCGCAAACAATGATGTCTTTTACTTTAAGGTGTTCCACGGCATACTGAATAACGGCTGTAGAACTCATATCCAGAGTATTCACCACATTGGCAATATTTCTGTGGACAAAAACTTCTCCCGGTTTGGCTCCCATCAGTTCTTCTGCAGTCGCGCGGCTGTCTGAACATCCGATGTAAAGATAATTCGGATGCTGTGTCTTGGCAAGATCATGAAAAAACTCCGGGTTTTCCGCGATTTTAGACTCTACCCATTTTCTGTTGTTTTCAAAAATAGCTTTGTACGACTGTGACATAAGAGCTTTTTATAAGGATTAATTATTTATTTGGTTTAAATTAATTTCAAAATCAATAGACCAAATCGATAATGATGCAAAAATATAATTTTTGATGAGATTCTAAATATTTTTAACAAAGTTTAATATTAAAATATGCTTAAAATCATAAAAGAGGTCATAAAATTATGTTTTTTTATATGGTTTGATGATTCTATGCTAAAATTACAAACAATTTGATGAAGATAGCTAAAATATTTTTATTTATCAGATCTTATTATTAATATACCCTTCAGTTGCGTTTTCAGATTCATAAATTTTTGCCGGATTACCCATCACGACAGAATTTTCAGGGACATCAAAATTTACGTAGGCATTTGGCGCGATAAGAACATTGTTTCCGATGGTAATTCCTCCCACGATAACGGCATTGGTTCCAATCCATACTTCATCTCCAATAGCTGGAAATCCCTGATTTTTTCCACGATTCTGCTGTCCGATGGTTACGCCTTGTGCAATATTACAGTTTTTTCCGATTTTAGTATTGGGATTAATCACAAGACTTCCCCAATGTCCAAGATAAAAACCTTCCCCGATTTCTGTTTCGGGATAGATCTGGAAGCCGTACTTAATCTGATAATGTCTTAAAACCAGTTTCCAGAAAATATTCAGCAACGGCGTTTTTAGATATTGCTGGCTTTTTCTTAAAATATAAATAAAATGAAGGTTCGGATTGATGCATTTTGCCCAGATCTGAAATGGAGAAAGCCATTTTCCGCTTTCCCGGTAAAAATCTTTCTGAAGAATGGAATAGTTTTCTGCCATACCACAAATGTAATAATTCTACAGGTTTAAATTTTTAATCAGTTACAATTCATCCACAATAGAAACAATTTTGCTTACGGAATTTTTCAGATTAAAAGGCATTTCATAATTCATAAGTTTTTCCGGATATTTGTTGAAAAACTCAGGTTCAGATAATGCTTTCTTCATTCCGTTATAAATTCCTTCTTCAGAATTTTCCACAATGAGACCCAATTCACCATCGTTTAACATTTCATTGGCTCCCGAAACGTCAGTAGAAATAATTTTCTTTTTCAGGGTAATGGCTTCAAAAAGAACAGTTGGAAAACCTTCATACCTCGAACTTAAAATATAAAAATCAGCATTTTTAAAATAAGGATAAGGATTGTCTGTAAATCCTAACATGGTTGCTGTTTCATCAATGCCAAGCTCGGATTTTAGTTTTTTAATGTTTTCAAAATCATATCCGTCGCCAACAATTAAAACTTTGTGCTGAAAACCTTCATCCAAAAGTTTTTGATGAACTTTCAATAACCTGTCGAATCCTTTTTGTGGAAAAACAGTTCCGACTGAAATAAAGGTAGGAACATTCTGATCAAACTGATAGTTTATAACTGGAAGGTCTGCTTTGGCAAGAAACTCTTCGGTGTCTAAAGGATTGTAGATCTTTACAATTTTTTGTTTTTCAGTTTCATTTTTTGCCAGACTTTGGAAAAGCTGCTGTATCTTTTCAGAAATCACCATGATTTTGTCAAACCCAAAAAACTTACGGATCTCATCATTGGTATAGCCTTTCACCTGTGAAAGATCATTGTGAATCCAGACGATTTTTTTTGAACTTTTTAAAGGAGATCCTAAGATTTCATCCCGCATTCCGTGGATGGCTGCGAATTCGATGTCGTACTTTTTATTTTTTAGCTTTCCTTTGTAAAGAAGATTTGGGAACTTTTTCAGTATTTTTTCATGAATGACTCTTGCTGCTTTTCTCGGAATTTCGTGAGGACGATTCGTGGTTATCATTTCGCCTTGATGAAGATGCAGAATATTGATCCAGCCGGGAACTTCAGGCAGATATTTTCCTGAATTCAGATTCAGCAGCAAATCAATCTCATACTTATCGGAAGGCAGATTTTTCAAAAAAGTCACCAAAACTTTTTCCGCGCCACCGTGACGCAGAGAGCCTATACGGATGAGAATTTTCTTTTTTTCAGACATTTATTTCTTTACGGGTTTGTAAACATGAGGAATGTTTTCTTTAATGTAAGCTTCAAGTTTTGCTCTTTCAGGTTCAAGTTCTCTCGGGTACATTACATTGTTTTCCAGGGCTTTATCTCCGTATTGTTCCACTGTGCAGATAAATTTTGCCGGAGTTCCAGCATAAACAGAATTGTCGGGCATACTTGAATTGAGTACGGAACCGGCTCCCAAAATACAATTGTCTCCCATCTGTGATCCGGGAAGAAAAATACAGTTGTTTCCTACAAAACAGTTTTTCCCCAGCTTTATCCTGCCAAAATTTCTTGCATCCTGATATTTTTCCATGCTTCGGATGACGTACATTGCACCATCATGATTGATGAATTTGCAGCCTGCCGTAATTTTTGTCCTGTCTCCGATTTCAATTAAAAAAGGTTCTGAACCAAAATCCGGAGCTTCCACAAAAATTACATCTTTCCCCACCTTCAGTCCTCTCGCAACAGAAATTTTAATATAAATCTTCTGAATGATCTTTTGATAGGTGGTATGAATTTTCAGAATAAGACGGTAAAGGAAAATCATTGTTCTTTTTTTGCTAAATTAATAATGATATTTTCTACAGCATTAAAAATCTTCTGATTATCAAACTGTTCTTCAATATTGATGAGATTTTTCTTGATTTCGGCAATTAATTCGGGTTCTGTAAGAAATTTTTTCATGGATTCATACATCTCTTCCGTTTCATAATTGATGAGGTAGCCTGTCTTTCCGTGTTCTATCATTTCAGGAATTCCTCCTACGTTGGTTGAAATAATTGGTTTTTGAAGGATCAGACTGTCGGCAATAATCAGAGGCCAGCTTTCAGATTCGGATGGAAGGATGAAAAAATCTGCATTTTTTACATATGGATAAGGATTCATAGAAGATCCTAATAATTTAAAACTGTCTGTAACACCAAGATCTTCTGTCTGCTTCTTTAAATTACTCATTTCTTCACCGTCACCGATCACAATAATGTGATGATCAAAACCATCTTTCAGTAATCTTGCGTGCGCTTCCATGAGTTTATGAAAACCTTTCCGGCTGTGAAGTCTCGCAACAGAAACGAAAACAGGTTTGTTTGGTAAGTCAGGTTTAAAAGCTAAAGCTTTCTGTTTTAATTCATCAATAGGAATCGCATTTAAGATAACCTGATTTTCGGGAATTTTAAGATCAGGATAGGTTTGAATTAAAATATCTTTTGTTTGTTGGGAACCGAAAATAAAATAGTCAAATTGAGGAATCTGCTTTAAAATTTCAGGAACCAAAGGCTGAAGTTTCGGCAGAGTAATATCGGAGTGAAACCAGCCTATTTTCTTTGATTTTTTATTAACAGAATGGAGAACCGCAGAAAAAGCAGCGTAAGTAGGAGCTATTTCTACATCATATTCATCATTAAGAATTTTCTGAGCGATGGAAGGATTTCTCAAAGCATTCTGAAGTCTTAATTTTCTTTTTGCTAACTGTAGTTTTTGGATAAGCGGATTTTTTGAAAGATCTTCTCTGCCTTCAGTAAGGTAAACTTTTCTTACATGAGTGGGAATTTCGTTTCTCAGCTCTCCCTGATTCATATTTAAACAGATCGTCATGTCGAATGTATCTTTGTTAAGATGATTCAACATACTTAAAACTACTTTTTCCACACCGCCCATTTCCATAGAACGATGCCTGAAAAGCACTTTTATTTTATTATTTTTCGTCATTAACTAAAGATTTGTTGGGCAAATATGATCAGTTTCTTTTTAATTTTAAATGCAATGGAATTCTGATATTCTAAAAGTCTGTAGATTTCCTGAGAACTGTTGTACTCTTTCGGGATTGTCTTTCCGTTTATGGAAGATAATTTTCTGCGTTTCATGGTATTGAAAATGACTTTGGCAAAATATTCCCTCGATTTGGGGCGGTTGTCATTTTGAGAAATACCTCCGGAATGAAGCCTGTAAAGATAATTTACCTCGTTAATAAATTTTACCTTACCTTTTTCATACATTTTTAAATATAAATCCTGATCTTCAGCAATCTTCATTTCCGTGTTCATTTTTTCCGTCTGATTATAAATGCCCTTTCTGAAACACACGAAATGCACAATATTTACAGGGCAGTTGAAAAAAAACGGACTGTTATTAATAACCTGCTGAGCGATTTTTGGAACCTCCAGAATTTTCAGATTTTCATCACATTTTGCAAATTTGCTGTAAGTAAGAACAACATTTCGTTGCTTTTGAAAAATTTTTATGCTTGAAGAGAGCGCATTCGGTGTAATAGCGTCATCAGGATCTACAAAGCCGCAAATATCACCTTCTGCCAGTTCAATCAGTTTGCTTTTTGTGATTCCTACACCGCTGTTTTCTTCATTTCTGTAAATTTTAAAACGTTCATCACTGCCGGTTAATTTTTTAATTACCTCCACGGAATCGTCTGTAGAAGCGTCATCCAGAATAATCGCTTCCCAGTTTTTGTAATCTTGTGCTATAATAGAATCATAGCATTCTTTAAAGAATTTTCCATTGTTGTAATTGGCAATCAGAACAGAAAACTTCATCTTATTGTGTTAATAAATTTTTACAAAGATAATTATATCCTAAAGATAACAGAAAAATCTTTATTTTTGTGGCTTAAATTTAACACAGTGAGCGAAATATCCAGAGTTCTCAAAACGTTTATAGCCTATCTTAAAAGACCGGATCTTTACCCTGAATTGGGACGGAAGATTGTAAAAAATACCGTAAACCGGGGAAATGCATTCAAAGGAAAGGAAAAAACCAATTCTTGGGCAGCTTCCCGAGCAATTTCTCAAAAACAGGCGGTTTTTCAACTTTTCGGAATTGATATTGAGCCTTTTCAGGCTGAATTCGCTGAAGTTTTAAAAGATTCTCAGAAAAGACAGGACGATTGCCCTATTAAAATGGGTGGAGCAGGAGCTTTGGAACTGATTTATTATTCATGCGAATTTACCAACGCTAAAAATGCCGTTGAAACAGGTGTTGCTTATGGTTGGTCTTCTCTGGCTGCTTTACTTTCATTAACGAAGATAAACGGGACTTTGTACAGTTCAGATATGCCGTATCTTGCGCAGGACGGCGATCAGTATGTGGGATGTATTGTTCCTGAAAATCTGAAATCTCACTGGAAATTATTCCGTTTTGCAGACAAAGAATCGTTACCGAAAATCTTTGCAGACAACGCATCTTTTGACGTTGTACATTATGATTCTGATAAGAGTTATAACGGGAGATTCTGGGCTTACAACGAATTGTATAAGCATTTGAGAAAAGGCGGAGTTTTTATTAGCGATGATATTGGAGACAATTCTGCTTATCAGGATTTCTGCGAAAAAAATAGTATTGAAACTACGGTAGTAGAATACGAAGGAAAATACATTGGTGTTTTTGTTAAATAAAAACTTTTAAATGTATTTTTGATTCGTGAAAATTAGTCAGATTACATTTACAAGATTTTTAGCCGCAATAGCAATTGTAATTTTTCATTATGGTGATGGCGCTTTCGTTTATAAAATAAAATATATATCGGAGATTTTTGCTAAGGCGAATATCGGCGTAAGTTATTTTTTTATTCTTTCGGGATTTATAATGATCGTTGCTTATCATAGCAAAGAAAAAATAAATTATATTGATTTTTACCGCAACAGGGTCGCAAGAATTTATCCACTTTATGTGGTTGGATTGCTTCTCTATTTGTTGATTCGGTCTCAGGAAACTGCTTTTTTCCCGATTATTGCATATTTGTCTGGTGTTCAGAGCTGGCTTCCTGGTAAAGCTTTAATTTTGAATTTTCCGGGATGGTCGATTTCAGTAGAATTTTTCTTTTACCTGATTTTTCCTTTTTTGTATAATTATATTTACTCAAAAAATTATAAATTCATCTGGATTACTGCTGTTCTCATCTGGATTGCCACTCAGGTTTTTTGCAACTACTTCATGTTCTCCGGATTGTATGAAGGAAGGTATTCCAAAAGTCATGATTTTATTTCATACTTTCCGTTGCTGCATATTAATGAGTTTCTAATCGGAAATCTCGCAGGAATATTTTTTATTAAAAATTGTAGACAAAGAAACTATGACTGGGCAATGATACTGGTTTTCAGTTTAATATTATTGGCACTTCTTTTCGTTCCTCTATATTTTCATGATGGATTAATGGCGGTGTTTTTTGTTCCACTGATTGTTTTAATCTCCCTGAACAATGGTTTTTTAACCAAAATGATGTCTTTAAAGCCTTTGGAATATCTGGGTGAAATAAGTTATGCCATTTATATCGTTCATATTCCTGTTTTATTTATTTTAAGATCGTTTCTATATGATTATTTCAGGATATATGATAAAAGTATGATCTTCTGGATTTATATTCCTGTTTTAATAATTATTTCAGGTGTTTTTTATCAACTGATAGAAAAACCTTGCAGAGATTATTTAAAGAAGATAAAATTCGGATAAAAATATTTACTTTTGTTAAACATAAATGAATAAATTATGACAGAAATGCTGTTCCCTTTTCCTATTTTCGTTCCTGATAATAGCTGTTTATCAATATATTCTGCATAAGTTTTTCTTAAAATCTTCAATTTAAAAGAATACTATGCTATTTAATTCTATTGGTTTTCTAATTTTTCTGCCAATCGTTTTTATACTTTATTGGTTTGTTTTTAATAAAAAGTACCAACATCAGAATGTACTTGTTCTGGTAGCAAGCTTCTATTTCTATGCCTGTTGGGACTGGAGATTTCTTTTTCTGCTGATGTTTTCTATTGGGCTGGATTTTGTTTCCGGTATTATGATCGAAAAAAGCAAAAGCAAAAAAGAATCCACATTTTGGTTAGCACTCAGTATTATTATAAATCTGGGCTTTTTAGGTTTTTTCAAATATTATAATTTTTTTATAGAAAGCTTTTCAGAACTTTTTGGAAGTTTTGGTTTCCACATCAATATCTGGCTGTTAAAAATAGTCCTTCCTGTTGGAATTTCTTTTTATACGTTTCATGGTCTTTCTTATGTGATTGATATTTATAAAAAGAGAATTTCTGCGGAGCGGAATTTTATAGATTATGCTGTTTTTGTAAGTTATTTCCCTTTATTGGTAGCGGGACCTATTGAAAGAGCAACCCACCTTTTGCCACAGATTCAGAGAAAAAGGACATTTAATTATGAACAGGCTGCAGACGGAATGCGGCAAATTCTCTGGGGCTTTTTTAAGAAAATGGTTATTGCAGACAATTGTGCGCCTCTGGTAAATGAAATTTTCGCACATTATCACACCGAAAGTGCCAGTAATCTGGTTTTGGGAGCCATACTTTTTGCTTTTCAGATTTATGGTGATTTTTCGGGGTATTCTGATATTGCTCTTGGAGTTTCCAGACTTTTTGGAATAGAGCTTCTGAAGAATTTTGCTTTCCCTTACTTTTCAAGAGATATTGCAGAATTCTGGAGAAGGTGGCATATTTCTCTTTCTTCATGGTTCAGAGATTATCTTTATATTCCTTTAGGAGGGAGCAAGGGCGGACTGATAATGAAGATCCGCAATACTTTCATCATTTTTTTAGTCTCGGGTTTCTGGCATGGAGCTAACTGGACATTTATCATCTGGGGCGGATTGAATGCTTTGTATTTTATGCCTCTTTTACTGATGGATAAAAACAGGCAAAATCTTGAAGTTGTTGCCATGGATAAATTTTTACCTTCTATCAGGGAGATTTTTCAGATTTTAATTACCTTTTCTCTTACCTGTTTTGCATGGATTTTTTTCCGCGCGGCATCTGTTTCTGAGGCTGTTTCTTATATTGGGAAAATTTTTAATAAGACGATTTTTTCAGTTCCTACTCATTTTCCATATAAAGTAATGGCTCTTATTGGAGTAATGCTTATTGTTGAATGGCTCAACAGAAGCCGCTTTCACGGTTTGGAAATTGAAAGATTTCATCCGTGGCTGAGAAGAGCTATGTACGCAGTGATTATTTTTATCATTTTCCGGTATGCTAATTTCGGGAATAATGAATTTATTTATTTTCAGTTTTAGTATGAAAAAATTTTTGTTCAAATTATCATTTTATCTGGTAGGCTGTGCTGTCGTTTTGGCTGTTCTCGGCTCTTTCGCAGATGGAAATACAGACGATAATTATATGCATTTCGCAGTAGAAAAGCCTGAAAATATTATTTTGGGAGATTCCAGAGGTTCTCAGGCTGTTCAGCCGGATATTTTAGAAGGTAAGCTTCATAAAAAGTTTGATAATTTCGCCATCAATGTCGTTCAGTCACCTTACGGAAAAGTTTATCTGGAAGCTCTAAAAAGAAAAATTAAACCGAATACAAAAAATGGCGTTTTTATACTGACTGTTGATCCCTGGAATTTATCTGTCAATAAATCATTTGATGAGTCTAAAGATTTTCCGGAAAAAGAAAATTCTCCATTAGGAAATATGTACAGCTATGATATGTCGCCTAATTACGAATATCTTTTAAAGAATTATCCAAGAAGCTGGTTTAAAATTTTTAGCGAAAGAGAAGAATCGGGAAGATCCAATACTTTTTTACATAAAAATGGATGGCTTGAAGTAAATGTAAGCATGGAAAAAGATTCTGTACAAAAAAGAGCAGAAGCCAAGCTGAAATTTTACAAAGAAGATCTTGCTAAAACACAGAAAATATCTGCAAAAAGAATTCAGGCACTGGAAGATATGATTACATTTCTAAAAGATAAAGGAAGTGTATATCTTGTAAGAATCCCTGCTTCGGGTGAAATTATGAATGTTGAAAACAGATATAGTCCTGATTTCAGTCAACGTATAGAAACTATTTCAAAAAGATATCATGTAGTGTACTTTGATTTTTCTTCAAAAGCTGAAGATTATATTTACACAGACGGAAATCATATGTATAAAGAATCCGGAAAAGTTTTTACCTCACAAATTGCGGATTCTATACTTTCGAATACAAAGCAGTTAAAATAAATATTCTCTGAAATTAATATTGTAAAGCCCGGAACGAATGCTTCTGTAATCTGTAAAAAGATATTTGATGATCATTCCCCATTTTTTCAGAGTGGGAGTCAGAGCAATTTCGTAGCTTCTGTGCATTCTTTTGATGTGTAATTTTATATCTTCCGGAATGGTGTTTTCCTTCTGTGCCCATTCGTTTACTTCTTTCCACAGCAGAACCCGGGTTATGGCAGGATTTACTTTTTTAGAATCTACTGCTGTAATTCTGTTACTCTCGTGAACGCCTCTAATGGCAACAGCTTTATCCAAAATTCCCGGATAAAGATCAAGATAATAAGATAATCTGAACAAGAATTCTGTATCCTGATGAAGCCTTAAATGCGTTTTGAAAAAAGGATTGAGCTTTCTGACCATAGATTCTCTCCTGATCGTTAAACAATCGATACTGAAAAGCCCAAAGCTTCCTCTCATATTGAGCTGACCCGGAAAAACGTCTCTGGGATCGTGCTTCTTATAAACGGTAGTTAAATTATCCTTAAAAAGGCTGTAATGCTGTTCTTTTGCTTTTTCAGAATAGTAATGAACTCCTAAAGCACCATAAACACCTTCTACTTTTGGATCTTTAAATAATTCTTTTTCGGCGTCAAAACGATTGGGAAGATAATAATCATCTGCATCCAGAAAAGCAATAAAATCTCCTGTTGCTTTTTCCAGACCTAAGTTTCTTGTTTTTCCCGCTCCGTGATTTCCTTTGTCGGGATGCTGAAAAAGCTTTACCCGATCATGTTTTTCTGCTAATTTTTCACAGACTTCTAAAGCATTATCCGGAGATTGATCTTCAATTAAAATAACCTCATATACTTCCTCAAACTGAAGAGCGGATTCCACAGCTTGGGTTACATATTTTTCGGCGTTGTAAACGGGAGTTATGACGGAGATTTTCAATTTAGCTCTATGTTAATTGGTTTTATAATCCAGTTGTCCTGGAATACATTTGAAAAGTCACTTTTCTGAATGACTTTATTATGCACTCTGCTGTATATTTCAAATTTATTATCATTGAAAAAGTTGAAAAGATCATCAGGAGTGTAAGAGCCTTCTTCCGAAATCCATTGTCTGTCATATTCCAGAAAAATGACAGGTCTGTTTTTCAGAATGATTTCTTTATTTCCAAGAATTACAACAGCTTCATACCCTTCAACATCTATTTTCATGAGATCAAAATGAATTTCTCCAATTATGTTTTCCAGTGTATCTGTTTTTACGGTTATTTTATTGGTATGCTCATTAGCTCTGTCTATAAAAGAACTTGCTCCGGCATGATCCTCAATAAAATTGAATTCCTTGGTTTCCTTTCTATTACTTATTCCTAAATTAAAAGTTTTTATGTTCTTAATATTATTTTTCGCAATACTTCTGTTAAACTGTTGATATACTTTGGGAATAGGCTCGAAGGCATATATTTCTTTGCAGTACGAGCTTAATATTAAACTGTGCTGACCGATGTTCGAACCTATGTCCAGCATTATTTTGCCTTTATCCAGCTCATTGTACATATCGTCGATAATGTCTTTTTCATAAATACCATTTTTAAAGATCATCATGTCAACAAATCCGAATTGTCTGTTTAGAATTATTTTGGTTTCTTTTTCTCTATATTTTATGGTATATGTGGTAACGCTGTCCAGATAAGATATATTTAATTTTCTTTTCACAAAATTTACAATACCTTCTTTAAATAAAACATTATTAAATTTTTTAACTGTATTCATGGATATTATTTTATCGGATAAATTTTATACTTCTGTGTTCTGCCTGTAAATATATAAGTTTTTTCTCTTCAATACTTTTATTGAGATTTTTTACCAATGCCTGCGGAGTGAGATAGTCATTATAATAATCTAAAACATTTTTTCTCATTGCAGCAATTTCCCGCTCCTGAAAAGTGAAAATTTCATTCTTAAGAATTTGTTCTAAATGATGAAGATCTTCAAATACAATTGCATTTACTTTATGTTTAAGATTAGGATACATTACTTCTGCATATTCTCTTTGTATAAGAGGAATAGTGCCAACTGACATTGCTTCAATCACGTTATGACAAAGCGGCATTACGACTCCGGGACAGCATAAATAAAAGTTGAAATAGGAGAGTAGCTCTCTAATGTCCTCCATCTTTATAGGGTAGTTTTCCTTGACCGCAAAAACATATTTTTCATCTAAATTTTCGTTTGGAGAAACAATATCTTTTTTACCGTAAATTGAAATAAATTTTTCTTTTTTCTGAAAAAAATCCAAAAGACTAACTCTTGTTTCCACTGTAAAAGCAGTTCTTTTGATATCCAAATAAGCTTTAGCGTCAAAATTTCCGTAGCAGAAAATAGAATTAAATCTCTTTCTTTCTGTATCAATTTTATGATTCCAGATCTCTTGATTGTACATAAAAGGATGAAAGCTCATAGGAACATGAAAAGCATTTTCATCAGTATTATTATGTTCGAAATAAGTGGAAAAATAATCAGGACTGAACATTTTATCATTTATTTCAATACAGTTTTCAGGAAGATCTTTTTTGTGAATGCTTAAAAAGTTTTTTTCCCGGACAATAAGTCCCAAATAGCGGTCTTTATTTCTTAAATTTCTGAATCTTGCAAAATTCATGGGATACACAATATGATATCCTGAAAGCTGGTAGAATTTAACCAGTAAATAAAAAAAGCGATGATAAAGATTCGGATTTTCAAAATTGATTAGCAATGTTTTATCGTTCTTTGGCGGATTGTAAAACTTTAATTTCACATAAGCCAGAGAATCGCTCACAAGTCTTTTGATCTGGTTAATTCTTTTATTCATCATGAGGATTGTTTAAAGCGTGAAACCGATATCTTGTTTTCAGAAATTCAGGATATTGCAGTGCTGTAACCAAAAATGAAAGCCATTTTTTTAATCCCTTCTGATTCGCTATTTTAAAACTGAAATAGTCCAAAGCTATTTTTTTTGTATATTCTTTTTCTAAAGAATTCGCTTTACTCCATAAATAAACAGACTCATTGTAGAGTAAGCTGTTTTTGTAAAATTTTGAAGAATAAGGTTTTATCTTGGTAATTCTGTTATCATCATGTATTCCTCTTATAGCAACAGCCTGATCGATAATTCCGGATTTTAAATAACATAGATATGCCAGTTTAAGGTTGAAATCAGAATCCTGATGTACTCGGAGATTTACATTAAAACGAAGATGAACTTTGTCTAAAGCAGATTTTCTTACTGTTAAAGCATTCAGATGAAAAAAAGAGCCAAATGTTTTTGAAGTTAAGCCCAACAAACCTCTGAAAACATCTCTTCCTTCCGCAGGATAATTTACGGTGGTAAGATTAGATTCCTTAAATTTCTGCTGAAATTCCTGTTTGCCTTTTTCCGTTAAATATTCCACGCCAATTGCTCCAAAAACACCATCGATTTTAGAATCTTTTAAAATTTCTTTTTCTGCATCAAAACGGTTGGGAAGATAATAATCATCTGCATCCAGAAAAGCAATAAAATCGCCGGTTGATTTTTCAATTCCTAAATTTCTTGTCGCTCCTGCTCCATGATTTCCCTCATCGTAATGCCGGAATAATTTAATTCTGGAATTTTCTGAGGTTAGCTTTTTACAAATTTCTAAAGAATTGTCAGTAGAACAATCCTCTGCCAAAATAATTTCTTTTACCTCATCAAATTGCAGAGCAGATTCTACGGATTTTCTCAAAAATCCGGAAGCGTTATAAACGGGGATGATCACAGAAATATTCAGGTTCATTCTTTTATTTCTAAAATGATACTTTCTTGATAAGATTGAGCAAATTCCTCCGGAATATCGAAGGATTCCTGGCTTTCCGCTTCATTAACATGACGTCCTTCGATCGCAATTTTTTTTGTAGCTTTTCTCAAAAACCAGATGTATTCAATATCAATATGTCCGATATCGATTGCCCAATAATTGTCTTTAGCCAGATCGTAAGCCAAAATCGTTGCGGAGGGACCTAAAGCCGCCAAAATAAGTCTGTCTTTTCCAAATTCCGCTGCTGCTTCAAAAATTTTATCATAACATCTGAATGCATTCTTTTCGGGACAGATAATCCTTTTAAGAGAGGCTGCATTGTCAAACAGATCATTTCCTACTCCCAATCGGGAATACCTTCCTTCAATGATCAGTATATCTTTTCTATCCCATATTTTTTTTAAGGATTGGATGATATCTATATTTCTTTTTTCGGATTTGTCTTCATAGCCAAGATAAAATCTCGTGATGAATGAATTTCCGTAGGTTTTGTTTTGATCTAAAAAAGGAGAAATTCTGGAACCGTAATTGTTAATGAATTTTTTCCACCAATATTTGGTAATAATATCAAATGAGCGTACCGTAACAAGTGGTTCAGGAAGACAAACCAAATGGTTTTTAAGGTCTGAACCTATCACTTCACGCATTTTTTCACGAATTCTCTCACTATTTTCCTGAAATTCCAGTTCATATTGTGGCAGCATCAATCTGAATTCTCCATCTCCGAATCTGCTTACCGAACGACGGTTTTTAACAATCTCCTCAATCGTCTCTTTTATATTCAGAATACGATATAAAGGGAATTCTGCACGAAGTTTCCGGGTATTGAAAAGCCATTGATAATAGTAGAAACGGGAAGTGATTCTTTTTTGCAGACTCATGATTACAGATATTTTTCGTTGTTATGAGCCCAAAGAGCCAACTGCAAAAGACACCAGTGTTTGTAATCTTTGGTCAGTAAATTCTGTGTAGCCTTAAAATCAATATAATTAAAAATCTTTTGGTTAGGATTTTTTAACAGTTCATCGGAAAAGCGAAGAAGGCTGTCTTCTGTAAACCAGTTTTTTACATTCATTCCGAATCCCTGTTTATGTCTTTTTCTGATGGTTTCCGTCCAGTAAGAACCCATCGATTCGCGAAGGATAATTTTATCGTTATCGTTACTAAGTTTAAGATTTTCCGGAAGCTGAATGCAGAATTCGGCAAAATCCAGATCAAGAAACGGTGTTCTTACTTCTAAAGAATTTGCCATCGCCATTCTGTCGGATTTTACCATCATATTCGAAGGCACAAAATCCTCGATATCCAGTCGCATGATATCATTTAATGAATCCGGATCTGGGATAAAACTGTAAGGCTGATCATAATCCGAATGCAGTCCTAAAGACTCTCTTTCTTGCTTTGAGAAAGCTCTTCTAACATAGTTTTGGTGAAAATCGAGAATATTTTTGTTTTCAATATTCTGTTGACTGATAAAAGAGATAGGTTTTATTTTCTGATATAGTTTTAATCCAAACTGCGCAATAATATTTTTGTAACTGAAATGATTTCTCAGTTTATTTTCAATGGTGTAGAAGTTGTAGCCGCCGAATAATTCATCTCCTACATCTCCAGAAAGGACAACGGTAAGATTTTTACGCGCATTTCTGCAAATTTCAAAATGTGGAATGGAAGAATAATCTGCAAAAGGTTCATCAAAAAAAGGAGAAGTTTTTAAAAGAGCTGTTACCAGATCTTCTTTTTTTTCGTGAACTTCAATGTGGTTGGTTTGGTATTTATCGGCTATTTCTTTGGCATATTTCAGTTCGCTGTCTTCATGATCGTAGCCAAAACTTATGGTTGTCTGTTTGGGTAAAAATTCGGCAACAAGTCCTACAATGGAAGAAGAATCTAAACCTCCACTCAGAAAACTTCCTACTTCAACATCGGCCACAAGCTGTTTTTTCACAGCATTTTTCAAAAGATATGCAAATTCTTCTTTGGCATCGGATAAACTTATGGTTCTGTCTTTTTTGGGAAGACTGTAATATCTTGAAACGGATATTTTGCCGTCTTTCCAGATCAACTGATGAGCAGGAGGAAGCGCATGAATGTTTTCGTAAATACTTTGGTATGTACTTACATAGCCATGCTGAAGATAGTGGGAAAGAGCTGAATTATCTACTTTCGGACGAATTAATCCGGAAGCAAGAATGGCTTTGATTTCTGAGGCAAAAATAAATTCATTATTGTTCCCGATAGCGTAATAGAAAGGTTTTTCCCCAAAACGGTCTCTTGCGCAGAACAGTTCCTGCTTTTCGTTGTCCCAAATAGCAAAAGCAAACATTCCCGGAAGATCGTGGATGAGGTTTTCTTTTTTCCTCTGATACATGGCAAGAATGACCTCCGTATCTGAACTTCCGTGGTAAGGATATTCGGGGTAATGTGTCTTAATATCTTGATAACCATAGATTTCACCATTCAGAACAATACACTCTCGTTTTGTGGAAGAAAACATAGGCTGTTTTCCGTTTTCGGAAAGATCAATAATAGAAAGTCTGCGATGTCCTAAAGCTGCATTTTCGTAAAATTCAAAATGAGAAGAATCCGGACCGCGATGCGCAATGGCATCGGTCATTTTTTTCAGTTCTTCCTGATAATTTCTGGCGTTGTTGGTAATGATTCCCGCTATTCCGCACATACCTTTTAATTTTAATTGATCTTACTTATTTTTCGCAATAGAAAATATCTTCATCAGGATTAAGACCAAATTTTTTATATTTTTCCGAAATATTTATTCTTTTTACTTTAAAACCAACACTTTCCAGCCTTGATACATAATCCTGTCCGTAAATTCTCACATGATCGAACTGCCCGAATAATTCTTCTCTTTTATTTCGATCGGTGATGGTGAAATCTTCATGGGTCTGCTGATTATTTTTTGAAATAGGAACCTGCAAAACAGCATGACCTCCCGGTTTTAAGACTCTGTGAAGTTCCTTCATTGCTTTCGTATCTTCAGGAATATGTTCTAAAACATGATTGCAGATGGCAAGATCAAAATGATCATCTTCATAAGGAATATCCATCACATTCATATTTTTTACATGACTTGGATAATCGTATCCCTTTGTAAATAAATCTCCGCAGATGTATTCTTTTACATTTGATTTTAAAAATATATTGGAAAGCTTCGGTTCCGGAGCAATGTGAAGAATGCTGAAATTTTTGTTGTCTGTAACTTTCAGTTCTTCAATTAAAAATGCATATAAAAGTCTCTCTCTGTCTCTTGAATGGCATTTGTAGCATCCTGCTGCACGTCTTCCGCCGCCAATTACCTGTTTGTCTCTTAGTACTTTAAGATCATGTCCTACCACTTCCAGATCTTTAGAATCGTAACCGCAATAGGGACAGTGATAGGTGGAACCTGAATGGGAAAGTAGTTTTATTTTGTTTGCAATTTTATTTATCATTTTAAGTATTTTTAAATATTGAATATGGATTTACAGGTTCAGAAATGAGGGCGATTTCTTTTCCACGATATTTCTGAGTTCAGTTAATTTTTTTTCCTCGGAAACGATTTTCTTATATTTTGATGCTAACTTCTGATAGTTATTTTTCTTTCCGGTAAACATATTTTTTAGCATACTTTGTTTGAGTGCTTTTTTCTCTGCCTTAAGAGAATCCGGAATAGAGGGATTCATGATATTGGTTTCTATTCTGAGGTCTTCGTATTTTGTATAATCGACCTTAGACAGAGACTGTTTTCCGTCATGTACCACTTTGCTCTCAGGAACAAGTAACGTTTTCTTTTTGTGGAATAAAATGCGGTTTACATATTCTAAATCTTCGCCGTAATGAAAAAAATAAGGGTTGAATCCTCCTACCACGTCAATGGTTTCTTTGGGTAAAAACCAATGAGCAGCATTGATGAAGCTTATTTCGTAAAAGGGCTGTAAAGTCTGGAAATAGAGATCAGAGATCAGTCTTGTTTCAAAATTATGGGCAATGTATTTATCAAGAAAAATATCCAGTTTATTTCCGGTTCCGTCGATATGCATCGGGCTCAGTATGCCTATTTCTTTTTTGTCGGGATGGAGATGGTAAACATTCAGAAGTTTTTCCACACTGTCGTTAAAAATCCATGCATCCTGATTCATCAGATAAAAAAAATCAGCTCCCTTTTGATAAGCTTTTTCGATTCCTATGTTGTTAGCTTTTCCAAATCCTAAGTTTTTTTCGGACTGAATCAATTCAACTTCGGGAAAATTGGACGTAATAAATTTTTGTGTGCCGTCTGTAGAACCATTGTCTACCACAATACAGTGAACAGGAACAGAAGACTGCCTTAAACTGGTAAAGCATTTTTCTGCCCATTTCATGGCATTGTAGGTAACAATAATAAAATAAATTTTAGGCATTTGTGTTCTGTTCTAAATATATTTGTCAGCTAAATTTTTTAAATAATTTTCAGCATCTGTTCCTTTAAAGAAATCATTGACTGATTCATCAAAATCAACGGTATAAAAATCTCCTTCATCCGATTCCTGATAATTTGCTTCTTTTTGAAGCTTATTCTGTATAGCTCCTACAATTTCCTTTAAATCATAATAATACGGGTAGGCAAAGTTAATGGTTTGATTATTAACATTTGTACAGTTTGATTCTAAAAATTTCGTAATGTCATCAATATCCAGCAATAATCTTCTGGCTTTTTGGTGCAGCATGAAGTGATTACCCTGTATAATCTGACTTTTAAGGAAATTAAAAAGAGTATTGGGATTTCCGCCATTGCCGACAATATTACCGATTCTCAGGATGATATAGTTTTTACAATGCTGTTTTATAAAATTTTCAATCTCCAGCTTATGAAGAACATATGGGCTTTGCTGTTTGGAAAGATCATTCACGCTTAAAGTAGAAAAATAAAAAAATTTATTTTCCTTATGCAGCGTAATATTATTTTTTAAAAGTGAAAATTCTCTTTCAAACTCCGAGCTTCTTGTTTCGAGGGAATTTGAAACTCCGGAAGCAAAGTAAAGATGGTCTTTGGAATCGATATTTTTTAGTGAGTTGGCAATGAGTCCGTTTCCTATAATCATTATGCTTTTATTTGTTAGCCTCTGAAAATTTTATTAAACACCCTTTTTGCTAAAGACGTTTTTGGGGAAAGATGCTGTTTTTTTCTCTGCTCATTCTCATTCCATGCATTTGTGTCTTTGTCGGAGTCTTTTCTCTGTACAAAAAGAGTATTGTGATTTTCTTTGAAAGCAATTGCTTCAGATTCAGGTCTGCCGTTGGAATAATAATATAATGCCAATGATTTACGGCTTCTTTCTTCAGGACAGTTTAGAGGATCCGGGTGACCATGATAAGAATTTGATGTTGTTGAGAACATTGCTAATGTATTGAATTTAGGAGCAATTTTTGTTTCACATTTTGTCATATCTTGATTCCATAATTCAAAATGACCTCCGTATTCATCCTTCCATTCTTTATTAAGATATACTAAAACATTAACTCTTCTGTCCAAACCATTGGTTGGGTTTTTATTAAAATCTGCATGAACTTTTAGAAGTCCTCCTTTTTTTATTTCATGAAGTCCTCCTCCTGAAAAATAAGGATCTCCATATAGTGGCTCTTCAATACCGGTAAGTTTATTTACAAAATTTAAAAAAGGTTCCGAATTTAGAAAATACATTAATTCTCTTGTTTTTGGGCCAAAAGATTTTTCACCTTTACCTGCAAATTTTTTCTGTAATGGATCATTAAAGCTAATTGCATCTTGTTTGGAAAGATCAGGAAATTCTTTCAATACTTCTTCTAAAAATTCAGGATTAAAAAAATCATCAAAAGAAATGCTTGGGAATGGATTTGCATTTTTATATTTTAAAGAATTTTCTTCTGCAAATTTTAATAGGTCTTGGTTTTGGGAATTCAAAAAATTATTCATAGTGTTATATGTGTTTATGTTACGATTGTTTTTGGAGTGAAGTTACTTCTCTTTTATAAACATTTCTAATGGTATGTAAGCTCCATTTAAATATTAAGTATACTTTTTTGGGGTTTAATGTAAATTTAGATAAAAAGTTATAAACAAAATAAGCAAAAGCAGCTTTAAAAAAACGCAATTTCGATATCCCTCTGGAATAAGACATCAATGTGTAATAGAAATAAGCTTTTAATTTCAGGATATCATAATTGGGATTATATTTTTTGATAAATGGTATAATGACAAAATCTTTTGACATAGACTCATAAGTTGTCTTTTTTGAGATACTGTCTTTAAACTGTCTATATGAGCTTAATTGGGCTTCAAAAACTTTCATTTTTCCATAGCATCCAGCCAATAAGTATAGACATCTATCGGCTGAAATTATTTCAGTTGGAAAATCTTCTTTTAAGATATCCTTTCTGAAAAAAAGAGTAGATGTCTGAGCTATCTTTAGGTCAGTCATGTTTTCTTTTGTTAATTCTCTTCCTTTATGTTGCGAAAAAGAATGACTGGGAATGTCTAGGTCTTCATAAATAACTAAAGAATCTCCGGCTGCTGCGGAAAAATCAGAATTATTTTCTAAAAAATCAAATTGCTTCTGGAGTTTTTGTTGATCAATAAAATAATCATCACCATCCAAGACAGAAATGTATTTTCCTAACGCTTTAGAAAAAGAAAATAATGTGTTTTTTACATATCCTAAATTTGGAACATTTTTAAAGTATTTTATCTTACTTCCTTTTGGATGTGATGCAATAATTTCATTAATGATAACTTCAGTGTTATCAGGAGAATTATCATTACATACAATAATTTCATAGGTGCCACTAAACTCCTGAGCGAAAATACTCTCAAGACATTCTTTAATATATTTTTCGTGTTTATAAGTGGTGATACAAACGCTTACATCCATATTATTATTTTAAATTCTAAATAGATCGGCTATTTCAAGATACAAGTAATTATGACGAATACATCTTAAAACGTATATTTTCTTTTTTAAAAATCCTAGTGATTTTAGATAATTGTCTCTATTTTTAATAAAAACAGAATAAGTTTCTGTTTCTTTTTCATCTTCCTTAGGATTTATTTCCTTGTGTCTTTTCAGAATCTCCAGATATATCCACACATATTCTTTAAAATACTTTTGAGATCCTGTACTGTTTTCTTCTTTTTTATCAGATTTATATCTTAGACCATAGACTTGATTAGGGTGTAATCTATAGGCAGATAAAGATTTAGGTATGAAACCTAATTTATTTTTTGAGCTTAACTTTTGTACAATGTAATAATCATGGGCTATAGGAAAATTCTCCATTTCGTATTTTCTAAGAGCTTCTTTCTTTATAGATAAGGCACACCCTAAAATAAAGCTCCCTTTTTTTACTAATGCCGCAAAAAGCTCATTGTTTTTTATTTCCTGAAAAATATTTTCATGACTTATATTCTTCCAATTTAAATACGATGGAAATGTTTTATTATCATCAATTAATTTTAAATCATGAAAGACTCCATCAAATTGTGGATTTTTCTCAAAAAAATAAATAGTTTGCTCCACTTTATCTTTTTCCCAGATATCGTCCTGATCACTAATTACAATGATTTCATTTGTGCAGAGTTTGATGGCTTTTTCAAAATTTTTAATAAATCCTAAATTAGTTTCATTTTTAAAAACTTTAAAAATTTCAGGATTGTTATTCTGATATTCGGAAAGTATTTCTAACGTCTTATCGGTAGAGCCATCATCACAGATTACAATTTCGCTCACCGAAACAGTTTGAGCCAGAATGGAATCCAACTGTTCAGTCAAATACTCTTCGCCGTTGTATGTACATAAAGCTACTGAAACCTTCATAATTTGAAAAAATTAAAGAATTTATTTATAAGAACGTATCTTTTACTTGCTAATATTTTTTTCAGGTTATTATTTTCTGCGATTATTTTTTGATTATTTCTATAAAGGGTCTGAAAACTTCCAAGCTCTTTTGTGAAAAACTCAATATGCTTTTTATAAATAAGATTTTTAGAAGACATTACTTTAAAAGTACTGTCTGTAGATTTCATTTCTTGAATCATGGATACTTCCTTAATTCTGTAATAAAAACAAATTTCAGGGATTTTATAAACCTGTCCGCCATTTTTCAGAATCGAAATCCAAAATTCCCAGTCTTCCCAGCCATAGATAAGATTAGTATCATAACCATTGACTTTTACCCAGTCTTCTTTTTTGAAAAAAGCGGAGCAGAATATTACGTTTTCTACAGCAAGTGCTTTTGTGCTGAAATTTTCTAATATCCATTTCCCGGTTTCCGTTCCAAATTTTTCAGCTTCACAATAAATAATTTTATAAGTACTATCGAATTGCTTTTCGGCTAATTCTAAATATCTGTTGCTAATTTTGTCATCCGCATCCAAAGGTAAGATCCATTTTCCTTTTGCGACTTCAACTCCTGCATTTCTTGCAGAAGACAATCCTCCGTTTTTTTTATAAATATATTGAAAACGAGCATCTTTTTCTATCCATTTTCTGGCTGCTTCTTCTGTACTATCAGGCGAACCGTCGTTTACAATAATACATTCCCAATCCGGATAAGTTTGATCAAAAACAGATTGCAGACATTCGTCAAGATATTGAGCCTGCTTGTAGCAAGGAACGATTATGGATATTTTTGGACTCATCTTTTTAAATGAATTTATTTAAAAACAAATAGATTGAAGAAGGGACTTTATATTGTAAAGCCAGATTAAGCCTTTTAATATTAAAAATATAATTATTGTAGGCTTCCAGATATTCTGAAGGAAGTTTTTTTCCGCTAATGTAATATTTTTGGGTAAGACTGTTAATTTTTGACCTTATTTCTCCATCTTTATCAAACATCATCTGAAGAATAAGACCTTCCATATCAATTCTTTCTTTCTTTGAGGATGAAAGATTGGTCGTATGCATTCTGTAATAAGCTAATTTTTTTGGAATGTATGCAATGTAATATAAGTCGTTGATTTTTAGCCACCTGTAATAATCTTCAACAAGGAAATCAGACTTGTATTCTCCTGTTTTTATCACGGCTTCTGTACGCATTAAAACCGTTAATGCTGCAATTCTGTTACTTTTTATTAATTCTTTTCTAAAAAGATCCTTATCAATATTTCCTAATGCATTATAATCTGCAATATCCTTGGTAATATCTGAATTATCATTAACAGCATAAGTGTCTGTATAAACCATTCCGTAACTATCACCTAATCTATTTAATTCATTGACACACAGTTGGATTGATTCAGGATGCAGAAAATCATCTGCGGCGATAACTTTTACAAATTCACCTTCAACGAATTGAAGACACTCATTAAGTGTAGTTGCTAAACCTGTATTTGTGTGGTGAAAATTACTTTTAGCAGGATAATTATTTTCACTAAGCCAGTTCTCAAAAACTTTTACGGAATTGTCTTTTGAAGCGTCATCAGCTACAATTAATTGTATGTTCGTATAAGTCTGGGATTTAATACTGTCCAGACATTCTTTAATATAAACCTCATGATTGTAACTACAAACTATTATACTGACTAAGCCTTTTTTTTCCAAATCAAATGTTGTTTTATTAATGCTTTTTATTTTACTTTTTTGCCTAATTTTAAAAGAAGATGATATGATAATCGAGGGATATTATTCTTTAAAGCAAATGATAATCTTTTTATTCTAAAAGGATATTTTAAATATTCATCTTTTAATAACGTTGATATTTTTTCATTTTTACGATATTTAGGAGATATAAAATCAAATATGATTTTTCTGTTGATTCCTGTTTTATCGTATTTCATTCTAAGGTAGATGTCTTCTTCTGCCATTCTCTCATTTCGTGTACTTGTGACACCGCTTTGTAAAACCCTATAATAGGTCAGCTTTTTATTAATGAACAGTATTTTATTGATCGCATTGATTTTAAGCCAGCGGTCATGATCTTCAAGAAGGATCGATGGATCATATTTCCCTGTTGCTAAAAGAGTTTTCTTTTTCATAAGAACAGTAGGAGCAATAATACAATTGTATTTTACAAGCTGATCGTCTTTTAGCGAATTATCAGGATTAAAGAAGTCCTTATTTTCATAATTCAGAAAGAAATCTACGGGTTTATTATCGTCATCAACAGTCCAGAAATCCGTAAATACCATTCCAAAATCTTCGTCAGAATTTTCTAAAGCATTTACGCACAATTCGATGGATTCCGGATGAAGATAATCGTCTGCTGCAATTATTTTTATGTATTTTCCTTCTGCAAATTCAATACATTCGTTTAACATTGTTGCTAAACCAGTATTTTTTGTATGAAAATTAGTAACAGCAGTATAAATATTATCTTTCAGCCAATTGCTAAAAACTTCTACAGAATTATCTGAGGAAGAGTCGTCTCCCACAATAAGCTGTATATTTTTATACGTTTGGTTTTTTATACTGTCAAGATTTTCCTGAATGTACTTTGAATGATTATAGGAAACTACAATGACTGTTACTAAAGGATTTTCCATTGCTTTATTTAAATTCTTTTACTCTAATTGCTCTTTCGCTCCTTCAATACCTAATAAACTCTGTACTTTTTTTCCTTGATCGTCCAATGAATAGATCAATTCTTTTAAATCGCCTTTAATAAGATATATTTCGGATGGAACAATGTTAGCATTATCAATGTTTTCAGGAATAACTAATTTCAAAGTGTAACCATCCAAAAACTTTTCATTAAGAAATTCAGGTTTAATATGTATTGTCGGGTTTAATGTATCTACAGAAACCCTGTTCAATTTTGTAGCAACAAGCTGAGAATGTATCGGACTTAATCCGATACGGAAAAGTTTATGTTGTCTAATGTATTGAAAACCATTTTCTTCTAATGTAACAGGATTATGGAAAACTATCTTTCTCAGATGCTTTAAAAGGCCTTTAGAGTGATAGATTGTACCGTCAACAGAAAAAGGATAAGACCAGTGATGAATGTTAGTGTCAGCATAATAATCCCATTCATAATAACCGTCTCTTTTTTCAAGAAAATCAGGTTGGCCTTCCAGATTTTCTCCTACATATAATCTGTAAGAGGAATTTTCGGGATTATTTCTGATAATATTGAAAACTTCTTCAGGAATATTTACATCTTCATAAAATACTCCATCATCGGTATTGAACATTACAAATTCGCAACCACTTTCACGAATTATTTTTTGAAGTAATCCTTTAAAATTATCTCCGTTTTTATTGAATAAATTCCTCTCCTTAAAAAATTTCCAGTCTTTTTTTGAGTTGAGAGCCTTGATATAAGAGAAGTCAAAAAGTACATTCTTTCTTTCAACAAAAAAAATGCCTTTATTCTCATACTTTCTTTTTAATAAATCGTATCCATCTTTATGCGCTCCTGTTGTATGATAAAGAATAACAACTTTAGAATCAGCCTTAAAGTGTTCCAATACAGACTGAATAAGATAATCCAGCTGCACTGCACGATTATAGGAAAAAATTACATTAAGTATCATGGGTTAAAAGAATTTAAGGTTGTAATAACTTTTGAGACTTCATTATCTGTCATTACGGGAGAAATCGGTAAACTTAATACTTCACGATGAATTTTCTCTGTAATCGGTAACTCCGGTGCTTTAAGATGAGAATAAGCTTCCTGCTGATGAGGTGGGATTGGATAATGAATTAAAGTCTGTATTCCGTTTTCCTCAAGATAGTCCTGAAGTTGATCTCTTTTTTCTGTTCTGATCACAAAAAGATGATAGACATGGCTGTTCTCTTCGGTTTTATGATTTGGAAGTATAATTGAAGGATTGACTATTTCAGCAAGATAACGATTGGCAATCTCTTTTCTTCTGTTGTTTTCCTCATCCAGATATTTAAGTTTTACAGAAAGCACAGCCGCCTGAATTTCGTCTAATCTTGAATTATAGCCTTGATACTGATTAACATATTTTTTCTGAGAACCATAGTTGGCTAAAGCTCTGATGCATTTTGCAAGGGTTTCATCCTGACAAGAAACTGCACCTCCATCACCTAAAGCACCTAAATTTTTTCCGGGATAAAAACTGAATCCTGCTGCATCACCCAAACTTCCGGATTTTTTACCTTTCCAGACAGCTCCGATAGCCTGTGCATTATCTTCTACAATTTTCAGGCTGTATTTTTCGGCAAGGGCTTTAATTTCTTCCGAGAAAACGATACTTCCATATAAATGAACCAAAAGAATAGCTTTGGTTTTGGAAGATATTTTTTCTTCTATTTTATTAATATCAATATTATACGTTTCAATATCCGGTTCTACCAAAACCGGAACCAGTTTATTATCTGTGATCGCAAGAAGTGATGCAATGTATGTATTCGCTGGAACCAAAACTTCATCTCCTTCCTTCATTACTCCCAATTCTATATATGCACGGAAAATCAGCCTTAAAGCGTCCAGACCATTGGCAACTCCTATTGCATGAGGAACATTGCAATAGGCTGAAAGTTGTTCTTCAAAGGTTTTTACTTTCTCTCCCAGCAAATACCATCCGGAACGGAAAGTTTCTAATAAAGCTTCCTCAATTTCCTGTTGATGAGAAAGATTTATTTTTTGTAAGTCCAGAAATTTAATCATTGTTATTTTTCTTTAAAAATTTTGCGGGATTTCCCACCCATATTTCATTATCGGGAATATTTTTTGTTACTACACTTCCGGCCCCTACAAGTGCATTTTCCCCGATTGTTACTCCTGCTAATATTGTTGCGTTTGCACCAATGGAAGCGCCTTTTTTCACCAGAGTTTTTATAAGTTTAAATTCTTTATTTTTTGATTTCGGAAATAAATCGTTTGTAAAGGTTGCGTTCGGACCAATGAATACATTATCTTCAAGAGTAATTCCGTCCCATATTTGTACTCCTGGCTTTATGGTAACGTGATCACCAATTATGGCATCGTTTTCTATTAGTACCTGACAGTTTATATTACAGTTTTTACCAATAGTTGCATTTTTCAAAACCACACAAAACTGCCAGATCATGGTACCTTCACCTATATTTTTAGATTGAACGTCGGCTAATGGATGTATCATGTTTTATAATTTTTAAACTCATCAAAATCTCTGAAATAATCTTTCTCGTCATATAATTCTGAAGCCAAGCACAATAAAACTGCACTATGGCTGAATTTTATATCTCTCCAAATTAGTTTTGGAATATAAAGTCCTTTGGATGGAGTATCCAGAATAAACGTTTCATTATTCCCTTCCATATCTAATGTATTAAACTCTATAGTCCCGGAAACTGCAAAAATGATCTGCTCAAGCTCTTTGTGTGCATGACCACCACGAATAACGTCCTGCGGCGTGTAATACGTCCAGTAAACTCTCTTTATTTCAAAAGGAACGTTTTTTTGTTCTTCAGCTACAGTAATATAACCCAGATCCTGAGAACCTATTTTAGAAAAATGTATAATATGAGGACTATCCATTAATGATGAATATTGTTTAATGATTCTTGTAAATGTATAAAATTATTAGCAATGATTATTTTTTTGGATCTTTTTAGATTTTTTCAACTTTATGGGTAATGCGCGGAAATAAAATACCAGGCGATTTGATGATTTCTCCAAACTGATTCTGCATTCCATTAACTTCAAAGCCGAATAACTGAGTTCTAAAAGCAATATCTTCTCTGTTAACACCCCAAAAGAAATCGAAATAATAAGAATCTTCGTTTATGGTGTAGGGAGGAATCTCAAAACTAATGGTATAATCTCCTTTTTCTGAGTTTTTATTATTGCTGATCATCAAGCCTGTACTCATCACGGTAATATCATGACTGTTTTTCAGAAAAAATGAAAGATCAATATCTACATTTTCAAGTTTAGACATAAAAGTAACCGTAATTTTAATTCCTGATTTAATATTAATAATGTCTCCGTTAATAGGTTTTGCTTCGTAAGATTTCACCAAAATCTTATCATTTTCAAGTCTTGTGTTATCTTCAGAAAAATTGTAAAAAGATCTGATATCACTATTCTTCTGATATTCAATAATACATCGGTTAATATCATCCCGTGCGATAATGCTTCCTTTCTCAAGTAAAATACCCGTATTGCATAGTTCTTTTATGGCTGTAATATTATGGCTTACAAAAAGAATTGTTCTTCCTTCTCCTTTTGTAACATCCCCCATTTTGCCCAGACATTTTTTTTGAAATTCTGCGTCACCGACAGCCAAAACTTCATCTACAATTAAAATTTCCGATTCGAGATGTGCAGCAACTGCGAAAGCCAAACGCACATACATCCCTGAAGAATATCTTTTGACAGGAGTATCTATATATCTTTCAACTCCTGAAAAATCAACTATCTCATCAAACTTTCTTGTAATTTCTTTTCTTGTCATCCCAAGAATAGCTCCGTTGAGATAGACGTTTTCGCGGCCTGTCATTTCGGGATGAAAACCGGTTCCTACTTCTAGAAGAGAGGCAATTCTGCCATTGGTGTAAATTTTTCCGGTTGTTGGCTTTGTTACTTTACTCAATAATTTCAGCAGTGTAGATTTTCCTGCACCATTTCTTCCGATAATTCCTACGGCATCACCCTGTTCAATTTCAAAATTGATATCTCGGAGAGACCATACATATTCTGAAATTCCTTTTTGAGTTCTGTCGTTGGCTTCACCAATCTTTAAATACGGGTCTTCTTTTCCTCTTACTTTATGCCAGAAACGATTAAGATCATGAGATAAAGTTCCTGTTCCGACTTGCCCAAGGCGATATTGCTTTGATATATTTTCTGCTTTTAAAGCCAGCATATTTTGTGTTTTTAATATTATACGGTATCCATAAATGTTTTTTCCACCTTATTAAAAGTAACCAGCCCGATTGTAAATAGTATAAAAATAATAATCGTGCTGACTCCAAGCATTAAAGGAGAAAAGTCGCCTACACCAAGCCAGCCATATTTGAAACATTCAAAAATACCTGTAAGCGGATTGTAGTAGGAAATTTTTTTGAAAGGTCCGAATAATGCTGATGCCGGATAGATCACGGGTGTAGCGTACATAAATAAACTCACCCCAAACCCCAAAAGCATTCCGAGATCTTTATATTTAGTAGTAAGTGAAGAAAACAGCATTCCTGCACCCAATGCAAAAATAGCCATTAAGGCGATCAGAAAAGGCGTTGCCAACATCCATAGGTTAGGATGAATTTCATCTTTAGATAAATAATAACACCAAGCAATGATAAAAAGTAAAAACTGTACGCCGAAACGCATAAGATTTGAGATCACAATAGATAATGGAGTAACCAATCTTGGAAAATATACTTTTCCGAAAATACTGGCATTGCCCACAAAAGTTGAGGATGTTCCTAAAAGGCAGGATGAAAAATAATTCCAAAGGGTAACTCCTGCAAGATAAAATAAAAGTGGAGGAGCTCCGTCAGTCGGGAGGTTAGCTATTTTTCCAAAAATAACCAAATAAACAATTGTCGTTAAAATTGGATTTATGAAAAACCAGATTGGTCCTAAAATGGTTTGCTTGAAACTGGAAACAAAGTCTCTTTTTACAAACATATAGACCAAATCCTTGTACCGCCATACTTCTTTAAGCTTCAAGTCGAATAAAGAATCCTGGGTTTCAATAGTTTCTGTCCACTTTTGCTGTGGGTCATTCATCTGTGTAAAATTTTAATGCAAATTTAGATTATTTAATTCATTCATTGTTTTCTTTATTGTGAATAAATATTCATTTAAAGTAACAAAATATCAACTAATATATTAATATTTGCTGTTATGAACAAAAAACTATCAGCTATAAAGCCAATAGTTTTAAAATGTATTAATTTAGCCGATTATTTACTG
Organism: Chryseobacterium sp. C3; assembly: GCF_014218905.1. Taxonomy (NCBI): domain Bacteria; kingdom Pseudomonadati; phylum Bacteroidota; class Flavobacteriia; order Flavobacteriales; family Weeksellaceae; genus Chryseobacterium; species Chryseobacterium sp. C3. The sequence continues at coordinate 55,124 of NZ_JACLCU010000005.1, read as the reverse complement.
ACTAATTTTTTCAAATATTCTCCATAACCGCTTTTTCCGTATTTGGTTGCGGTTTCGAGTAATTTTTCTTCGTTGATGAAATTGTTTCTGAAAGCAATCTCTTCAATACAGCCGATTTTGAAGCCCTGTCTCTTTTCGATTACTCTTACAAATTCAGAAGCATCGTTTAAAGAATCAAAAGTTCCTGTATCCAGCCATGCTGTACCTCTGTCGAGAACGCCAACTTCCAGTTTTCCTTTTTGAAGGTATACGTTATTTACATCAGTGATTTCCAGTTCTCCTCTCGCGGAGGGCTGAATATTTTTGGCAATTTCGACCACTTCGTTATCGTAAAAATATAACCCGGGAACAGCATAATTTGATTTCGGCTGTAAAGGTTTTTCTTCTATTGAAACGGCTTTAAGATTATCGTCAAATTCTACAACGCCATATCTTTCAGGATCTGAAACGTGATACGCGAAAACAACACCTCCATCCGGATTGGTCTTGTTTTTAAGCAAAGTTCCCATTTCTGAACCGTAAAAAATATTATCACCCAAAACCAAGGCGGCCGCATCATTTCCAATGAACTGATCTCCCAGAATAAAAGCCTGTGCAAGACCATCGGGACTTGGCTGAACCACATATTCTATATTGCATCCGATCTGAGAGCCGTCTCCTAATAATTTTACAAAGCCTTCCTGATCGTGTGGCGTTGTTATAATTAAAATATCTTTAATTCCTGCTAATAGCAATGTAGAAAGAGGATAATAAATCATCGGTTTGTCGTAAACAGGCATTAACTGCTTGCTGACAGCGATGGTAAGAGGGTAGAGTCTGGTTCCGGAACCTCCGGCTAAAATGATACCTTTCATCGGTTAATCTGTGTTTAATTTTTAATGATACTGTTTTTCGTAGTATTTCTGGTAATCTCCGCTCGTTACGTGTTCCAGCCATTCTTTATTTTCAAGATACCAGTCAATGGTTTTTGCCAAACCTTCTTCGAAAGTTACAGACGGTTTCCATCCGAGATCAGAATTAAGTTTTGTAGCGTCAATAGCGTAACGCTTATCGTGACCCGGTCTGTCTTTTACAAAAGTGATTAATTTTTCAGAGTAGCCTTCTTCTCTACCTAATTTAGCATCCATTTGCCTGATTAACTCTTTCACTAAATCAATATTCTGCCACTCATTAAAGCCTCCGATATTGTATGTTTCTCCTGTTTTAGCTTCATTGAAGATCTGATGAATTCCTTTGGCATGATCGATGACGAATAACCAGTCTCTTGTATATTTCCCGTCACCGTAAATAGGCAAAGGTTTTTCGTTGATGATATTTGAAATACAAAGAGGAATCAGTTTTTCCGGAAAATGATTCGGACCGTAATTGTTTGAGCAGTTTGAAATAATAAACGGCATTCCGTACGTATTTCCGTAAGCTCTTACCAAATGATCTGAAGCCGCTTTTGAAGCCGAATACGGAGATTGCGGATCATAAGCTGTGGTTTCTAAGAAAAATCCTGTTTCGCCTAAACTTCCATATACTTCGTCTGTGGAAACGTGGTAGAAAAGATTCGTTCTCTTCTCATCCGGAAATCTTCCATGCGTATGATCCGGATTTAACGTCCAGAATTCTTTGCAAAGATTCAGAAGGTTAGCGGTTCCGTTGACGTTGGTATTAATAAATGCCATCGGATCTGTAATGCTTCGGTCTACATGACTTTCAGCCGCTAAATGCACAACAGCATCTGGATTGTACTTTTCAAAGACTTTTCTAAGTTCTTCAGGTTTTGTAATGTCGGCTTTTTCGAAAACGTAATTGGGTTCGTTTTCGATGTCCTTCAGGTTTTCCAGATTTCCTGCGTACGTAAGTGCATCAAGGTTGATGATCTTTGTTTCAGGATTATTTTTTACAAATTCTCTTACCACGTGCGAACCGATAAAGCCGGCTCCGCCTGTGATGATTATATTTTTCATCTGATTAATTTAAAACTGTTTTACGTCCTATACTTTTATAATAAAAACCATTCTGCTCAGGAATTTCCAGCGGATACATATTTCGTCCGTCGAAAATTACCCTATTATTCATTCTTTTTGCCATCATTTCGAAATTCGGATTTTTGAATTCCGGCCATTCTGTGGCGATAAACAAAGCATCTGCATTGTCCAGAGCTTCGTACATATTTTTTGCGTACTGAATTTTGTCGCCTAATATTTTTTTTACGTTGTTTTCTGCAACCGAATCATAAGCAACAATCTTTGCTCCTTTTTCCAGAAGTAACGCAATGTTGTCTAAAGAAGAAGCCTCACGAATATCGTCGGTATTCGCTTTGAAGGCTAATCCCCACATTGCGATCGTTTTTCCTTCGATATTTCCTCCGAAATACTTTTCAATCTCCGAAACAAGGATTACTTTTTGGGCAATATTTACATTTTCTGTCGCTTCTAAAATCTGAAAATTAAAATCTTCCTGCTTTCCGGATTTTATCAATGCTTTCACATCCTTTGGAAAACAGCTTCCTCCATATCCGATGCCCGGGAATAAAAACCGATGCCCAATTCTGTCGTCACTTCCCATTCCAAGCCTCACTTTGTCTACATCAGCGCCTACTTTTTCACAGTAATTGGCAATTTCATTCATGAACGTAATTTTTACTGCCAAGAATGAGTTAGCTGCATATTTTGTAAGTTCAGAAGATTTTTCGTCCATAAAAATAATAGGAACTCCGGTGTTGGTAAATGGCTGATAAATTTTAGCCATAATTTCCTGTGCTTTTTCAGAACTTGCTCCTACAACTACCCTTGCCGGGTTCATAGAATCCTCTACGGCAAAACCTTCCCTTAAAAATTCAGGATTGGAAACCACATCAAAAGGAATCTGGGTTTTTGAAACGATAACTTCACGAACTTTATCGGCTGTTCCTACGGGAACGGTACTTTTATTAACAATAACTTTGTATTCCGTCATCATTTCGCCAATATCGTTCGCCACTTTCAGCACATAAGAAAGATCTGCAGACCCGTCTTCTCCAGGCGGAGTAGGCAAGGCTAAATAAATAACTTCGCTTTTATCCAAAGCTTCTTTTAAATTGGTAGTGAAAAATAATCTTTCAGCCTGTATGTTTCTCAGGAACATTTCTTCAAGATTCGGCTCATAGATGGGAACTACGCCGTTTTTCATACCTTCTACTTTTTTTTCATCAATATCTACACAGTATACTGAATTGCCAAGCTCTGCCAGAGTGGTTCCTGTAACCAGTCCTACATAACCTGTTCCTACAATAGTAATATTCAAAATGTATGTTTTTAAAAAATTCAACCACAAAAATACTAAAAATACCATCACGCCCATCTTTAATTTCCGGTAAATGAGCAATACATATCCTGTTGATAATAAGATGTTTTGCTTTTTTAATAAAAATTCGTATATTTGCAGTGGATTTACGGAAAAAATGGGAAGGCCTTCGCAAGAAAGCCTTTTTTCGTACCGTACATCAGGATTTTATATATTTTATGGAGTTTAGAAAAAGAATTGAAGAATTATTACATGAATTCCTCGAGACCAGAAAAGATTTATTCCTAATCGATTTAAAGATTTCTGCGGGGGATGACATCACCGTGATTTTGGATGGTGACAACGGTGTTTCTTTACAGGACTGCCTTGATGCAAGCCGCGCGATTGAATTTAATATGGATCGGGAAGAGCATGATTTCAGCTTACAGGTAATGTCTGCGGGATTAAGCGAGCCTTTGGCAACTCCGAGACAGTTTGCAAAAAATATCGGAAGAGAAATTGAGATTTTACTGAATGACTCTACCAAAACGGAAGGCGAACTGGCAAAAGTAGATGAAGAAAAAATCACACTCATCCTGCGTTACCGCAAGCCGAAAGACATCGGTAAAGGAAAAGTGGATGTGGAGGAGGAAAAAGAAATTCCGTACTCTGAGATTAAGAAAGCATTAGTAACAATTAAATTTTAAAAGAAAAAAGAATAAATGGACAATATAGCGTTGATTGAATCCTTCGGTGATTTTAAAGACGAAAAAGGGATCAGTAAGATTGATCTTATGGCAATTATTGAAGATTCTCTGAAGACACTTTTGAGAAAAAGATATGATTCGGATGATCATTTTGATGTGATTGTAAACCCTGATAAAGGAGATTTTCAGATATTTTTAAATAAAACGATCGTGGAGGACGAAATGTCTGAAGATGATGATCTGGAAATCGAGATCTCTGAAGCTAAGAAAATTGACCCTACTTTTGAAGTGGGAGAAGATTTTACGATGGAAATTCCTGTTGCACAGTTGGGAAGAAGAAATATTCTTACCCTGAAGCAGATCTTGGCTACAAAATTGCAGGAGCACAACAATGCGATGTTGTACGAGCAGTTTAAAGACAGAATCGGGGAAATTGTAGTAGGAGAGATCCACCATATCCGTCATAAGCACGTGATTTTGCTGGATGATGAGGGGAACGAATTCATTTTGCCTAAAGAAAATCAGATCCCATCCGATTTCTTTAAAAAAGGTGAGAATATCAGAGCTATTGTTGAAACAGTAGATTTCAAAGGTTCAAAACCGCAGATTATTATTTCCAGAACTGCACCTAAATTCTTAGAAAAACTATTAGAGCTGGAAATCCCTGAAATTCAGGACGGAACTATTATGCTTAAGAAAGTAGTAAGGATTCCTGGAGAAAAGGCGAAGATTGCAGTAGATGCTTACGACGACAGAATAGATCCGGTAGGAGCTTGTGTAGGGGTAAAAGGATCCAGAATTCATGGAGTGGTAAGAGAGTTGAGAAATGAGAACATCGATGTTATTCAGTGGTCTAAAAACCCTGAGATTTTGGTGAAGAGAGCTTTAGGAAATGTTACCATCAATAAAATTGACATCAACGAGGAGCAGGAATATGCTTTAGTATACACTCCGGTTGAAGAGATTTCTAAGGTAATCGGAAAACAGGGTCAGAATATCAGACTTGCTTCTTGGTTGACAGGTTATGAGATTGATGTACATAGAGAGTCCAGCGAAGATGATGATGTTGAACTTACAGAGTTTAACGATGATATCGAACAGTGGATTTTGGATGAGTTTAAAAAAGTAGGTCTTACTACTGCAAAATCAGTTTTAGATAAAGAAACTGTAAGCTTACTGAATATGGTCGACCTTGAAGAGGAAACGATTGAAGAAGTGAAACGTATTCTGAGAGAAGAATTCGAAGATTAAGATTTGTAAATAAATTTTAATAAACAGTAAAAAAGAAATACTTTAATTTTAAGAATTAAAAAAATAGTAAATAATATAGATGCCAAAAATTAGATTAAATAAAGCGGTTAAGGAATTCAATATTTCGATGTCCAGATTAGTAGAATTTTTACAAGCTAAGGGTATCGAGGTTGAAAGCAATCCTAACGCTCAATTAGAAGAAGCGGCATATTCTGCATTGGAGGCTGAGTTTGCCAAGGACGGCGAGCAACGTAAAGCTTCCCATGAGGTGGTGATCACGAAAGTTCCGGAAGAAAAGCTGGAAATTGAAGAAAAGAAAACCCCTGAAGTAATAAGAGCTAAAGCTAACAAACCGGAAACTAAAATTTTAGGTAAAATAGATTTAGAGCCTAAAAAGCCTGAAGTTGAAGAATTTCCGGCTCCAAAACCACAACCTGTGGTGGAAGAGAAAAAAGAAGAAGTTGCACCTGCTCCTGAAGTAAAAGCAACTCCTGAAAAGCAGGAATTTAAAGTTCTTGATAAAATAGATCTTTCCCAGATCGAATCCAGAAACAGACCTGTGAAAAAAGATAAACCAAAAGCGGAAGAGAAAAAAGAAGAAGAAAAACCTGTGGCTAAACCTACAGAAACTGTGAAGGAAGCTGCGCAGCCTGTTGTTGCTGAAAAACCGGTTGCAAAACCAGTTGAAGAAAAACCGGCTGAACCTGCAAAAGCAGAAGAGGAATCTCAGGAACCACAAAAAATTGAAACGGTTTATCAAAAACTTGATGGCCCTAAAATCGTTGGAGAAAAAATCGATTTAACTCAGTTTGCGCCTAAACAGGGAGCGGGAGCTAAAAAGAAAAGAAAAAGAATTGAGAAGCCGGGCGGAGGAAATCAGCAGGGTGGAAACAATAACCAACAAGGAGGAAACAATCAAGGACAAGGAAACCGTCCTCAAGGACAGGGAGGTCAAGGTGGAAACCGTTTTGGAAATAACCAGGGCGGACAAGGAAACCGACCTCAAGGTCAGGGTGGACAAGGAAACCGTCCTCAAGGACAGGGAGGTCAAGGTGGAAACCGTTTTGGAAATAACCAAGGCGGGCAAGGAAACCGTCCTCAAGGTCAGGGTGGACAAGGTGGAAACAGAGGTGGATTCAACAGAGGTGGACAAGGAGGTAACAGACCGGGTCAAAGAACGATGCCTGTTGAGTTAACTGACGAACAAGTTAAAAACCAGATCAAGGAAACCCTTGAAAAATTAACCAATAAAGGAGGTAAATCTAAATCTGCAAAACACAGAAAAGATAAAAGAAACTTCCGTAGAGAACAGGACGAGCGTCAGCAGGAAATTGATGCGGCAGACAGAACATTAAAAGTAACCGAATTCATCACGGTTGGTGAATTGGCAAGTTTGATGAACGTGTCTCCTACAGAAGTAATTTCTGCTTGTTTCTCATTAGGTGTAATGGTTACCATGAACCAAAGACTTGAAGCAGATACATTATTATTAGTAGCTGATGAATTTGGTTATAAAATAGAATTCTCTGATGCAGATCTTGAAGATTCAGATTCTGAAGATGAAATTGATAACGAAGAAGATCTTCTTCCAAGAGCTCCGATCGTTACGGTCATGGGTCACGTAGACCACGGTAAAACTTCATTACTGGATTACATCAGAAAAACCAATGTAATTGCTGGTGAATCAGGAGGAATTACTCAGCACATCGGTGCTTACAATGTGAAACTTGAAAACGGACAAAGAATTACATTCTTAGATACGCCGGGTCACGAAGCCTTTACAGCGATGAGAGCGAGAGGTGCACAGGTTACCGATATTGCAATTATCGTAATTGCTGCGGATGATGATGTAATGCCTCAGACAAAAGAAGCGATCTCTCACGCACAGGCTGCAGGAGTTCCGATGATTATTGCAATCAATAAGGTTGATAAGCCGAATGCGAATCCTGATAACATCCGTCAGCAGCTTTCCGGAATGAATATTTTGGTAGAAGAATGGGGAGGAAATGTTCAGGCGCAGGAAATTTCAGCTAAATTTGGTAACAATGTCGATGTATTGCTTGAAAAAGTTTTATTACAGGCTGAATTACTTGAATTAAAGGCAAATCCTGATCGTGCTGCAAACGGAGTAGTTATTGAAGCTTCTCTGGATAAAGGTAGAGGTTATGTAGCAACTATGTTGGTACAAACCGGAACTTTAAGAGTTGGTGATTATGTGGTAGCTGGTAAAAACCATGGTAAAGTAAAAGCTTTGCTTGACGAAAGAGGTAAAAATCTTTCAGAAGCAGGTCCTTCAATCCCGGCAACTATTTTAGGTCTGGACGGAGCGCCAACAGCTGGAGACAAATTCCGTGTTTACGCTGATGAAAGTGAAGGTAAGGCGATTGCCAACAAGAGAGAGCAGCTTCAGAGAGAGCTTTCCATCAGAACCAAAAAACATACGACGCTTGAAGAATTGGGTAGACGTATTGCTTTAGGAGAATTCAAGGAATTGAATATTATCCTAAAAGGTGACGTGGATGGTTCGGTAGAAGCACTTTCTGATCAGTTACAGAGATTATCAACAGAAGAGATCAGCGTGAAAATCCTTCACTCAGGTGTTGGACAGATCACAGAATCTGATATCAACTTAGCGGCAGCATCTGATGCAATTATTATCGGATTCAACGTAAGAGCCGGAGCCAATGCAAAAGATCTTGCAGACCGTGAAGAAATTGAGATCAGAACCTATTCTGTAATCTACAAAGCGATTGATGAGGTAAAAGAAGCAATGGAAGGGATGCTTTCTCCTGAAATTCAGGAGCAGGTTATCGGTAATGTTGAGATTCGTGAAGTATTCAAAATTTCTAAAGTGGGAACCATTGCAGGTTGTATGGTTCTTACCGGAAAAGTTACCAGACAGTCTAAGGTACGTTTGCTAAGAGATGGTATCGTGAAATTCGATGGTGAACTTGAAAGTTTAAAACGTTTCAAAGATGATGTAAAAGAAGTAACAAAAGGTTACGAATGCGGATTGAACCTGAAAGGCTACAATGATATTGAACAGGGCGACATTCTTGAAGTTTATGAAGAAGTTGCTGTGAAGAAGAAGTTGAAGTAAAAAAGTAAGATAAAAATGGCTGGAATTTTTCAGCCATTTTTTTTAGGTAATGTACTGAAAAATAGTTGGTGAAATTCAGGATATATTTTAACGTGTTTTCGAAGTTCCTGACCGGCAATGTGTTTAGGAAACTTTGTGAGCCAGATCAGGCACATTCTCTGAATATGAACCAGACATCTCTGAGTAATGATGTCTCCGTCAGATTTATTTATGGCTTTCAAAACGCTTTTATGTCCATCTGTAGTAATGCTTTCCAGTTTTACGCCCAATCGTAAAAGATTGTTTAAATCTTCCCTGATTTCTTCATAATGTTCTCCATCGGTAAAACGGATAAGCTGTGTATATCCATCAAAATCATCCTGATAAGCAATTAAACAGAACTGAGCAAAATAAGTTGCATCCATTCTTAAATTCACCTTTTTCCGTTTGATGATCTTTAAGGTAGGAGACTGCTCTAAAATGGTATAAAATGTTCTCTGCAAAGTATCTTTCGAATAACCGCTGTCTCTGCAAAGCGTTTTGTAGGTCTGCCTTTCCAATACCCATTTTTTGAACCAGATAAAACGATTCGGGTAATGTGGTCAAAAATAGTTGGTGTTTTTGTCAGAAATAATTCGTAATATTTGGCAGTTGATTGGAAGAGGAAATGAGCAATGCTGAAGAGCAACTCATCAGCAATACAATCAACGCTGTAAACAATAGTTTAGAGGATGGCTTTGCCATCCTTTTTTGCAAATTATTGGAACAGCACTATGGCTTAAAAACCTTTTACGAACGACGCTTACTGTTTTGCTTTCCCAAAAAAATCACATCCATACTTTTTGAAACTCCAACAACGATATTTTTTGAATTTTCAGCTACAAAAAAAGTTTATTGAAACAAAGTTCAATAAACTTACTGTATCATTAGTAATAATAAGCGTTGCGAAGAATTTCACCAACTATTTTTGACCATTAAACCTTAATTCGTTGTTCCGTTCTGTTTTGAGTAAATAAAATCTCACAATTTTTACATTTAAATCTTTGTTTTCCCCAACGAATTACCTCTAGGCTTGAACAAAACCAACAACGTTTTTTTGCCATTTTTCAGCCAAAGAAAAAGTTTTATGAAACACGTTTCATAAAACTTCCTCCAAACAGCCTAACAATGAGGTTTTGATAGGATTCTACCAACTATTTTTCAGTATTATGCCTTTTTTTATAATGAGTCTGCTATATTAATGGAAACATCGGAAAACATGGTCAAATTATCTGCTATAAAACTTTTATTGAACAAAATTTAAATAGGCTCTTAAATCTTCCTAATAGTTAAAATTATTTAGAAATAAACAAAGTTCATTTAGTTTAAGAAAATTAAGATTAAAAATATCTTTTATAATTAATGTCAGTATTTACACTGCATTCTGTTTTCTTTCATAAAATAATGAAATTGCGACCATTGCTATATAAAATAGAAAAAGGAAAATGATTTCTTTCGCAACTCCTACAATTCCGCTGTTTCTTAAAATAATATCATAATAAGCATTTAATCCCCAGTTCATCGGAGAGAATTTGGCGATGGTCTGCATAAATTCAGGCATTAAAAATACGGGAACCCAGATTCCGCCGACTGCTGCTAAAACCACCACCGAAGTCGCACCAAACGGAGCAGACTGTTCCTGCGTATTGGCAACCGTTCCTAAAAGTACACCAAATCCGATGGCTGCCAAACCTGCAAAAATGGTCACGACAATAAGCGGAAACATTTTTCCGGTAACGTCAAATTGCGGAAGATCCATGTATGGGAAAAGATAAATTCCCACTGCAACCATTAGCAAAAATTGGATCACACAGATGATGAGATAGGTAAATGTTTTTCCTAAAATATGAACGAAATACGGAGTAGGGCTGATTCTCGCTCTTACACTTGTTCCCTGGCTTTTTTCTTTCACAAGGTTAATAGACAAAGGAACGACAATGAAGAATATCGCAAACAGCGCCCAAGCCGGAACGTTATGCTGAACGGAATTCGGCATGATGTCTGTTTTTCCTTTTTTCGGAGTGATTTCTTTAAAGCTGATTAAATTTTTAGTTTTTCCGAGATCTTCTGTAGTTCCCAACTGATCCTGAAAGGCTTTGTAGATCTTTTTGTTCTCAATTTCAAAAACCATTTTGTTGACGGCAGTCATCACATTGTTTTTGAACCCGATATTGGTTGCCGGATCAAAGTACAGATGAATATCATCAGATTTAACGGGACTTTCCTTCACAGATGTCGAGTCATTCTCAAGCCCAAATGAACTGACGATTGCCTGAACTTTAGATTCTACATTGGAATTGATATTCTTCGTTAAATTTTTAGGAATAACGATGGCCATCTGATAATCTCCTCCGAAAACGGCTTTTTCGGCAGATTCTTCCGTAAAATTGGTAAGAAGCTCGAAGGTTTTACCATTCTCGAATTCTTTTTTGATGTTTTGTGAAATCTCAGATTTGTCGTTATCAATAAAAATAATCGGAATTTTTGTGCCTTCGAGATTTTTAAAGGTAGAATCCTGAATTAAAGTAATGGTGATAATCAGCAGCAAAGGCATCACAAAAATGATGACAATTCCTCCGATATCTCTTTTCAGCAAAAGAATCTCCTTGATGAAACTCCGCCACAATTTATACAACAACATCTCGTAATTCTTTTCCGGTTAATGATATAAAAACGTCTTCTAAATTTTCTGCATTGGAAATCTTACTGATTAATTCTTCAGGTGTTCCGACAGCATGGATTTTACCATGATCGATGATGGCAATTTTGGTACAGAATTCTTCCGCTTCCGAAAGGTGATGGGAAGTGTAGATAATGCACGTTCCTTTTTTATTTAAATCCAAAAGATAATCGATAATCGCTTTTTTAGACTGAACATCCACACCAACAGTAGGTTCATCCAAAAATAAAACTTTCGGGTTGTGAAGAGTTCCTGCAATCAGATTACAGCGGCGCTTCATTCCTCCGGAAAACTGTTCTACTTTTTTGTCTGCAAATTTCGATAAACCCATGATTTCCAGAGATTCAGTGATCGAATTCTTTAAATTTTTGTGACTCAACCCATAAAGGCTTCCGAAAAACATTAAATTTTCTCTTGCTGTTAAAGTCGGGTACAAAGCATATTCCTGAGGAACAATTCCAATGATTTGTCTCAGTCTGAAACCGTTTTTCTGGGGCGAAAGTCCGTCAATTGTAAAATGTCCGGAAGTCGGTTTTATCAATCCGGAAAGCATGGAAATCAACGTTGTCTTTCCGGCTCCGTTAGGTCCGAGAATTCCGTAGATTTCGTTTTTGGCAATACTCAGCGAAATATCGTTTACAGAAAAGTCTTCTGCATTTTTATATTTTTTGTAGAGATTTTTTATTTCTATGAAGTGTTCCACGTTATATTGCTTTTCTAAGTTTTTTATAAAAAGCTTCTTCCAGATCGGCAATGTGAAGCATTGATTTTGATAATTGGTTATAAATATCGCTTTTAGAGTTTCTGTTTTTGTACACTCTTGCAATATCCACGGCAAAATCTCTCCACAGATCACCAATTGCCGTAATTTCTTTAGAAAGTTCTCTTAATTCATCATTTTTAAGAATAACGGCTGCTTCCTGTAGAAATGCACCGTAAATAAACCTGAATCCGCCACCGCCGGTTCCGATTTCTTCCTGCATTCTGATCAGTTGTCCCAGATAATGATTGGTGGTTTTTGTACCTTTTTTAGCTGCCCATTTCGGAATGCTTCTTGCAACCCATCTCATGGCTTTCACCCCGATAATAGGAACCGGAGCCAGCATATTTTTACAGGTATCTTTGATTCCTTTTTTGATGGCTTCTTCCAGATTTACATGATCCGGAATGTGAGTAGGGTAATACATATGACCTTTCGGCGGAAGTGCTCCTTTGGCGTATCTCACTTTTTCCAGTTCGGCTTCAGTAAGGGTTGTGGTGTAATCCATCACAGGATCGCTGATCAGGAATTTTCCGTCTTCTTTTCCGTAAACCACGAGATTGTGAGCATTGAAATGGAATTTATATTCTTCGGGAAAATAAGTAAGGTTAAAAACACCGACCTGCAAACCTGTCGGAATATTATTGTTGAGATTTCTTTCCAAAGCTTTTTGTGCTTCGGCAGGATTGGAGAATTTTTCTCTTTTGATCTTAATTCCAAGTCTTTTTGCGGCTTTGCTGAAAATGGCTCCCGGCATCGGACGATAGCTGAAACCCGGTGCAAAATTAACTTTCAGGAAAGGTAAATACACGAAAAATAATCCGGAACCGATTCCGAAGATCATAGGCTCGCTGAGCTTCAGTCCTTTATTCAATAATAAATTGGAGGCAACACCGTTTTCGCAATGGGCAGTCTGGTGATGTTCAAAATTAAGTTCCATTCGTTTCTTGTCTTTTTATCGAGGGGAAATGCTTGATTTTCATGTTGTAGAGTTTCTCTTTCTGTCAGAATAACAGTCGGAGGAATTTTCTCTTTTAATCAATTGTCTACCCTTTGAAATTTTTTAGTTCATCCACCGAAATACCGAAAGCATCGGCATATTTTTTCAGTACGGAATCGCTTAGTGTTTTAAATATTTTTGGTTTTCCGTGTCTTTTTACACGCCACTGCCACATTCCGACATAGGCTGCAAGAACCTGCAGATCCATTTTATTCAGCTCCATGAAATAGACAATCGGGCTTGCTGTATTGTTAGCAACATTTTGTCTTGCTTCTTCAATTCTTTCATTAATTAAAGCTAAAGATTCGTCCAAAGCAGCTTTTTTAGCTTCCCAGCCGGTACTGTTTGCGGTGGTGTAGTTGTTATTTTCATCTGTAACGTACAAAACCTCAGTCATATTCGCTGACTTTAAGTTGCTTTCGTCTTGTGGAAGGTCTTGTTTTTTCATCTGAAATTAATATTGAAAGATGGTTTAAATAGTTCGCTAAGATAATAAAAATGTGCAACATAGTATCATTTGTTTTTAGAGGGTCTTACAGGTGTTTACTGGTTATAAATCACCCCAAATCGTTATTTCTCTGTTTTATTTTCGAGCTTACATTTGTTATGATCTTAAGAAATAATAACCATAAAATCTATATCATGATAAAAAAACATTTTTTAAAAGAAATTGAAATTTCAGGAACGCAGTCAAGAGGAGCTGAAAATTCCTCAAAAGAAGTATCGAAGATACAAAGCTGGCTTAATCTTTACGCTTTTTTAAATCCTTCAAAAGGAACTTCAACCGGGATTGATGGTGATTTCGGACCGGCTACAGAAAAAGCGGTGAAGAATTACCAAAAGGCAAACGGACTTACTGAAAATGGCATTGTAACTCAGGAGCTTTTCCGGAAAATGGCAGATCCTATGATTAAAGCTTTTACCCAGCCTGTTGAGGGAACAGGATTAAGGGAATTGGTCGTGAATGCCGCAAAACAGCATCTTGTTGCCGGATCACGGGAACTTACCATAAAAGGGGAAGGAAACAGAGGTCCTTGGGTAAGAGCTTATATGGATGGGAGCGAGGGAAAGGATCAGCTTTGGTGTATGGGATTTGTGCAGACGATTTTAGATCAGGCAACAAGTCAGATAGGAGGCAGTTTTACCAATATTGTGAAAAGAAGCTTCAGTTGCGATACGGTAGCTGGTGAAGCGCAGAAAAGAGACAATTTTATTGGTTATACTTTGGTGAGAAATCGTGTATATCATGTTCAGCCGGGTGATATTTTTCTTTTGCAGAGCAGTACAAACAGCCACGACTGGGTTCATACAGGAATTGTTGTTGAAAGTAACGGAGATGTTTTTGAAACCATCGAAGGAAATACCAATGCAGACGGAAGTGAAAACGGCTATGGCGTATTGCGGAGAACCAGAAATTTTATGAAATCTAAACTGGATATCATCAGAATTGATTAATCAGGAGAGGGATTAAAAACAAAGAAGCTGATCTTTTGGAACAGCTTCTTTGTTTATTTATGATTTCACTTCCTGAATAAATAGAGTAATTTCAGCTCTTATCAGCAGTTCATCATCATTGAATGTCTCACAAAAAATCTGACAGATATTTTCAAACTGTGAAACCAATGAGGCTTTTGAAATAATTTTGTTGCCGACTTTGGGCAAAGTAAATATTTCAATTTTCTTGATGTTGGTAATGAAGCCAATTACTTTTGTTTCTGTTTCCGGATTTTCAAAAAAGCTCTGTCCTAAAATTGAGGAGCAGGTTTGAGCTGCATTTTCTATGAGTCCAGCTTCAACGAATACATTATCGTGAGCAAAAATATTGTCTTCTTTTATTTCAAAGGAAGTAATCACTTTTTCTTTCGTCAATTCCAGAATGTAATCTGTCATCAGCATCGGTTCGCGATGCGGGAGAAAGTTGTGGATATTGATGATGTTTTCTTCCTTAATTTTCATTGAAATTTCTATTTTATTTTACCAGACCTCATAGGTTTCAAAAACCTATGAGGTCTATCTAAGTATAATTACATTACAACCGTTTTCATTTGAGATTTTGCAATAACCTCATCGTTCAGCTTGGTTACAATATCGACTAAAGTTACGCCCATCATTTCATTGATGATGGAAACTTCGGAAGTCAAGGTATCGCCCAATTTAGGTAAAGTATACGCTTCAAAGGTTTTAATGGCTCCGATATATCCTGTGGGAGCTTCTTTTCCTAAAAGGTAAAATTTATAACCGGTGTGTAAAGCTACACTCTGTGCCTGATGTTCTATCAAACCTGAAGCCTGAAAAATTCCGTTCTGAACAAAAATATTGTCTTCTTTAATTTCAAAACCTGAAATCAGGTGGCTTTCGGAATATTCTGAAATGCTGTTCACCATAACGAAAGGAAATCTTTGCGGAATTAAGCTTTCCACAAAGTCCTGATCGGAGGTTGGTAGTCTGTTTTCCATTAGCAAACCGTTAGCAAAGCACAGGAATAAGCAAATCTTCCGCTTTCAGGAACACAAAGCAATACTTTTTCTCCTTTTTTCAGCTTTCCGGAATTCATTAATTCTTCTAAAGCGATGAAGATAGAACCTGCTCCGATGTTTCCTACTTCAGAAAGGTTGTAATACCATTTTTCCCAAGGGAAATCCAATCCTACATTGGCAAATTCTTCTTTAAGCCCTTCTTTAAAGTATCCTGAAGAAATATGCGCCAAAACATGGTCGACTGATTCCGGATCAAGTTCATGCTTATCAAAAGATGATCTTAAGCTTTCAGCACCTTTTACCAGAATATATTTATCTAAAATTTTCGTGTCTTGTTTCAATGCAAAAATAGACTGTTTCAGCCATTCGTCGGACGGGTAATCTGCCCATGATTTCAGGCTTCCGTCTTCCTGCTTTTCGCATCCTGCGTACATACAGGCTTCGATCTCGTGTGCGTAAGAATAGAAATCAATCCATTCTACTTTAAGATTCGTAGCGTTTTCTCTTGGTTTGTTTTCAAGTAAAAAAGCGCCTGCTCCGTCGGAAAGCATCCATCTTAAAAATTCTCTTTTGAAAGCAATGATGGGTCTTTCTTCCAGTAAAGCCAGATTTTCTGCTTCATGGTTGAATTTATCCGCCGTCATCCATGCAGACATTCTCTCGGAACCTGCGCAGACTGCTTTATCCTGAACTCCTGCTTTTACAGAAAGGAATCCGTAGTTCAAAGCATTCATTCCGGAGTTGCACAATCCGGTTGCGGTATTTATTTCGATAGATTTTCCGATGTTCAGTTCACCGTGTACCATGGATGCGTGAGAAGGCTGAAGCTGATCCGGAGAAGTAGTTCCCACAGACAATAGTTTCATGTCTTCCTTTTTGAAGTTTTCATCAAAAAGTCCTTCAATGGCTTTTGCCGTAATCTGGGCATTGGTATGTGTAGGATTTCCTTCTTTATCTAACGCGTAGTATCTTGTCGTAATTTTGTTATTTCTTAAAATAAGAGCTTTCGCTTTAGATTTTGCACCGTTTATATAACCAAGATACGTTTCCATTTCATCATTAGAAACCGGCTCATTGGGTAGGTATTTTGATGCTTTTGTTATAAATACGTCGTACATTCTATTTTAAATTAATTCCTTGTAAATATTCTCTTTGTTTCTTTCTTTTAAACCAGAAAACAGGTGTTGTTAATAAGTGTAAAACCAATACGATAGGTGAAATGATCCATATCGCAGCCATCAAATATACCTTAAAGAATTTAATAAGCAATAGTCGTTTTTCTTTTTTCTTCATGATAAGGTTTGACCAGATGGTGAAAATTTTGTTTCCCACTTTCTCTACCCTTACCAGAAAAGCGCGGATTTCCACCGCTCCGTTTTTCACCAGATCAGGCTGTAAAGTATCCAGATCATTTCTGCTGAAATGTTTTTCAATAATTTCCCCGTATTTTACAGAACCTTTTATTTCTTCATCCGAAACTCCTGCTGCAGGAAGAATTCCCGATTTTTCTTTTTTTCCGGTGGTCATCCAGCGAAGAATCGTAAGAACACTGGTGTAATTGTCGTGTCGGTCTACCAAAGCGATGTTTCCTAATAATTTCGCATTCAGTTTTTTTAAATATACTTTCAGTTTTTCCTGAGAATACATCCACATATTTCTCGTTGCCGAAACGGTAACAACCGGAGTGTCTTTCAGGATATTTTCTGCAAAACCACTTTTCAGGAATGAAATGATCGGGATGGACGGCGTTAAATACCAAACCTGATAACCAAAGATAATCAAATCAAACTTTTTGTTAACCACTTCTTCCGGCGGCGGCAGAATTTCACTCGGGATCTGCAGGTAAGATTCCGGAAAGGTGTTGAAGAATACATCATTCGGCCACGGAAAAGGGAAGTCTTTTTTCAGCGTAATGTTGTAGTACGTAACATTGTACTCCTCCTTTTTGGCTTCAAAAGGGCGGGCAATATTTTTTACAATATCGGTAAGCTGTCCGGTTTGTGAATAATATATAACGAGTATATCTTTTTGCATGGGTTCTCCTTAATCGTTTACAAAAATATGCTTTTCATATTTATTTTTCAGAACGAAATACTTTTAAAGCTTCTGAACTGAATTTCAGTGTATAATTATTATTTTCCGGTAACGTATTTTTCACATTCATAAAAATGATGGTTTCAGGAAGATTTTCCATTCGGTCTGCTTTGAAGTTTTTATCCGAAACCAGAAGAACGTCTATCTTTTTATCAATTTCCGTACTGTTTTTTATGTATTTAATTTTCCTTCTTTTTACCAAATAAATCTGTTCGGCGATTTGTCTTTTTTCTTCATCTTTCATTAAACTGAAGATTTTTCGGCTCGCCTGCTGAAGCGTGAGTAAAACATCTTTCTGCCCGAAATCATCTGCAATATGCAGAATATTGGCATCTTTCGGGATATGTTTATTCAGTTCAAAATAAACCGATTTATTTTTGTTAAAATCTTCTTTTACTTCCTGTACGACTTCGTTATCTTTATACAGATAGCTCAGGAAGAGTTTTTTCTTAAAATAATTTTCATCCTCCAGCTCACTTCGTAACTTCGCAAACTGTTCCCTGAAAAAAGCATTGATCTTTTTTGTTCTTTCGGAATAATTTTTCCCGAAGCGTTCATCATTTTTATCAATTCTGTCGCCCACTTTTACAGTAATTGAACCGTCATAGATAATAAAGTCTCCTTTCGGCTGTACTTCAGAGTTTCCATGAATGTAAACCGGAACCACATCCAGTCCGAATTCTTCTGCGATATAAAAAGCTCCTTTGTGAAATCTTTTGATATCGTTGGTATAAGACCGTTCTGCTTCCGGAAAAACAACCAGAGAATAACCCTGATCTACTTTTTCTCTCAGCTTTTCCATTCCGTTTTCAATACCCTGAGAAACGGGATAAAATCCTAATGCTCTCACAATCTTTCCGAAAACAGGAGAGTTGTACACCCAGTCATTCACCAGATAAATGATTTTATGTGTTATCATGGCTAGAGCCAATGTATCCAGAAACGAAGTGTGATTGGCTATAATGACTGCGGGTCTGCTGAAATCTTCATTCGGGTTTTTAATGAGCTTTTTCTTTACAAATGGATTCGTATAAAGGACAGAAGTTAAAAACTTCGCTAAAATTAATTTAATAAAGTTCAGCGTTTTGCCTTTTGATTGCTTCACAAAGATGCTTCCGATGGCGGAAAACAGCAATCCTCCTAATCCGTAATACAGAAAAGACAATACTGCATTGAAAAATAACCTGAAGGTAACCGGAGAAAGTCCTTTTTTAGCCCTGTTCGTAATCAGCAAACGGAACCAGAACGGATATAAGGTTGAGGTGATGATGATCACGGAGAACATCCCGATTAAAGCCACCAAAGCTAATGAATGCAAAGCAGGATGTTTGGCGAAAATTAATGAACCGATGGATAAAATGGTCGTGAAAACCGCCAGAATAATGGATGTTCTGTAGGTAGGAAGCTCGTTTTTTCCGGTAGTGTGCTCTTTCTGCATTGCCTGGGTAAGGAAAATACTGAAATCGTCGCCGACTCCGAAAACCAGAGTACAGACAACGGTGCTGAAAATATTCAGTTCCAGACCTAAAAAGTAAAGAATTCCCGCTGTAACCACTCCCGTTAAAACAATCGGAAACATCGTAAGAACCGTTAATTCAAAATTACGGAAAAACACAATAATCGTTAAAATAATTGCCAAAAGGGAATAATTGATTAACGTGTTAAAATCATTTTTTAGCAAACCTAAAAAGTTTTCGTTCATCTGTTGACGGTCGATTGCCAAAGCATCATGCTTTTTTTCAACGTCTTTAATGAAGGCATCTCTTTTCTTTTCGTCTACTTTTACGACATTGGAAACTGTGTAAAAATTGTTTTCCTGACTCAGAAATTCAGAGATCTGAAGGGCTTTTACTTTTTCGTAGTCTTTTAAAGTTAACGTGAGTAGTTTTTATTTAAATTTTCATTGAACTGATCAAAGGCGGAACTGTTAAATCCGAATTGATTTCCGTTTTTAATTAATTCAGAAACGGTTTGATTCTTTTTATTTTCATCCCAGAATTTTTTCCAGTTTTCAATTCTTTGCTGCTGATCTTTTTCAGAAAGAACCACATTCCCGAGAGAATTGTAGCTTAAAATTTTTCCTTCTTTTTTTTCTTTTTCTAAAAATTGGCTCAGCTCAGAATTTCTCGATAAAGCCTGTTCTTCGGAATCGCCGTAAGAAATCGTGTAGATGGATTTTGACGTAATATCGGATAACTTCTGAAGTTTTGCTTCGCTTATTTTTAAATCTTTCGGAATATAATTCAGATCGCCAATGTCTTCGTTAAAACCTACTTTCCTGAATCCGAAAAGACACGCAATGATAATAACCGAACATATAATAATTAAAGGTTTGTTTTTCTCATACGGATACGAACCGATTTTATCGATGAAATTTGCATTGACTGCTTTTTCTTTTTTCTTCGGATGATACAATTGCGGAATGATAATTAAAGCCGTAACGGAAGATAAAATAACCGTTATGGCAGCGAAAAGTCCCAGATCTTTCAATGCTTCCGAACGTACAAAAACAAGGCATAAAAAAGAAACCGCCGTTGTTGCGCTGCTTAAAACAATTGGCTGGGTAATTTCTTTGTAAAGCTCTTCAATATTGTTGTTATGCTTGTAATGCGTCAGAATGTGAAGGGCGTAATCAATGGTGATTCCTATCAAAATGGCTCCCACGCTCAGAGAAATTGCCGAAATTTTATCTTTAATGAAGTATAAAATCAAAAGAGCGAGTAAAACCGAAAAAACCGTCGGAAGAAATACAATAATCGGCGTAAAAACATTCCTGAAATAATAAATAAGAATCAGAAGAAGCACAGTCATTGAAATAATAACCGTATTCTGAATGTCTTTTTTGATCTGCTGTGCATTCGCAACCGCAATAACAGGCGAACCGAAATAGCTGATTTCTGTTTTTCCTCTGAATTTTGCGTTGAGGTTTTCTTTGATGGTATTTAACTGATTAACAAATGCTTCGTTGTTTTTGGTGTCGTTGCTTTTGTTTTTGGGATCGATGAAAAGCAGCAGGTTTTTTCCGTCTTTGGTTACGATATAATTGTCTTCCAGCTTAAAATCTTTGCTGATGTTTAAAGCGTTGAGTTTTTTGATTCCCAGAAAAGTAATTCCGAGCGGATCTTTTTTAATGAATTCTTTGGTAACAAGACTGGTGGGCGAAACCAGAGAAACGTAGTTGTTTTCTACCTGTTTGGCAATGCTGTCTTTCTGAAGTTTTCTCTCAATTTCTTTGTAATCGTTTTCATTCAGAAATAAAGGCAGATTCTGATTGACGAAATCAAAGGTTTCCGAAATTTCACTGTCATTTACTTTCCCCTGAACCGAACCGATGTATTTTTGCAGGGGTTCAATTTCATGTAAAAAAGCATCGGCAGTCTCCGAAAGCTGAAAATTTTCTTCCTTGGATCTGTTTTCGATAATCACAATGATCTTGTCTGAAAAATTAAGCTGTTTCAGAACTTTTGCGGTAAGATCAGATTTTTCGTTTTTAGGAATGATCTGATTGATGTCTTCCTCAAAATTGATCTTCGATGCGAAAAACAAGCATAAAACGGCAATTCCGACCGAAAAAAATACGGACAGAAGTTTGTTTTTAGAGATCAGATAATATAAAAATATGAAAAAACGATGCATTACATTATAAAAATCAGGTTTGCAAATTTAAATTTTTCGGGGGGAGTTCAAAATTTTTTATCATAAGTTTTATCTGAAAATCAATAAAATATTTAGTAAAAATGAAAAAAAAATATACTTTTGCAAAAGTTCCCAACTGATGAAGCCTGTTTTAAAACAAAAATTGACTAAGTCTTAAACTTAGGTTTTGATATGTTTAAACTATTTGATGAAAAAATAAACGGATTTTTATTTATTATAATCTTTCCTTTCCTTCTCTTTTTCATGTCCTATTACGGATTTGAGACTTCTTATGTTGTAGGAATTAAAACCTGGGAAAAAGCGCCGGATTTTATGTTTTCGTCTGTGTATGCATACCGTGTAATCCCGAATTACCTGAGTGTTCATGTAACTGAAATAATGACTTTTGTGGTGGATAACTATCTTCCTTTTGCAAGAAGTTTTCTTTTGAAGCAGGGTTCGCTGTTTTATCACAGTACATTTTTAATTAATGTTTTCTTTTTTCTGCTGACCTCATTTGTTCTGAATAAAATTTTAGAACTAAAACCGATAGAAATTCTATCAAACCGGAAAATCAGAAGAATGGTTCATCTTATTGCGGTATTTTTTATCGTTATTCTTCAGTATGTTCCAACCAATTGCGATTGTATTGCTTTGTTTTTCTATGTTTTAGGGATGTTTTTAATACTAAAATATTTACAGCATAAAAAACCTACGGATTTATTGGGATTAAGCATCGTTATATTTATTTCGACTTTCGTGCGGGAAACTGCCTGTCTTAATATCGCTTTCTTTGCAGCGGTTTTTATTGATTTTGAGAATCTGAAGAACAGGAATTTCACTTTCATAAAAGAAACTTTTTTGCTGGTGATTGCGTTTGTGCTTCCATATATTGCTTTGAGGCTTGTTATTCCGCAGAAAGCTTCTTTTGTGGAGGGAATTTATTTAGTTAAGAATTTTACAAGTCCGTATAATCTTGCCGGACTTTTATTCGGAATTTTAGGGATTTATTTCAGTTATGGTTTTTCTGATGAGACCGGAAAAACAATGATGAAAAAATATTTGTTTTTTGCGCTGCCGTATCTTTTAATGATTACTTTAGTAGGGCTTTTCTGGGAAACCAGATTGTTTATGCCTTTGCTGATTACGGGAATCGTGACGGCTTCTTATCAGTTTAAAAATAGTTTACCGGAAAGATGAGTTTACTGCATCCATATTATATTATTGCCATTATCTATATGCTGATTTTCAGCTATCAGGAAGTTTTTCATGGTAAAGTTGAAAAAAAATGGCTTTGGTTCTTGGGGATCTATCTCATGATTATTGCAGGGCTTCGCGATCAGGTCGGTCCGGATTATGGGAGTTACCGTGGAATTTACGTGTATTCCGACACTAAGGATTATATCTCGCTCATTATGAAAGGTTTCGGAATGAAGGGGCCTCAACCGATCGAAGTGGAATGGCTTTATGTACTCATTAATAAAATTTTACTGAATGTTTTTAATGCACCGTTTTATATTCTCACCTTTGTAATAGCTATTCTTGCGATTTATTTTAAGGTAGAATATACAGATGATAATACGTTTTATCCCTTTACCTTTATGCTTTTCATGTTCATTCCCGGATTTTTTATCGGGGAAAGCGGACAGATCCGGCAGAATCTCGCTTCGTTTATCGCCTATTTCGGAATAAAATATATTAAAGAAAGGAAACTTCTTGCTTATCTTCTCTGTATTTATCTTGCAGCAGGAGTTCATACCGTTTGTTATGTATTTGTCCCGATGTACTGGTTGGTAAGAATACCGCTGAACAGATTTGTAATGCTTTTTATGATTATTACTTCTGTCTTCCTGTCACCATTTGAAGTCTATCGTGTTTTTGGAGATTTTATGACGGATATTGCCGCAGACAGTACACTTTCTATTGGTTTTAACGGATATATGGATGAAACGGTGCAAAGATTGAACGGAGCCATCGGAATTCCTGAAGTAATGATGGCAATCCTCACCTTCTTCCTTTTTGCTTTTGATGAAAAAATGAAAGAAAAATTTCCTTACTACGAATACCATCGTGCGTATGTTGTAATCGGGGTTTGTTTTTATTTCATTTTCAGGGATAATCCTATTTTCTCTTCGCGCCTTGCGGGAGCTTTTATTGGTTTTGCCTATATTATTATTCCGAATGCGATGTATGTGGTTTCTTCGAACTCGAAAAAGATGATCTATTCTTTTATCATTGCTCTTACTGTTTTCAACTTTGTTGTGTTCTCAAGCTTTAAAAATATTGTGAACGGAAGATTTACGTGGGATTTGTATGAGAATCATTTATTGCCTTAAAAGAGCTTATAACAACCATCAATAAATGAAGACAATACTGAAGAGTGTTGTCTTTTTTATTTCAATATCTCTCAAATTATCAGGGTATTAAAATTAATTCGATGCATAATTTATTGTAAAAAGATTAGAGAAAATAATGTATTTTCGCAGAACCTGAGTTTGAAAATGATATATTGACATCTATAATGATTAATTGTGGAGTATTGTTTTATTAATTCCTTTTATTGTGAAGTTATTTATAAAATAAATCGATTTTCTTTAACAAGGGTTTAAATGTTGTATTGTGTTAACAACAGCATAAAATCAAGGACATGAAAAAATCGTTTACCAATTTCGCAGCACTTTTAAGTTGCCTGTTTGCGCATGAAATATACGCCAAAGAAAGTTTTAAGATAAATAAGTCTGATGATTGGGCAACATCAGAAAAAATACATTCCGGACACTCAGATTCATTGGTGGAATCATTGCATAAAGACCGTTTTCCCCATGCTCATAACGGAAAGTTATTAGCTCCGGACTGGACGAAAGCTCCCAACAGTTATATTTTTGATCCCAGCCAAAACAGCAACGGTATTTACATTCCCGTTAGAAAAGCATATGCGATGTGGGCGAAGGATAGATTATTGGGAGGTGCAGGAATTCCTGCCGGTAAAGTAACCGCAGATGTTCTTTGGGAAGATGTTCACGGCTTAATAAAATCTGATGTTGGTTACCGGCTTGAAGTTACAGATTTCGGCGAAAATGCCAAAATTAAAGTTCCTGTAAACAAATCTAAAAAAGGAAATGCGGTCATTGCTTTCAGGGTAGACGGAGAAGTCTACTGGTCGTGGCACGTTTGGGTAACGGATGATCCTTCCAACGGCTCCACTTATAAAAGTTACTCCAATGTGAAAAGACAAAAAGCAGACGGAACTATTGAAGCTATTCCCGATGAAGAATGGGGATGGATGGATAGAAATCTCGGTGCTGTAAGCAGTTCCATTACAGCAAACGACTGGAACAGAAACGGAGGACTGCTTTATCAGTGGGGAAGAAAAGATCCCATTCCGCCATTGGTTTACAGAGGAAATGATTTCTATGAAGTTTCAGGCTCAATAGGAAGAATTAGACACCGCGGCGCAAAAAACTTCACCGGAGCTGCTAATTTCGATAATTTAAGAAAATTTGTCCTGCTTTCCAACGCTACGGTTTCCAATAACCTGAAACTTTCGGTAAAAAATCCTTTAAGTTTAATCTATGTAAATAAAGACGACAATTCTGGCATTGCTTATTATAACAACAATGCAAATCTGATGGTAAACTGGTTTGGGAAAATGCCGGGCTTGAATGACAGTCAGCTTCCGGAACTTAATTTCTGGTCAGATAACTCTCAAGGAAAAGTTACTTCAGGATATAATGCTGATGCCGCAGCGCAGCCTTACCGTAACAAATCTTCCTATGATCCATGTCCGAACGGATGGCGCGTTCCATCCGCATTAGTTGCCAATCTGGCTTCTCCTACTTATGTTGATGATATTCGGGTAGATTTTTCTCCGTTTGGCGTAAGAACAAATATGTCTAAAAATGTTTTTGAAGCCAATAATTATCATAAAATAAAGCCTACGGATTCAGGGACGCCAAGTTTTATGACCAATTTTAAGCTGTATCCTAATTTCGGTTTTGATCTTTCGAATGCAGGAGGTTTAAATATGGGAATTTTTCCCGGTACAGGAGCTATTGTTCTGAATGCGCATCAAGGACAGTTTACGGATCAGCATCAGACAACGCTGTGGACGGCAACTATGGCGAGACATTTTGATACAACGCCTTCTGTAGGAGCCAGAACATTGTTTTTAATTCCGGACAAAATGCAGCCGGATATTCCTGATTCCGGTTATCCTGACGTGAAGGGGAGATACTGGTATTTTCCGCTTGCCGGAAATTCTACAACGGATGCCGCAGGCTGCAGATGTATAAAAGATCCTCTGTATGTCGTAAACGAATATGATTTCCCTACAGAATATATTGTTTCCGAAACCGAATATCGGGAAGGAATCAACAATCCGAATACGTATCAGGTCGTAAAAAATACTTCGGCTTTTACCGTGGAAATTCCTGTAAGCAAGGCATTTTCTGTACAAAGTCAGCTTCTGAATAACAAAGATATTTTAAACTCAGTTAATTTTAATAATCTTAAAGCCAATGTTCTGTGGACAACCAATACAGGTTTAGTGAATAATGTTACCATTGTTAATCCTTCACCGGCTTCTCTGGGAGCAATTTCTTCCTCTAAAATTGCAGTTACCATTAATCCTAACCAAAGCGGAAATGCGGTCGTTACTTTACATAACGGAAGCATCACAAATCCTGTGTATTGGTCTTGGCATATCTGGGTAACCGATACAGCTATTGGTTCTTATAATTATACAACCGAACTTCCTATAACTTCTGTAACGAACTATGTGAATTATGTCCCGAAGGCAGATAATGTTTTTCAGACAGAATTTATGGACAGAAATCTTGGCGCGACCGATGCCTTTCCTGTTGTAGCGAATCCGTTAACGCCAACTGCAGCAGAACTGGCAAAAATTAAAGCTTCCACAGGACTGCATTATCAGTGGGGAAGAAAAGATCCGTTGCCGATCTTTCAGTATGCAGACGACAGAACGTCTCATCCTGTTTATCTTGGAAATACCGCAAACGGAGTTTTAACCTACACAACACTTTCTGCGGCTTCCTACAACGATCTCGCCGGAAATTATATTGTACCTTACAACACCTACACCAATTCGGCAAACGCCAATGTTTCGGCTGCTGATAAAATTTCAGATAAAGTTTCAAAAGTATTGTCGTATTCTGTTAAAAATCCTTTGGTTTATATGATTCCGAGTGCATTTGCACCTTATAACAGCACAACTCCGGTTTACACAAACGGAACCGACTGGCTTGCCAATGAGCCGAATCTTGCACCTGAACGATGGGGAAGAGGAGGCAAAAAATCTCCGTTTGATCCTTGTCCGGAAGGATGGAGAATTCCTGATCTTACCGGAGTCATGATATCAACAGGGCAGGATTTCGGGTTTACGCCTTGGTATAAAAAAGATAAGAATGCAGCCACTTCATACAGCATCATTACAGATTATCTGGGACAGAGAGTGCGAAGAAGTGCTTCGGCGAGTTATACCATCGGATATATGTTTAATGATTCGTCTTACAAAACCGGGAACTATCCGAATTCCGGATCGCGTGGTTTCAGAAGTGTAACGGCAAACCAAACGGCAACAGGAACTTATAATTTCATCAATTATCAGTATCCCGGAGTGTGGACTGCTGCTTTGAATTCAAATTATATCGGAAGACCGGTTAATATTTTATTTGATGCCGCTTCTACCGCCAACCGAATGATCGCTTTTCATGATAACAACGATCCGTATTTCGGGATGAGCTGCCGTTGTGTAAAAATTAAATATGATGCCGAAGGAAATGAAGAAGGGGTAATTCCTAAGCTTCAGATTACATCTTTACCGGCTTCAAAACCTTCTGCACTTTTAAGTAAGAATGATGTTCAGGCAATGAAGGAAGATAAAATTTCATTCTTTCCGAATCCTGTAAAAGAGGAACTGTACATCAAAACACCGGATAACCGAGAAGGATATTATTATCAGATTTACAATATGTCCGGACAACTGGTAAAATCCGGAAAATTCGAAGGCGGGAAAACCAATCTCTCGTTATTGATTACCGGAACCTATTTGCTGAGAATCAACGATTCAAAAGAAATTGTAAAAATCATTAAGGAATAATTGATATAAAATAGCAACCCGAAGAGAAATAAAACCGTAATTAAGTTAAAATCATTATTTTTGAGTCTTAAATAATGAAAACAAACTGAAAGCTGTTTTGTTTCTCTTTTTTTGTTCCAAATTTTTCAAAACACATTATGAGGCTAGAAAAAGTCGTATCGAATTTCAATATTAAAATTGGTATCTATTTTTTAATTGCAGTTACGGCTGTTTATACGCTTGTATTTACTTATTATTACAATTTTAAGGACGACGGATATATTCTTGGAGACTGGCTCATCAATTATCAGGATGGAGGATTTAAAAGGAGAGGTCTTTCCGGAAGTTTCTTTTTCCTGTTGCAGGATCTTACAGGATTGCGGTTAAATTATCTGGTCTATTTCGTACAATTTTTACTTATTTCCGGATTTTTCTGGCTGTATACCAAACTCATCCGGTATAAAGCAACCGATTTGCTTTATTTTTCACTTTTAGTGTCTTCCATTGGTTTTGTGGGGCTTTTAAACACGGTAACCTATGTCGGAAAAAAAGAATTTATTGTTTTTCTTTTATTTGCATGGTTTACCTACCTATTAGATAACGATAAACTGTCGAAGAACAAAGAATATTTTTTCTGTATTGCACTTTTCATAACGACCTTTCTGCACGAAGTTGTTTTATTTTACGTCCCGTACTTTGCGATTGCTTTATATCTGAAAACAGGAAAATTTGAATTTAAAAGATATCTCAAATATTTTCTCTCCGTCGGAATTCCTACGCTTTTAATCCTGGCTTTTGGTAAAAATGTAAACGAAGGAAGATCTCTTCAGATTCTTTGTGAAAGAGGAGTTCATCCTACCTACGGAATTTTTTACTGGAACATCAATGAAAGAGATTATATCAGACAGCACAGTAATGAATATATACTGTATTTTCTGAGTTTAGCACTAAGTATTTTTCATATAGGCTATTATTTAAAATTTCTAAACAACCGAAAGATTTTATCTATATTATTAATCGGAGCCTTTTTGTTTTCATTTCCCCTGTTTTATCTTGCTATTGATTGGGGAAGATGGATGTATATTCATATGATGTTGATGATCGTCCTTTTCGCTTTGCTGTTAAGGAAGGAGCACAGTATTTATGCTTTCGAACCGATTGTTATTAACCGTAAATTTTACATCACGCTTTTCATTATTATTTTCTCATTATTATATAGAGTAGAGATGTCCGGAAAGGGCTTTACTTTCGAAGGAATTATCTACAGAGTCTTCGTTGCGCCGCTTGAATTATTAAATAAAATGTAATTCAAAAAAACTATCTAATAAAAAAACTTTACTTTTGCAAAAATTTCTGGAATGTCGAAAAATTTAGTAATCGTTGAGTCACCGGCAAAAGCAAAAACTATTCAAAAGTATTTAGGTAAGGATTTCGAGGTAAAATCAAGCTTCGGACACATTCGGGATTTGCCTAAAAAAGGAATGGGGATTGATCTGTCGACCTTCAGTCCGGATTACGAAGTTTCTGCCGACAAAAAGAAATTGGTAACCGAACTGAAAGCTGCCGTAAAAAAAGCCGAAATGGTTTGGCTGGCTTCCGATGAGGACCGTGAAGGAGAAGCTATCGCATGGCATTTGGCAGAAGAACTGAAACTGAAGCCCGAAAACAGAAAAAGAATTGTTTTCCATGAGATTACCAAAAATGCCATTCTGAAATCTATTGAAAACCCGAGAGATATTGATCAGAATCTGGTAAACGCTCAACAGGCAAGAAGAGTTCTCGACAGGATCGTAGGTTTTGAAATGTCTCCTGTACTTTGGAAAAAAGTAAAACCGGGATTATCTGCGGGAAGAGTACAGTCCGTTGCCGTAAGATTAATTGTGGAAAGAGAAAAAGAAATCCGTGAGTTTGTGCCAAAAGCAAGTTTCAAACTGGACGGAATTTTCTTAAATAAAACAAAGCAGGAAATTTCTGCGAAGCTTAAAAAGGATTTTGATAAAGAAGAAGAGGCTGAAAAATTCCTTGAACAGGCAAAAACCACCGAGTTTAAAGTTTTAAATGTTGAAACAAAACCCGGAACACGTTCAGCTTCTGCACCTTTTACCACTTCTACATTACAGCAGGAAGCTTCTTCAAGATTAGGATATAATGTAACCAACACGATGCGTCTTGCACAGAGACTATACGAAGAAGGATACATTACCTATATGAGAACCGACTCGGTAAACCTTTCTCAGGAAGCGATTGAAGGCGCAAAAAAACAAATTGTCTCAGAATACGGAGCGGAATATTCTGCACCGAGAAACTATACCACAAAGTCCGCTTCTGCACAGGAAGCTCACGAAGCGATCCGTCCTACAGATTTCGCTGTGAAAACAGTGGGAGATGCCCAGTTGAACAGATTATACCAGTTAATCTACAGAAGAACACTCGCTTCTCAGATGGCAAATGCTAAAATTGAGAAAACGGTAATTGAAATCGGTAACACAAAACTTCCGCAGCATTTCGAAGCACAGGGTGAAGTCATTATTTTCGATGGTTTCCTGAAAGCTTACGGAATTGTAAAAGCAGAGGAGGATGACGAAGAAAACAACGAAAAATTGCTTCCTAAAGTAACCGTAGGAGAAGTTTTAGACTATAAAAAAATAACGGCAACCGAAAAATTCACAAGACCGAGCGCAAGATATACCGAAGCCGGACTGGTAAAAAAACTGGAAGAATTGGGAATCGGTCGTCCATCGACGTATGCACCGACCATTCAGACCATCCAGAACCGTGAATATGTGGATAAAAGAGAAATTGAACCGCAGACAAGAGAGGTGGTGAAAATTTCTTTGGCAAATGATACCATTAAAAAAGAAGTCCTTGACGAAAAATTCGGAGGGGATAAAAATAAATTCGTTCCAACTGACACGGGTGAAGTGGTAAGTAATTTCTTGACGGATAACTTTAAAGAAATCTTAGATTACGGCTTTACAGCAAGAGTAGAAGAAAGTTTCGACGAAATTGCAAACGGTGACCAGAAATGGAAAGAGATGATGACGGATTTCTACTCAAAATTCCATCCGAGAATTGAAGATGTGGAAGAAAATGCAGACCGTGCAACCGGAGACCGACTTCTGGGAGTAGATCCGAAAACAGGGAAAAATGTTCACGCAAGAATCGGAAGATTCGGGGCAATGATCCAGATCGGGGAAACAGACGATGAAGAAAAACCGATCTTCGCCTCGTTAATGGCAGGACAGAATATCGCAACCATTACTTTTGAAGAAGCACTGGAACTGTTCAAACTTCCATTTGATTTAAATGAAGTGGACGGACAGCCGGTTTCTGTGGGAGTCGGAAGATTCGGACCTTATGTGAAGTGGGGCGAAACGTTCATCAGCATTCCGAAAGGAGAAGATCCGCTTTCTGTAGATCAGAAACGTGCAGAAGAGATCATCAACGAAAAGAAAATCGCAGATGCACCGATTGCAACCTATAAAGGTGAACCGGTAACGAAAGGAAGCGGAAGATTCGGACCTTTCATCAAGTACAAAGACATTTTTGTAAACGTTCCGAAGAGATACGATTTTGAAAACCTTTCTCAAAGCGACATCAATGAATTAATTGATGCCAAACTCGAAAAAGAAGCCAACCGATACATCCAACAATGGGAAAAAGAAAAGATCTCCATTGAAAACGGAAGATGGGGGCCGTTTGTTAAATTCGGAAAGGCAATGTTCAAGATTCCGAGAAAGGCAGATGATACCAAATATGAAGGAGAAGAGTTAAAAGAAATTTCTCTTGATGAGGTTAAAAAATGGATTACCGATCAGGATCCGAAAGCTTTTGCAGAGAAAAAGAAACCTGCGGCAAAGAAAGCTACAACCGCAAAGAAAACAACCACTACTAAAAAGGCAACTACAACAAAGAAGCCTGCCGCAAAAAAGTAGAAGGATTGTAAAAATAGAGAAAGCACAGATTTGGGTCTGTGCTTTTTGTTTGAAGTCGTATTGTTGATATTATTATCTCCTTTCATAAAAGTAAAGGATGTGGATCTTTTAGAAAGAGCACACACTTTTACAGACTTTGGTTAACAGCCTCCGAAGAGGCTTTTATTACTGTTTGGTGAAAATTAGATTATCTGTTTCAGGCAAATAAACTGTTTTGTCTGCATTAGCAGGACAATCATCTCCCACGGAAGTACTGTTAGGACTGTAATCCCAGGATATTTGGATAGAATTAAGTTTTTTTAAAGTTACTTTGCCCCATCCAACTCCGCAATTAGTACCAGTATAATATAATATTACAGAATTTTCATATGGTCTCGTATTTATACTATATAATTTGTTAGTTTGAACAGTTTGGTTTTGCGTGTCTTGTAAAGTTACACCTAAACTATTTTTAACAATATATTTTATAATTAATGCATCCATATAATATGTTTTTCCTGTACTTTTCTCTAATTTATTTTCTTGTTTTGTAATATGTAATGTTATTTCATTTCCTTCAAAATTTGTTTTATAAATTCCTACATATGGGTCTAATTCATGATTTAAATCTTTTAGATAAGCTCCTTGCGGGACATTTTCGAAAAAAGTATTTAATGGATATTGTTGCCCTTTACAAGAAACAATTAAAAATGCCATAAGTAGTATTGATAATAGTTTTTTCATAATATGTTTGGTTAAAAAGCCTCCGAAGAGGCTTTTATTACTGTTTTGTGAAAATTAGATTATCTGTTTCGGGCAAATAAACTGTTTTGTCTGCATTAGCAGGACAATCATCTCCCACGGAAGTACTGTTAGGATTGTAATCCCAGGATATTTGAGTTGGGTTAAGTTTTTTAAGTTTAACAATTCCCCATCCAACTCCACAATTTGTCCCACTATAATTTAAATCAACTGAGTTTTGAGAAACCCTTATTTTTGTACTGTGTAATTTATTATTACTATCATTATTGTTTTGAGTGTCTTGTAGAATTAATCCATTGGTGTTTTTTATTATATATTTTATTATTAGTGCATCACGATAAAATTGTTTACTAACTCGTTTCTCCAATTTATTTTCTTCCTTTGTTATATATAATGTAATTTCATTACCTTCAAAGTTCGCTTTATAGATTCCTATATAGGGATTTAATTCGTTATTTAAATCTTTTACCAGTGCATTGTTAGGAATATCATCTAACGCTGTATTCATTGGCAATATTTGTTGTGATTTACAAGAAACTACAGCAAATGTTATTAAAAACAAAACACTTTTCATTATTGTTTTGTGAAAATTAGATTATCTGTTTCAGGCAAATAAACTGTTTTGTCTGCATTAGCAGGACAATCATCTCCCACGGAAGTACTGTTAGGATTGTAATCCCAGGATATTTGGGTAGAATTAAGTTTTTTTAAAGTTACTTTGCCCCAACCAACTCCGCAATTAGTACCTCCATAATGAAATATTACTAAATTATTACTTGGCTGAGTTCCTATACTGAAAATTGTAAATTTTATCTGATCAGGTTGGAAATTCATGTTTTTTGTATCCTGTAATACTGTCCCTGATGAATTTTTAACAATATATTTTATTGATAATACATCTTGATAGTATTTTTTTGAATATAAATCAAAGAATTTGTATATATCCTTTGTTATATATAGTGTTATTTCATTACCTTCAAAATTAGCTTTATATATTCCTATATAAGGGTTTAATTCATTATTTAAATCTTTTAGATATGCATTGTTAGGTACCTCCTCATAATTTGTATTTAAAGGATATTGCTGTCCTTTACAAGAAACAATTAAAAATGTCATGAGTAGGATTGATAATATTTTTTTCATGATGTGTTTGGATAAAAAGCCTCCGAAGAGGCTTTTATTACTGTTTTGTGAATATTAGATTATCAGTTTCTGGCAAATAAACTGTTTTGTCTGCATTAGCAGGACAATCATTACCTAAAGCTCCACTATTTGGTTGATAGTCCCACAGCATTTGATTATTGTTAACTTTTTTTAATACAATTCTACCCCAACCTATACCACAATTAGTTCCACTATAGTAGAAAATAACTTTATTTTCGTACGGTCGTGTTGCAATACTATATAATTCAATATTTGGTACATTATAATTCTGGGTATCTTGCAAAATTACACCTGAACTATTCTTGACTATATACTTTATTACTAAGGCATCTAAATAATATGTTTTTCCAGTGCTTTTTTCTAATTTATTTTCTTGTTTTGTAATATATAGTGTTATCTCATTTCCTTCAAAATTAGATTTATAAATTCCTATATATGGATCTAATTCATGATTTAAATCTTTTACATAGGAACCTTCAGGAATGTTTCTAAGAATTGTATTTAGTGGCAAAGTTTGTCCTCTAGAAGAAACAATTACAAATGACATAAGTAGGATTGATAATAGTTTTTTCATAATATGTTTGGTTAAAAAGCCTCCGAAGAGGCTTTTATTACTGTTTTGTGAAAATTAGATTATCCGTTTCAGGCAAATAAACTGTTTTATCAGCAGTAGAAGGACAATCATCTCTCAAAGAGGTACTGTTAGGACTGTAATCCCAGGATATTTGAGTCGTGCTAAGCTTTTTTATAGTCACTTTACCCCAACCAACTCCGCAATTAGTTCCGTAATAATATAATACGACAGAATTTTCAGTAGGTCTTGTACCAATACTATATAGTTGATTGGAAGAGCTATTTTGATTACTCTGTAAAATTAACCCACTGACATTTTTTACAATATATTTTACAACTAAAGCATCACGATAAAATTGTTTACTAACTCGTTTCTCCAATTTATTTTCTTCCTTTGTTATAAATAATGTAATTTCATTACCCTCGAAGTTCGCTTTATAGGTTCCTATATAGGGATTTAATTCGTTATTTAAATCTTTTACCTGTGCATTGTTAGGAATATTATCTAATGCTGTATTTATTGGCAATATTTGTTGTGATTTACAAGAAACCACAGCAAAAATTATTAAAAGTAAAACACTTTTCATTATTGTTTTGTGAATATTAGATTATCAGTTTCTGGCAAATAAACTGTTTTATCAGCAGTAAGAGGACAATTATCACTTATCGAAGTACTATCAGGTCTATATTCCCAAGATATTTGGGTTGCACTTATTTTCTTTAAGAAAACATCTCCCCAACCTATACCACAATTAGTTCCACTGTAGTAGAAAATAATTTTATTTTCATATGGTCGTGTTGCAATACTATATAATTCAATATTTGGCACATTAGAATTTTGAGTATCCTGCAAGATTACACCTGAATTATTTCTCACTATATACTTTATTACTAAGGCATCTAAATAATATGTTTTTCCAGTACTTTTCTCTAATTTATTTTCTTGTTTTGTAATATATAGTGTTATCTCATTTCCTTCAAAATTAGATTTATAAATTCCTATATATGGATCTAATTCATGATTTAAATCTTTTACATAGGAACCTTGAGGAATGTTTCTAAGAATTGTATTTAGTGGCAAAGTTTGTGACTTACATGATACAATAAAAGACAAAATGCATATTGCAATATAATTTTTATTAAATGTATTCATATTTTTTTATTTAATTATGGACAAGGAATTGGAGTTGTATGTAATCCATCAGGATTTAAATTTATATTATTAACAGTACCGTTATCTTCTATCCTTTGCAAAATTACTTTATTAGTTAATCCCATTTTATTTATTGTATCAAAGAAAAGAACTTCCAATCCTTCATTTGTTATTTTCCCGGTACTATCTATATATGTACTTCCATATGGACCATATAGATCTGTAAGATCTGCGTGTAACTTTCTATAATCTTTGTTAAAATTATCTAAATCTAATTGTGAAAAACTTTTCAAAGCATCATCGTAGGTACCATCGAATCTTATAATATAATGGTACGTTTTAAAACCCGAAGGACAGCCTGAACAAGTTTTTTTCACGATCATACCAAAATAAGCATTCTTATGTTCTCCGGCAGGCTGCGCTCTTGCAAATGCCAACAAATTATTATCGATATCCGGAGGTGAATGCATAGGTATACCCGCAGGGGTATGATTGTGATACCCTCCCTGATATCCTGCTTTAACCCCCAAATCCACCTCGTGTTTTCCTCCACTTATAATGCCTGTAACGGTACCATCTTTTTTAACTTTAAAGCCTATTTCTCCTTTTGTTAATGATTTCTTTTTAAGACTGTCTAATTTAGTCTGAACCTCCGGATTATTCAGTAAATTTTTTGTTTTTTCGCAGGGATCATCAAGATCAGGAATATCCGTATTTCCTCCTCCACATCCGGGAGCCAGTCTGTAAAATACCGTGTTCAAAGAGCATGGGTCTTTTGGCGGTTGTGGCCCGGGAGTTCCTCCTCCGCCACCGCCACCGCCGCCACCAGGCGATCCTGTAGTGCCCGGAAAACCTTCGTCCGGAATATAGATCATAATGGTGCTGCATGATGTGGAATAGCACGCTGCACAGTGATCACAATTTTTCCAGCTTTCATGGTTTTTACAAGACCAGTAGCTTCCACAGCTTTCTATAAAAAGCATTTTAGAGGTACTTTCTTGCGCCTGATGTCCTGCTGCAAGATCTTTTAACCAGATCCGCCCGTAGTTGGTATCATATTTTTTTCCTGAAAACAAATCTTTAGGAATTCCTGTAAACTGTTCTGTACCAAATGTTTTATTATCCATATACATAAATGTATAAAATAATCTTTCGCGGAGTTCGTGGTCTACATTTTCATTGTACACAATATCTTCCAGAAGCTTGTTATCATAATCTATTACTCCTGTTACGCTATTTTCTTGGTCTAAAGTTGCAAAAAGTACAGAACTCATCGTCTCATTATCGTGTGAAAGCGGTATCATGAGTCCTGTTGCGTTATCGGTATCTACTACCTGCATCTTATTCCAGACCGGCATTCCCTGCTGATCCGGCATGGTAGAAAGGAAGTTTTTTTCGCGGTTATAGGCTTCCAGAATTGCCACATAATCTATTCCCGATTTCGCATTGATACCTCCGCTTTTGGAATGCTTAAAAAAATCTCTGTTGTTTCTTTGTGGATTTTTCTCTGCCTGTACGAAATCTTCATTTCTGCAAGACCACAAGATTACGAGAAGAGCTATCAGAAAAGACAGCCGGAGAATAATTTTTCTCTTCATAGTCATTTTGTTTTTTAGTGGGTTAAATATAATTCTTTTTATTAATAAGATGCATTTTTTTGTTTTGGTTGCACCAGATGTATTAAAAAAAAATTCGATCTATATATGAACAGGAACAAAACTATTATTTATTTTAAGCGGACATCATAAGAATTTTTATATTTTTGATAAAAATTCTTTTAGATATGAGTATAGGAACCAAAGTAAGACAGTACAGGGAAGCGAAAAACTGGTCGCAGGAAGATCTTGCCATGCGTCTTGATACCACGCAGACCACGATCTCGAATATTGAGTCTGACAAAAATATTCCCAACTCTTTACTGCTGAATAAAATTGCTCAGGAACTGGAAGTTAATATTAATGATCTCCTTAATGATGCATCTACAATTATTACTGATAATGAACTTCATGACCAATCAGCAATAAATCAATACAATCCTGTCTTTAATATTCAGTCTCCTGAAATGCTGGAAGCGATCCTGAAAAATCAGGAGCAGATAGCCAAACTTATCGATTCACAAAATAAATTGATAGAAAAACTGTTAAAAGAAAAATAGGGAGAAGTGTTCTCGGGCAGAGATTACTAAAACCCAAACAGGTTCTTAGTTTCTCGGGACGAGAAAATTCAGCCTATAAGAGAGGCACTCCGTCTCGCTCCGAGAAAGTGTAAACCCAAACGGTTTGGCTTCGTCTCGGGCAGAGAAAGTATAAACCCAAAAATAAAGACACAAATTATACAGCAGATAAGAAAAAATTAATTCAAAAAAATACACAATGGAAAAATTAAAACTTACTTCGGTACACATCCCGTCGTTACACCATGCAGAATTTGGGCAGTTCATCGTTCGTTTCTTTGAAGATTTTGCCCAGACGTCCTTAGACGCCGGTACAGACGGAGACTTTAAAACTCTGTTTGATAAAATACAGAATCAGCTCCCTGCCTACAACAGCGCACTGGACCAGATACGCGCGAG
The DNA here is from genome assembly GCF_014218905.1 of Chryseobacterium sp. C3. Classification (NCBI taxonomy): domain Bacteria; kingdom Pseudomonadati; phylum Bacteroidota; class Flavobacteriia; order Flavobacteriales; family Weeksellaceae; genus Chryseobacterium; species Chryseobacterium sp. C3. Next base: position 17,914 of record NZ_JACLCU010000005.1, on the reverse strand, counting down.
TGAAGAAACCGAGAAAATTGCTGGTGCAGATAAAGTAAGAGACAAAGATGTACAGGCTCTTAAAGATTCTTTAAAACCTTACAGAAACGCAAAAACAGAAGCCGAAAAAGATGCTTATACTTCCCTGAAGCTTTTACTGGATCAGTACAAAGGAGTAGAAGATGCCGCTTATGAAGAAGAAACCAATAAGCTGAATCTGCTGGTTGCAAAACTTCAGTCTCCCGAGTATAGCTCCCATGTAGCCACATTGGGGATTGTAAAATTTGTAAATCATGTCGCAGATTCCAACACCGCTTTTAATGATCTGTTTTCTCACCGCTCTTATCAGACATCACAAAAGCAGGTGTATGACGTAAAGGCACTGCGAAAAAGCTTAACAGATGATTACAGACAGATGACAGACTATATCTCTGTAATGGCAAACTTAAAAGCAGACCCTTTTTATAAGGATGTTCTGGCGGTTGTTAATAATTCGAGAAAATATTTCTCTGACGTTCTTGCCAAAAGAAAAGGTAAGCCGTCTCCATCCCCTGAAAAATAAATATTTAAAATAGAGAAAGCACAGATTTGGGTCTGTGCTTTTTGTTTTTCTATGAATTCAATCTATTTTAATATTAAAAAATAAATAACAAATCATTTTTTATATTTTTGCCATACTAAATTTTTTTACTAATAACCTTATATGGATACAAATACACTAATTACGGGCAAAAAATATATAAAAGATATTTTCAGTCCAGAACAATTTTATAATATTCCAGAATACCAAAGACCTTATGTCTGGGGTATTGATCAAATAGAAAATTTTCTAGATGATATAAGCAATGCCTTTGAAAATAATAAAGAAAAAGAATATTTTCTTGGCTGTATGATATGGAATACTAGAGAAAATAATCTAAGTGGCATTAAATATCAATTTCAAGATATATTAGATGGGCAACAGAGATTTTTAACTTTATTCTTATTACACTCAGTAATTAGAAATTTGTCTACAAATACAAATCTCAAAAAAAATGTTCAGAATAGATTAATTCAGGAAGCTGATATATTTAATAATATCCCCGCAAGACATAGAATTGAGTTTGATATTAGGGATGATAAAGAATTCATAGACCGTTTTCTAATAAGCGAAATAGAGCTGACAGTAGAAATACTCGATGATGTCATTAATGATCATGAAAAGAGTACTTCGGTAAGAAATTTAGCGAATGGCATAAAAATAATGCTAAATTGGTTCAATAATAAACTACACAGTGACCAAGAAAAGTTTCAAGATTTTTTAACTGAGTTTTATAAATATTTGTCTACTAAAGTCCTGGCACTGTATTTAGCAACCCCGAATAATTTGGATGATGCTTATAATTTATTTACAGTTTTAAATAGTCGTGGCTTACAACTTCAGGTTAGTGATATCTTAAGAGCTCAAAATTTAAGAGTTATTACAGATAGTAAAGTAAGAAGGCAATATGCAAATAAATGGTCTGATTTTGAAAATAAGATTAATCTTCCATATAAGTCATTTGATGAATTTTTGTGGGCAATTGTTTTTATTAAAATGAAATATAGGAGTGATGATAATCAAAGTCTTACAAAAGCTTTTGATTTTATGTTTAAAAGGCAAATGTTATCAAAGGGAGCCGAAACTCTTGATTTGGTAGAAAAATATATAAAACACTACATTGCAATAAATAATTCAAGTATATTAACAAAAGAGTCTGCAAATTTATTTTCAAATATTAATTTTATACTTTCTTCTGTGTATGGTTCTCAATATTTAACTCCTGTAATGCATTTTAGAGAGGTTTTTGGTGATAATAATATAGTTGAGTTTCTCATAAAAATTGATAATCTTTATTCTTTAGGTTGGTTACTAGGAAGAAGGCAATCAATGACTAGAACCTTTATTATAATTAAAAGGATTGATTATTTTGGTGAAAAACTTAAAAATAAAGAGATTAGCAATGAGGAGGCAAGTAAATTAATGGTCAATGATGATTGTCTTAAATATGATTTTTTTGATGAATCTGTTAGCTCTGAGAAACCATTAAATATTGAAGATTTAGAAAATAACTTAAGAAATGAAAAGTGGGGAAGCTACATTGGAACTAAAGTTAACAAAACTAGATATTTATTATTAAAATTGGATTTATTAGTTGGTAGTAGATATAATCAACTTCAATATAATAAAAATTCTTCTTCAATCGAACATTTAATGCCTCAAAAAATAGAAAATACTCTATGGTCTATTGATCAGGATTTTCATAAAGAATGGTTACATAAGATAGGGAATCTTGTGTTAATTGATAGAAATAAGAATGCAGCATTAAGTAACAAAGAATACGAGGTTAAAAAAGAGAAATATAAGGGGGCTGTTGAAGCTCGAGCAAATACTAATTATGTAATAATTAATAATGATGTATGGAATAAGGATTCAATCATCTCAAACCAAGAGAGAGTTGTAAAAATTATAATGGACTATTACAAGGGTAATTCACTTAAAACATTTCTTGAATTGCAAAAATAATTATAATTAAAAGTTTAAATATGCTCTAATTTAGATATTATTTAGAGCATATTTTGATTTGTTAAAAGATGAACGGTCGAAGTTATTGACTAAAATTGGCTTCTGATTTTACGTTTAAAAAGTAATTTTATTTTAATACTTTTGATTCAATAAAATTATAAAAAGCATGAATTTTGAAGATTTTATCATATCCCCAAGAAATTTCAGGACAGAAAACTGGCAAATCGGGGCGGGAATTACGAAGGAAATAAAGGAAGACAGTATTGTGCTTCTTTTCGTTTCGGATTACAGAGGCGCGAACGGTGATGCGGAAGTTCAGGATTTTTCAGGGATCAGGAACGAGTTTTACAAACTGTCGCAACTCGATTTTGAAATTCCTATTGTGGATCTTGGAGACCTTGTTTCAGGAAAATCTGTTCAGGATTCTCACTATATTCTGCAGGAAGTATTGTCGGCTTGTCATTACAAAAGAGCCATTCCGGTAATTGTGGGCGGTTCCAATGATTTTGCGTTTTCGCTTTTTTCGGCGCTTAACTTCCATACCAAAAGCATCAATTATACCCAGATCAGCAATATTATTTCGCTCAAACAGGGCGAAATGATTAACGAACATACCTTTTTAAGCAAGATTTTCGGAGCGAAAACTTTTTCCATTAAAAATTACCATCATCTAGGCTACCAAAAACATCTCAATGAAGCAGATTCGGTAAGATTAATCAAAGAAGTTGAGTTTGATATTATCCGACTTGCCGAAATGATGAATTCCACAGAAAAAACAGAGCCGTTCTTCAGGAAAGCGGATCTGGTGACAGTAAACTGTGATGCCATCGAAAGTTTCAGCGAACCTTTTTCCATAAATCCGCAGGTAAACGGACTGAACCGGAGAGAAGTCTGCGCGTATATGAAGGAAATCGGCCTAAGTGAAAATTTAAAATCGGTCGGGATTTTTAATTATAATATTTATTCCGAAAACCAACTGAATCATCAGCTTTTAGCACAAATGATCTGGTATCTCATCGAAGGAATCAATATTCAGCGGTCACACCCGAAAGAAAGACATTATGAAATGTTTTATGTTTTGGTAGACGACAGACAATATGCCTTCAAACGCGATACATTCAGTAATCTTTGGTATTTCGGAGAGGATGAAAATATAGAAAACTGCGTTCCCTGCTCCCGAAAAGATTTTGATGATGCCAAAAAAGGCTGGCTGAATGCACGACTGACGAAAATATAATGTATGAAAATTGTTCCCTCAAAAGTTTCTGTTATTGTTCCCGTCTATAACGTTGAAAATTATCTCGCAAAATGTCTGGATTCATTAGTTAATCAGACCTATCAGAATATCGAAATTCTGGTCATCAACGACGGCAGCAAAGATAATTCAGAAAAGATTATTCAGGAATATGCTCAGAAATATCCCGAAAAAATAAAACCATTTACCAAAGAAAACGGTGGGCTGAGTGATGCCCGGAATTTCGGAATCGACCGTGCAACGGGAGATTATCTCGGATTTGTAGACAGTGACGATTATGTGATGCCTTCCATGTTTGAAGAAATGGCTTATCTTGCGGAAAAACACCAGTCGAAAATGGTGATCTGTAATATTCAAAAGGTTGATCAAAACGGAAATATTACACAAAGACTCACCCAGATTCCCAATATGCCTGAAAACATTGATCTCGAAAAGAACCTTTCTGTTTTTTCCGATCTCAGCTATTTTGCGTGCAATAAATTGTTTAAAAAAGAACTTTTTCGGGAAAAGAGATTTAAAAAAGGAGTTCATTTCGAAGATATTCAGCTTATTCCGCAGCTTTTGCTGGAGTGTGACACGATTTCACAAACCCAGAATTTCCATTATCAGTATCTGGAACGTACCGATTCTATTACCAAAACCCACACAGAAAAAGGACTTGATATTCTGAAAGCCGTAACGGATGTAGAAAAAGTTTACGCCGTTTCGAAATACCGTGACAGGAAAGAGGAACTTAAAAATTTTCAGATTTTTGAAGGGGTCTATTCTTTTCTGGCTTATCTTGCTTTTGTAAAAGATGAGAAGGTTTTTTATAACATGTCGGAAAAATTAGAGATATTTATAAAAGATAGAAGGCTGAAATTGAAAGATATATTGAATTATAATCGTTTTGATAAGAATTATCTGCTATCTTTGCCACTGAAAAAAAAGATATTTTATCTGCTGTTTTTTGCAGGACAGAAAAAGCTGATAAGAAAATTAGTGTAAACACAAATGTAAGTACTGTGTTGCGTTGCTCATGAGCCGACAGAAGGTTTTTAAGTCGCTGAACCTTCTAAGTACTTGAATAGAAGAAAAATGAAGAATTTTGAATTGTTCTTAAACCAGTCGGGGATTCCTATTTTTTATGTAAAAGTAGGCTTTGGTTTTTTGTTCTCTTTTTTAATTACCTATTTCTCCGTTCCTACGATTATCAAGATTTCCCGAAGGAAAAATTTAATGGACGAACCGGGAATAAGAAGTTCCCACCTTCGAAAAATTCCTAATCTTGGAGGAATTGCCATTTTCTACTCCATCGGAATCTGTTCGTCTATTTTTGCGTACGAACTCTTTGATCTGTATAAATTCTTGTTTGCCTCGCTTGTAATCCTTCTTTATATAGGGGTGATGGATGATATTGTGGTGATGAGGGCTTATAAAAAGCTGGTCGCACAGATTGTGGTTTCGGCGTTTATAGTCATTGGTTCAGACATAAGGATCAGAAGTCTTTTCGGGATTTTTGGGATCTATGAGATGAGCTATTTTATAAGTGTTCTGTTTAGTATTGTTACTTTCATCATCCTCATCAACGCATTTAATCTCATCGACGGAATTGATGGTCTTGCAGGAGGATATTCTGTAATATGCAGTGCCCTTTTCGGAATCAGTTATTACAGATTGGGAGAATATAATTATCCTCTGGTTGTTTTATCTGCCATTATCATCGGCGCCGTTCTGGCATTTCTGTATTATAATTTATCGAATTACAGAACCAATAAAATATTTATGGGCGATACGGGTTCTATGCTTTTAGGATTTCTTCTTGCCTTTACTTCTATTTGTTTTATTGATATTTTTATCGACAAAAAACTTCCCGGAGTTCCAAGATATCATCTTCAGTCTGCTCCGGTAGTAGCGGTAGCGATATTAATTCTGCCCATTGTGGACACCCTGAATGTTATCATTGTAAGATTAATTAATAAAAAATCGCCATTTGATGCAGATAAAAACCATATCCATCATAAATTGCTGAAGCTTAATCTTACACACAGAAGATCAAGTTTTTATATCGTTGTGTATTACCTTTTTATTGTAACAGTAGCTTATTATTTCAGACATATAAATGTAAATCTTCTATTACTGATTATACTTTTCCTGGGTTTTTTAGGAGCTTATATTCCAGATTTTATTTATCTTTTGAAGAATAATAAAAAGACTATCAATTAAATCTTTACTTTTGCAAACAACTTGAAAAATATGATGAAGAATTGTAAGCATTTATTACTTTTAGCCCTGCCGCTTTTAATCACCACCTCTTGTATCACTACAAAAGATGTACGATATATGCAGCCCAGTGAAAGCCTTGTTATTAACGAAGAAGGTTTGATCCCTTATAACATTCCGGTTTACAGAATTACGAAGAACGATATTTTGAACCTTAATATTGTGACAACTCCTAAAGGAGATGCTGCCCAGTTTTATTCTTCCATGAATACTTCCGGATCTGCCACAGCGCCTTCTACAAATACGATTGCTACGGGAGGAGGAATGATGTCTTCCGGTGGAGGAAATACCGGAGGAAATGTGGTTTTCTATTTTAATGGTCTTAAAGTAGATGCCAACGGAGATATTAATGTTTTCGGTATAGGATTTATAAAAGCAGAAGGAAGAACCATTGCAGAAATCAGCAGTGAAATTCAGGATAAGGTTAATGAAAATTTTCAGGAGGGTAAATCTGAAGTACGTTTAAACACCAACGGAATTACATTCTATGTTTTAGGAGATGTGGAAACAACGGGAGTTACCGGAGAAAAAGTAGTTCATAAAAATACACTTACCATTACGGAAGCTTTAGCAATCAGTGGTGGATTAAACAGGACGGTTGATCGTAAAAACATCGTAATTCACAGAAAATTGCCGGAAGGAATTAAAAAAGCGATCATCGATCTTACCCGTGAAGATGTAATGAATTCTCCATATTACTACGTACAAAACGGAGATGAAATCTATCTGAATACAAGAGCGAAAAGTCTGAACGGATTGGGCAAAGATCCTATCCAGACCTTAACAACAGGAGTTTCAGTGATTACCACTGCATTGTCGATCTATCTACTTCTAAAAAACCTTTAATATTATGATTCCAGGAAAAGAAACAAAGGTAGAAAAAGCAGATTCGCAGAAAGATAAACACGGAAGTTTCGCTTTATTCGATATTGAACACTTTTTACGCAGAGTGCTGAGAAACTGGTACTGGTTTGTATTAATGTTTTTTATTGGCTACGGAATTGCATGGATGTACAGTAAATATTATGCCCAGAATATTTATGCCTCCAATTTATCTTTAAGTATTTCCAATAATACTTCAAGCTACTTTACACCAAGCCAGTCTATTAACTTCATCTGGGGACAGGGAGGAAATCAGGATGGAGTTTACCTTAAAAAAATGCTTCTATCCAGAACCCACAATGAATTTCTGATTAAAGAACTTGATCTTTTTGTAAATTATTCTACAAAAGGAGTTATCAAATCAACCTATCTGGATAAAGACGACTCTCCTGTTTTTTTACAGATCGACAGAAAGCACGGTCAACAGGTAAATTATCCAATCACTCTGGTTCCAAAAGGAGGAGACTCCTATGAAGTGGTTTTGCCGGAAGAAGGACAATCGCTCAATCTGTATAGTTTTGAATCTGAAAGTTATACAACCATTAATCCGTTTGAAAGACCTGCCAATAAAATTATTCGTGTAGGAGATTGGTATACCTCACCTAATCTGAGATTCAGGCTGTTAAAAAATCCTGTAAAACCGAAAATTAAATTAACCAATATTATTGTCAACTTAAATACTGTTAACCAGACCGTTAATGATATTGTTTCTACTATTAGTGTGGAATTTGATAAGGAGATTAATACGATTATGATAATCAGCAAGACCGGTTATAATCTTAACAGTACGGTGAACTTCCTTAATATGTCTGTAAAACAGCTTCAGAAAAAAAGACAGGCAGATAAAGTTTTGGTAGATCAGAATACCAATGTTTATTTAAAGGAAAATCTGGATAATATCAGAAAAAAATTAGACTCGAGTGCTAATGTTCTGAATTACATGAAAACAACAGAAAAGCTGTACGACATAAAAGACAGGGATGAAAAGTCTTTAACAGAAATAAAAGATCTTGAAGCAAAGAAGGCAGATATTGAAAGTAAAATAAGCTCTCTGAATCAGATTAAAAACAGCTTGGAAAGCCAGAATTTCGAAAAAATGATCAGTACCAATGCGGCTGGTTTTCAGGACGGACTTTTCAGCGCTTCTGTTGCAGAGCTGAAAGCTTTATATCTTAAAAGAAGAGAAATGGCTTTAATCTACAAGCCCAATTCTGAACCCATGAGAGAAATCAACAGGTTGATCAATGAAGCAAAAGTCAGCTCAAATGGTGCTTTAAGAAATTATTATACAGCTTATTACACAGAAATTAATAAAATTAACCAGAAAGTAGGAGATGCAAACTCCGAATTGGCAACATATCCTGAAAAGCAGAGAAAATATTTGGATGCGGAGAGAGGATATAACATGATTGAAGCTACTTATAACAGTTTACTGACAAGACAGAATGATACTCAGCTAAGAATGGCAGCAAACCAATCGGACATCAGCGTAATCGACCCTGCTAAAAATGTAGGACAGCCGCCGATAGGTCCTAATGTAAAGGCAACAAAAGCGGCAATTATCGGAGGACTTCTTGCTTTGCCGTTACTGTTTATTCTGCTGGGTGAGATATTGGACAGCAAGATCAGAAACATTAAAGAATTGCTTAATGCAACTAAAATTCCGCTTCTTGGAGTTATCGGAAACAACAGTCATGAGAATATGCTTACTGTTCTGGATCAGCCAAAATCTTCCGTTTCGGAAGCATTCAGAGGGGTTAGAGCCAATGTAAGATTCTTATCCGGAGAAGGTGGAGGCAGCAAAGTAATTTTGGTAACTTCCTCTGTTGGAGGTGAAGGAAAAACCTATGTTTCTATCAATCTGGCTTCTGTTCTGGGGTTAAGTGATAAGAAAACCATCCTTTTGGGAATGGACTTAAGAAAGCCGAAGATTTTCGGAGACTTTAAGATTGATAATAAATTCGGAATTTCAAACTATCTTACAGGAGAAGTGGAAATGAGCCAGATTATCAACAAAACAAGAATTCCGAACCTTGATGTGGCAACTTCGGGACCTATTCCTCCGAATCCGTCCGAGTTATTAATGAGTGATAAAAATATCAAGTTCATTGAAGACCTTAAAGAGATGTATGATTTTATAATCATCGATTCTCCTCCGGTAGGTCTTGTTGCAGATTCTTACGAGCTGATGAAACACTCAGATGCCAATATTTATGTAGTTCGACACGAGTATACGGAGAAATATATGCTGAAAATGATCACGGAAAAGTATCATGGCGGAGAAATTTGGCACTTAGGTCTTGTGTATAACGACTACAATACAAAGCAGGGTTATGGTTACGGATACGGCTATGGATACGGTTATGGATATGGTTATGGATATTTTGATGAAGACAAAAATTACAAAGAACCAATGCTGATAAGAATTAGAAATAAAGTACAGTCATTATTCAATAAAAAATAATACATTTAAGCCCTCATTTAATGGGGGTTTATTATATCATGATAATTTTCATTCTATTAAAAAAAGAATAAATTTGCTAGTTTGTCGTTTACTTTATAACAAATTATGTTTTTTTGTTTATTTTTAACTAAACATTAAGATTATCATTAATATAAAAAAGTTTTATATTTGCAAAAATTAAATTTTAAAATAACCATAAATCCATATTCTTTTATGAATAGAAAATTATTGTTTAGCTTCCTTGCCGCTCTAGGAACTGTGGTAAGTGTTAAAGCACAAAGAAACGAACTTGGAGTTCGTCTAGGTATGAGTAACCTAGTTGGGGATATAGGGAGAACGAATTATATTTTACAAAAGCCATTGGATTTAAGTAAAGCGTCAGATTGGGGTGTTCCTTTTTATGGTGGAATTTTATACAGATTTAATTTTAATCCTCACCAGACTGTAAGATTGGATCTTGGATATAATCAGATCCAGTTCAACGATAAGGTGGCGAAAGAAGAATATAGAAAAAACAGAAACTCATTCGGGAAAAATAATGTTTACGAAGCAAGCTTAGTCTTTGAATATAATTTCTTCCCGGTAAACAACGAGCAGAAAAGTATGGTAAGCCCATATATTTTCGGTGGGGTAGGAGCTTTAATGTTCGATGCGCCCAAAGCTACGTTAGTTAATGATTTCAGAAGAGATGCAGATGGTGTGGCGCAGGCTCCAATTAATGAGCTGGATTTTACAACAACTCCGGTGTATTCTACAGGAACCAAAACCACAATGCATATTCCTTTTGGAGTAGGTTTAAAATATAAATTTAATTATAACTGGGCAATTTTTGCAGAAGCTACATTCAGATATACGCTTACGGATCAGTTGGATTACAGCAAAATTCAAAGCAAGGATGTAGTGGCTACATATAACGGAGATATTCTGAGCCCCGTTACAGGCGGATCTCTTTTGCAGACAGATGCTTATTATGTAGTGTCTAAAGAAAGAGAAGCTGCAATTATAGGAGAAAGGAACGTTGGAGACTTTAAGTCTAAAGACTGGATAAATACCGTGAGTCTTGGGCTTACTTATTCGTTTGGAAGACCTCCATGTTATTGTGATTAATATGTCGTTGATAAAAGATAAAATAGATCCTGAGAATTTACCACAGCATGTGGCTATCATCATGGATGGTAACGGAAGATGGGCAAAATCTCGTGGCGAAGAAAGAACTTTTGGTCACAAGAATGCCATTGATGCGGTAAGAAATGCCATAAATGCGTGTAATGAGATACATATTCCGTATTTAACTCTTTATACCTTTTCTTCGGAAAACTGGAACCGTCCGGCAGAGGAAGTAAATACTTTAATGAATTTACTTGTAGAAACCTTATTGCTTGAAGCGGAAGAAATTTTCAGCAAAGGGTTAAGAATGCACGTTATTGGAAATCTCGAAAAACTTCCCTCACTAGTAAAAGATCAGCTTTTACGTGTGGTGGAACTTACAAAAGAAAACACAAAAGGCAATTTGGTACTGGCAATCAGCTATGGTTCGCAGCATGAAATACTAAATGCCGTTAAAAGCATCAGCGAAGATGTAAAGGAAGGAAAGGTAGACATTGAAGACATCGATGAAAAATTATTCGAAAGTCACCTCTACACAAAAGATTTTCCACCCGTAGATCTTTTAATAAGAACCAGCGGTGAGATCAGAATCAGTAATTTTCTCCTTTGGCAGATCGCCTATGCAGAACTGCAGTTTTTAAACGTTCTGTGGCCGGATTTTTCAAAAGATATTTTCTTTCAGTGTATTGTAGATTATCAAAACAAAGAAAGAAGATTCGGTAAAACCGGAGAACAGATAAAAATTCAGTAAAATTTAAGAAAAGAAAGACTACGATAAAATGAAGTTTAGACTATTACCCATCATTATGTTTGTTGCTTCTGCACATTTTTATGGACAGGTAACTCCACAGGACAGCACACAGGTGAGCAAATCTGTACAAGCAGAAAACCAAGCAGGGACGTACACCTTAAAAGACATCGTTGTAGATGGGGTTAAAAAATATACGCCGGCTCAGATCCTGAGATTTACAGGTCTGGTAAAAGGAGAATCAGTAGATATTCCGGGGCAGAAAATCAGCAATGCGGTAAAAAAACTTTGGGACACTCAATCTTTTTCTGAAGTAGAAGTGTATGTACAAAGTATTGAAGGCGAAACCGTTATTCTGAAATTTTATCTGCAGGATCTGAAGGATCTTGGAGAGGTTAAATTTACGGGTAAAGGAATCGGAAAGTCCAAAAATGAAAAAATGGCTAAAGACAATAATCTGAAGCCGGGAACAAAAATTACACAGAACTTAGTTTCAAGTCTTAAAACAAACGTTCCTAAAGATTTCATTAAAAAAGGATATGCAGATGCTAAAATTTCCATTCAGGAAAAAGTAAATGCAGGAGATCCTAATTTAGTAGACTGGACGATTAATGTAGATAAAGGCAAAAGAATCAAGATCGATCATATTGAATTCGAAGGAAATCAGTATGTATCCGACAGAAAACTTAGAAAAAAAGCCTTTAAAGAAACAAAACAAAAAAGATTCGGTATTGGCGGAATCCTGAAATCTTCAAAATTCATTGAAGATAAATATCAGGAAGACAAGCAAAACCTAATCAGCTATTATAACTCTTTAGGATACAGAGATGCTGCCATTGTTTCGGATTCTGTTTGGAGAAACAAAAGAAACAATTACGAGATCAACGTAAAACTTAAGGAAGGAAAACAGTATTACATCGGAGATATTACATTCACCGGAAATACCGTTTATTCTACAGACTATTTACAAAGACTTTTAGGATATAAAAAAGGAGATATCTACGATGCGGTAGGCTTCAATAAAAAGGTAGGAGAAGACGGAGGTAAAGAAGATGATTCGGATATCAAATCAAGCTACATGAACAACGGTTACCTTTTCTCAAACGTTACACCGGTTGAAAAATCTGTAGACGGAGATAAAATCAATCTTGAAATCCGTATCAACGAAGGTGAAAAAGCTACATGGAATAAAGTAACATGGGAAGGAAACACAACCACTCATGACCACGTTATTCTTAGAGCTTTAAGAACAAAGCCGGGAAATTTATTCGCTAAAAGTGATATCAAAAGAACATATTTCGATTTAGCCGGAATGCAGTTTTTTGATCCTCAACAGGTTGGGCAGGATATCCAACCAAATCAGCAGGATAATACGGTAGATATCAACTGGAAACTGGTGGAGAAAGGTTCATCTCAGGTTCAGTTACAGGCAGGTTACGGAGGTAACAGCTTCATCGGAACTTTAGGATTAACATTCAATAACTTCTCGTTAAAGAATTTCCTTAAATTCAAAGACTTTAAGCCGGTTCCTCAAGGTGACGGGCAAACGTTATCACTTCAGGCACAGGCAGGACAATATTTTCAGAATTACGGAATTTCATTTACAGAGCCTTGGTTGTTCGGAACAAGACCAACTGCACTTTCTGTAAGTTTAAATAACTCAAGAGTAAAATATTCTGATGTTTACGGAAATGCTCAGAAACTGAATATTTTCTCAGCTTCAGTAGGTTTGAACAGATATTTGAGATGGCCGGATGATTATTTCTCATTGTATACAGGTCTTCAGTACCAGAAGTATGACTTTAAGAACTATCCGTTCCAGTTTGGAGATGCTACAGAATATTATGGTTCTGCCAACAACTTAAGTATCAACTTAGGATTAAGCAGAAACTCAGCAGGTATCGACCCAATTTTCCCGACAGTTGGTTCTAATATAGACTTATCGGTAAAATTTACGCTGCCATATTCAGCATTCAACAATAAAGATTACTCTACTTTAAGTCCTACAGAGAAATACAAGTGGATGGAATTCTATAAAGTGAAGTTCAAAGCAGATGTTTATAACGAGATTATAGGTAAATTGGTATTGAGATCTTCTGCGGAAATGGGCTTCATGGACGGATATAACTCTAAATTGGGAGCACCGCCGTTTGAAAGATTCTATGTAGGAGGTACAGGTTTATTCGGAGGTAGATATGATGGTAGAGAATTAATTCCGTTAAGAGGTTATGAAAATGCTTCTACGTACGGAGGAACTTCTGAAGATATTACTCCAACAGGAGGAGGTACTATTTATAACAGATTTACGTTAGAATTAAGATACCCGATTTCATTGAACCAGACTGCAAAAATTTATGCATTAACGTTTGCGGAAGGAGGTAACGTTTGGAATTCTTGGGGAAATTATAATCCATTCCAGTTGAAAAGATCAGTGGGTGTTGGTGTAAGAGTATATATGGGAGCATTTGGTTTAATTGGATTTGATTTCGCTTACGGATTCGACAAAACAGTTTCAGGAACTGAGCCTTCTGGATGGAAGACACACTTCTTGATGAACCAATCATTATAATCCACCCTATGAAAAATTTTAGAATTGTTTTATCATTTGTTTTATTCCTGCTTTTCGGTTTAAGCAATGCACAGAAAGTAGGCGTTGTAGATACCGAATACATCCTGAATAAAATGCCTCAATATAAAGAAGCCGAAGCAAGACTGAATGCACAGATTGATACATGGCAGTCCGAACTTCAGAACCTTCAGTCTGAATACGAAAGAAAAAGATCTGCTTTTGAAAGTGAAAAAGTTCTTTTGATAGGCGATCAGCTTAAATTGAGAGAAAAAGAAGTAATGGATCTGGAAAAAAACATCAAAACAACAACGAGTTTACGTTTTGGTGCCACCGGAGAAATAAAGAAACTGAGAACAAATCTGGTTCAGCCTTTTCAGGATCAGATCTGGGAAGCTATCAAAACAATGTCTGAAAAGAACGGTTTGGCGATAGTTTTAGATAAAACAAGCAATAATGTTATTTTTCTTCAGAAAAGATCCGACTATTCGGATAAAGTTTTAGCAATCTTATTAAAAGATGCTGAACCCAAAGAAAAAAGCAAAACAAAAAAATAAAAGTTTAACTTTTATTACATTTACAAATCTAAAAACAAAATTAAATTATTTATTTACCAGTTATGAAAAAATTAAGTGTATTATTTGCAGCGGTAATGATGGTTGTATCGGTAGGTATGGCAAAAGCTCAAAAAATTGCAACTTTAGATGTTATAGGAATTCTTAACGCAATGCCTGAAAAGAAAAAAGCAGATGCGGATCTTAAAACTTTCTTAGATACTAAACAAGCAGAAATCAAGAAAAAAGCAGATGCAGGACAGGCTAAATTAAAGCAGTATTCTGAAGAAGCTCCAAAGAAAACAGCTGAAGAAAACAAAGCAAGAGAAGCAGAATTGGCAAAAATGCAGGAAGAAATCCAGCAGATGAACGATAAAGCTCAGAAAGATTTCGTGGCTAAGCAGGATCTTGCTTACGAACCAATCGAGAAAAAACTGAACGAGGCTGTGTCTAAAGTAGCAAAAGCTAACGGTTATGACTATATAATGGATGCAAATTCTTCTGCATTCGTATTCAAAGGAGGACCAGATGCAACAGCTGCAGTGAAAAAAGAATTGAATATTCAGTAATTTTTTAGAAATTAATAAATATTTATAAACATGAACCATCTCACTTCGAGGTGGTTTTTTTATTTTTGCGGAATGGAAAAAGAAGTATCAACCACGGTAAAGGTCAGATTCAGCGACTGTGATCCCATTGGTCATTTAAACAACGTGAAATATCTGGACTACATGTTCAACGCCAGAGAAGATCACGTAGAAACATTTTATGGTTTCACGTATGAGGAATACACCAAAATGACGGGATGCACGTGGATTGCAATTCAGAATGAAATAGCGTATTTAAAGGAAGTGCGGTATAATACCTCGGTTGTTATCAGCAGCAAAACCATTGAAGTGGCAGACAGAACGGCAAAAGTGGAAATCCTGATGAAAAGTTTAGACGAGAAAACAATTCATGCCGTATTGTGGGTTACGGTAATCTACTTTAATGTTAAAACAAGAAAATCCGAAGTACATCCCGAAGAAATTAAAGAAACATTCAATAAGTTTTATGTAGATTTGGAACAGAAAGATTTCCAGTCGAGAGTTAAATATTTAAGATCACAAAACGCAAGAAACTCATGATGAAAAAAATTTTAGTAGTAGGAGGAAACGGGCAGCTAGGAAACTGCATCAGAAAAATTGCTCCGGATTTTGAGCTGGATTATGAATTCATTTTTACAGATTCACAGACTTTAGATATCACCAACGAAGATCAGATCAATACTGTTTTTACAGAAAATAAACCGGATTACTGCATCAACGCTTCAGCTTATACAGCGGTAGATCTTGCAGAAAGTGAAAAAGAAAAGGCTTTTGCTGTAAATGCAGAAGGAGTGGCTTCCCTTGCACAGGCGTGTAAAGATGCTAAAACTATTTTCATCCATGTTTCTACAGATTATGTCTTTGATGGAGAAACCAATTTAAGTTATTCCGAAGACGATTTCACAAGTCCGATCGGAGTGTACGGCGAATCCAAATTAAAAGGAGAAGAACTTGCACTGGAAATTAATCCGAAAACCATTATTTTAAGAACTTCATGGCTGTATTCCGAGTTCAATAAAAATTTTGTGAAAACAATGCTCAGTCTTTTTTCTCAGAAAGACGAATTGGGAATTGTGGCAGATCAGTTCGGGCAGCCTACCAATGCGAACGATTTAGCAGAAGCTATCATGGAGATCATCGAAGCTAAAGAAAAAAAATACGGTGTTTTTCACTTTTCAAATTATCCCGAAACCACTTGGTTTGAATTTGCAAAAAAGATTGCTGAATTTTCTAAATCTTCAGTTAAATTAAATCCTTTAACTACCGAGCAATATCCTACGCCGGCAAAAAGACCCAAAAGAAGTACAATGTGTCTGGATAAAATTGAAGAAACGTATAAAATAGAACCCAAATACTGGGAAAATAGTCTCGAAGAATGCGTTACCATTCTTACACAATAATATATATAGAATGAAAAATCTCATCATAGTTGCTTTCGCTTTTCTTACCCAGCTTTGCAGCGCACAGAATGTGTACCTTACGAAAGTTCAAAAAACGAAAGAGAATACCGATAAATTCCTGTACAAAATTAATGAAGAAATAAAAGATGCCGAATATTTGGGCGAAGTCGAAGTTCAGGGATTCTGGAAATACGACGATGAAGTTTTTTCATTAGTGTATAAGAAGGCAAAAGAAATCGGAGCCAATGCATTTTCATGGAAGCCTTTTGAAAATATCGATGGAACTCCCCAGAATTTCAATCCTTCCAATTACAGATTAAATCTTTATTTTCTTCCAAAAGATCAATTCAAAGATCAGACAGGATATATGTACATTTTCGCTTCTTCAGAAAAAGATCAGAAAATTGCGATCAATAAAACCGATTATATGCTTTCACCAAGATCATACTTAAAACTGAAAACGATTCCGGGTGAAGTATATACAATTTCCACAAAGAAGCTATTAGGCTCAACCATCAAAATTCAGCCTAAAGACAATAGTTCTAATCAGTATTTTCAGATTTCGGCTACAAAAATAAAATCAGACGAAAGCGGAGTAGGCGGACTTAATCTAAAAAGTGGTGATATCATCGGTCTCGAAAAATCCTACGGAGAATTTTTAAGCACCATATATAATAAAGAAAAGCAGAGTAATTAAACTCTGCTTTTTCATTTATAAATAATTTTCTTGCCTCCTCAAAAAACTTTTCTTCTTCATCTTTTTTCTCAGCCCACAAACTCCTTTCTCTCCAACACTTCCACCCTCAAACCCTCCATTTTCCCATTCAATCCAATAGAATTTTTCTTCAGAACTCAATATTTCCGTCTTTTTCCATGATTTCACTGCCCGTTCAACGGTTTTTCCAGAACTAAAAATATCAAATCGATTAATGTGGAAAACTGTGAATACCCATATAAACATAAATAAACCAGTGTTTTATGATATAAAGTTACCCACAATAAGTATTCTGATATAAATATTATGTTAAATATATTTGGTAGAAGAAGGTTAAAGTCTCTATCTTTGCCCCACTGAAAACGAGAGTTGATCAGTAAGCGCAGAAGAGCTTTTAGACAAGCATATAATTTACGATTCCTGAAAAGAGGCGATGCGTCTTTTTTAAGAGATTCTGATATTTTCCTTCATTATTTTAAAATAAAAAAAACTTAAAATAAAACTTGCGGGAATAAAAAAGATCAGTATCTTTGCAGTCCCTAAACAGGGAAGCGCAGGAGTAGAAGATTGAGGTTTAGAGAGGAGTTAAGGTTACAGAAAAAAAACTTTAAAATTTTCTTTCAAAACATTTGGTCAGAATAAAATAAGTTATTACTTTTGCACTCGTAAATACGAAACGAAAACGACAGATACTGAGTTTTGTAGGAAGTGGAAGAAATGAAGATCATTGACATACAATATAACAACCAAGTAAGGAAAAACTAAAGCGTTAAAAAACTTTGAGTGAGTCAGACAAACATACAATGGAGAGTTTGATCCTGGCTCAGGATGAACGCTAGCGGGAGGCCTA
>NZ_JACLCU010000004.1:210959-466972 GCF_014218905.1 Chryseobacterium sp. C3 | reverse complement strand
TGCGACAAGCGGGAGAGTAGGTCGCCGCCAGTTTTTATTTAAAAGTCTCATAGATTAATTTCTATGAGACTTTTTTTGCGTATAACTCAAATATAATCCTATTCCCCAAACGTAAGAAAACTTCAGTAAGAAACAAGGGTAAGAGAGCCAAGTAAAAAGTAAAAGGATAAAGGAACAAGTAAGAAAAGAAAAGTAAAGAAACCCGATGATATAATCATTTATCATTTATCATTCATCATTTATCACTCATCAATTATCTTTCGTTACTCATTACTCATCAATTATCAATATTCTCTGCCATCTCCTAGCCGCGATAGAAACGTTTACCCCGCAACGGGAACAGGAAAAGTGAGGTCACTAACTCGGAAAGCCGGGCGCGAGGAGTAAGAGTGGATAGCGGGATAAAGCTCCTGAAAATATATTTAGGATATTGAAAACGCTTACTTAAAGTAGTAGATAACTTTCCTTTATAAAATTTAAAGACTTTCATTTTTATTCTTAAAAGGTTAAATAGACTAAATCTCTTAAGGCTTTTTAATTTATATCGTAAATTTATGATATGAAAGAGCATATTGTAAGAGGTTTTAGGTTTAATACTTATCAGGAACCTGAACTGTCTGTATTTGACCGATTGCTGGAAATTTTTACGGATTTACTGACGCATACTTCAGGTGACTTTAATGAAGCAATTGACTGGCTTCGGATGTTGGATGAAGAATACCAATTAACCACTCCTGAATATACAATAGATGACTTTATTGAAGACCTTAAAAAGAAAGGATATATTCGGGAAGAGATTAATCCAGATGGAAATGGCAATGGAGTTACGTTAAGTGCGAAAATGGAACAGAATATCCGTAAGCAGGCACTTAAACAAATATTTGGAAATCTTGAAAAGAGCGGAAACGGAAATCATAAAACGAATAAAAGCGGAGCAGGTGAAGACTTAACCGGAGAGTTCAGAAATTATAATTTCGGAGATGCTGTGGAAAAAATTTCAATGACGGAGAGTCTAAAGAATGCACAAATCAATAACGGGATCGGAGATTTTCATCTTACGGAAAATGATCTGATTGTTGAAGATAGCATACATCAGTCTCAAATGAGCACTGTTTTAATGATCGACATCAGTCACAGTATGATTCTTTACGGCGAAGACCGCATTACTCCGGCTAAAAAAGTAGCGATGGCACTTGCTGAATTAATCACAACGCGTTATCCGAAAGATACGTTGGATATTATTGTTTTCGGGGATGATGCATGGCCGGTAAAGATTCAGGAACTTCCTTACCTGCAGGTTGGGCCTTATCATACGAATACTGTTGCAGGACTTCAGTTAGCAATGGATATTTTGCGCAGAAAAAGAAATACCAACAAACAAATTTTTATGATTACCGACGGAAAGCCAAGCTGTGTGCGTGAACCGGATGGTACTTATTATATGAATTCTTATGGGCTGGATGAATATGTAGTTCAGAAATGTTACAATATGGCAGCTCAGGCAAGAAGGCTCCATATCCCAATTACTACTTTTATGATTGCGCAGGATTCTTATTTGCAGCATTTCGTGAGCGAATTTACAGAAGCCAATCAGGGAAAAGCATTTTATACAGGTCTTAATGGTTTAGGAAACATGATTTTTGAAGATTATGAATCCAATCGTAAAAGAAGAATCCGTTAAAATTATTACTCAATAAAAATTATCAATTAGATTTAAATACAATGACTGCAAAGCCAGAAATAAAAACGCTTGGTGCGTTAATAGCATCAGGTTATACATCAAAACATATTAAAGACGAATTACGGGACAATTTAAAAACTAAAATCAGAAATAAAGAATCTGTATTTGAGGGAATCTTCGGATACGAAAACACGGTAATTCCTCAATTGGAGCATGCCATTCTAAGTAAGCATAACATCAATTTATTAGGATTGCGAGGTCAGGCTAAAACAAGACTGGCAAGAATGATGACAAGCTTGTTGGATGAATGGATTCCTTATGTGGACGGAAGCGAGATTAATGATGATCCTTTTAACCCGATTTCCCGGTTTGCAAAAGAATTAATTGAAAAAGAAGGCGATAGCACGCCTATTGAATGGCTTCACCGCGATGAAAGATTTTTTGAAAAACTTGCCACTCCGGATGTTACTGTTGCCGATCTTATTGGTGATGTAGATCCGATAAAAGCTGCCAATCTTAAATTATCTTATGCAGACGATCGTGTGATCCATTTTGGAATGATTCCGAGAGCCAACCGCTGTATTTTTGTAATTAACGAATTGCCGGATCTACAGGCAAGAATTCAGGTTTCTCTGTTTAATATTTTACAGGAAGGCGATGTTCAGATTCGTGGATTTAAAGTGAGAATGCCTTTGGATATTCAGTTTGTTTTTACCGCCAATCCGGAAGATTATACCAACAGAGGAAGCATCGTTACTCCTCTTAAAGACCGAATCGGATCGCAGATTTTAACGCACTATCCTGAAAATATCCATATTGCGAAAGAAATTACAAAATATGAATCCAGTCTGGACAGCCGCCAGAAAAACGGAGTGTATGTTCCGGCTTTAGCCCATGATCTTCTGGAACAGATTGGTTTTGAAGCCCGCGAGAGCGAATATGTAGATGCAAAAAGTGGTGTGAGTGCACGTATGAGCATCACGGCTTTCGAAAATTTGTTGAGTACGGCAGAACGTAGAGCTTTGTTGGCTGGCGAAGAAAAAACTTCGGTGAGGCTGAGCGATTTTGTTGGCGTTATTCCTGCGATTACCGGAAAGGTAGAACTGGTTTATGAAGGAGAGCAGGAAGGAGCAGAATCTGTGGCACAACTCTTAATAGATAATGCGGTAAAAACTCTGTTTACCACGTATTTCCCCAAAATAGAAAAACTGGAGAAAAAGAATGTAGACGGACCATTCAGCCAGATCACCGATTGGTTTTTACAGGATGACGGATTTTTAGAAATTACCGACGAATCTCCGGATGAAGTCTACGCGAAAAACCTAAATCGAATTACTCCGCTTGATGAAATCATTGAAAAATACCAACCCGATACCCAACCCGAAGATCTTCTGTTTTTAAAAGAATTTATTCTTTGGGGATTGGCTGTGAATAAAAAACTGAATAAAGAAAGATTCAGAACGGGAGTTTTCTTTTCATAGAATCTGTTTTATGAGGAGCTGTTTCCCGCTTTCCACACTCGCTATTTTATAGATTCGGCGGGGGCAAAGCCGCCGCCGAATCTATAAAATGAGCTCACACAAATGCTGCAATCGGGGCTAAGATGAAAGTCAGAATTTAAAATATTGGACTAACTTACCCATTCAAAACAAAAAAAGATGTAGAATTAATTTCCACATCTTTTTTATTTATCATCAATCATCAATCATCAATTATCAAACCTGTATAACTCCAAGATTAAACTTCTCAGTGATCGGAGAATGGTTCGCCGCTTCAATTCCCATAGAAATCCATTTTCTGGTATCTACAGGATTAATAATTGCATCGGTCCACAACCTTGCTGCTGCATACGTTGCTTCCGTCTGTTTCTTATATTTTGCCGAAATAGAATCCAGAATTTCTTTATGTTCTTCCTCAGAAATTTCTTTTCCTTGCTTTTTCAACGTAGATTCCTGGATCTGTGCCAAAACTTTTGCTGCCTGCGCGCCGCCCATTACCGCAAGATCTGCCCATGGCCACGCAACAATTAACCTTGGATCATAAGCCTTTCCGCACATCGCATAATTTCCGGCTCCGTAAGAATTTCCGGTAATAATCGTGAACTTAGGAACTACAGAATTAGAAACAGCATTTACCATTTTTGCGCCATCCTTAATAATTCCTCCATGCTCAGATTTAGAACCCACCATGAAGCCGGTTACATCCTGTAAAAACACCAACGGAATTTTTCTCTGGTTACAGTTCGCAATAAATCTCGTTGCTTTATCCGCAGAATCAGAATAAATCACCCCTCCAAACTGCATTTCACCCTTTCCGCTTTTTACAAGCTTTCTCTGGTTTGCTACAATTCCTACAGACCATCCATCGATTCTTGACGTGGCACAGATAATACTTTTCCCGTAATCAGGCTTATATTCTTCATACTCAGAGTTATCAACAAGACATTTTATAATATCGTAGGTATCATACTGATCCGCTCTTGAAACAGGCATAATCCCGAAAATATTCTCAGGCTTTTCTTTCGGCGGTACACTTTCAATTCTGTCGAAACCTGCCTTTTCCGTACTTCCCAAAGACTTCATGATATTCTTAATTCTGTTCAGCGCATCTTTATCATCTTTAGCCTTATAATCCGTAACTCCCGAAATCGAACAATGTGTAGTTGCTCCTCCCAGAGTTTCATTATCAATACTTTCCCCGATTGCCGCTTTTACCAGATAACTTCCTGCAAGGAAAATAGAACCCGTTCCCTCCACAATCATCGCTTCATCACTCATAATCGGAAGATAAGCACCACCTGCAACACAGCTTCCCATCACAGCAGAAATCTGAATAATTCCTGCAGCACTCATTTTAGCATTATTTCTGAAAATTCTCCCGAACATCTCTTTATCAGGGAAAATCTCGTCCTGCATCGGCAAATAAACTCCCGCAGAATCCACCAGATAAATAATCGGAAGTCTGTTTTCCATGGCAATTTCCTGAGCTCTGAGATTTTTCTTACCCGTAATCGGAAACCATGCTCCCGCCTTTACAGAAGCATCATTTGCCACAATGATGCATTGTCTTTTGGAAACATACCCCATTACCACAACAACACCCCCGCTTGGGCAGCCTCCGTGCTCCTCATACATTTCATATCCGGCAAAAGCCCCAATTTCTATAGACTCAGAATCCTTATCAAGAAGATAGTCAATTCTTTCTCTTGCCGTCATTTTTCCCTCTTCACGAAGCTTCTGAAGCCTCTTTTCACCACCTCCCTTTTTAATTTCTGTCAATAAGCGATTGATTTCGGATAATTTTAATCTGTTCTGATCTTCTCTTTTGTTGAATTCAATGTCCATAAAAATTTCAATTTTTTCCGTTTAAAGATACTATTTTTTACATGGAATGAAAATGGATGTAAACAAATGTTTAATAAATTGGTTTTCAGAATTTTATGAAATATTTAACAAAAAATATATTTTTTATGGTTCGTAATTTGCTAACTTTACATTAGAGAAAGGGAGAGTGAAATCTCATCCTTCCTCTAAGTTCCTAGTTTATTTTTTTAATAGTTTATTATTTGAAGGCCCTGAAAGTTGAATAAATTTTCAGGGTTTTTTTTATTTTATGTTAAATAGGAATCTTAATTCCTGTTTTCCGGCAATTAACCATATTTTAAATTTTATCAAAAAATCAGAAGCTTTACTGAAAAATTATTACACGAAATGTAAAACCTATTTGTATTTTTGCAGAAATAGTAAAAGAAGGTAGGATATGCATAAATTGGCTCTTTTCAGATTGCATTTGATAGTGTTTTTGTGGGGATTTACGGCAATTTTGGGAAAACTGATTCATGCGAATGCAGAAATTCTGGTTTTTTACAGAATGCTTTTTGCGGCGATCTGTCTTTTTGTGTACATCCGTGTTTTCAAAAAAGACAGCATTAAAGTTTCGAAGAAAGTATTTTTCCAGTTGGCTGCAATCGGCTTTTCGATGGCGCTTCACTGGTACTGCTTTTTTTACTCCATTAAAATATCGAATGTCTCCATCGCATTAAGCTGTCTGTCTTTATCCACCTTATTTGCATCCATTCTTGAACCTTTGATTTTTAAAAGAAAGATTGATGTTTCGGAAGTCGTCATGGGAGTGGTAATTGTCGCCTGTATTTTATTGATCTTCAAAACAGAATTTCAGTACAAAGAAGGAATATTTTACGGAGTGCTGTGTGCCATTTTCGGAACCATTTTTTCGGTTTTCAACGGAAAGATGTTTGGAAAAACAAGCTCAGGAAATATTATTTTTTATGAAATATTCTCAGGATGGTTTATTTTATTGATATTTTATCTCTTCTCAGGACAAATTTTTTCGATAAATGAAATAAGTTACCGCGATATCGCGTTAATAGGTTTACTGGCAAGTATTTTCACAGCTTTTCCGATGCTGGAATCGGTGAATCTCATGAAATATATTTCGCCTTTTACATTAATTTTAACAGTTAATTTAGAACCGGTTTACGGAATTATACTAGCTTTTTTTATCTTTGGGGAATCAGAACACATGAGCCCGATTTTTTACATCGCTTCAGGAGTTATGATACTGGCAATCATTGCTAACGGATTGATAAAAGCTAAAAAACAAAAAACTTTAAATTAAGCATCAATTGATATGATGAAAAAATATTTTTTACTTGCATTCTCTCTGGTTTTCGGGATATCGCAATCCCAGATCATCAGAAAATATTCCAACGAATTTCTGAACATCGGAGCCGGAGCAAGAGGTCTTGCCATGGGAGGTGCGGTGATCTCCAATCAGGATGATGTCTATTCACCGATGTGGAACCCCGCTGGATTAATGGGCGTGGAAAAAGACTGGCAGGGCGCAGCAATGCACGCCGAATATTTCGAATCTATCGCAAAATACGATTATCTAGCCTATGCCAAAGTTCTGGAAACCGGAGTTTTCGGGGTTTCTGTTGTAAGATTAGGAGTAGATAATATATTAAATACCACACAGTTAATCGACACCGAAGGAAATATTGATTATGATAAAATCACCAAATTCTCCCAGTCTGATTACGCCGCAATTCTTTCTTATGCATTCAATCCAGGAGGAAATCAGAAGCTTGATGTGGGGATTAACGCTAAAATCGTTTACAGAAATGTAGGGAAATTTGCGAACGGATATGGTTTCGGTTTTGATGTAGGGGCTATTTATAAAATGGACAACGGCTGGAAACTGGGAGGGATGCTGAGAGATGCGACTACAACTGTGAACTTCTGGAGCGTCAATCAGAAAGAACTTTCAACAGTGGTTAACGGAGAAGAATTCAACCCTGCGCCAAAAGATAAAATGGAGCTTACGATGCCGAAATTAAATGCAGGTGTAAGCAAAATGTTTGAAATCAACAGCAGTGTTTATGTATTGCCGGAAGCAGGAATTAACGTAGATTTTGCAAAAACGGCAGCCTTGGTTTCTTCTGATTTTGCCAGTTTAACGCCATATGCCGGAGCAGAATTAGGCTATCAGAAAATGATTTTCGTGAGATTGGGGGTGAACAGATTCCAGTCGATTACAGATATTGAAGATCTTCGAAGAAAAGTTTCTTTCCAGCCGAGTGCGGGAATTGGGATCAGATACAGAGGTCTTACGCTGGATTATGCAATTACCAATTCCGGAATCGGAGGGTCTAATTTCTATTCCAATTTCTTTTCTCTGAAACTGGATATCGGGCAATTCAGAAACGACTAAATTTTAAATTAAATGAAAAAAATATCGCTTATCATATTAACAGCCAGTTCGATGTTTGCTTTCGGACAGAAGGTTTCGGATTATAAATATATTTCTCTTCCTTCGAAACTGGAAACTTTTAAAGAAGATTTCGGGTTGAATAATTTATTAACCAAAACTTTAAGAAGCAAAAATTATACAGTAATTCCTTCGGATAAGTTACAATGGCCGGCTGAAGCGCAAAGTAATCCCTGCAATGTTTTGATGGCAGATATCATCAACGACAGTGGTTTTTTACGAAACAAGGTACTGGTTCAGTTTAAAGACTGTAATGATAAAGTAGTTTCATCCATTAAAGGAGCTTCTAATATTAAGGAATACAAAGAAGGTTATCAGGATGCACTGAAACAGACTTTTGTATCTATTTCTCCGGCTAATCCTACAGCACAGCCAGCTTCACAGGTAAAAGTTCAGGAAACCGTAACAGCAAACTCTACGCAGGTTGTTACCAACAGTTCTTCTTCATCTGTAGACAATACCGCGTTGAAATTCAGCAACGGAAAGATGGACTTTCAAAAAATTCAGATCGACAATTCTCAGTTTATTCTGGTAAATTCTAACAGCTCTTCACCGTTTGCAACTTTTAAAGCCACAACAAAAAGCGATGTTTTCAGAGTTAAACTACAAAACGGAGAATCTACATTAGGATACTACGAAAATGGAAATATTATTATAGAAATGCCTTTGTCCGGCGGTGAGTACGGCAAAGAAATATTTTATAAAAAATAACGGCATTACAGCATAAATCAAAAAGTCCTCGTTACGAGGACTTTTTTTGTAAATTTAAATATGAAGAAGTTTTTGAGTTAAGAAGTCTTTAACTTCATCTAATTTATAAAAAATATTTAAATTAACAAATATTATAAAAATTATTTTCATAAAATTATTTAATATGTGTTATTTGTTTTGAGTTTGTCTCTATTCGTTGAAAAAATCGTAAATTATTTTCGCTTTGCTTTTGCCTAAAATCTCCTCCAATGTCTCAAGATTAGATTCCTTGATTCTTTTTACCGATTTTAATTTTGAAAGCAATAATTCAATTGTTTTTTCCCCAACTCCCGGAATTTCCTCCAGCTCAGATTTTATCGTAGAATTTTTTCTTCTGGTTCTGTGATGTTTCACTCCGAAACGGTGTGCTTCGTCTCTCACACGCTGCAAAATTTTCAGCGTTTCAGACTTTTTATCCAAATATAAAGGAATAGGATCTTCCGGAAAGAAAATCTCTTCCAGACGTTTTGCAATGCCTACAATGGTAATTTTTCCGTACAATCCCAAAAGTCTCAGACTTTTTACCGCAGAAGATAACTGACCTTTTCCACCGTCAATTAAAATCAACTGAGGCAGATCTTCGCCTTCATCCAGCATTCTTTTGTAACGGCGGTAGATCACTTCTTCCATTGTAGCAAAATCATTGGGACCTTCCACCGTTTTCGGATGAAAAATTCTGTAATCGGCTTTGCTTGGTTTTCCGTCTCTGAAAACAACACACGCAGAAACAGGATTTGTTCCCTGAATATTGGAATTGTCAAAACCTTCAATGTGTCGTGGTTCAACAGGCATTCTCAGCAATTTCTGCATTTCAGACATAATTCTGTTCGTATGTCTTTCCGGATCGACGATCTGAACCTGTTTTAATTTTTCCAAACGGTATTCTTTCGCATTCTTTTCAGAAAGCTCAACGATTCGCTTTTTATCTCCAACTTTCGGAACGATCAGTTTTACATTCGGAATTTCAATAGACAGATGAAAAGGCAGAAGCACTTCTTTTGAATGGGAATCGAATTTCTGACGGATTTCCACCAAAGCCTGCTCCATAATGTCTTCGTCGCTTTCCTCGAGGATCTTTTTAATCTCGGTGGTATAACTCTGGATAATATTTCCGTTCCTTATTTTAAAGAAATTAACGTAAGCAGCTGTTTCATCGCTTGTCATTCCAAAAACATCCACATCATCAATACTTGGATTCACCACCGTATTTTTAGTCTGATAATCTTCAAGCGCGTCAATTCTTTCCTTGATGATCTGTGCACTTTCAAACTGAAGATTGGTTGCATATTTCATCATCTGGTTCACCAGATATTCTTTCGCTTTACGGAAATCTCCTTTGATGATTCCGCGAATGGCATCTATTTTTTCATCATAATCTTCCTTACTTTCCAATCCTTCGCAAGGTCCTTCACAGTTTTTGATGTGATATTCCAGACATACTTTGTATTTTCCTTCATCAATTTTACTCGGAGCTAAATTGAGATTGCAGGTTCTTAATTTATAAATATGCTTTATCGTATCAAGAAGAATCTTTGCAGGACGCACTTTTGCGTAAGGTCCGTAATATTCGGAACCGTCTTTAATTTTGGTACGGGTAAGAAAAATTCTCGGAAAATCTTCGTTTTTAATACAGATCCACGGATACGTTTTGTCATCCTTCAGCATGACATTATAAAACGGCTGATGTTCCTTAATTAAATTATTTTCCAGTAAAAGTGCATCATATTCACTGTTAACGATCGTTGTTTCCAACCGCTGGATTTTTCCCACCATGATTTTGATGCGGTACCCTGAGAGATTTTTGTTGAAATAGGAGAGAACCCTTTTTTTCAGATTTTTAGCCTTTCCTACATACAAAAGCTGATCATTTTTGTCATAATAACGATAAACACCGGGCTCGGAAGGTAAAGTTTTGAGTTGTAATTCTAAAGAAGGATTCATATAACAAAATTACGGAATTTAGAAGCACAAAAAAAGCCGCAGAAATACTACAGCTTTATAATGTTTGTTAAAATTGATGGTAATTAAACAGTTTCTCTATATACGATTTATTCTTTTGTATTTAAAAATTTAGCTTTGGCTCATTTCTGTGTACTGATACACTAAAAAGCTGAAATAATCCCATTCCACGGAATTCTTAGGATATTTTTTCATAAACTCAGGATTGTCGCCAAAAAGAAAATCATAATTGTCTTCGAAATCATCTTTATGAAGCCACATTACTTTATCTCCTTTTTTTACATAGTAGGATTTTGTAACACCGCCACCCAATTGTGGAGAACCCATTACCGAAAATCCGCCGGTTTCTTTTGCTCTGGGATCATGATATACGGAAATAATATCATCAAATTCCGGATTGATGACCTGCATTAAGAATTCTTTGTCGTCTTTCTTATTTTTCAGGGAAACCGTCTGGTTTACAAAGTGAATACGATCTTTGGTCGTAGAGTTTTTTAATTTCTTGGTCTGATAGTTTCTGATGTTCCCCATGTACTTAAAAACTTTCCCGACTTTTTCAGCCTCATTCGGATACAAATACATTTCGCTGATGTTATCGGCAACAAATACCGATGGCTTTTTAGAAATACTATCTTTCAGCGTAACCTCAAAAATCTGACCCTTTTTCGTATCTGTTTTGCTGCAGAAACCTTTATGAGTCGTTCCGTCCTTTAATATTACGGTAGATGTCTTTTTTACAGAGGGAGCATTAAAACCTTCATTAAAAAGGTACTGTTCCATTTTTTTAATTTCTTCCTTGGAGTATTTTACTTTCTGTCCGAAAGAAGCTGTGCTTACAAGAAACAGCGTAAACACTAAAGTTTTAAGTTTCATGGGATATTAATTTTTATATTTTGGCGGTAAAAATAGTAAATTAATTCACTTATTTTCAGAAAAATATATGTTGTTGAAATTTAGTTTTTCCAATCGTTGCCAAATGTGTAATTTTAAGACAAAATTTAGAGAATGATATACGGTGTAGATGTTTTCAGTTTCCATGATGTTCTGGAGATCTGTAAAACTCCTGATAAAGCTAAACTAAACAAGGCTGCCAAAGAACAGATTTTAAAATCACAAAAGAACGTACGTGAAATTGTAGAATCAGACAGAACGGTTTACGGAATCAATACAGGGTTCGGTCCTTTGTGCGATGTAAAAATATCTGAAGAAGAAACCGCACAGTTACAATATAATTTGATTATTTCTCACGCAGTAGGCGTAGGAAAGCCGATTGATAAAGAACTTTCAAAAATCATGATGATTGCAAAAGTTCATGCACTATCAAAAGGTTTTTCCGGAGTCTCTCTGGAAGTGATCGAAAGATTGATCCTGATGCTGGAAAAAGACATTATTCCGGTAGTTCCGGAGCAGGGTTCTGTAGGGGCTTCCGGAGATTTGGCTCCTTTGGCTCATCTCGTTTTACCGCTTTTGGGGCTTGGAAAAGTTTGGGTTGGAAATGAAATTTTTGAAACAGCCGAAATTTTAGAAAAAAATAATCTCGAACCTTTGGTTTTAGGACCGAAAGAAGGATTGGGATTAATCAACGGAACGCAGTTTATTCTTGCTCATGCGATTAAAGGATTAGAAAAATTTGAATATTTGCTTGATCTTGCGGATATGACGGCTGCAATGAGTATTGAAGCTTACAGAGGTTCTGCAAGTCCGTTTAAAAAAGAGCTGCATGAGATCCGTCCTTTTGAGGGAAGTAAAAAAGTGGCGGCAAGAATGCTCAAATTTTTAAAGAGTTCTGAAAACCTTAAAGCACACGAATATTGCGATAGAGTTCAGGATCCGTATTCCATGAGATGTGTTCCGCAGGTTCACGGTGCAAGCAGAAACGCCTTCGAACATCTAAAAATAATGGCAGAAACGGAACTGAATTCGGTAACAGATAATCCAATCGTTTTAAGCGCGGAAGAATCTATTTCCGGAGGAAATTTCCACGGACAATTGATGGCTTTACCTTTGGATTATGCAACTTTGGCTGCTGCCGAACTGGGAAATATTTCAGATAGAAGAAGTTATCTGTTACTGGAAGGAAAATACGGCTTACCAAGATTACTGACGGAAAGTTCGGGTTTAAATTCAGGGTTTATGATTCCTCAGTATACTTCTGCTGCGTTGGTTACAGAAAATAAAACATTGTGTTTTCCGGCTTCTGCGGATTCTATTCCGACGAGTCTTGGACAGGAAGATCATGTTTCGATGGGAAGTATTTCCGGCAGAAAATTCAATCAGGTTCTTGGCAATCTCGTGAATATTTTGGCGGTTGAACTCATGTTTGCGGCACAAGGTTTAGAATTCCGAAGACCGGCAAAATGTTCAAAAATTATTGAAGAAAATTTTGAAATCCTTCGTTCAAAAGTAGCTAAGCTTGAAGATGACAGACTGATTGGTCAGGATATGCTTGCAATAGCAGAATTGATAAATGAAAGGAAATTTATAGTTAATTAAAACAAGATGAAAAAAATTATAGTAGCATTTGTTCTTTTGATAGGAGTTACAGGTTTTGCCCAAACTTCAAAAGAAGCAAAGATCAAAGAATTAATTGAAGTTACCGGAGTCAGTAAAATGGCGGTACAGGGAGCTCAGCAATTTGTAAATACATATAAAGAAAATTATAAAGATATTCCTGATGAATTTTGGAATGGATTTTTAAAGGAAGTTTCCACAGAAGAATTTTCTAAACTCTATATTCCTATTTATTCAAAATATTATACAGAATCGGATCTTGATGAACTGATAAAATTTTATAAAACTCCTATCGGGCAAAAGACAATTTCTAACATGCCTTTAATCATGAATGAAAGTATGGAAGTTGGCAGAGAATGGGGGCAGAATTTAGCCAAAAAGCTGATTGATAAAATTAACGCACAAAAAGGGTATCAAGCTCCACCGCCACCAAAAAGTAAATAACACAAAGGCTTCCGCAAATGGAAGTCTTTTTTATTTTTTAAGATTTAAAAAAAATATTTGTATTGAATTGTGAAAATATGAGTGTTACTTGTGTTAAAAAATATAACCTTTGAAAAAGTATTAAAATTTAAAAACAAAATCTTTAATTTAGCCTAAAACCATTTCCATGACAATCAAAAGAACAGATTCTTCCAATAAAGATTTTCAAAATTTAGTACAGCTTTTAGATGCGGATTTAGCCATTCGCAATGGGGAAGATCATGCTTTTTACGATCAGTTTAACAAAATTGATGCGATCAAAAACTGTATCGTTATTTATGTGGATGAAATTCCTGCGGCTTGTGGAGCATTTAAAAAATTTGACGAAAAAACAGTTGAAATTAAAAGAATGTACACCAATCCTGATTTCAGAAAGAAGGGTTTAGCAACAACGATCGTTAAAGATCTGGAAATTTGGGCAAAGGAATTGAATTATACAAAAGCGGTGTTGGAAAGCTCATTGGAGCAGAATGAAGCACTTTCTGTTTATGAAAAAAGCGGTTACACAAGAATTCCAAATTACGGACAGTACATCGGAATTGATAAAAGTGTCTGTTATGAAAAAGTTTTATAGCTTAATTTTATAGTATTATTTTAAGCATAATAAATTTTTAAATTCTGTTGTTCGGTAATTCATTGTAAATTAATATCTTGGTTTTACCAATCAAATAGTATTTATATGAGAAAAAATGTTTTTTACCTTTTATTGTTATTCTTTGTTTTCACGTCATGTAACAGAGACGATCTTCAAAACAATGTTGCCAATACAGAAATTACCCGGAAAGATCCTTTAACGGCAAAACAGATCAATGAAAAAATCAACGAAACCATCAAAACGAAAGGCAGATTTTCATGGAATGAATCTTCCGATCATTTTCTGTGGAGCGGGATTTTTCAGGGAAATAAAATTGCTTCCATCGGATTTGGCTCTTCTTTCGACAGAAGTCTGGATGCAGACAACAAAGCCATTGAAAACGAAATTTTAGACCTGATTAAAAAATATGAAGGAAAGACCGACAGAATTTTACTGTCTTCAGACCAATATCTGAATCAGATCGACGTTGCCATCGAAAAGCAGGAAACGGTGATTGCCCTTAGAAAAATGAAAAATATCCGTTATATGGAACCTGCAGATTACCGTTATTTCGAAAACGAAAAACAATTCGGGGCAACTGCAAAATCAAGCAGCAGTTCTTCAGGCTGCGGATTTGAATCTACCGCTTTGAATGCTGCGGATTATACAACCGTTTCTCCTAACGCAAAAGCACCGTGGTCATTTACGAAACACAATATCATTAATGCATGGAGCTACAGCACAGGAGCAGGAGTGACCATCGGAGTGATAGACAGCGGTGTTTCTCCGGAGCAGTCTTTATTAGGAAGCAGCTTTAATAACGGACTTTCTACAGGAAGAACCATCAGCAAAAACGGAGTGTATGTAGATTCAGTCTGGCCGTGGAGTACAGGATACGACGGTTCTGCGGATAAATGTGGTCACGGAACAAGCATGGCTTCTGCTGCCGCCGCTCCGAGAAACAATCAGGGACAGCCGGTTGGTGTGGCTCACAATGCCAATCTGGTAACGTACAGAGCAGCTTCCAATGTAGTTCTGGACGGATATCATGAGCAAAATGGAGTGAAAATTGCCTTTACAGAACTGGGAAATAATAATAGTGTAAAAATTATTTCAATGTCGATGGGACATATCTTTTCTGTCGGAAAAATTGAAGATGGGGTAAAATATGCGTATTCCAAAGGAAAATTAATTTTCTGCGCAGGCGGAACTTCTACGAGTTTTACCAATTTCGTAGGCGTTATTTTTCCGGCTTGGATGCCTGAAACACAAGCGATAACCGGAGTAAAAGAAAATACGTCCAATCAGAAATGTGATGTTTGCCATTCAGGAAGCGAAATCGATTTTACTTATCAGATGGAAAGAGGTTCAGGAAGCAACATTCCGGTCTTAAGTTACTATAACGGACAAACGGATTATGTAGGTGGTTCTTCTGTAGCAACAGCTTCCACAGCAGGAATTGCGGCGTTGGTCTGGGCTAAAAATCCTTCATGGACGAGAGATCAGGTTATTAATAAAATGAGACAGTCTGCAACCTATTATCCGACTCCGAACTCAGATTACGGATATGGAAATATTAATGTTTTACAGGCGGTACAGTAAAGAATTAAATTAAAAATAGAGGTAAGGGAATATTGTTAATTAACGATATTCCCTTTTTATTTCTCCTGAATCATCATATTAAGTATTTCTACTTAGATATAAAAATTAGTAAATCTACGCTAATATATTTATTTTAAGCGTGGTAACTTTGAAATGTAATTACAAACAAAACTTAATAATCATGGAGACCAGAAACCATTCAAACGGGGCGAAATCCGAAAAGCCAGAAGAGTAGGAACACAAAATAAAATTAAAACATGGAAACAAAAGAATTAGTAGGAGGCTGGACAGCGTATCATCCTTTAACACCGGAAGATCAAAAAGTATTCGACGAAGCAATGAATGGATTTGTTGGAGTAAAATATCAACCGCAATCTGTATCTACACAAGTGGTAAACGGAACAAACTACCGTTACCAGTGCCTTGCTTCCATGCCGCCTTCTGAGGTAATCTGGAATGCAGTTGTAGAAATCTATGCTCCGATTGACGGACAACCTCATGTTGTTGGTATCCAAAGAATCTAATGATAGCATTGCCCTTAATAAAAAAGAAACGGAAGAAAATTTCTTCCGTTTTTTTTTATCCTATTCTCACGCTCGTCATACTCAGGGATCCTGCAATTAATTCATCATTAAATAAACTCAGGTGTTCAGATTTCTCTTTCAGCCCTAAAGTATAGAGTAAAGGGAGATAATGATCGGGAGTGGGAACCGCATATTGCAGCGAAGTTCCCTGTTTCTGGTAATCGATGATGTTCTGGAAATTTCCGTCCAAAAGCCAGTTGTTGGTTTTTTCTCTGGCTTCAATCGCCCAGTCCCATCCGGCTCCGACGGTATTGATATTTCTCCAGTCGATCAGTCTCAAATTATGAACAATGTTTCCGCTTCCGATAATTAAAATTCCTTTTTCGCGGAGCTTATTGAGTTTCTTAGCTAAATCAAAATGATATTGCGGAGGTTTTGTATAATCAATACTCATCTGAATAACAGGAATATCTGCATTCGGATACATATGTTTAATCACAGACCATGCTCCGTGATCCAGTCCCCAGTTGTGATCTTCCTCCACGATAACAGGAGCCAGCAATTCTGCCGTCTCTTTTGCCAACTCAGGATTTCCCAGAGCAGGATACTGTACATCAAACAGGGCTTGCGGAAAACCTCCAAAATCATGAATCGTTCTCGGCATATCCATTGCCGTCACTTTCGTTCCCTGCGTAAACCAGTGTGCCGAAATACAGAGAATGGCATTCGGTTTCGGAATTTCAGCCGAAGCTTTTCGGAAACCCTGTACAAACTGGTTTTCTTCAATAGCATTCATTGGCGAACCATGTCCCAAAAAAAGAACAGGCATTTTCTCGGTATTATTAAAATTTTCGCTGATGTTTTGTAAATCGTTGAGGTTCATTTTTTTATTCTCAAAAACAGAAAAGAGCAAAGGTAATGTAACTTTCCTTTGCTCTTTTACCTTGATTTTTATGTTCTTATGCTTGTTTTACAAACTGTAATTCTCCGGCGATTTTTACTTCATCGCTTACCATTACACCTCCTGCTTCAAGCGCAGCATTCCAGTTCAGTCCGAAATCTTTTCTGTTGATTTTCCCTTCGAAAGAGAAACCAGCCTTTGTATTTCCCCAAGGATCAACATTAATTCCGTTGAAATCCACATCAAGTGTTACAGGCTTCGTAATTCCGTTAATCGTTAAATTTCCTGTTACTTCATTGTTCAGTGCGGAAGATTCGAAAGTAATTGTTGGATTGGCTTCAGCGTCAAAGAATTCAGCCGATCTTAAATGGTTATCTCTGTCTGTATTGTGGGTAGAGATGGATGCTGTCTGAATAGTCGCTGTTGTTTTAGCGTTTGCAAAAGTATCGTCTTCCGCATCGATTTCAGCCGTAAAATCTGTAAAGTTTCCTTTAATATTAGAGATCATCATGTGTTTTACTTTAAAAGTAATTTCACTGTGAGCAGGGTCTAGGTTCCATTTTGTTGCCATTGTATTAATATTTTTGTTGTTAATTATACTGCAAATTTAGATCAGAGAAGAGGTACAAATCATTGACGTAGGATAAGAAATGCTTTTCGCTGTATTTTTCACAATCCTTTCATTTCAACGAAACACAATCTTAAAATATTTTTAAGGAAAAAGCAAAACAACTCTATTTCTATTACACTTACACACTTACACACTCAAACCCTCCAACTTTAAAACTCTCCAACTCAATCAGGAGCTTTATCGCGCTTTCCACACTCGCTATTTCTTTAGTTTCGGCGCGGCAAAGCCGCGCCGAAACTAAAGAAATGAGCTCAGACAATTGCTGCAATCGCGGCTAGGACTGAAGCCGGTTATTCATTACCCGTCACTACGAACAGACTGAAGGTCTGCGAACGTAGTTCTGAAGCGGCGAAGCAGTCTCAAAAAATCGTACACAAAAGTCTTTATTGGATTTATTCAAAGTATTTCAAAAGTCTGCAAAGAGAAAAAATCTTTGATTTTTTTTAACTTATGTGCTCTTTTTTCCATTTAAGTATTAAACTTAAACTGCTAAAGTGTTACAATCTTTTGCATCTTTTGTGGTAAAAAAGTTTAGACAAGTTTAGTTTATGCTGAGCTTGTCGAAGTGTCGTTGCGAACGAAATTCGCCTAATCATTTAAAATAATCCCTTTGCGTATTTTGCGTTAAAATTCTAATCCAGTCATTGTGACTTAGAAATCTTAATAAAGCAAAAGTCTCACTTTATCATTTAATAAGATTTGAAATTACTTCAAATAAATTCAAAATAAACAACAGCAAACAGCCATCAACAACCAACAAAAAACCAAATTCCATTTTACTTTAACACTTCTTAACCATTGATATTTATTTCTTATTTTTGAAGGATTCAATTTTATACAATGAAATTATATAAATTATCTTTATGGATGCTGGTTTTGGGAAGCAGCGCATTGGCGCAGACCCAAAAATTTACAATGGCGGAGGCAGTAAACGGGATGAGAACCAACTTAGCCGTTAAAAACATCTCGCAGTTTTCATGGTCTGCAGATGGAAAATCTTATATTCAGGCGGTAAAAGGCGGATATTTAATCACCGATCTGAAAACAAACAAACAGGATACGCTGGTTTCTTTATCTCAGTTGAATAAGAATTTAACAGACAATAAATTCAAAGCAGTTCCACAGATTAAATTCATCAGCAATTCTCAGGGATATTTTAATTCCGGTGGAAAAATGATATGGGTAGAAAAATCCGGCAGCGACTGGAAAACAAAAAATTCCGTTGCTTTGGATAATAACGCTGAAAATATGAAGATTTTTGGGGATAGCCAGACTTTTGCATTTACGGTAAAGAATAATTTATTTGTTAACAAAAACGGAAAAACCATTGCGGTAACCAACGATACCGATGAAAATATCCTGAATGGAGCTTCCAACGTTCACCGAAACGAATTCGGAATTGATACCGGAATTTTCCCGGCTCCAAATTCTGAAAGTGTTGCTTTTTACAGAATGGATCAGACGATGGTTGCTGATTATCCGATTATTGACTGGTCTGTAACTCCTGCCGTAAATCATAACATTAAATATCCGATGGCGGGGAAAACGTCTCATCAGGTAACTCTGGGAGTTTTCAACATTAAAACTCAGAACACAACCTTCTTAAATATCGAAGGCGAAAAAGATCAGTATTTAACGGCTGTTACCTGGAGTCCGGATTCAAAATATGTTTTTGTAGGCGTTCTGAACAGAGGACAGAATTACCTGAAAATGAATCAATATGATGCTTCGACAGGAAATTTAGTTAAAACTTTATTCGAAGAAACCAGCGATAAATATGTGGAACCTCAACATCCTTTAACATTCTTCCCGAATTCCAATACAGATTTCATCTGGCAGAGCCAGAGAACAGGATACAACCATTTATTCCACTACAATCTGGAAAAAGGACTCGTTGCACAGATTACAAAAGGAGATTGGCTGGTAACGGATATTTTAGGTTTCAATGAAAAGAAAAAAGAAATCTATTTTACCTTCACGAAAGAGACTCCGTTGGAAAAGCATTTGTACAGAATCAACTGGACAAATTTTAAGATGCAGAGAATGGATAACGCAGAAGGAGTTCACTCCGGAGTGTTAAGCAGTGACGGGAATTTCCTGTATGATGTCTACAGCAACGCCGATACGCCAAGAGTTGCCAACATCATCAACACAAACACTTTAAAGACAAACAATCTTCTTACTTCTGAAAATACACTGAAAAATTATCAGCGTCCTGAAATTAAAAGTATCAACTTAAAAGCCGACGACGGAACAATTTTGTATGGAAAAATGATTCTTCCGATCAATTTTGATCAGAATAAAAAATATCCGGTGATCGTTTATCTATACAACGGTCCGCATTTGCAGCTTATTACCAATTCTTTCCCCGCATCCGGAAATCTTTGGTACGAATACATGGCGCAAAACGGATACATCATTTTCACGATGGACGGAAGAGGTTCTTCTAACCGTGGGTTAAAATTCGAGCAGGCTGTTTTCAGAAATCTGGGAACTACAGAAATGAACGACCAGATGAAAGGAGTAGAGTATTTAAAATCTCTTCCTTACGTAGATTCCGAAAGAATGGGAATCCACGGATGGAGCTTCGGAGGGTTTATGACGACAAGCTTCATGCTTCGTAAGCCTGATGTTTTCAAAGTGGGCGTTGCAGGAGGACCTGTAATCGACTGGAGTATGTACGAAATTATGTATGGCGAAAGATACATGGATACTCCGCAGGAAAATCCACAAGGTTATGCAACAGCCAATCTTCTTGATAAAGTTCAGAATCTGAAAGGAAAATTACTGATGATTCACGGAGCGCAGGATGATGTTGTGGTTTGGCAGCATTCGGTTAAATTCATCAAATCTGCGGTTGATAATGGTGTTCAGTTGGACTATTTTGTATATCCGGGACATCCGCACAACGTGATCGGAAAAGACAGAGTGCATCTTATGCAGAAAGTAACAGATTATTTTGATCAGAATCTGAAAAAATAATCCTGAAATATTGATAATGAACTTCACCAAAAAAGGCAGAGTACACTTTCATACGTTCGATTCGTTGAGGTTTCTGTCTTTTTTATTGGTTTTTTTACGCCATTCCCCCGTTCCCGAAGATAGTTTTTTATACTATTTTTCCAAAGAAGGGGGTATTGGTGTTTCTTTTTTCTTCGTACTGAGCGGTTTCCTCATTACCTATATTCTTATTCTCGAAAAAATAAACAATAACGGAACAATTCCGCTGAAAAAGTTCTTTGCGAGAAGAATTTTAAGAATATGGCCGCTTTATTATGCCATGGTACTTTTTGCGATATGCACGCCATTTATTCTTGATTTTTTTAATATTTCCTATTCCAACGAAGGATATCAGCCAAATTGGTGGTTTACCCTTACTTTTCTGGAAAATTATATGGCGATGTATACCAATCAGCTTCCCAATGTATCGCCGATTACTGTGATCTGGTCTTTGTGCATCGAGGAGCATTTTTACATTTTCTGGGGACTGGCTTTTTATTTCATTTCTCTTAAAAATATTCCGAAACTTCTTCTGGGAAGTATTGTTTTTTCATTCATCATGCAGATCGTGTATGGAAAATTAAAAATTCCGACTTTAGATCTCTTTACGAATATTCATTATTTTGCTTTCGGAGCCATTCCTGCGTATATTTTTGTCTTTAGAGAAGATCTAATCCAAAAGCTTGAAACGGTTTCTGCTGTTTACAAATACAGTTATGCTTTTTTGGTATTGGCATTTGTTATTTTTATAGGGAATTCAAAAATAATTTCAAATCTCATACTTATTTCATTTCTTCTGAGTGTTTTATTTTCAGGGTTAATTTTATCTACTTTAGGAACAAAAAATGTTTTTAAAATTTCAGATCAAAGTATTTTGGCAAAACTTGGAAAATACACTTATGGACTGTATCTTTTTCACACCATTTTAATCATGTTTTTTATAAAAATAGGAAATAGATTCAATCTCAACTGGATGTTAGTCGTTGCGCTGTCATTTATTGCTTCAGTTGTATGTTCCGTGCTTTCTTACCATCTTTTCGAAAAACAGTTTTTAAAACTTAAAAGCAAAATCAGCACCTAATATCTCATTTCCTTTCTTATCAAACATCAATGCATCTGATTTTCAGTTGCCGTAAATTTGTACTATAAAATCAACAATATGGAATTAGGAATAGGAATGTTTGGCGATCTTGCTTTCGACCAGACAACAGGAAAATATAAAGATGCAGGAGTAAAGATTCGTGAAATTCTGGAGCAGGTAAAATTCATGGATGAGGTGGGAATTGATGTTTTTGCCATGGGAGAACATCATCGTCCCGATTATGCGGTTTCTTCTCCGGAAATCGTTCTGGCTGCAGCGGCAAGTATTACAAAAAATATTAAATTAGCGAGTGGTGTTACGGTTTTAAGTTCATCAGAGCCAGTAAAAGTGTATGAAGATTTCTCCACTCTGGATTTAATTTCCGATGGCCGTGCTGAAATTTTTGTGGGTAGAGGAAGTTTCATCGAATCATTTCCTTTGTATGGGTATTCTTTAAACGATTATGAGGAACTTTTTGATGAAAAATTAGACTTATTGCTTAAAATCAATTCTCAGGAAAATGTAACCTGGAAAGGAAAACTTCGTGCATCGATGCAAAATCAAACCGTTTATCCGAGAGCAAAAAATGACGGAAAACTGCCTATCTGGAGAGCTGTCGGCGGAACTCCGCAGTCGGTTTTAAGTGCCGCAGAATTGGGAATGCCTTTAGTGGTGGCAATTATCGGAGGAATGCCGGTACAATTCAGAAATTTAATTGAATTCTACAAGCAGGAATATAAAAAAGCGGGACACGACGTTTCAAAAATGCAGATTGCCGTTCATTCGCATACTTTTGTAAGTGATGATCCGGAAGTGATTGAAGGATATTTCCACAACTATAAATCACAGATGGATAGAATCGGTTCTTCCAGAGGTTGGGCTCCTTATACCAAAATGCAGTATGACGGCGGAAGAAGCAAAGAAGGAGCGTTGTTCATCGGTAATCCTAAAGAAGTGGCAGATAAAATTGCTTACCTGAAAGAAATTTTCGGCGTCACAAGATTTATCGGACACATGGATGTGGGAGCTCCGGAGCATGATATTATGATGAAATCTATTGAGCTGTTTGGCAAAGAAGTAAAACCACTCATCCAAGATCTTTAAAACAAAACCTCCGCTGAATTTCAGCGGAGGTTTCTCTTTAATAAAAATCATCTGTAAAAATGAAACAACATCCTGTTGTTTAGAAATTAATCAATATAAATTATAAAGCTGTATAAGAAGCTATTGCAACCTGTGGATGAAAGGCAAACATAAACGTTTCAAAAGAGTCTCCCGAAGTATTTTTGCTTAAAAGATACTTATTGTCGATAATATCAATCAGCAACAATTCAGGCGTGTAAAAAGTTAAACCTATTTTATGCTTTGAAGAATCTTCCACATTGGAACTGATGAGATCCAGTTTGAAATTTTCAATCGGGAAAAAAGTATTTCCCAAAACATCAGGAAGGCTTTTAACTTCACCGCTAAGCTGGGCAACATAGTTTACCACCGCTGAACTCAGTAAAAACGGAATTCTTTCTGCATGAGGATTTTTTCTCAGCAATTCCCAGTAATTCTTTACCGGATTTTCTTTATCATCGAAAACCTGATGCTGAATTTTATACTCGAAAAAAGTATCTTCAAAGATATATTTATCCCAGATAATTTCAGAATTCTGATCAATTACAATCCTGAATGCAAGTTTTATTTTAGCCTTCATCATTTTAAATTTTAATAAAACAGGGCAGTTCTTTTATGATTTCTGCCCTGATCCTAAACAAAATTGATATGAAAAATATCTAATACTCAAGAAGCTTAGTTTACAAGAACTTTAAGATTCTCTGTAAACGTTCCTTTCGTATTATCAATAGTAATTTTTGCGACATACATTCCGGATTTTAATTGGTTTTTCGTCATTTTGATCTGCTGATTTCCGGATGCAAGTTTTTGTTTGTCGATCACACTGAAAAGTTTTTTTCCGCTTACATCAAACAGTTCAATACTCACTGTTGATCTTTCGTTGAGAGTAATCGGGAAAATAGTCTCTTCTCTGAAAGGATTTGGATAATTCTGTCCCACATTAAAATTTTTGGTGTTTGCTGCTTCCTGAGTTCCTAAAACGGCTCCTGCTACATAAATGGTATGAGTTAAAATATATCCGGCAGATAAAGATCCTGTTACAGTGCTCATCTCGTTGCTGGTTCCGTCTGAAAATACATTGTCACTGGCATTATAGGTGTATCCCGTCATACCTTTTGTATAGCCGTATGAAGTTCCGTTTACATTCACATTATAAACAGCACTGCCTGTTCCCTCCGGAAATGCAATCTGCGTTACCAGAAGAGAAGTTCCGTCTGCTTTGTAAATATGAACATGAATGTGGGTGGCTCTGCTCTGATACCATCCCGGAAATATGCTCGTGAAACTTACAAGTCCGTTTGCATCCGTGGTCTGTCTTCCGCGAAGAAAATGATTGTTGGTGTAATTTGCAGTCTGCATTGCCGTACCTCCGTATTCGGAATAATTTCCGTCTTTATCACAATGCCAAACGTCTACCAGAACTCCTTGATAGGCAGCACAGTTTCCGTTGGTATTCTTGATGTAAATATTCATCGTAAAGGCAACGCCGGTTCTGTCTCCCACAATATTGGTTTGTACAAGGCTAGAAGGAGTATGCGTAGGAAAAGGACCCGCTGTTTCCGAATTGGTTACACTGCACGTTAAAACATTTTGAGAAGATTTTTCGGGCAGCATTTCCTCATGAAAAATTTCCGATCGGAGAAGAACAGGCGCAGCAACAGCTATTCCTGCTAATCCGAATGAGTTTTTTAAAAATTTTTTTCTGTCCATGTATTTAGTTTTTATTTTAAATTAAACTTCAAGGAAAATTAAAAGGGCGTTTTCGCTTAATGCTTCAAATTCAAGGGTCTCAATTTCAGAAATGATGATCGCGTCTCTGGTTTCTAAAAGTCTGTTCTGAAATTCAAAAGCGCCGTTTATTACCATTCCGAAAATTGATTTTCCTTTCTGATGTAAAGAATATTCTTCTTCTTTCCTTCCTTCGTACAGACCTATGAAATTAGGATATTCCAGTTTCTCGGAAATCTGTATCAAATGATTTCTACGGTCTATATTCAGATTTTCAATGCTGAAGAAATTATCTTTTTTAATACTCTTTAGTTCAAAAATCAGAATGTCGGCTTTCTCATCCGGTGTATTGTTTCTGATGTTCAGTGTATTGCCTTCTTCAGACTTTAAAGTAAAGATGTGCTCCGGAGAAACAGGTTTCTCAAAATCGTTAATGAAAATTTCGCCGAACAGAACAATGATGAGAACGGTAGAACTTTTTTGATAATTAAAATCAAATATCCCGTTTTCCTCGAAAACAACTTCTGTTATTTTGTGCAATCCTGACTGTTCATCGGGAATCATCTCGTTCAGAACACATGAGTTTTCTTTCCTCCAGACGGAAAGATCAGATTTAAAAATTCTGGATGGACTTTGAACTAACATTTGATTGGATTTTTTTGAGGAATTCCACACCGCACAGATAAACACATCTAATCACTTCACACCCGCGTAAATCTGTGCTTTAGTGGAAAACTAATAAACTAATAGTAAACAACCTCTGTTTTATTTTTAAGCCGAAACTTTTATTGTATGGGTAAGAGCATAACCAGCACTTACACTTCCTGTAATCGTAGACATTTCATTAGATGTTCCGTCGCTGAATACATTATCACTTGCATTATAAGTATATC
The DNA here is from genome assembly GCF_014218905.1 of Chryseobacterium sp. C3. NCBI lineage: Bacteria > Pseudomonadati > Bacteroidota > Flavobacteriia > Flavobacteriales > Weeksellaceae > Chryseobacterium > Chryseobacterium sp. C3. Next base: position 441,742 of record NZ_JACLCU010000004.1, on the reverse strand, counting down.
CGCTCATTCCTTTATATCCTGTACTTGAAGCTACCTGAACCACTGCGCTGTCACTGCCTTCAGGAAATGCAATCTGTGTTACGAGAAGAGACTGCCCTGCAGAATTATAAATGTGAACATGGATGTGGGTGGCTCTGCTCTGATACCATCCCGGAAATATACTTGTAAAAGAAACTTTTCCGTTAGCATCGGTTGTCTGTCTTCCTCTCAGGAAATGGTAAGACGTATAATCGGCAGTCTGCATCGTCGTTCCGCCGTATTCAGAATAGTTTCCGTCTTTGTCGCAATGCCAGATATCTACAATAGCTCCCTGAAGATTGGCACAGCTTGCATTGGTATTCTGAACGGTAATTGTAATTGTGAGCGGAACACCTGTTCTGTCTCCTACGATATTAGTCTGTACAAGTGTAGAAGGTGATTTTGTAGGAAAAGGACCTTCAGTCTCCGAGTTGGTAACAGAACATGCCGATGAAGTTGATCCGGAAGAAGATCCTGAACCTGAAGATGAACCTGTTGTAGTATCTGTGATATCGTCATCACTTCCGCAACGTATCAAAATAGGAGCTGCTACTGCAGTAACACCTGCCAAACCAAGAGTTTTTAAAAAACCTTTTCTGTCTATTGTTTTCATAATATGTTTTTTTAAGGTTACTATTTGAATGATTTTAATTTCATTCTTTCAATTTCCTGTAACAAATGTATTTTGAAAAAAACAGCTTATGAAATTTATGAGGTAAACAGTAAAAATGTGTCGGTAAATGGATTTTTTTTAAGAAATATTAAGAATAATATGATAGAAATAGCAGAAAATTACCGAATAGAAATTCAGGGTGGCAAAAATTCGAAGAATTTTTGACGCGGTGGTTTTAGAGATGAATTAAAATTATTTATTCACAATTTCCATTACCACACCTTTGAATGTTTCCCCAATCGGAATGATAAATTCCCCAATGTGAATATTGCGGTTTACAATTGTTTTAATAAGGTTTACGGGAACAATATAAGAACGGTGTACTCTTACAAAATCTTTTTCTGAAAGTTTTTCCAGAATATTTTTCATGGAGGAACGCGCGGTAATCTTGGAATGATCTGCAAGATGAATCTGAATGTAATCGTCTAAACCTTCGATCAAAATAATATCATCAAAATTAATTTTATGAAGTTTATAATCTGCTCGGATGGAAAGATATTTTACATCAGCAGATTCACTACTCACTTTTACTTTATCCACAGCGGCTTTAAATCGTTCAAACGAAAAAGGTTTTAATAAATAGTCTACCGCATTGATACTAAAAGCTTCTACGGCATATTCAGAATATGCTGTGGTAAAAATAACTTTTGTATTCTGAGAAATACTTTTATAGAAATCCATTCCGTTTTTGGAAGGCATTTCAATATCCAGAAAAATCAGATCAACAGGATATTTATTGAGGTGTTTCTGTGCATCGCTTTGTATATTGAAGGTCTTTTCCAGAGAAAGATTCTCAATTTTTCCGGCATAATTTTCAATAATTTTAAGAGCCAGAATCTCATCATCCAGTGCAATGGCTTTTATCATCACGTATCAGATTAAATTAATTTTTAGATCTATATCATAGGTCTCTCCGTCATCTTTTATGATAAGAGTCTGTTTTTCTCCATAAATCTGCTGCAAATGTTCAGTCGTATTTTTCAGTCCTACTTTCAGGCTGCTTTCATCCGTTATATTTTCGTTCACAATATTATTAAAAACATTAAAACTAAGAGTACCTTCCTGAATGACGACTTTCACAGAAATTTTAGAGTTTTTTTCCGCATTGAAGCCATACTTAAATGCATTTTCTACAAAATTAACCAAAATGAACGGTGCAATTCTCAGTCCCTGCGTTTCCCCGATCTCGGTATAAGAAAAATCAAGACTATTGTCTGTTCTTATCAGTTGAAGCGAAATATAATCTTTTATATAGTCTATCTCCCTGTTCAGTTCCACAAAATCTTTACTGCTTTCCTGTACCACATACCGCATCACATTAGAAAGCTTTAAAATTCCTTCAGGCGTATCGTCAGATTTTAACAAAGCCAGAGAATAGATAGAATTCAAAATATTAAACAGAAAATGTGGCTGCAACTGATACTTTAAATTTAATAGCTCTGCTTTTGCCTTTAATTTTTCCAATTCCTTTTTTTCATTACTTCTATAAATAAAGAATGAGGATAAAAACGAAAAAAGAAACGGCAACAGAGAAGAAAATATCATCTGATGATAAGTGCCGTCATTTCTTTTAGGAGCAAAATTGCGAAATGGAGCCTCTCCATTCATTGGAGGTTTGGGGAAATTTCCATTTGGATCAGACATTTCAGGAGGACTCATCTGTATTTTCGGATATACTTCCGGAAACATATTTTCCGGAGAAAGATAAGTAGGCAGAAATGCCATACATCCAAAACAGATAATTACAAAAAGTGAGAAAAGGAAATATTTTTTTCTTCGGTAATATTCTGGAAGAAAGATTTTAAGGTTTAAATAAAAGAAAATAATAACCAGTACAAAGCGGATAAACTCTCTTTGAAATGGAGGAACCCTGAAAACCGAAAGCGTTCCGTCGAAATCCGGAGAAGAGACAATCGGGATTGTAAGAAGCAGCGGAATAAGAATAATATGGGGTAAAAGCTTTTTCATTGAACGAAATTATTAATTTGAATTTATAATTTGTGAAAAATTATTTAAAATCATTACTTTTTTTAGTTTTCTTAAAATTATTTTATTTGCCATGAAATACAAATTCTCTACTTTTACGGCATGGAACAACAATCTAAAGATCCTCTGCACGGAAAAAGACTAGATGCCATTCTTGAAGAGCTGGTAGAATATTACAATGGTTTTGAAAAACTTGGCGAAAAGATCAATATCCGATGTTTTACAGACAATCCGAGCATTAACTCTTCTCTGAAATTTTTAAGAAAAACCGACTGGGCAAGAGCGAAAGTGGAAAGTTTATACCTTTTTGTACAGAGAGAAAAAAAGCGTAACGAAAGAAAAAAAGACAGATAAATATTTCTTCGGCCAATGATTTCAAAAACAGTATCTTTGTGCCGTTAATCGTGAAAGCAATCACGAAAAAAGAATAAAATATGACAATCGAAAACAATCACGTTGTAGCTGTAAAGTATATCCTACATACTATTGAGCCGGATGGAAGTAAAATTCTTGTAGAAGAAACAACAGCAGAAAACCCACTTACATTTTTGTATGGAGTAGGAATGATGATTCCAAAATTTGAACAGAATATCCACGGCTTACAAGCTGGTGATAAAGCTGATTTTACTATTCAGCCTGAAGAAGCTTACGGCGAAAGACAGCCTGATGCAATTGCTCAGTTGCCGATCGATATGTTTCAGGAGGCTGGAATTCCGCCTGTAGGAGCAATTTTACCATTATCAGACAATCAGGGAAATAACTTTCAGGCAATTGTGGTTGAGGTAACTCCGGAAGCTGTTGTGGCAGATCTTAATCACCCAATGGCTGGGAAAACGTTAGATTTCCAGGTTGAAATCTTAAACACACGTCCTGCAACAGAAGAAGAATTGTCTCACGGTCACGCTCACGGAGTAGACGGAAACGAAGCTCACTAAGAGTTTTCTCAATAAAATATGAATGTCCGGCAGAAATGCTGGACATTTTTTTGTTTAAATAAAATTTCACACAATCAATTTTATCGAAGATAAAATCCTTGCGCCTTAAAGCATAATGATTATAATAAAACCTTGCACCTTTGCGATTACCAACAAAAAATTATTCTAAAAATTCACCATTAACATAAAACCAACGGTTCTGGATCATTTTAAAAGTAGATAATTCGTGATGAATATGGTTTTCGCCGTTTTCATCGGTGTAAAAAGCTTTGAATTCCACTTTATTAATAGAAGGCTTATTTACAATTTCAAGTTTTGTCCACTCATTAATTTCTCCCCATTCCTGTAAATCTTTCGTATTGTGAAACTGCCTTTTACTCGGCGAAGTGGTCTCCATTAAATATTTACCATTCGGAATCGCAAATGCAGAAAACCTTGAGCGCATCAATGCTTCCGCAGTAGGTGCAAATTTTTCTTTTGTATGATAAGGTTTACAGCATTCTTCGTAGTTCTTTCCGGAACAACAGGGACAGTTCATTGTTTTAAATTTTAGATTGCAAAAGTCTTAAATTCTTTTTTAACTAAGCAATTTATTTTTTTGATCTGTGAACTCTTCATCGGTAAGTACACCTTTGTCGTGAAGTTCTTTTAGCTTAGCCAATTGATCAATGTTAGAATTGTAATTATGCGGATTATTGGAATTGACAATTATTTGTTGATTATTTGATCTGTTTGACAAAGCCCATATTAATGCTCCTACCCAGCCTATTAATGCCCAGCCTAAGAAAAAATTCAATGCAAATATAGCACCTGCGTTGGAATGTTTTCTACTATAAGCAATAAATGTAGGTATAAAATAAATAGGAGTGATGATTAGTAAAATAATTAATATGTGCTGCCACGAAAGGCTTAAAAGAGTTAGAAATTTCATAGAAAAATTAAAGTTTTCATTGGTTAAATAATAGTATCAAATATATTTATTTTTGCTTTTATTGAAGCAAATGTATATGAATATTTTCACTCACCCTAGAAAGTTGGGATCAATAGGAGCGGACTTTAGCACTCTTGAAAAAATAAATTGCTGCCCAAGGCTTTAGCCAGATTCATTTATATTTCCCACAAGTCATCCGGATTTTCACAGATTTTTTACAAGAAAAGATTTGTGTTATTAGTGAAAAATATTTGCGTCATTCGTGTTTAAATAAAAAGAAAAAAAGCATCCAAAAAATTGAATGCTTTAAAAAAATTATTTAATAAAACCTCTGTTTCTCAATAAGGGCTTAATATCCGGATCATGTCCTGTAAAATCTCTGAATGCCTGATTGAGATCAACAGAATTTCCTACAGACAGAATGTATTTTCTGAAGCGGTCTCCGTTTTCTCTTGTCAGTCCTCCATTTTTAGAAATCCATTCCCAGGCATCATTATCCAGAGTTTCAGACCATAAATAAGCATAATATCCTGCAGAATAACCACCGCCCCAAATGTGTGCAAAATAAGGCGTGTGATATCTTGGAGGAACCGTTGCCAAAGTAAATCCGTGTTTTGCTAAAGATTCTTTTTCAAAATCTAAAACCGGAATTAACTGATTTTCATTCGTCACCGTATGCCAATCCATATCAAGCTCTGCCGCAGAAACCAGTTCCGTGGTCATGTAACCCTGATTGAAAGTTGCCGCTTTTTTAATTTTATCAACCAAAGTTTGCGGAATGGGCTGTTTTGTTTCGTAATGTAAAGCGTAGTTCTTTAAAACAACAGGATCTAAAGCCCAGTGTTCGTTGATCTGTGAAGGGAATTCCACGAAATCTCTCGGTACATTGGTTCCGGAAAGGGAAGGATATTTCTGGCTGGCAAACATCCCGTGAATAGAGTGTCCGAATTCATGGAAAATAGTGGAAACATCATCATAACTGATTAAAGAAGGTTTTCCCGGAGCCGGTTTCTGATAATTGTAGCAGTTTACAATTACAGGTTTTGTTCCCAATAAATAAGACTGTTCTACGAAATTGCTCATCCACGCTCCTCCGTTTTTAGAATCCCTCGTGTAGAAATCCAGATAATAAATGGCAATGGATTTTCCGTCATGATCGAAAACTTCATACGTTACGACATCAGGATGATAAACCGGAAGATCCGTTCTCTTTTTGAAAGTTAATCCGTAGAATTTTTCCGCAGCGAAGAACACTCCCTTTTCCAAAACGGTTGTAATTTCAAAATAAGGCTTTATTTCACTTTCATCAAGATCAAATTTTGCCTTTCTTACCTGTTCAGCATAAAAATTCCAGTCCCATGGTTCAACCTTGAAACCTCCTTTCTGCTGATCGATCAGATCCTGAATGTCTTTTGCCTCACGTCTTGCCGTTTCTACCGCGGGAGTCGCAATCTGGTTCATTAATTTCGTTGCGGCTTCCGGCGTTTTTGCCATCTGATCCTGCAATTTCCATTCTGCGAAGCTTTTTTTACCTAAAACCTGAGCTTTTTTCAGTCTTAATTTCGCTAATTTTTCAATGGTTTCCCTTGTATCGTTTCCATCCCCTTTTTCAGCTCTTGTCCATGATGCTTTGAAGAGTTTTTCTCTCGTTGCTCTGTTTTTAAGATTCTGTAAAAGAGGTTGTTGTGTTGTATTTTGTAATGCTAAAAGATACTGTCCCGGTTTTCCTGCATTTTTAGCATCAGAAGCTGCCGCAGCAATTTCATCGGCGGAAAGTCCTTCAAGTTCTTTTGCATCGGTAAAGAAAACACCTCCCTGCTTTCTCGCTTCAAGCAATTTGTTGGAATATTGCGTAGACAATGACGCCAGTTCCTGATTGATCTGCTTCAGCTTCTCTTTATCCGCAGAAGAAAGATTGGCTCCTGCAATTTCGAAATTCTGCTTGTAATATTGTAATAATCTTTTGCTTTCAGCGTCTAAACCATTCTCAGAAATCGCTTTTATTCTTTTATAGAGATTTTCATTCAGATACATTTTATCAGAATGGGCTGCAAAGATGGGAGCATATTCTTCATCAAGAGCCTGTAAAGTCGGGTTTGTATTGGCGCTGGTAAGATTAGAGAATACAATGGTTGCTCTTTTCAGAACTTCACCGCTTTTTTCCAGAGCTACGATGGTGTTTTCAAACGTTGGTGCTTCAGAATTGTTGGCAATTTTTAAAATTTCAGCGTCGTGCTGTTTCAAGCCAAAATCAAAAGCGGGTTTAAAATGTTCATTTTTAATTTTGTCAAATTCAGGAGCTTCATACTGAAGTTTGCTTTTTTTCATGAAAGGATTCGATGAAAGCGATGCGTCCGGAGCTGGAACTTCCTGTTGGCTATCGTTGTTTTTCATTGTTGTACATGATTGGTTGAATGCTAATGCAGAAATTAATAATACCGATGTAATATTTTTCATAAATTAGTTGTTAATAAGGTATAAAGATACTTAAAACTTAATTCATAAAATAATAAACATGAAATCACAGACTATTTTTCTTTTTTCAGTTGTTGCACTTCTGGCTTCTTGCGATAAAAATGACAGACATCATAACGGGAACGATCAGAAAAACTGGGTGGAAAAGGTGACCACGAAAGACAACGGACCGATGAGTCATAAAGAAGTGACGGGCGATTTCGATGAAATTGAAGTTTCACAGGCAATCGAAGCTGAAATTATAAAAGCTGATTTTGAAAAGGTCGTAATTTCTGCTCCCAAAAATATTATCGACGAGGTTTTGGTGGATAACAACGGAGGAGAGCTTCATATCCATTACAAACCGGGAATCCGTGTGATGAATACGCACAATGTTTCTGCGAGAATTTATACGAAAGATTTTTCAAAATTAAATGCCAATTCTGCAGCCAGCGTTAAAGTGAAGGATAAATTTGTGCAGGATAAAATGGAACTTGAAGTTTCGAGTTCTGCAGCGGTTTCCGGAGATCTTGAAGCAAATACATTTAATATTTCCATAGACAGCAGCGGAAGTTTCGACGGAAAAATCTGGGCGGTAGATCTTGATGTGGATGCTTCATCCGCTGCAAGTCTGGATCTTTCCGGTAAAGCTAAAAATGCGGAGATCAGTGCTTCATCGGGAAGCAGTGTTTCTGCCAAAGATGTTATAGTTCAGAATCTGAAAACAGATTCATCCAGCGGAGCGAGCGTAGACATCAGTGCTTCTTCTTCCATTAATGCTGAAGCATCTTCCGGCGGAAGCGTGAATGTGTATAAAAAAGGAAACGTTACCAATATTACCAAAAACGAAAGCAGTGGCGGAAGCGTGACTATTCAGTAATGCTTTGCTGAATGAAATGCCATTGCGAACGGAAAATTAAATGTTTGAGATAAAAATCTTTTCGGTATAGCGTTAAAATGATAACTGATTAGTTTATTTAAATCAAAGTAAGGTATTAATTTTCATCTTCATCCTCTTCATCATTAGAAGAATCCTCCCATTGCTGATTATCAAAATTAAGATTATCATACGCCAGTAATTCCTCCTCTCGCAGGAGGATTTCTTTTGTGGTAAAAAGATGGATTTCATCATCATGATCCGATTTGGCTAACTTTCGGATCGAAGCTTTGTCGATGGTCATGAATCTTTGTCCGAGACGTCTCGCTGCGTATTTCCTCATTCCGGTTGCATGAAGAACGTCGACTGCCATATCTACGGCGGTTCCCAGAGTTTCACGGTAGATATTATGAATTCCGCTGTTTAAATATTCATAAGAATCTATTCGGTTTTTGGCGCGTACAAAGATTTTTACCTTTGGGTAATTTTCTCTTACGATATCGGCAACAAATTTATTGTCTTCGGGATCATCAAGACACAGCACCAGAATTTCTGCATCTTCAATTCCTGCTGCGCGTAAGGTAGGAATTTTTGTGGCATCTCCGTAATACACCTTAAAACCGTAGCTTCTCAATAATTTCACACGGTCAGAATCCCGATCCAAAACCGTAGCCGGAATTTTATTGGCTTTTAAAAGTCTTCCCACCGTACTTCCGAAATGTCCGAATCCTACAATGATGATTTTCTTCTGCTGAATATTACCGTCCAGAATATTAAAATCATTATCGGGATCAGGAACTTCTTTTATGAATCTCGGAGTAATAAGTTTATCATTAATAATTAATAAAAAAGGCGTGATGCACATGGTAATTGCTGTTACAGCCATCATCTGCGCATTCAGTTCAGAAGGTAAAAGATACAGACTTGAAGCATAATTAATCAGTACAAAAGCAAATTCTCCTACCTGCGAAAGCGCAAAAGCATAAAACATACTTTGTGGAGTATCTATTTTGAAAAACTTCCCAATAAGAAATAAAACAACGAATTTTATGGCTAAAACCGCAAACACGGTGGTGAAAATAAAAGTCGGATCTTTCTGAATGACGTTAAAATTCATCGTGGAACCTACACTTACAAAAAATACGGCAAGCAGTAATCCTTTGAATGGATCAATCTGTGCTTCCAGTTCGTGGCGGAATTCGCTGTTGGCTAACATGACTCCTGCAAGGAAAGCTCCTAAAGCGGGAGATAAGCCAATAGCAACCATGAGTTCTGAAACTCCGATGACCAAAAATAGGGAAGAGGCCGTTAAAAGTTCCGACATTCCGGATTTCGAGACATATCTTAAAAAAGGAACAAAAACATACCGCCCCAGTAAAATTAAAATAACCACTCCCAAAATAACGGTCGCGAACTGCATCCATTCCGGAAGAGTCTGTATAAGCACCTGAATTTCGTTATCGTGATGTCTGGATTTGTAATTGGCAATCAGCGGAAGAATCGCCAAAATAGGAATCACCGCAATATCCTGAAACAGCAAGGTGGAAAATGAAGCTTCTCCGGCTAATGTTTTTAAATTGTTTTTTTCCTGTAATGTCTGCAGCACAATTGCCGTAGATGACAACGCAAAACACATGGCAACGGCTATGGCTTTGTCGATTTTCCAGCCTGCCCAGATAAATACGAGAAATAGCAGTGAAATCGTTAAAAGCATCTGCGTTAAGCCGAGTCCGACAATCTTCTTCCGCATATCCCAAAATTTCCGGGGTTCAAGCTCCAGACCGACTAAAAACAAAAGCATGATGACCCCAAATTCACTGGCGTGCATAATGTCGTTAACATCTTTTCCCGTTAATTTTAAAACATAAGGACCAATGATAATTCCGCCTGCAATATACCCGATGACAGAACTTAGCCCGAATTTTCTCGCCAGCGGAACCATAATGATGGCTACGCCTAAGAAAATAAGAGTGTTCATTGCTAAGCTTGTTTCCATAAAATTTTTATTGGTTGAGAAGTTCTACAAACTGCTGTTTGTGTACGATAATTTCTTTTTTTGAGAGCTTGTTGGCTTCGTAAACGATTTTGATATTTTTGATGTTTGCCTTAAAAACATTCAGCGATACGATAAGTCCGCTGATCAGCTCCTCTACGGTAAACTGATAGGTTCCTTCCTTGCTGAACGATCTTTCTTTTCCGCCGGTGGTTACCAGAATGTAAACTTCTTTTCCCTCCAAAGGATTGTGATGATCTTCTTTAAGCCAGTCCCGGTCGAAGACTTCATCAATCCAAAGCTTTAACAAAGGCGGCATTCCGAACCAGATGAGCGGAAACTGGAAAATAAAGCGGTCGTAATTTTTTATTCTTTTTCTTTCCCTGAAAGCGGCAATATGAAAATTAGGATATTCTTCATAAATATCCCGAAGGGTAAAATGCTGATGACGAACATAGAAATTAATGAGCTCTGCATTCGAGTTTGAGTGCTCTAAATAAGGATGCGCAAAAACTACCAACGTCTTCTTCATAAACCTGTTTTACGTAAATATAATGAAAAATTTTTGAAGTAAAGAAGGGTTTTGTAGCAGTTTAATAATTTTTTAATAGTAAAAAGGATACTTTTGATAATATAAATGGAATAAATGATTTTGATTTTTAATGTATTAACATTTTATAAAGCTGATAATAAAAAAAATCGATCAAAATGACCGATTATTTATTGTATTTGGTTATTTCAATTTAAAAACTGAGTAAATTTAAAGCAGGAATAAAAATTCTACCATCCTCCGGAAGCACCACCGCCTCCGAAACTTCCGCCTCCGCCGAAGCCTCCAAAACCACCGCCTCCGCCGCCTCCGGAACTTCCACCACCAAATCCACCGCCGCCAAAGCTGCCCGGAAAAGGGAAAAATCCACCCGGATAATTTCTGCGACCTCTTCTGGAAAGGATCACATCGTCATCGTCATAATTTCCGCCACCTTTTCCTCCTCCTTTGTTTCCGAAAAGGATGGCAATAATAATGAAGATAACAAATGCAATGATGATAATTTTAAAAATACTTCCGTCTCCGTCTCCGCTTTCACGGTTGTTCAAAGGTTTAAATTTCCCCTGAACCGCTTCCATAATTGCAGAAGTACCGCCGTTAATGCCTTCGTACCATTCTCCTTGTTTAAAGTGAGGAGTAACGATGTAGTCCAAAATCTGTCCTGCAACAGATGCCGTTAAATATTGCTCCACCGCTCTTCCCTGTTGGATAGACATGGTGTGGTCTTCGGTTGCAATAAGAAAAACAATTCCGTTATCCACATCTTTTTTTCCGATTCCCCATTTCTCGCCAAACATCGTTGCCAGAAAATTAATGTCTTCTCCTTTTGTGGAAGGAATAATAACCACTTCAATCTCTGTAGAGGTAGAATCTGCAAATGCGATCAGTTTTTTATTAAGCGCATCTTTTTCCTCCTGCTTCAGAAGATTGGCATCGTCATAAACAGGATACAGAACGTCAGGCTTGGGAGGAATGGTATATTGTGCCGATACAAAAGTGTAAAAGCATACCAGTAAAAATGAAAAAACTATTTTAAGAGAACGTAATTTCATTAGGAAGTTCGTTGTGGTTTTCTCCTTTTACAGGAAAATATTTTTTTAGTTCCAAGCCAGTTTCCAGAATTCCGCTTTTTAAAGCCTGATAATAATTTCCTTTGGCAAATTCAGACGTAATATAGTCGTGCAGATGATCCCAGTAAGACTGGCTTACTTTTGCATGGATTCCGGTATCTCCGATGATGGTAAGATATTTCTGTTCGAAATTGACATGAAAAAGCACCGCATTTCTTTCTTTGGTTTTGTTCAGACATAACTCTTCGAAAACCTTGAAAGCAATTTTTGCATTGTCTTCATCTGTATTGGAATCGATATGCACTCTGATCTCGCCGGTAGAATGCTCTTCTGCTGACTGAATAGCTTCCACGAGGGAAGCTATCTGCTGATTTGTTAAGAAACTGGTTGTCATTATTCTGAGAATACTTCAGGCGCCTTTTCTGCTCCTGCTTCCGCTTTGAACAAAGGTTTTTCTTTAAAGTTGGTGAAATTCGCCAGAATATTATTCGGGAATTGCTTTATGGATACATTATAATCTTTCGCGGCATCATTATAATAAACAGTTTCTGTTCTGATGCTGTTTTCTATCGCGATATACTCTCTTTGGAAATTAATGTATTGCTGATCTGCTTTTAAATTAGGATAAGATTCCACCACTGCCATCAATCTGCTTAAAGCTCCGGATAATTCTCCCTGTGCAGCCTGAAATCTGGCAACATCCTGCTCGGTCATATTGGTAGGATCAATGTTGATGGAAGTTGCTTTGGAACGTGCCTCAACAACTTTTGTTAAGGTTTCCTGCTCGAATTTGGAATAAGATTTTACCGTTCTTTCAAGATTCGGGATAAGATTTGCTCTTTTCTGATAAACTGTTTCTACGTTAGACCATTTTGCATTAACCGTCTGTTCCTTGTCTACAAAGCTGTTGTAGCCGCTTTTGCCCCATACGAATAGGACTCCAACAATAGCAATGAGAAAGATACTGATAATTATTGCGCTCAGACAACCTTTATTTTTCATAGTTTGAATTTTTTTAATATGTTTTGTGCTAACCAAATATACAAATTATGTGCTAATTTTGTAAAAATTTATTTTAATGACAACAATTGTGGTGGCAATGGGAGAGAAGAACGAAATTGGTTTTGAAAATCAGTTGCTTTGGCATCTTCCGAAAGATCTGAAACACTTTAAAGAAATCACTTCCGGGCATCCGGTGATCATGGGAAGAAAGACATATGAAAGTATCGGGAAACCGCTTCCCAACCGTACCAATATTGTTGTGTCCAGAAAAACCGACTGGTTCGAAGAAGGTATTTTAATCGTCGGAAGCATCAAAGAAGCCGTAAAATTCGCTAAAAAAATTGACGAAGAAGTTTTCATCATCGGAGGCGGAAAAATCTATGAACAGACCATGGATGTCGTTGATAAACTGGAAGTAACTTTGGTAAAAGCTGATCTTCAAGCCGATACTTTCTTTCCAAAGATCGATCCAAAGATCTGGAAAAAAACAGACGAAATCTGCCATGAGAAAGACGAAAAAAACCAGTATGATTTCTGTTTTCAAACGTTCGAAAGAATTTAATGTTTAAAGTTCTCAGTTCAGGATTTAATACAAAACTTTAGAGTCTGAACCTTAAACTTTGAATCTTAAATTTCTTATCTTTGCACTTCTAAAATTTAATAATGAATAAATATATAAAAATTGCAGTTGCGGCGGTTCTTATTCTTTTAGGACTGTATATGATGTTCTTTACGAGAAACTTAGGCTGGGGAATCGTTGTGTTCCTTCTGGCTGCAGCACCTATTCTGCTTTTCTTTAAAAATGAATACATTCTTTTGGCTTTCTGGCAGTTGAGAAAGCAAAACATGGAAAAAGCAGGAGAGTGGCTTAAAAATATCACAGATTACAAAAACCAGCTTCATAAAACGCAGTATGGATATTTTCACTATTTAATGGGATTAACTCAAGCTCAGGATCATCCTACAAAAGTGGAACCTTTCATGAAAAAAGCTTTGGAATATGGTCTTAACATGAAGCATGACAGAGCTATGGCAACTTTAAATCTTGCAGCAGCAGCAATTTCTAAAGGAAGAAAACAGGAAGGTCAGAAACTTCTGGACGAAGCAAAACGATTAGACAGTGCAGGAATGATGACCGACCAGATTAAAATGATGAAGGAGCAACTGAAAATGCCAACGATGCAGAAACATATGCATAACCCGAATATGAGAAACAGAGGGAAATTCTTTTAATGAATAACTCCAGTAAAAATAACAAAAGCATCTAATTTTTTAGGTGCTTTTTTGTTATCAATAGGGACGGGCTTTAGCCCGGCTTTTGGGTGCAAAGTTGACGGCTTCAGCCAAATAAATCGACAGTTACATTTCAGAGTTATTCTCATACCCGTAAAATTTCGGAATCTGCCAATGATATTTCACTGCTAAAGTTCTTATGGAAACAATTAAAAGAATCGTGAAAATCTGAACGATAGTATACGTTAAAGTCGTAAATTTTGTCAATAGTAAAAATGCTGAACCTCCCACAATACAGGCGGTTGCATAAATTTCTTTCCTGAAAATTAAAGGAATTCTGTTGAGCAGTATATCCCGGATAATTCCACCGAAACAACCTGTAATTGTTCCCAATCCGATACAGATTAATGGATGAATATCCGCGTTTAAACCCTTCTGAACACCAATAATAGTAAACAATCCCAGTCCGAAACTGTCAAAAATAAATAAAGTTACCCTGAAATTTTTTTCAAAAGATTTAAAAACCATGGTGAAAATACTGGTCAGGATAATCAATGCACACGTAAGAAGGTCATGCATCCAGAAAACCGGAATATCAAGCAGAAGATCTCTCACGGTTCCACCGCCAACAGAAGTTACAAAAGCAATAATCAGCACGCCGAAAGGATCGAGCCGTTTCTGCATTGCCGCAAAACTTCCCGACATCGAAAATGATATCGTTCCCAAAACTTCTATTGCAAAATTGAACTGTTCGTGCATTTTTTATAGGTAATGAGTAATCGGTAATAAGTAATATGATTACAGTGTTGTATTTTGAGATAATTTAAATTTATAAGCAGTCATTACTTTTACCAATTCATCACATTCTGATCTTAAATTTGAGATTTTTCCTGGATCTAAATATTCCAGCTCATCAATTATTTCTAACCAGAATTGAGTTTCATCAATTTCTTCTACAACAATGCAAATTTTAGCAAATCTTTCCTTTTCGGATCTTGCTCTCGTGACTGCTCTGTAATTAGCAGCTACAGAAGTTGCTGATCTTATAATTTGTTTTCTGATTATTGAAAGATCATCAGAATAAGGTAATGGTGATAACGATTTAATAATCGAAATCGAAAAATCTTTAGTTCGATCTTTAAATAACTGATTAAAATCCATAGTTGTAAAAATTACCCATTACTCATTACTCATTACTCATTACTTATAATTGCACTCTCACCGAATCCGGAACCAAGAGCTCATATTCTCCGCCGTGATTGATGATTTCCCTTACAATGCTGCTGCTGATGAAAGACTTTCCTGAAGACGTTAACAAAAATACCGTTTCCAGTTTTTTGTGCGCTAAAGTTCTGTTGGTGTGGGCAATTGCTTTTTCAAACTCAAAATCGGCAGGATTTCTTAAACCTCTGATGATGTACTGTGCGTTTTTTTCGAAGCAGTAATCAACGGTCAAACCTTCAAAATAATCTACTTCCACGTTTGGGAATTCTGCAACGGAATTCTGGATGAATTCCATTCTTTTTTCCAGCGGAAACATATATTTTTTCTGGGAATTCTGCCCGATCGCAATAATCAGTTTATCAAAAAGCGGTGCCGCTCTTTCTATAATATCATAATGTCCTAAAGTAATCGGATCGAATGACCCCGGAAAAACAGCAATTTTCATGCGTATAAAAGTTATAAGTTATAAATTATGAATGATGAGGGTAGAAATGTAGAAATCTAAACTTCCAGCTTTTATCCTCAATCTTCCATCCTTTTAATTTTTTTGTAATGCTTTTTCAACCTCGTTTCCGCAAAGATCTGTAATAGAAATTCCGTAGATTTTTGCCTGCTGCGGAAGAATACTTGCGGGAGAAAATCCCGGATTCGTATTCATTTCCAGCATGTAAGGAATTCCGTCCATCAGAATATATTCACTTCTTGAGAAACCACTCATCCCAAGAGAATTGTAGGCTCTTTTTGAGATTTCTTCTACACGGATTCTTGTTTCATCGTCGATTCTTGCAGGCGTAATTTCCTCAGAAGCCCCTTCGTATTTTGCTTCATAATCGAAAAATTCGTTGGTAGGAACGATTTCTGTAATTCCCAGAACAATTGTTTCTCCTTTATAATCGATTACTCCCACGGAAACTTCCATTCCGTCAAGAAAACTTTCAATTAAAATTTCATCATCTTCTTTGAATGCAATTTCAGTTGCAGCAAGGAATTCAGCCTTTTCTTTCACTTTAGAAATTCCCAAAGATGATCCCGACTGATTGGGTTTCACAAAAACAGGCAAGCCAAGAGTTTCTATAATCTCATCAACCTTAATTTCTTCTCCTTTTCTTAAATAAATACTCTTCGCAGAAGGAATTCCGTATTTTGAAAGTACCGCTAAAGTATCTTTTTTATTGAATGTTAAAGCACTCTGATAAAAATCGCATCCCGTATATTTCTGTCCGATCGCGTCCCAGTATGCCTGAAGAATTCCGTTTTCGCCCGGTGTTCCGTGGATGATATTGAAGCAGACATCAAATTTCAATGTTTCATTTTCATGTAAAGTCACAGAAAAATCGCCTCTGTTTATGGGGAATTTCTGCTCATTTTCGCCTAAAAAATACCATTCATCTTTCAGGATAACTACTTTATATACATCGTAAAGATTTCTGTCTAAGGAATCGTAGATTAATTGTCCGCTTTTCAATGATACAACATATTCGTCTGAATAGCCTCCCATCACTACGGCAACTTGTTTTTTGCTCATTTTTGTTTAGTATCAATTAAGGCAAATTTAATGATTTTATACAACGCGTAAACCTAAAACCTGAAATTTTAAAATCAAAAGTGAAATGTGTTAAATTAAAAGCACATTCTAAAATTATTAGTTATATTTGCTGTCTAATTATAGTCATTTTAAGTATGCTTAAATCACTTTTCAATTGGAAAGTTTTACTGAACTTAGTCGTAGCCATCGGTGTTTTTGTGGGGTTGGTTTGGCTTACGTTTCGTTGGTTAGAATATCATACCAATCATGGTCAGGAAATTCCCGTTCCAAATATTGTTAATAAAACTGTACAGGAAGCCATCAAAGTATTGGATGATTCGGGATTGGAATATGAAGTAGATAGTGCTGAATATAATCCTAAATACAGACCTTTTCAGGTGTTACAGGTGTACCCGGTTCCGGGTTCCCGTGTAAAAGACGGAAGAGCAATTGTTCTAAGAGTGAATCCAAGAACCTGGGCTAAAGTTGAGGTTCCGGATGTAATCAATAAATATTCAGGTCTTGCTTTCCAGCGTTTGGAACAGGTAGGTCTGAAGGTCGGAGATACCATCTATGAGCCAAGCATTCAGAAAGATGCTGTGATCCGTATATTATTTAACGGAAATGAAGTAAAACCGAAAACTAAACTGGCGAGATTCTCTGTGGTGGATGTAGTTATTGGTTCAGGTCCATTACGAAATATCGCGATTCCTAATGTAGTGGGATTAACGGTGAAGGAAGCGAGACAGGTCATTGCGAGAAGTATGTTTGAAGTGGGACTTGTGGATCATGAAGATGGAAGCAAAGACGAATCTGATGTTATCTATTATCAGGATCCTGCAGCCGGAGATGTCCGGGATCAGGGAATGCAGATCGATCTTTGGGCAAGTAAGAAAACACTGGCTGAACTGAGTGCAAAAATCGAACAACTGAATTCTACCTACAGAATGAAAGTAGACACCGCTCTGCCTCCGATCCAGTATCAGGAAATGCCTTCGCGTCAGGAACCGTCACAGGATATTCCTCCGCCGCCTGTAACTCCGAGAAGAGAAAATCCTAAACCATCTACAGATGCGATAAAGACAGATGCTTCTAAAAGTACAGTAAAATCAACGACATCAGTAACCGAAAATAAACCAAAAACTACTGCTTCCAATACAGGTAGTAGTTCTGGTAATAATACATCAGCAAATAAACCTGCTGCTACCACTCCTGCAAAACCTGCAGAAAAGCCAAAAGCTAAAAAGATGGTTATAGAATAAAACGATAATTATTATAAAAAATACAGGCTTCAACTTTCATTATGTTGAAGCCTTTTGTATAAAAGATAAAACAATGGCAGAAGATAACGAAGATTTTTTGGACGAAGAATTATTAGATCAGAACAGTATTGATAATCTTGATATTGATGAGGAAAATAAAGGACTGTATGAGCATCTTAATATCACGGTAGATAAAAGTCAGGAACCCTTGAGAATCGACAAGTTTCTGTTGATTTTCCGTCAGAATTCTTCCAGAAATAAAATTTCACAGACCTGCAGAGCGGGAAATGTTATTGTAAACGGTGTTGCGGTGAAGCAGAATTACCGGGTAAAACCAGGTGACCAAATTTCTGTATTATTGGCACATCCTCCACGGGAAAATGTTATCATTCCGCAAAATATTCCCATCAATATTGTATACGAAGATGACGATCTTATCGTTGTAGATAAAGATCCGGGAATGGTAGTACACCCGGGATTCGGAAACTGGGACGGCACTTTGGTGAATGCTTTGGCGTATCATTTTGAACAGAATGGCGAAAAATCCGATCTTGACAGGGTAGGGCTGGTGCACAGAATTGATAAAGATACTTCCGGATTATTGGTGATTGCAAAAAATGAATATGCACTTAGCTTTCTGGCAAAACAGTTCTTCGACAGAAAAACCAAAAGATTGTATTGGGCATTCGTTTGGGGAAATGTACAGAATGATGAAGGTACAATAAGAGGCCATATCGGTCGTCATCCGAAAAACAGGATGCAGATGCACACCTATGAAGACGGAAGTCAGGGAAAGCATGCTGTAACGCATTACAAGGTTTTAGAAAGATTTAAATACATGACCTGGGTAGAATGTAAGTTGGAGACGGGAAGAACCCATCAGATCAGAGCACATTTCAAACATATTGGTCATACTTTATTTAATGATGAAAGATATGAAGGACATACGCCTCTCCGTGGAGTGAATCTTCCTAAGTATAAGCAGTTTATAAAAAATGTCTTTGAGATTTTACCCAGACACGCGCTTCATGCCCATACTTTAGGATTTATACATCCCACTACCAAGAAGGAATTATATTTTGAAAGCCCAATGCCGAAAGATATGGCGGATGCTGTAAAAAAATGGAGAAATTATTTAGAAAACTAAAAATATATTGAGAATTTTTTTATATTTGTTGAATTGAAATCAAGATTTGTTATGAGAAAACTATATGCTATCGTATGTTTAGCTCTTTTGTCAAATGCATACAAAGCACAAGAAACTTTACCGTACTATCAACAATATCTTTTAGACGGTGAGTTTTTGTTCAACCCGGCACAATACGGAAAGACCGACTATGTGCAGCTTAATCTTAACTATCAGCAGCAATTTTCGAAGTTCAGTGAGTCTCCAAACGTTCAGTCGGTAGGGATCAACGCGAACATTTTTGATAGAGTGGGAGCAGGTTTATCTGTATTCAGAGACAGCAACGGCCCTATTTCTGCAGGTGGTATTACAGCGGGTGCTTCATATTTTATTCCTCTTAGCAGCGACGGAGACAGAAAAGATCAGTTCTCTTTCGGTACAAGCGTTAGCTTCTACAATATGAATTTTGATTACTCAAAGATTAATACGCAGGATGCTTCAGATCCATTATTGCAGGGAAGTGAAAGTAATATCTTCATGGCTTATGCAAACTTCGGAGCACAGGCAACTTACAAAAATATTTTCGCTGGAGTTTCAGTTAACGATATCGCACTTACCAACGATGAAGCGATCGTAAACGGACGTGAACCTTCTCCAATCAAGTTTTTCTTAAACTTAGGATATGACTGGCATGTAGGTGATAACATCTATTTCACACCTTCAGCTTTAATCAACCTTAATACAAACTCTACAAGAACGATTGATTATAACTTAATGGCAACGTTCTTTAACGATATCAATGCATTCTCTTTCGGGGTAAGCTACAGATCTGTTCAGAACAGATTCGACAGTCAGCAATTACAAATCGCTCCGGTTGTAAAAGTAAGATTCAACAAATTCATGATTGGAGCTACTTACAACTTAGGTTTGTCTGATATTCAGGAATATGGAGGAAATAGCTTCATGATCGGGTTAGGATATAACTTCGATAACTTCATTAACCACAGAGGTTATAGATATTAATTGATTTAATTTAAATAAATTTGAGCTCTGAATTTTTTCAGGGCTTTTTTTATGATTTACATTCACATTCCGTTTTGCAGGCAAAAGTGCAGCTACTGCAACTTCCACTTTTCAACATCTTTAAATTTTAAGGATGAAATGCTGGCTGCGATGAAGAAAGAAATCTTTCTCCGAAAAAATGAATTGCAAAACAAAAACTTACAGTCACTCTATTTTGGTGGCGGAACACCTTCCATTCTTTCGTCGGATGAAATCAAATCTTTAATTGATGAGGTATTAAAACATTTTACTTTTGAAAAGGATATCGAAATTACTTTAGAAGCGAATCCCGATGATTTGGATAAAAACTTCCTGAAAGGACTGTCGGAATCTCCGATAAACAGATTATCAATCGGGACCCAAAGTTTTTTTGAAGAAGATCTGAAATTAATGAATCGGGCACACACTGCAAACGAAGCCGAAGATTCCATCAAAAGAGCGCAGGATTTTGGTTTTGAAAATCTAAGCATTGATTTAATTTATGGTTCGCCAACTTCCAATCTGGAAATATGGAAAGAGAATTTAAATAAAACCATTGCGCTTGAAGTTCCGCACATTTCTTCCTACGCTTTAACGGTTGAGCCGAAAACCGCTTTAGAAAACTGGATCTCAAAAGGAAAAGTAAAAAGCCCGAAGGAAGAAGAACAGAACAGAGAATTTTACTACTTATCGGATTTTCTGAAAGATAATGGTTTTGAGCATTATGAAGTTTCCAATTTTGCGAAACCGGGTTTTTATTCCAGACACAATTCTTCCTATTGGAAATATAAAGAATATCTGGGAATTGGTCCTTCTGCACATTCTTACAACGGATTTGATGTCAGAAGCTGGAATGTCGCGAACAATCAGCAGTATATCAAAAAATTAAACTCAGATCTTTTGGCTAAAGAAGAAGAATTTCTCTCGCAAAACGATCAGTTTAATGAAATGATCATGATTGGCTTACGAACAATATGGGGCGTTGATCTGGGAAGCTTAAAAGAAAAATTTAATGACAGTATTTTAGAACATTTTCAGAATGAAATCAAACCAAAGCTTGAAGAAGGAATTCTGGTAACAGAAAATAACCACCTGAAAATTCCGGAAAAACACTGGTTTATGGCAGATGGAATTGCTTCGGATCTGTTCATCGTCTAAGATGGAAATCTAAAGTCGGGAGTCGGAAGAACGGTTTGTGAAAAACTTGTAACATCCATCTTCTGCATCCAACAATTTCACTATTTTTGTATAAAATTTCAGCTCAATTTTGAAAACTAAAAAGCAGGATTATTCGCATCTTTCCCCAAACCAGCCTATCGGAATTTTCGATAGCGGAGTGGGCGGACTTACAGTTGCCAAAGAAATAAAAAGACTTCTTCCGAACGAAGATCTGATCTATTTTGGTGACACCAAACATCTTCCGTATGGTGAAAAATCGAAGGAGGCGATTATCGAATATTCTACAAAGATCACCAATTTTCTGTTGGAGCAAAACTGTAAAGCGATTGTTATTGCCTGCAATACGGCAACGGCAAATGCGCTGAATGAAGTGATGCAGTCTGTTGCGGGAAAAGTTCCTGTGATTGACGTAATTAATCCGGTTGCAGAAAAAGTTTCCTATGAAATTCATAATAATGTGGGCGTCATTGCAACGAAAGCGACGGTGAATTCAGGGTTGTATAAAAAAAGCATCAGAAAGCATAATAAATGGATCAAGGTGGATGAACTGGCGACGCCTTTATTGGTTCCTGCCATTGAGGAAGGTTTTAAAAATCATCCGATTACTCATGCGATTATCTACAATTACTTAAGCAACAGTAAATTAAAGAATATTGAGACCTTAATTCTGGGTTGTACACATTATCCGTTATTGATTGATGAAATCAAGCAATATTACGGAAACCGTGTCCGCGTAATTGATTCTCCGAATATCGTCGCCAATCATTTAAAAATCATTCTGGATAAGTATCATCTGCTGAATGAGCAGAATCCGAAACCGAATTACCATTTCTATCTTTCGGATTTAACGAAAAATTTCGAAAAAATATCGAAGAAATTCTTCGGGAAAACCATCGATTTGGAATTAAAAGTATTATAAAAAACAAAAGCTGTCTCAATTTGAAACAGCTTTTTCTATAGAAGATTCTTTAACGCAAAGATTTATTTTTCAAAGTTTATTTTTAGTGAGCTAAGAATTAATCAATTGAAAATTGATTTTATAAAGCATACTTCATAAGCGACTTTGTCGCCACTCTTTGCTCTCTTAAATAATTTCGGGGATTATATTAATCTTTGCATCTAAATAAATTAAATTTCCAAAATTACGTGCTGTCTTTCCAGTCTTCTTTTCGGGGTATGAACCGGCTGATTTTTATCTTCTTCAGACTTTACTCCAATAACTACTGCAAAAACACTTTCGTACTTTTCGTTCTTTAAAATCGCATCATATTTTTCAGTTTCAATTCCTTCCATCGGAGTAGAATCTATTTCCATATCTGCGCACGCAGAAAGCAAAACGCCCAATGAAAGATAGACCTGATGTTTCAGCCACGATCTGATCTCCGCTTCTCCTTTCGGTTTTACAAAAGTTTTATAATAAGTTACCGAACCTTCCGGAAGATTTTCTTCAATCTGCTTTTCAAAATCTTCAGGATTTTTAAGTGCCTGAAAAACGATAAGATGACTTCCGTCCAATACTTTTTCTTTGTTAAAATAAGAGGCTTCGGCAAGCTGTATTTTTGTTTCCGGTTCCGATACAAACACAAAATTCCATGGCTGACTGTTAATGGAAGATGGACTTAAATGCAGAATTTCTTTAAGCTGCTGAATCTGCTCTTCACTTATTGTACCTTGAGGATTATACTTTTTTACGGTATATCTCGATTTCATTTTTTCTAAAAAGCTCATAATTTTTATACTATATTTTTTATAGTTGCAAAATTAATGTACGTTTGATATATTTGCAATAACGGTCTAAAATGATAGTATGAAAAAAATGTATTCCATAGATAATAAAGAATATCCGTGCTGTACAACGGTTACCATGAGATTTATCGGCGGAAAATGGAAAGCCGTGATTTTGTTTTATCTGATTGATGGAGCAAAAAGATACAACGAGCTAAGAAAATTAATTCCCACAATTACAGAAAGAACGTTAAGTTTACAGTTGAAACAGCTTGAAGAAGATCATATTATCGACAGAAAGGTGTACACAGAAAAGCCGCCTTTAATGGTAGAATATACCTTAACGGATTTCGGAAAAACATTGCTTCCTCTTTTAAAAGAAATTGCAAAATGGGGTGAAAGTGCGGTTGTTTCTTCTGAAAAAGTAAAAATTGTTTAAAACAAAAAATCAGGAAAATTATTCCTGATTCTGTATTTCTGTAGTTTCTTCCTTATTCGGTTCAAAAAAACTGAAACTTACATTTCCGTATTTTCGGGTATCGATTAAATTCGGATGATCAAATTTCATTCGGCTTTGGTGTTCTATCACTAGAATTCCGTTTTCCTTCAGGTATTTATTGTTTAAAACCAAAGAAATAATTTCCTGATACTTTTTTTCTTCCATTTCGAAAGGAGCATCGGAGAAAACAATTTCAAAAGATTTTTTGTTTCTGAATTTCTTCAGCCAGTCGAAAACATCGCCCCGCTGAACATTTACCTGCAGACTGAATCCAAGTTCAGAAGCGGTAGAATTAAGAAAAGACGTATGTTTCGGATTCATTTCTACGGAAGTGATATCCTGACATCCTCTTGATGCAAATTCAAACGAAATAGAACCGATTCCCGCAAAAAGATCCAGTACGGAAACCGACTGCATATCGTAGGTGTTTTCCAGAATACTGAAAAGTGCTTCTTTGGCAAAATCCGTAGTCGGTCTTACATCAAAATTCTTCGGAGCGGCGATTTTTTTGGCTTTCCATTTGCCGGATATGATTCTGTACATTTTTTTTAGTTGTTAGATTGTAGGTAATAGGTTGCAGGTTGAGGAACTAAGACCTATCATCTGTTACCTGCGACCTAGTTTAATATAAAATTTTTAGAAGGAATATTATCAAATACAATTTTCAGATTCTTTACGAATTTCTGAAGCTCTGAAATAAAGGTTTCATTCTCAGTAGTTTCTCCGTACGCGTAGAAATTGGTTTCATTGATTCCGAAACCGATTTTGCTTAATGTAAACATCACGAAATAAAGAAAATCCACTTCAGAATTAACGTCCAGATTGTTGTATAAAATAATTTTTTTGTTGTCTATCGCGAAAAACTCACATTGGTTATGATACAGATTGATGTGAATTTCTTTGCTGTTTTTATTATTTATGGAATTTAAAAACTTTTCACCGGAAAAATTAAACTGAACAGGCAGCGCGAGTTCTTTAATCTTTTTGTAAAAATGCTTTGGGAATGTATAATAAAACTGAATTTTAAACTTTTCATTAATCGAAAGCATCAGTTCTTCTTTCTCTTTATCCACAGGAGCGTTAAAAGCGATAAGATCAAATCCGGCTTCATGTTCCGAAAAACCTTCCGGCATCAGTGTGAAATGATTGAGCGCGGAAATCACATGGATCTCATCAAATCTCTGCAGAAGAAGCACTTTATCCAGCGTATCCGAAATAAAGTTTTCCGGAGATTCTTCATCCACGAAATACGATTTCTCTTCCACAATGCTCTTATTTTTAGCAATCTGGTAGATTAATCCGTCTTTGGTAAAAAGTAAATTAAGTATATTCATAATTTGATTCCTGCAAATTTAGTGAAATTCTACCATTACCGCACCCGATTGATGATGAAGTATTTCCTTATTATAAAAATCCACATTCGTCTGGCTTTCCAATGTATCGAATACCATTTTCTGCAAAACTCCGTCTCCGATTCCGTGTACGATTTCCAGCCTTTTCAGATTGTGTTTTCTGCAAAAGTTGATGGTTTCCACCAATCTTTCCTTCTGGATGAAAAGTCTTTCAAAACTGGTGTAATCATTTGGATTTTTAACTAAATTATGAAAATGCAGATCAAGAACCAAATGATTTTTCTGATGTGCTTTGGAAATTACCTTTTTCGGCTCCGCTTTTTTTATGATAGGAGTATTTTCATAAAAATCCGAAATTTTCGGAACCAGTTTCTCCTTCGGATATTGATGCGTAAAACCGTATTCATCTTTAAAAACCACGATATTTCCCTTCACGGAAGTAACCACCCCGCTCAAATCTTCATCTACTACAGAAACTTTATCGCCTATTTTCATAAATTTTTTTATAAAACACAACAGACACAAATAATTTCACAAATTTCTACATTCTTAAATCGTGATATTGGTGATGAAATTTGTGAAACTTGTATTTAAAATTTAGGTCCCAATTCAATAACCTCCAAATCCTTTATTTCCGTATCATCGATTACAAAACGCATCATTGTCCGCATTTTATGCCATCCCTGTTTTCCGCACGCTCCGGGATTCAGGTGGAGAAGATTGTTTTTCTCGTCAAACATTGCCTTCAAAATGTGTGAATGTCCCGAAATAAACAGCTTCGGAGCTTTTTCAGCAATCTCCTGTTTTGCCAAAGGCGTATATTTTCCCGGATAACCGCCGATGTGAATCATCAAAACTTCTACATTTTCGCACATAAAACGACTCACTTCCGGAAATTCAGAACGGATTTTTGCGTTGTCGATATTTCCGTAAACCCCTTTGAGTGGTTTTATCTTTTCAAGCTGCTCAATTACATCCATACTTCCGAAATCTCCGCCATGCCAGATTTCATCCGCCTGACCTGCATATTCTAAAATACGGTCGTCGATATATGAATGAGAGTCGGAAAGGAGTAGGATTTTCGTCATTATTTAAAATTCTCTGCAAAGATAAGATTTGAAATTATTTTTTCTTAAGATTTACAAACATCTTTAATGTTAACTGTTCTTCTGTGAGATTTGAAATGATATAGTTTCCTTTTAAACTTACATTTGTGGTGAAATTGATATGAATGACAGAGTCTGAAATCTTTTCCCAACTTCCTTTTATCTTTTTAAATTTAAACTTCGGTTTTTTATCTCCTGAATAACAAATATTTTCAACCCAGTTGGCAATAACTTTTCCATCTTTACTAAGTCTAAAGTTTAATGTGTTCTTATCAGAATATTTGCTTTTTTCATAAACAGCATTTAGGTGTTCCGTATTCTTAAATTTCCATGTTTGAAATAAGTATGGATTATCGACCGTATTTTGACTTTTAATCAAATTAAAAGGAAGTAATGCTAGTAGGAAAATATAAACTGAAGTTTTCATCACAATAAAAAAGTATTTTAACCGAAAATAATGAATCTTTTTTGAATTGATGAATCTTTACATTTAAATTTGAAAAGAGTTTAAACCGCTTTATTTACTACATTTGAAAAAAATTAAAAATGAAGCAGAAACTTTCTTTTTTCCTTCTTCTTTTATCGGTTGGGATTGCGAATGCGCAGGTTGAAGAGAAAAAACTGGATGAATTAGTCCAGAATACGTTAAAAACTTTCGATGTTCCGGGAATGTCGGTTGGTGTCATCAAAGACGGAAAGGTAATTTATTCCAAAGGTTTTGGGGTACGTTCTTTAACTTCCAAACAACCGATGGACGATACTACATTGGTCGGAATCGCCTCCAATTCCAAAGGTTTTACTTGTACAGCACTTGCCATTTTAGCAGACGAAGGAAAACTGAACTGGGACGATAGAGTTTCAAAATACATTCCGGAATTTCAGATGTACGATCCGTATGTTTCGCAGAATGTTACCATTAAAGATCTGGTAACACACAGAGCTGGATTAGGTTTGGGACAGGGAGATCTGATGTTCTTTCCGGAAGGCGGAAATCTAACGGTAAACGATATCGTCCACAACGTAAGATATTTAAAGCCTGAAAATCCTTTCAGAACAACTTTAGACTACAATAACATCATGTTTATCGTAGCCGGAGAAGTAATCCACAGAGTTTCGGGATTAAGTTGGGCAGAATTTATCGAGCAGCGCATTATGAAGCCTGTAGGAATGACTTCAAGTTTCGGAAGCTACAATAGAGCCAAAGCTGTTGCCAACAAAATTGACGCTCATGCACCGGTAGACGGAAAAGCTATTGCCGTTCCTCACGACTGGAACGAGACAGCTAACGCAGCCGGAGGAATTATGAGTAATATTAAAGACATGACAACCTGGGCAGAATTCCTGTTGAATAATTTCACAACGAAAGACGGTAAAAAATTAGTTTCAGATAAAAATGTTCAGCAGTTGTGGAGTTTACAGATTCCGAGCGGAGTGGCGGCAAAAAATCCTTATGATACCAGTTTCTACGGATACGGAATGGGCTGGTTTTTAAGCGATGTGAAAGGTCATAAACAAGTTCAGCATACAGGAGGACTGATCGGAACGGTAACGCAGTTTACGCTGATTCCGGATATGAAACTGGGAATTGTTGTCTTAACGAATCAGCAGTCGGGAGCGGCTTTCAACACGATTACCAATACCGTGAAAGATTCTTATCTGGGAATTGCAGACCGCAACTGGCTGAAAACCTACGGCGACCGGATGAAAAAAATGGAAGAAAGTTTTGATAAGCAGAAAAAAGAAGCTTTTGCAAAATCTGAAACATTTAAAAAAGATAAAAATTTACAGCCAAAACCGGAGCAGTTTGTAGGAATGTACAACGATCAATGGTTTGGTGATGTGGAAATTGCGCAGCAGGGAAGTACATACAGAATCTCATGCAAAAGTTCTCCACGTTTAAAAGGGGAACTGCTTCCGTATTCCAACAATTCTTTCATCATTAAATGGGATGACAGAAGCTACGATGCCGATGCGTATATTATTTTTGATTATGATGAAACTGGGAAAGCACAATCTGCAAGATTAAAACCAATCTCAGACGTTACAGATTTCAGTTTTGATTTTGATGATCTGGATCTGAGAAGAAAATAATTCAGGAAAATCATTCAATATGATTATCAATAGGGACGGGCTTTTGCCCGTCTTTTTGTTTTAGAGGGTAGTAAAAGACTTTAGCCAAAATTATTGATTAAGTTTATTTAGGTTTTTTTATAAAGGTTAAGAAAGTTTTTTAACACATAAGTCACATAGAATTAATCAAGCTTTGCGAATATTTCAGAACACATTAGTTTTTAAAAATCTTTGATTTTTATTCTTTTGAGGACTTTACATATTCTAATAAACGCTTTAAAATCTTTTGCGACTTTTGTGGTTAAATCTGACATTAGTTAATTTGGGAAATTCACCATTAACCATTCACCATTCACAAATTCACTTATCTACATTCTAAAACCACCCCGTCAAAAATTCTTTCGAATTTTCGCCACCCCTCCAGAGGAGGGGAATTTTTTCAGACTATTTATTTAATCTTGCCCGGATCGTAGAAAAACAGCAGTTTCTTTTTGGCTCCGTCGAATTCCGACCACGAATTGCAGTCGATCTCGAAACCGGCAACCCCGCAGGTTGGGAAGTGGAAAATATCTTCGGAAATGGAATTCGCAAAATTGGAAATTCCGTTGTTGTGAGAGAAGAAGGCGACCGATTCGTGGCTGTCGTCCAGATCGTAGATTACAGATTCGAAATTGCTTTCGGAAGGATTATAAAGTTTCTCATTCGTATTAATGCTGATCTGGTAGGCCTGGTTGAAAATTTTGCACGTATTCAGTGCGCGTACTGCGGGGCTCGATACAAAGTAATCGATCGCTACGTTATTGTTTTTCATGAATCGGGACATATGCATTGCTTCTTCTAAACCCTTGTCTGCCAAAGGTCTGTCAAAGTCTTCCGTTTCTTCCGGCCAGTCGCTTTTCGCATGTCTTACGAGGATGAGTTTCTTCATAATTTTGTTTTTGAATAACTAAAATTATAAAAAAATTAGCGGATTAAAACATTGATTTATAAAAAAAACTGTGTTTGGAATAAAATCATTAAAATTTACTAAATTTGCAAACCTATGGGACAAATCCTTGCAATAGACTACGGAAAAGCTCGTTGCGGCATTGCTGCGACGGATGATATGCAGATTATTGCGAGCGGTCTGGAGACGGTGCAGACTTCATTAATTATTGATTTTCTGACGAAATATTTCGGTGAAAATCGGGTGGATGAAGTGGTAATCGGTCTTCCGACAGATTTGAAGGGGAATATATCTGAAGTGGAAACAGATATTTTAAAATTCATTGAAGTTTTTCAGAAAGAATTTCCGATGATAAAAGTACACCGCTTCGACGAGAGATTTACCTCCAAAATGGCTTCGTTTTTTATTTCCCAAAGCGGAAAAAATAAAAAGAAAAGACAGGAAAAAGGATTAATAGATAAAGTAAGTGCAACCATCATATTGCAGAATTTTTTAGAACAAAGAACAAGATGATTTTACCGATAAGAGCCTTTGGTGACCCAGTTTTAAGAAAAGTAGGGAAGGATATAGACAAAGATTATCCCGAACTACAGGAGTTGATAGGCAACATGTTCGAAACCATGTACAGCGCCAACGGAATTGGTTTGGCTGCTCCACAGATCGGACTGGATATCCGTCTTTTTGTGATCGACGTAAGTCCTTTGGCAGAAGATGAAGATTATGAGGATATTAAGGATGAACTGGCAGAATTCAAGAAAGTATTCATTAATGCCAGAATTCTTGAAGAATCCGGAGAAGAGTGGAAATTCAACGAGGGATGTCTTTCTATTCCGGATGTAAGAGAGGATGTAAAAAGAAAAGGAACCATTGTGATCGAATATTATGACGAAAATTTTGTAAAACATACAGAAACTTTTTCCGATATTAGAGCCCGCGTAATTCAGCATGAGTACGATCACATAGAAGGAATTTTGTTTACAGACCATTTAAGCGCCTTGAAGAAGAAGCTTGTAAAAGGAAAACTGTCGAAAATTACTCAGGGTGATGTAAGCATCGGTTACAAGATGAGATTTCCAAAATAAAGTTTGAATTAAAATAAAAAAAATATTAAATAGCAAAAGGCGGAATGCCGATTGCAGAATTTACAAAAAATAAAATTATGCTGTTAGAAAAAATAATTTCAATTTCAGGAAAACCAGGACTTTTCAAATTAGTTTCACAATTAAGAAACGGATTTATTATTGAAGACGTTACCACGAAGAAAAAAGTAAGCATTGGAAACTCCAGTCAGGTAAGTTTGTTGGATAACATCGCGATGTTTACCTTTGATAAAGAAGTTCCGTTGTTCGAAGTTTTTGAAAATATTGCTAAAAACTACGATTACAAAGAAGCGATCCACCATAAAGCAACAGATGCTGAACTGAAAGAATTCATGACGGCTTCTCTTCCGAACTACGATACTGAAAGAGTATACGCTTCAGACATCAAAAAACTGGCGCAGTGGTACAACATCCTTCAGAAAGCAGGATACATTACGCCGGAAAGCTTCGTAAAAGCAGAGCCTGAAACTTTAGAAGGTGAAGCAGCAACAGAAGAAGTAAACGTAGAAAAAGAAGCGCCTAAAAAAGCGCCAAAAGCAGAAAAACCTGCAGCACCAAAAGTAAAAGCTACTTCTGCCGCAAAATCTGCTCCTAAAAGCACCCACAGAAAGCAAGGATAATTCACTCAGTTGAATTTAAAATATAAAACCTCATCAGAAATGATGAGGTTTTTTTGTTGTTTGTGATGTAATGAAGAATATTTTATTAAAAATTCCGTATAAATACGGATTGCCGTAAACGTTGATAATTTCTTATTATTACATTTGTGAATTAAGCAATAAATAGAATTTATCAAAACTAAGAAATAATTTTAATGAAATAGCCCAAAGCTTTTGAGAGTAAATAAAGCTAATTGGAGATTTTTGATAGTTGGGCTGAGATTACAACTAACTTCGGAATAAATTTTCAAAGGACTTATTTGGTTAGCACAATTTCATTGTTTGAGAAGGTTCATTTATTATTTAATTCATTGTCTAAAAATACTAATACTTTGCTAAGCAATACTAACTAAACTTGTATGAAACCACATATCAAAAATAAACTAAAAGATCTAAAATATAATACACATAAAGTTCAACTAACCACTGGAAGGTTAAAGAGAATTCCTAATGAGCTAAAAATATGTACAGAGATAAAGTATTTAGATTTATTTGGTAATTCAATTCCAGAAATTCCAGACTGGTTTTTTCAATTTAAAAGATTAGAGCATTTAAGTTTAAAAAATAATATTCTTAAAGAATTACCAACTATTGTATTTACTCTTGAAAATATTAAATATTTGAACTTAGGAGATAATCAAATAAATTTGATAAGTGGTCATTATTTTGGAAATTTAATGGATATTGAAAAAGTTGATATTAGCTATAATCAAATAACATCAATCTCTGATGACTTTGTAGAATATCCAAAATGCAAAGACTTGAGTATTAAAGGGAACAGATTACAAGTGTTCCCGAGCGCAATTAGTGATATTAATACTTTAGAAAAGTTAGATTTATCCGAGAATAAAATAAGCTCAATAGAGGATGATGCATTTGATTGTTTGGAAAATTTAATTGAACTTGATCTAAGTTTTAATGACCTTAAATATTTGCCAACTAGCATAGGCAAGCTTAAAAAGTTAAAGAGATTGAACTTAAGCGGAAATAAAATTTCTTCATTGCCGAAGGAGTTTGAAAATCTTACCTCGCTTGAATTTTTGGATTTTGATAGTAATCCAATTGGTAAAGTTCCAATAGAAATTTCCTCTCAAGGAGCTTCAGGAATCATAAACTATTATTTATCTCTAGGTGATAATGTACAATTATTTGAAGCAAAATTATTAATAGTTGGACAAGGTAATGTTGGAAAAACTTACTTAATGAATCGTTTAATACATAATTCAATACCTGAAACTAATACTACAGAAGGAATTGATATAAAATCCTGGAGAATAAAGACTCTGTCATCACCTGATTTTAGAGTTAACGTATGGGATTTTGGAGGTCAGGAAATTTATCATTCAACACATCAATTTTTCCTCACAAATAGATCTCTTTATCTATTAGTTTGGGAAGCGAGAACTGATCAGCATTTGATTAGTTTTGATTATTGGCTAAATGTTATTCGTCTTTTGAGTAATAATTCTCCTATTATAATTGTATTAAATAAGATAGATGAGAGGATAATTAATATTGATGAAAGGTCATTAAAAGCAAAATTTAAAAATATTGTTTCGTTCCATCAAGTTAGTGCTAGTAGTGGGAAAAATATTGATTTGCTAACAACAAAAATTGAAAATGAAATCAATTCTCTACCATTAATTGGAGATAAGCTTCCTAAAGTTTGGTTAGAAATAAGAACAATATTGGAATCCTTGGATTCAAATTATATTTCAGCAGAAGAATATTTAAATATTTGTAATCAACACGGCTTGTCTAATCAAAGAGCACTTTTCTTAAGTCAATATTTTCATGATCTTGGGGTTTTTCTTCATTTTCAAGATGATAATTTGTTGAGAAATATCTTGTTCTTGAAACCAGAATGGGCTACAAATGCTGTATATAAGATACTTGATTCTAAAGAAGTTATAGCTCGTAATGGCGAATTTGATCCTGATATGTTAGATTCTATTCTTTATGAATTTCCGCGTGATAAACATCCATATATAGTTACGCTAATGAAGAAGTTTGAATTGTGTTTTGAAGTTGAACAAAATGTTTTTTTAATCCCAGAGTTACTTAAACCTGAAAAACTTGAATTTGATTGGGATTATAATGATAATTTACGGTTTGAGTATCATTATGATTTTATGCCTGCAGGAATAATGGCTAGATTTATCGTAAGAACAAGAAAATTGATTTTCGATAAAACCTTCTGGAAAAATGGAGTAATTATTCAAAGAGAAAATACAAGAGCATTGATAACTACGGATCAATATTCTCGTAAACTATTTATTTGGATTCATGGAAATATTGCATCTTTTTTACTTGAAATCATACGCAAAGAGTTAAATGATATTCATCAATCCTTAAATTATCCTGACGTTCCTGAAAAAATTCCATGTAACTGTCCAGAATGTATAAATTCAATGACTCCTCACTTATTTAACTATGTTTTTGTACGAAAAATAGGAACGGAAAATATTTTCAAGACAATACCATGTGAGGTAAGTGCTACAGGAGTAAACGTACATAAACTCCTAGGCTTATATAAAATTGATAATTTAGAACCAGAAAATAATGCAATGTATTCACTTGATAAGATTCTTAATGATCTTATTGAAGTAGGATCACGAATTCTTGAAAGAAAATTTCAGAAGCAAATTGAAAATTTAATTAATGATGATATAGTTGATTTGTTGAGAACACAAGGACATAATGTTGCCGATCAAACGAGATCCGGAATTTCTAGCAATGGTAAAGATGCAGGCGAAATAGATATAATGATTAGAATGAATAATGGAATTCCTGTTACTATTATTGAATGTTTTAGACTTGAAAGTTGTGGACCTAAGAACACCGTAGTTTCAGGACATCTCATAAAATTACTTTCAAAATATGATACACATGAACTTCAACGCAAGTTTATAATTGTATTTGGTGAGGCTGAAAGATTTGATAATTTGTGGATTAGTTATTCTCAATACATTAAGAATTTAAATTCCAATGATAATTACGGTGATAAGTATCCTATTTCAGGATTTAGTGTAAGAGATGAACTGCATAATTTTGCAAATATGAAAGTTGGTATTTCCAGACATGATAATAACGGGGAAACTGTTGAAGTTGTACATATATTGTTGAATATGAAATAATAATTATTAAGCAAGAATATGTATCTGATACATATAAAAAGTGATACTGAATAAATTAAATTGTAAATATATGTCAGAAAAGGAAAGTGCTTAAAACTGAATATTAAACGATTTTATATACCAACCAAAAACTCCTGAAAACTCAGGAGTTTTTACATATAAAATCTGATCTTATGCTTTGATTGAGGAAATATTGAATTTTAGCTTTTGAAAAGTTGTTCAATATCAACATCCAAAGCCGTACAAATTTTTAATAGAGTAGAAAATAGAAAATCTTCTTTACCATTCTCAATGTCACTAATTTTAGATCGATCAATTTTGCCTGCTAAATCTGCCAATTGTTGCTGAGAGAAATTTTTTTCTTTTCGTTTATCTCTCAAATTTTTACCTACTGTTTTATATATATTCAAAAATTTATCATCCATACTAAAAAAAATATTGTGGTTTTATTGCCACAATTAAAAATTGTTACTATATTTGTATCAGCGAATTAGCAAAAGCCTCGAAAGACCTATTGAAAAGACGCATTCCGAGCCGACAACAAAAAGTTCAGCACTTTTTCGTCGGTAAAAATGCGGTCTTTGGATAGGTTTCAGGTACAAATTTTCAAAATACACAGATGATGAAAAAGAAGATCTCAACCCTGCTGTTTTCAGCCCCTCCCGAATAAACGGAGTTCTGCTGCAAAACCAACAACAGCGCTACACCGAGACTGCCCGCAAACGCAGGAAGCCGGAGTATAGTTTTACCCAAAAACCTTTACCCTTCGAAATTCCTTTACGCCTAAAGGAAAGCCGAAGTACGCTAAAAATCACCCTTAAAAGTACTGGCTTTCTTTTAATTTTCCAAATTATTTTCATCCCGAAAGGAATTTAAAAAATGCAGAAGGTTTCTCTGCCAAAGATCGGGAAGCGCTGTTGTTCCATTTGGCAAACTTTTGTCATCAAAACAAATAGATTTCAGAATTTTTTAAAGAGCTTGTTTAAGCTTTTTTATAAATAAGAATATTCTTGTTGGAAAACGCGAAGGCGCAAGGTTTGATAAAATTCCTATTCTTTTAAGACGCAAGGAGAAAATCAAAGATTTTCTTTTATAATGTTGATGATAAATTTTATCGCAGATAAAATCTTTGCGCCTTAAAGCATATTATTTTAAAACAACTTTGCGCCTTTGCGAAAAACCAACCTATTAAAAACCAACCTGTTGAAATTCATAAAAAACGATAACCCCAAAACAGACTTATGAAAAAGAAAAAAACAGATTTCGAAGCCAAATTCTGGTCAGGAACGAGAAAACATACCGCCATAAGTTTACTGGAAACCTTTTTCCAGTTCAATGATCTTGCTGCAACGAAAGAAACCCTCAATGAAATGGTACAATCTTCAGTACAGAAAAACACCCGAATTGCAAAAGAACCCGCTGAAATTTTCTATTTGTACCAATCGTTACGGTCATTCATTCTCGTCGCTCATCACATCGCGAAAAAAGGTAAAAAAGGGAAGTTTAAAAACTCAACGGAAATCAGTTTTCCCAAAGCAGCAATAAGCCTTTCAGAAAAAGAATATCGGAATCCGTTGCGCGTATTTCAGAACACTTTTAAAGTCTGCACTTTGCAGGATTTCGATGATTTTCTGTCGGCAACAGCTTATTTCTCGTTAGGAAATTTCAGTTGTGACACGGAAAAGAAGATCATTGTTCCCTACTTCCAGCTCATAAAATTACTGGAAGCCGCCCCGCTGATTGTGGAAAATTGCTATAAAAAGATGAAGGGATAAGGTTGGCTGAGCGGAGCCGAAGCCAACCGCAGACTGTAATGAATTGTAATGTTGGCTTCGGCTCCGCTCAGCCAACTATGATGGTCTGTAGAATAAAACTCAAAATCACAAAGGAACGAGCAACACCGTTGGCTTCGGCTCCGCTCAGCCAACTATGATGGTTTGTAAAATAATACTCAAAATCAAAACGGAACGAGCAACACCGTTGGCTTCGGCTCCGCTCAGCCAACTGCAATGGTCTGTAGAATAAAACCAAGAATCACAAAGGAACGAGCAAAACCGTTGGCTGAGCGGAGTCGAAGCCAACCAGAAATATTTGTATAACGAAACCAAAAATAAAACGGAACGAGTAAAACCGTTGGCTGAGCGGAGCCGAAGCCAACGACAACCCTCATTTATTTCAGGACAAAAGAACTTTCACAAAGATTTCCCGTAAATTTGTAAGACTTGAATTCTCAATTATGAATACCAAACAGGAAAAACTGGAAGCTTTCGGAAGATTATTAGACATTATGGACGATCTGCGCGAAAAATGTCCGTGGGATCAGAAACAGACGCTGGAATCGCTCCGCCATTTAACGCTGGAAGAAACCTACGAACTTTCGGATGCCATTTTGCAGAATGATCTGCAGGAAATAAAAAAGGAGTTGGGAGATGTGTTGCTTCATCTGGTTTTTTATGCCAAAATAGGCTCTGAAAAAGGCAGTTTCGATATTGCAGATGTCATTAATTCTTTAAACGAAAAATTAATTTTCCGCCATCCTCACATTTACGGAGACACGGAAGTGAAAGACGAAGAGGAAGTAAAACAGAACTGGGAAAAACTGAAACTGAAAGAAGGAAACAAATCTATTCTCGGCGGCGTTCCGAAAAGTCTGCCGAGTCTGGTAAAAGCCTACAGAATTCAGGATAAGGTAAAAGGAATCGGTTTCGAATTTCATGATGCGGAAGATGCGTGGAAAAAAGTGGATGAAGAAATTCAGGAGTTTCATGCGGAAACCGATCTGGATAAAAAAGAGCAGGAATTGGGCGATGTATTTTTCTCATTAATCAATTATGCCAGAATTTCAGGAATCAATCCCGATTCTGCACTCGAAAGAACCAATCTTAAATTCATTTCAAGATTTCAGAAAATGGAAACTTTAGCTTCGGAACAGAATCTGAATCTTGCCGATCTTTCTCTGGAAGAAATGGATGTATTGTGGGAAAAAGCTAAACGTTTACAGTAAATGAAGGTACAGAACCCGACGCAGAACAGATTTCAGTATCTCCTGGAGTTTAAGCAGACGGAAAGGAAATGGCATTTTCCTTTTCTTGCCGCGCTTTGTATCGGAAGCTGCCTTTTCATCGGATATTTTTTAGGAAAACCGAACTACGGCGCGCTTTCGAGTTTAGGCGCTTTAACGATTTTATATTTTACTTCGGCGCCGATTACACAAAGAATGATTCATCTCGCGATCTGTGCTTTCGGAATTGTTTTCTCTTTTACAGTAAGTTCTTTTTTCGGGTTTAATATTTATTTTGCCGCGCTGTCTGTTGCCGTTATTTCTTTTCTGGCGCATTTTATTTCTTCGTATTTTAAAATTCCGCCGCCGGGAAATTTTTTCTTCATCATGGTTGCAGCAATGGCGAGTACATATAAATTTGATCTGGAAATGATTCCCACAAGAGTAGGGTTGGTTGCAATGGGAGCGATACTTTCCTGTTCCTTCGCTTTTCTGTACTCCGTTTTTATTGAAAAAAGCAAAGTGGTAACCATACCGAGAAGAAGTTTCAACAAAAGAAGATATACAAAATTTGTAGAAAGCACCATCATCGGGTTTTTTATGGCGTTAACTTTAATCATCGGTCATCTTCTGGAATTTAAAAACACTTACTGGATTTCCATTGCGGCAGTCGCCATTATGCAGGGAAGAAATTTTGAGCACGTCCGACAGAGAAA
This sequence comes from Chryseobacterium sp. C3, assembly GCF_014218905.1. Taxonomy (NCBI): domain Bacteria; kingdom Pseudomonadati; phylum Bacteroidota; class Flavobacteriia; order Flavobacteriales; family Weeksellaceae; genus Chryseobacterium; species Chryseobacterium sp. C3. The sequence continues at coordinate 404,352 of NZ_JACLCU010000004.1, read as the reverse complement.
TATGCACAGAATTCTGGGAACTTTTATCGGAATTGGTTTGGCATGGGTGATTCTGCTTTTTAATCCCGAAAAGATCGTCATGATCGTTATCATCACCGTTTTACAGTTTATTATTGAATTGTTAATTGTAAGAAACTACGGTTTTGCAGTGGTTTTCATCACGCCTTTAACGATTCTTCTGGCGGAAACGGCAAGTGAAATTCATCATGATGTGGAAATTTTAATGAAGGCAAGATTATTGGATACCATTATCGGAAGTCTTATTGGTTTGGCGGCAGGATTTTTCCTCCATCATCAGCAGATTATTAATAAATTAGAGAAAAATATAAGGTTCTGTTATTTTCAGTTTAAAAAATTAAAAAAATAAATATGTTGCGCATCGTCGTTTTATCATCATTTTTACTGTTGAGCTGTAATCCCAAAGCTCAGGAAGCTCCCAAAACCGATGATCTGAAGGTTGAATTTTCTTTGCCTAAAAAACTAAAGGAAGTTTCCGGTATTACTTTGTCTCAGGATAGCAATACCATCTGGGCAATTGAAGATCAGGGAAATAAAAACGTTATTTACGGAGTAGACCGAAAAGGAAACCTTACGAGTGATGTTCTGGTAGAAAACACAGAAAATCACGACTGGGAAGATATTACCAAAGATGCAGCCGGAAATATCTACATCGGCGACTTTGGAAATAATGAAAACGACAGGCAGAATTTATCGATTTTAAAAGTTGATTTAAAAGATGCCTCCCAAAAATCCACAAAAGTTACCCAGACCACAACATTTCACTATGAAGGACAGACGGAATTTCCGCCAAAGAAATCCAACTGGCTGTATGATTGCGAGGCTTTTGTAGAGATGAATGGAAATTTCTACCTTTTCACCAAAAACAGAAGCAAAGGTTTCGACGGCACTTTTTTAGTTTTTCAGGTTCCTAACAAAGCAGGAGATTTTGAAGCAAAACTAATTGGAAAACTGAAACTTGACGGAGGATACAGCGATGCGGCAATTACTTCTGCAGCGATTAACAGCACGAAAGATGAAATTGTTCTCCTGAACCATAAAAATATCCAGATCCTCACCGGTTTTTCAGCAGATGATTTCAGCAAGACCAAGATTGAAAAAGTTTCACTCAACCACAATTCTCAAAAAGAAGCCATTTTTTTTGCTGATGATAAAACTTTACTTATCGCCGATGAAAAGGATGGGAAAGAAGGCGGAAATGTGTATCAGTTTAGTTTAAAATAAATGAATTTAGACGGATAAAACTTCGTGCAGAGTGATGTCATCCTGAAAGGCTCTCAACAAAGCATTTCAATAATGAAAAATATATTTTAATTGTCTGTTTTTATCAAAAAGACTTCGACAGGCTCAGTCTGATACCGCTACAAAATAACATTTAATATTAGCAATTTCATGCTGAATGATTGTCATCCTGTAAAGAATCTAAATAATGTTTTTATCAAAAAGACTTCGACAGGCTCAGTCTGACACCGTTACAAAATAACATTTAATATTAGCAATGTCATGCTGAATGATTGTCATCCTGTAAAGGATCTAAATAATGTTTTTATCATAAAGACTTCGACAGACTCTGCCTGACACAGCCATAAAACAACAGTTAGTATTAGGAATGTCATGCAGAATGATGTCATCCTGAAAGGATCTCAATAACGCATTTCAATAATGAAAACAAATTTAGTTAGTTATATTTTTAATTGTCTGTTTTTATCATAAAGACTTTGAAAGGCTCAGTCTGACACAGCCATAAAAAAACAGTTATTATTAGCAATGTCATGCTGAGCCTGTCGAAGCATCTTTTCAGATTACCATAAAACAAAATCCGCAGAAACTTTCTGCGGATTTTTATCATTCATTGTTTAATTTTAAAACGTCATTCCCACACCTCCGGAAATTCTTCCTCCGTCGCTTCCGTAGAAATAATTCAGTCTTGCGGAGAACATTTCTACAATACTCAGCCAGAATCCGGCGCCTACAGACTGATGCCATTTTTTAGAGTCTTCATTGTCATTCCACACTCTTCCGACATCATATCCCAGTAAAACGCCCATGTTTGCCGGAACAATATTGTTTTTTACCCTTCCGAAATCCCAACGGATCTCCGAGTTATTGGTAAAATAGGATTTTCCTGAGAATCGGTCGTTTCTGAAAGCTCTCATTCCGTTGTTTCCGCCAATGGCTGCAGCCTGATAAAAATCAAAATTGTTATTATTGATCCACATTCCGTTGCTGGAGTTGGCAAAAACAAAATTTCCGCGGCTGTCTAACCTGTGATCTATGGAAAGCGTTCCTTTCAAGATCAGAAAATTTCTTTTGGTATCTGCAAGATTGGTTTTCCAGTCTGCATTTACTTTAAATTCCATTCCCATGGTCGGGAAAGCATTGTTATTCAGATTTTTATAGCTGAAGGTGTAATTTCCTCCTGCAAACTGCTGATTATCGAAAACTTCAGGTCTTACATCGGGTGAAAGATCTACAAAACGGTCACCGTTTCGCTGTACTTTATTATTTTCAAAAGTCAACTGAAACTGGTTGAAAACATTCGTCCAGCTTTTCTTGGAAACGGAAGGTGCAAAATTGATCTTTGAAATTCTTGCCCTGTTGAATCTTCTGTCTTCTGCTTCCTTATCGTAAAAACTTTCATTGGATAATCCGAAGAAATTTTCGGCGAAGCGCGGTGTGGTGAATCCTGCGTCAAGATTAAAATCCCAGCTTCCAATGGCTTTTTTAAAGATCCCCTTATAATAGGCATTAAAACCGCCTGTTGCCGTATAATAATTAACTTTCAGGCTGTGTTTCTGGGTAAAAGGAGAACGGATGAAATTATTGACCGTGTAATTAACCAACGCACCGAGAATCACTCCGTCATCCGGATTGAAATCTGCATTCGGATATCCTGCAACAAAATTGTATTTCGGATGTTTATAGTTGTAGGTATTGATGTCGTAATCGTCGGAAATATTTTTCGTCGCACCATTTGTATTGTAGGTATTTTTCTGAGATTTAAAATCGTAGATCTTTACTTTGCTTCCATTGGCAACATTGTAGGTATCGTGATTATATCCTCCGATCAGTCGGATATTCATTTTAGGTCTTCCGTCTCCGGAAACTTCGTAGATATCATCATCTTCCAGTCCGTAAATCCACAGTTCCTTTGTTTTGGAATCGTCATATGTTTTTTCGAAAACCAGTTCCGGATTTTCTTTGTTTTTGTCTAATTTATATTGTTTTACATTAACAGTATTTGCCGTTTTTGTAATCACAAATTTATCAGCATTCACCGTTCCGGCAAGAGGAACTTTTTCCTGCAGTACCTCATAATATTGTGAAGCGTAGGTTGCTAATTTTGTCTTTCTCAGTTTCAGTTTTCGCTGAATATCTGCAATGGTTTCATCCTGAACTTCTTTCGGAAGATTGGCAAATGTTTCATCAATATCTTTATCCGATAAATGTTCCTGAATGTATTTCGCCTGTGCAATCCAGTCTTCCTGAGTAGAACCTTTCAGGAATACCAGATCCAGAGGATAAGGTTCCATAGCAAGCCATTTTACACTTTTAATATCATCTTTAAAGGTTTTCATGTGGCGGATTGCCGGAATATTCATAATGATTTTAAAAGCAGCACCGTCGTATTTACTGAAAGCCTGATCTCTGTCTTTGGCAATCGGTTTGTAAATTACCTTATCACCTTCTTTGTATTCCGCCCATTTCCACTGATCAGAATGTCTGTCCCAGTCACCGATCAGCATATCAAAAATTCTTGCCCTGATGTAGGTTTCTTTGTCTACCGAGTATTTATAGTTTTTACCGAAATTCTTTAAGACATCATCTGTGGAAAGAATATCCGTTGCGTTATCTAATGAAGCGAGTGTTTTAGGATCGGATGAAAAACGTTCTTCCACCATATAAAATTCGTCCCCGTAGTTCAGATTGTATTCTCCCAGAGCTTTTTGCTTAGGAATGTAAAACAACCGCGGATTGCTGTGGAAAAGATCAATCTTATCCGCCATATTTCCGATGGCAAATGGTGTAAATGGATGATTGGTTGTATAAAAATCCAAGAGGAATTTTTCAGGAAAGGTATTATTCAGTTCATTTCCGAATGTACTTTTCTTAAAAGCCATGTTGTTCAGAAAACGTACGGCGCTTTTTTTAACGCCTCTCATCACAAATTCCTGTCCGTCCTGTGCTTTCAATCTTAAACTGTTAGACTGGTTTCCGCCGCCTTCACGAAAAGGAGTATAACCACCGTCAAGTGTTGAAATATTTGCGGTCGGAGCTTCAATAGGCATTCCGTAATATTTTCGGTAATGTTCTCCCCAGAGCCACGTATAAAATTTTCTTTTTTTCGTTAATTTTTCAGGATAAATGGTTGAGGTTATTGTGGAAGGAAAAGAATTCGGATAATTATTAACAAATTCTTTCGGCTTATCGATCACCTGAATGTGCGAAAGCTGTTCCAGCGCATTGTTTTTTGTTGAAAAATATTCTACATCCGAGCTTTTATCTTTTCTGATATTCAAAACCGCAAAACCGCTTCCTCCGTAAGAAAAATCTGTTTTTTCGCCAATTGTTGCAGGATCTACTTTAGAACCGGCACCGCTTACGATCTGTCTGATGTTTCTGAATTCGTGATACTGTAAATTATGATCGTGCCCCGAAACAAAAATAATGTTTTCCTTTTCCTGAACAATGCTTTTTATTCTGTTGGCTAAATCTGCATAATGCTGGTTGTTGAGATCTTCAGGACTTACTCCCGATGAACTTCTTACCACATTAATGAGACTGGCAACTCCCGGAGCCGGAATTTTACTTTTCAGCGGAAAAAGGTGAGATTTTGCAGAGGTATATCCTGCATGAGTTCCGCTGCTGATAATCGGATGATGCAGCGCAACGATAATTCTTTTGTCCTGATTTTTATTAATTAAATCTTTAAACTCTGTGAAAAGATCTTCCCGCGTTTTAATATCGCAGTTTTTATTAATTCCCGGATAATTGTTCCAGTTGACCAGAGCCCATTCTGTGTCGATTACAATCAGTTTAATGTCTTTGGTAAGATTAATATCATCAATCGGGCAGGAATTTTTAGGAAGGAATGCTTTTTTATCGTTTAAATAATTTTTCACCAGTTCTTCCTGTGCTTTTAAGCCGTCCAATCCGTTGTACCAGTCATGATTTCCCGGAATAACGAGTGTTTTGCCTTTAAAGTTTTTTACAATGGATAATTGATCTTCCAGTTTCTGTTTTGCCAGTGGATAATTTTTATCAGATTCTTTTGGCATTCCGGAAGGATAGATATTGTCGCCTAAAAAAATCAGCATCGAATTGCTGTCGGCTTTTTCAAGCTGGCTTTTTAACAGATTCAGGGTGTTCTGAGCCTGTGCTTCGTCTGCATTTCCGGCATCGCCTACGAGAAATATCTTAAAATCGTTGGAAGATTGTATATCAGAATTTTTAATTTCAGATAAGTTTTTACCCTTTTTTACGTTATATGTTGCGCAGGAGTAGAGAACTCCGGCAGACAATGCTACTCTGATGACAACAGACGTATTTTTTAAATGAGTTTTAAAGGATAAATTCATAAATTTACAATAATAAAATTTCGGTGATGAATATTTTACAAAAAGCCAAAGACTATGTCGAAACCTTATTCAAAGATAAACTATCTTCAGTATATTCTTATCATAATTTTATACATACTACCTTCACAGTAAATAAGGCTGAAGAAATTCTTAAAAACACTCAGGTTTCTGAAGAAGATCAGGAGAAAGTAGTTCTGGCTCTTTGGTTTCATGATACAGGGTACATAGAGTGTGCCAAAAATCATGAAGAGGCAGGAGTAAAGATTATGAAAGATTTTCTGCAGCAGGAAAATTATCCCGAAAGTTATATTGAGGAGGTTTCTAAGCTGATTCTGGCAACAAAAATTACTTATGTTCCTCAAAATCTTCTGGAAAAAATTGTAAAAGATGCAGACTGCAGCCATTTTGCAAGCCACGATTATAACGATATTTCCGATGCATTGAGGAAAGAATGGGAGCTTACGAATGTACGCTGCTATTCTAATGACGAATGGAATGCCGGAAATCTGGATATGCTAAAAAATAAGCATCAGTTTTATACAGAGTATGCGAAAAAAGAATGGCAACCTCTGAAGGAGAAAAATATTAAAAAAATTGAAAAGAAGTTGGAAAAAGACGAGGATAAAAAAGAGAGTTCTGAAAATAAAAAGTCAAAGGAGAAGGAACCAAAATCCGACAGAAGTGTAGATACGTTATTCAGAGTTACGCTAAGCAATCATACAAGACTGAGTGATATTGCCGACAGCAAAGCGAATATTCTTCTTTCTGTAAATGCCATCATCATATCAGTTTGTCTTTCTGTTTTGGTTCCGAAACTGGATACGCCTAAGAATTCTCATCTTATTATTCCAAGTTTTATTTTGCTGGCTTCTGCGGTTCTTACCATCATTTTTGCCATTTTATCCACAAAACCGAATGTTACCAAAGCAAAATTCAGCTTACAGGATGTTGCCGACAGAAAGGTAAATCTTTTATTCTTCGGAAATTTCAACAGGATGATTTTTGATGATTATCAGGATGCAATGAATGTTCTTATTAAAGACCGCGATTATATTTACGATTCTATGGTGAAGGATTTGTATTTTTTAGGAAAGGTTTTAGACAGAAAGTACAGGCTTTTATCCATTACGTACCAGATTTTTATGGCAGGAATTGTAATTTCTGTTCTGTCTTTTGCGTATGCGTTTTTAAGTCTTTAGATAAAATATCAACTTAATAGGAAAGCTCACCCGATTGGATGAGCTTTTTTATTGTACTAAAGATACTCTTAAAGCTAAAAGTCCTGTAATTCCCTGTAAATCTTCTACTTTCAGGAATTCTATGTCGTTTTGGAGAATTCCTTTCTTTTGCAGTTTGTTGATGTAATCGAGATATTCTCTCTGATTTTCCATCCCGAAATAAACGATGGTTATTTTTCCGGGGCAGGTAATTCTGTCGTCTGAATCTTTTACGTGTGCTTTATCCAGACGTTTTTTAATGATTTCATAGTACGAATTATAGGCTCCGTCTACATCAAAACGTTTCTCGTCCATTCTGAAGCGGATATCTATTTTTTCGTTATACACAAAAATCAGCGAGGCAATATCGAGACACACCGGAAGATCTTTTTTGAAATTTCGGAATTCAATTTCCATATTGCAGATGGTTTTTAGCTGCCAGTAACGAAGTTTGTTAACAATTTTTGAATGGTAATGAAGATCGGGCGCAATGTTTTGTCCGGTATATAAATTATGCTCCACACCGTCTGATTTAAATCTTTCATAATAATGCGGAAAAATTTGCTGTGCCTGTATCTGTGCATCATCCAGAACATCTGCCAGTTTTCTGTTGACTAACGTTATCGAATCATCCAGACTTTTTCTATGGGTATAAAAGAGATCGGTCTGGCTAAAAACCTGCGCAAAATAATCTTTTATTTTTGCCTTTACTTCACTTGAGGATTTTACTTCCAGCTTAGCCTGAAGATAAGGATGAATTTCATCTCTCAGTAATCCCTGAAACCTCTGTTCGCTGTCTGCTTTTATCTCATTATTTAGTTCATTTTCGAAAATATCCAGAGCCGGTAAAAATTTTTCCGAGTCTGAACGGGTTAAATTAAAAATCTCGTAAAGGGATTCAATCTGTTGGTTGAGATCTTCGAGCATTAAATTAAAACGTTTTTCCGAAGAAGAACGGATGTCTGAAAATCCAAAGAGCGGGGTAAGGTTTCTAAATGAAATTTCTTTTAAAGAGTATATTTTATTGCCAAGAGAAGCGTTGAAATATTTTTCGGCTTCATTTCTGAATTTCCAAACCACGCTGTTGTGGATGGTGGTGTATTCCCGCTGAATGATGGCTTCAATCTGATAATTTTTTTCAAAGCTGAATCTGCTCAGCGAGAAAATAATCATGTTGCTGAACGATTCCATTTTTTTCAGTTTAAGACCATTGAAGCTGTTCGCGATAGGAGAGGTAAACTCCATGATAGCCAAAAGCTCGTTGTCTTTCACGATCGGGATAACCATAAAACTGTTGATGTTGTTTTCCTTTAAGATACTGAAAGAAGGTTTCATTTTCGCTTCTTCTTCGAGATGATTAAGGTTTGAAACAACAATAGGTTTCGGGTTGTAGTGAAGATTGATGATGGTGCTTTTTCTTGTATCTTCATCTATGGCATTGATCCAGAAGTTCAATACATGATTGGTGAACATATTTTCATACACCGGCATTTTTTCCAGCCGCTGCTCTTTTTTATTGTAAAGCATCAGTCCGAAATTCAGCTCCGGAATATCAAAATACGATTTGAATATCTCAACAAGGTTTTCATCCTGCGAGAAGTTTTCAGAATCTATTTCGATCATGGTAGATTTAAGATCGGAGAGGGCAATTTCACTGGTACAGTCTACAAGGGAAATAATAGTGAACCCTTTTAAAATCCATGATTCCGGCTGAAAATGTTTCTTCCACAGTTTAAAATCATCTAAATTTTCCAGCAAGATATCCAGAATTTCATCGGAAGGAATTTTTGTTCCTTCAGCAGGAAAAATTTCGGTAAAATCTGCATTTACCGTAATTTTATAATGCTTCATGATTCCCTGTGCATTGGGAATATCATAATAAAAAGGAATGGTACTTTTTATATCTTTTTTGAAGTAGCTCTGCAAAATAAGACAGCAGCAGAAGACATAAAATTCGTCATCATCAATACCACGCAATCCGATCTCGAAATCTTTTCCGGCATCTTTTAATATTGCTTTGAAACGGTCTGTATAATTAAAGGTGATATTGGAAAGCGGAACACTTGCCGCTTTTATTTCGTTATTGGTAAGTCCGGTAGGGAAGAGGTCTGCAAGAAGAAGTTTGATGAGGTCTTCATTTTTTTCAAGCAGAGAAATATCCTGAAATCCGTTGCGGAATTCGTTGAAATTTTTAGTCTTTTCAATTAAAGATTCAGCGTAACTGGCTCGGTATTCCAAACGGTCATTGTATCGAATGTGTTCCAACACATCCAAATATTTTTTGAACGAAATAAAAACCTGAAATGGAGTGTCTTTTTTATATAGCTGTGACACAAAAACTGAAATTTAGAGTAAAGGTAAAAAAAAACCACAACTTAAAGGTTGTGGTTCTCTATTTTAATATGATTTTTTATAATCCGAAAAGTCTTGCAAACAGATCCGGGAAAACGCCAAGAACAACGATTGAAGCAATAACAAATACTCCTACGATGTTGTACGTGATCGTTACTTTTTCTGAAGATTTAAATGTACTTTCTTTGAAGAAGAACATGGAAATAATCAGTCTTAAATAGTAAGCAATGGAAACTGCTGAACCTAAAACAGCAATCAAAACAAGGAAAACTCCGTGTTGAGAATTCATTGCCTGAGAAAATAAAGAGAATTTCCCCATGAAACCTGCAGTTAAAGGAATTCCAGCCATTGAAAGCATGGAAACTGATGCAGTAGTTGCCAATAAAGGTTCTGTTTTTGCCAATCCTTTGAACGCTCCGAAAGAGGTTTCTCTTTTCAGTTTTTCAACATAAATCAGACACATGAAAACTCCTATTGTCGCCAAAGCGTAAGCAAATAGATAGAACGCCAAATTATAAGTAGAAAGACTCGTCATTCCGAAGAATACCAAACCGATGTATCCTGCGTGAGAAACTGAAGAGTATGCCAACATTCTTTTTGCATTCGTCTGAGCCAGTCCCATAACGTTTGCCAAAAGCAATGTGATGATTAAGAATACTCCGAAAACATTGATCCAGTTTTCTGTAACTCCGCCAAATCCTATCGTCATTAATCTGAACAATGCGAAAAATCCTGAGATTTTTACTACACTCGCCATGAAAGCCGTGATTAATGAAGGCGCTCCGTAATAAACATCCGGACTCCACATGTGGAAAGGTGCCAATGCAACCTTAAATGCCAATGCACAAAGAATCAGAAGAACGCCTAAGATGAACATTACATCTTTCGGGTTTGAAACTCCGAAGTCCTGAATTTTATATAAATCGAAACTTCCTACACTTCCGTAGATAAATGCGATCCCGAATAACAGGAAACCTGTTGCGAATGCACCCATCAGAAAATACTTGATGGAGGCTTCGTTGGATCTCAGATCTGTTTTGTTAGCTCCCGCCATTACATATAAAGGAATAGAAAGGATTTCAACTCCTAAGAACAGCGTTACCATATTCTGATATCCGAAAAGGATAATCCCGCCACAAAGAGCGAAAAGCATTAAAGCATACAGTTCAGACTGGTGGCTTCTGTGGTTGCTGAATGCAAAACCGCCCAGAAAGAACAACAATAATGTCGTTACGATTGATATTTTTGTGAATAGCGCAGTATTGGCGGTGTAGTCATACATATGTTTGTACTGTCCGAAGAAAGCACATTCCGGCATGAAACTTACCCATAATGCGATGATTAATCCCAAAATCCCAATGTATCTTGCGAATTTCCCTTGTTCAAAAACTCCTGAAAATAACGCAACAACTGCCGTTAGGAAAACAATAATTAAAACACTCATTTCTTAAAATATCAAATTAGCTTACCATTGATTGGTAGATAAACTTCAACGAACTATTCACCATTTCGATTATCGGTTGTGGGAAAATACCAAATACAATCACAAAAACCGCTAAACTTGCCAATACAGAGAATTCTACTGCAGAAAGATCTTTTACTGTACTTAAAACAGCTTCATCACCCTGTCCGAACATTGCTTTTCCGTAGAATCTCAATAAATAGACAGCACAAAGGATTACGGTAAGACCTGCAATTACTGCTGCCAATCCGTTAAAATCATATACCGATTTCAACAGGATAAATTCTCCGATGAATCCATTGGTCAACGGAACTCCCATTGAACCTAATATAATGATCAGGAACAACACCGCAAATTTAGGAGCAACTTTCGCCAAACCTCCCATTTGTCTGATGTCTCTTGATTTAAATCTCTTGTATAAAATATCGCAGCAGTAGAACAAACCTACAACGTTAATACCGTGAGCGAAAGTCTGTACCAAAGCTCCTTCAGCACCTTCAATATTGAAGTTTCCTCTTAAGGTTATTACTGCCGAAGCAAAAATACCTGCCACCATTAATCCAACGTGAGAGAAAGAAGAATATGCAATAATTCTCTTCATATCAGTCTGGATGATCGCGATTAAAGCTCCGTGAACAATTCCCACAATAGCTAAGATAATCACGATCTGTCCTGAAATTCCTGCAATCGGAAGGGGAGTGATCGGTAAAAGATAACGCATAACTCCATAGATCGCCATTTTCAGCATGATCCCTGATAAAAGCATGGAACCTTGTGTTGGCGAATAGGTATACGTATCCGGCTGCCACGTGTGGAAAGGGAAAACCGGCAATTTCACTGCAAAAGCAAAGAAGATAAACCAGAATACAACGGTTTGTTGTGTTTCGTTTAACTGGGCATTATAAAGATCTGTCAGCGCAAAAGATGCAGAGTGATTGTATACATAAATCAATCCTGCTAACATGAATAATGATCCAACGAAGGTATAAACGAAGAATTTCGTAGTGAATTCAAATCTTTTATTTTCCTGACCCCAGATTCCGGCAATAAACCAGATCGGAATCAAAGTAACTTCCCAGAAAATGTAGAACAGCAAACCGTCCAGCGAAGTGAAAACTCCTACAAGACCGAACTGCATCAGCAGGATCAAACCGTAGAATGTATTTCTGTAGTTTACATTTTCATTAAAAGAAGATAAAATAATGATGGGCGCCAGAATATTGGTTAACAATAAAAGAAGCAGACTCATTCCATCGATTCCGAAATGAAGAGAGCTCTTCATGAATTGTGACCAAGGATAGTTGATCTCGTGCTGCAATACGCTGTCTACCGTAGGATTAAAATCAAAATCCGCAGTGATGTAGAAGGTAATCAGCATTTGTACCAACGCAATTCCCAGTGCCAAATATTTGCTGGATTTATCTTTCCATGCAAAAACTAATCCCGAACCTACCAGAGGTAATAGTAATAGTGTTAATAATAAACCAGACATTATTGTAATATAAAGTTAACAATCAGTATAATTCCCACAGCCAAAGACATGATTAAGATGTAATTCTCAACATTTCCGTTCTGGATACGCTTCATGGCTTTTCCGCTGTCTTCAGCTCCTTCACCTACGAAGTCCACAAAACGATCAAGAATCCCTTTATCAAACATCTTTCCTCCGCGTCCTAATCCTTCAACAGTTTTTACAATTAATGCATTGTAAATTTCGTCAATGTATAATTTTTTAGCAGACAGTTTTTCCCATCCTGTATACTGATGTTCCGGTAATGCCTGTTTTTTCTTATTCACATAAGTATTTTTAACAAGGAACCAAACGCAGAAGAACATTATAACTGTTGCTCCTAAAAGTATCATTTCAGTCCCAAACGGAACTCCCGAAAGAGTTGCTTCCATTTGTTTAAAGCTTTCCTCGGTAAGAACAGGCTTCAGCCATTCCATTAATTTGGCATAATGACCGTGACCGATGAAGTGAGGAAGGTTAATTAATCCACCCAAAACAGAAAGAACAGCCAGTACGATCAATGGTAATGTCATATTTGAAGGACTTTCGTGTAAGTGGTGTTTTTGTTCTTCAGTACCTCTGAACTCTCCGTGGAAAGTAAGATAATACAATCTGAACATATAAGTAGCCGTAACAGCCGCTAAAACAAATAAAATTACCCAGTATACCGGATTTTTAGCGAAAGCTGCCACTAAAATTTCGTCTTTGGAAATCATCCCTGAAAGTAAAGGGAATCCAGAGATTGCCAATGTTCCGATAAGGAATGTAGCGTGTGTAATAGGAATGTACTTTTTCAGACCTCCCATGAAACGCATATCCTGTTCGTTGCTCATTGCGTGGATTACAGATCCTGCTCCCAAGAACAATAATGCCTTGAAGAAAGCGTGTGTCATTACGTGGAACATCGCTGTTGTATAAGCTCCAAGACCTAATGCGATGAACATGAATCCAAGCTGAGAAACGGTTGAATACGCCAGTACTTTTTTAATATCGTTCTGACGAAGTGCGTAGAATCCAGCTAAAGCTGCCGTTAAGAATCCGATGAATAAAATTACTCCCTGAACGGTAGGTGCCAAGGTGAATAAGAAGTTGGATCTTACCACTAAATAAATACCTGCCGTTACCATGGTAGCTGCGTGAATTAACGCTGAAACCGGAGTAGGTCCCGCCATCGCATCCGGCAACCATGTATATAATGGAACCTGAGCAGATTTACCGGTAGCACCGATAAATAAACTCGTTGTAATGAAAATGATTACCGTTCCGTCCAATTCAAATTTTCCTGCATTTTCTTTGATTGTTAAATAATCCACAGCATTTGTCTGTGAAGCTAACATGAAAATACCTATTAATAAAGCAAGGTCACCAATTCTGTTCATGATGAACGCTTTTCTTGCCGCTTTACCATACTCTTCGTTGGTGTACCAGAATCCGATCAGTAGATAAGAACACAATCCTACACCTTCCCATCCGATGAACAGGATTAAGTAGTTGCTTCCCATTACCAATAACAACATAGAGAAGATAAACAGATTCAGATAAGTGAAAAACTTATAGAAACCTTTATCGTGGCTCATATATCCGATAGAGTAGAGGTGAATTAAAGATCCGATCCCTGTGATGATCATCACCATCATTAATGATAACTGATCGATCTGGAACCCGAAATTAATCTGAACTCCGTTTACTCTGAACCATTCAAAAGCTTTTACGATAACAGGCTGGCTTTCAGAATCAAAATTCATGAAAATACTTACTGCGATGCAGAAAGATGCAAAAACCATTGCCGTAGCCAAACTACCGACAACTATTTTTGGAAGATTTTTTCCGAAAAGTCCGTTTATAAGAAAACCTAAAAGTGGTAAAAGTATTATTGCATACACTAAATTTTCCATTCTTATCCTCTTAATTTATTAAATATACTTACATCAACAGAACGGGTATTTCTATACAGCATAGCAATAATTGCCAGACCTACCGCTACTTCCGCAGCAGCAACCACCATAATGAAGAAAACTAAAAGTTGTCCGTCGCCATTACCTTTGTATGCAGAAAACGCAGCCAGTAAAAGGTTTACAGAATTCAGCATAAGCTCTACACAACCCAAAATAACAATCGCGTTTTTTCTCAGCAATACTCCTAAAACTCCCAAACAGAACAGTACTGATGAAAGTATGATGAAATAATTCAGAGGGACGCTTTGTATAAATGTATTTACTTCTCCCATAATTTTATAGATCTTTTTTACCGATTAGTACCGCACCTACAATACCTGCCAAAATAAGGATGGATGCAAGCTCAAACGGCAAAACATATTCATTAAACAAAAGTCTTCCCAGATTTTTCGTCAAACCAACTCCGTTGTCTACATTTTCAACAACGATCTGGTTCTGCTGAACACCTCTGAAAACACCTAAAACTCCAATTAACAAAAGTCCTGCTGTAAAAACTCCGGCAAATTTTAAAGTATTGCCCTTCTTACTTTCGTCTTGTTTATTAAGGTTAAGCATCATCAGAATGTAAAGGAACAATACCATGATCGCTCCGGCATACACAATAATCTGGATAATCGCAAGGAACTGTGCATTCAGAAGGATGTACATGCCAGCAATAGAGAACATTGTAACAATTAATGACAAAACAGCGTACAGAGGATTTCTTGCAAAAACGAAGTAAACCGCACTTGCCACTGCTAAAAACGCCACCAAGAAAAATAAAAACTGATCCATTATTTTACCGCATTTTTTTGTTTCTCGGATTGTCTTTCTGTGATGTCAATCCTTTCATTTATTTTTTCTACCAATTTATCTTTTCCGTAAATGAAAGAACCTCTGTTGGTTTCCACGTCCACCAATCTGTCGGTAAGATAGATCGCAGATTTCGGACAGGCTTCTTCACACATACCACAGAAAATACATCTCAGCATATTAATTTCATATACCGATGCATATTTTTCTTCTCTGTAAAGATGCTTTTCTTCCTTGGTTCTCTCTGCAGCAGTCATGGTAATTGCTTCTGCAGGACATGCTACCGCACAAAGTCCGCAAGCCGTACATCTTTCTCTGCCTTCCTCGTCTCTTTTCAAAACGTGCTGACCTCTCCAGATATCTGCTCTCGGTTTCTGTACTTCCGGATACGCATATACTGCGGGAGCACCTTTCAATACGGTTCTTACAGCATGCTTAAATGTAATCCCCATTCCTGTAAAAATCGCAGGTAAGTAGATTTTTTCAGCAAGGGTCATTTCTTTATTAGAAACAACTTTTGATCTGTTCGTAAGTTTCATTTTTTTTATTATTAAATGTTAGAAGATGGAAGCCGGGAGATGGAAGTTGGTCGCATCATCACATTTTCACATCAGCTCATTTTCAAATTAATTAATTTCCAAATGCTAAAATTACAGCTCCTGTAACAAGCAGGTTAACCAATGCCATTGGAATTAAAGTTTTCCATCCTAAGTGCATCAATTGGTCATATCTGAATCTCGGAAGTGTCCATCTGATCCACATGAAGATCAGAATTCCGATGATTGTTTTAATTAAAAATGCCACAATACTTAAAATTCCGGCAGTATTTTCTCCCCAGTTCTGAGTAACCCATTCAATTCCGGGATAATTGTAACCTCCGAAGAATAAAACAACCATGAAAGCATTGGAAATAAACATATTCACGTATTCACCGAACATATACAATCCTAATTTCATGGAAGAATACTCTGTAGAATATCCTGTTACCAATTCAGATTCACACTCAGGTAAATCGAAAGGGTGTCTGTTGGTTTCTGCCAAAGCTGCTACAATAAATACTAAGAAAGCAATCGGTTGGTAGAAAATATTCCAGTTAAGCCCCGAAACCCAAGGAATGAATCCCCATAGTTTTCCGTTTGTCTGGCTTTCAGTGATTTCTTTTAAATCTAAACTTCCCGTCATCATAATGATAGAAAGCAAAGCCAATCCCATTGCCAATTCATAAGAAATCATCTGAGAAGAAGCACGGATCGCTCCTAATAATGAATATTTGTTGTTGGAAGCCCAGCCTCCGATCATAATTCCGTAAACCCCGATGGAAGCCATTCCTATGATGAATAATACTCCCACATCGATGTTTGCCACCTGAAGATCATAAGACGTACCTGCAATATTTAAACTTTTACCCCAAGGAATAACTGCTCCTGTGATTAATGAAATAAACATCACCAAAGACGGTCCCAGTACGAAAAGAAATTTTTCTGCATTCGCAGGGGTAAAATCTTCTTTAAAGAAAAACTTTCCACCGTCGGCTAAAGGCTGAAGCAATCCGAAAGGTCCTGATCTGTTGGGACCAATTCTGTCCTGCATAATAGAAGCAACTTTTCTTTCTGCCCAGGTAGAGTAGGCTGCAATCGTTAGTGAAAGCAGGAAAAGCGCAAATACAAGTATAAGTTTAAATGTAAGTAAATCCATTTTTTATTTTAAATGTTTTGAAGATGGGAGTTGGGAGCTGGAAGTTTATCACATCGTGGCATCAACTATTCATCACATTACCAATTTATTTTATTTTTTAACGATTTTAAAGTTAAAGCAGAAGCGGAATATTTTACGGTTATAAACCTCCATCTTCCATCTTCAGACATCCAACTTCTTATTTTTCGTCTTTTTCACTGATTTCCTTTGCCATCGGATTATCTAAAACTCTTAGTTCATCTTTAGGCTTTTCGTAGTGGTTCAATGAAATTACTGAGTGTCTGTCAATATGTCTTGGACCTTCAATGTTCCAGTCAGAAAGTTCTTTTCTGTCGAAACGGCAGGTGTCGCAGATAAATTCTTCAACTTCTCCCCACTGATCTTTTCTTGCGGTAACTCTCACGATTTCGTCACCTTTCATCCAGACTACGGCTTTTCCGGAACATTTATCACATTTGCAGGTAGCGTTCATTGGTTTTGTAAACCATACTCTGCTTGAAAAACGTGCTGTTCTGTCGGTTAATGCTCCTACAGGACAAACGTCGATGACGTTTCCGATGAAATCATTATCCAAAGCTTTATTTAAGTAGGTTGAAATTTCAGCGTGATCTCCTCTGAACAAAATTCCGTGTTCTCTTTCTCCGGTAAGCTGGTTTGCAGCGAGTACACATCTTGCACAAAGAATACAACGGTTCATATTCAGTTTGATGTGCGGACCCAAATCATCGGCATCGTACGTATTTCTTTCGAACTCCGTTCTGGTTTCAAGATTTCCGTGTTCGTACCCTAAATCCTGAAGGTGACATTCTCCCGCCTGATCACAGATAGGGCAGTCTAAAGGATGGTTTACCAAAAGGAATTCCGTAACTGCTTTTCTACCTTCCTGAGCTTTTTCAGAAGTAAGATTTTTTACTTCCATCCCGTCCATTACGTTGGTTCTGCAGCTTGCTACCAATTTCGGCATAGGACGCGGATCTGCTTCAGATCCTTTGGAAACTTCCACCAGGCAGGTTCTGCATCTTCCGCCACTGGTTTCCAGTTTGCTGTAGTAGCACATTGCAGGAGGTACAGATTTTCCGCCGATTTGTCTTGCAGCTTCCAGAATAGAAGTACCCGGCAAAACTTCAGTAGTCTGTCCGTCTATCGTTATTTTGAATTTTTTAACCTCTTCGCTCATATTCTATGCTTTTCGCTTTTGCCTTAGCAATTAAGCTCTGTTTTAATTATACTTTTTTGTATTAAATGTATATCCGATTCCGGCAAGAACCTGTCCGAAAACAAAATCCTGTCTGGCTTTATCCGGTTTATTATTTAATGTCGTTTTAATATCCCACATATTGATGTATCCGGCTTTTACTTCTGCTCTCAGCATCCAGTTTTTCCAGAATACAAGGTTAAGACTGGATCTTAAATCGGTTCCCATTCCGGCAACGTGAAAACGGTCGCTTCTCTCGTTACCAAAAAGCTTTACATTACTTTTCGGAAACATAAACCCGATTCCGGCTCCGTAAGACCATACCAGATCAATGTTCTTTTTATGAACCAGATTTTTATATTTTTCAAGCCCGACATTTTCATAATTTAATCCGTCGGTATGCTCAAAAGTAAGAAACTTTTCATCGGCAAGATTTACCTGCCCGTTCTGTACCATTGCTGCATATTTCGGATCTGAAATATTTCCTGAAAAGCCAACCGTCTGATCCTGGTTCATTACATATTTCATATGATCAATTCCTAAAACCAAGGCTAAATTATCTTTAATAAAATAACCAAGTCTGAAATTATATTGTGTCACTGTAAACCAGCTTGGATCGAAATAAACAATTCCGAATTTCGTTGGTCTGTCTTTTGCAGAGACATTATTTAACTGAAAATCATAACCGTTTCCCGAGAAATGAATGTCAGAATTGCTGTAAGCCGCTCTGTTCCATCCGTAGAAAACGAAAACCTGACCTTTTTTGCTTAGTGGTAAAGGTTTTTCTTTTTTTTCAGCTTTGTATGGAGTCGCCTCCAGTTTATATTCTTTTTCTTCTAATGTATCTTTTTTTACCTGTCCGAAAACAAAACCCGACATCATTAGACCTAATGCCAATATCTTTTTCATCTTAAGCGTTCTTCTCTACAGCAGGAATCGGATCTGCATAATGTGCCAATCCGTAATTTTGTGTCTGAGACAATTCTGGGTTTTTAATGTGCCATTCGAATTCATCTCTGAAGTGACGAATAGCCGCTGCAACAGGCCAAGCCGCTGCATCACCTAACGGACAAATTGTATTTCCTTCGATTTTTCTTTGAATGTCCCAAAGTAAATCGATGTCTTCCATTTTCCCTTCTCCTTTCTCGATTTTCTTTAAAATCTTGTACATCCATCCCGTTCCTTCACGGCAAGGCGTACATTGTCCGCAACTTTCGTGATTGTAAAATCTCGCTAAAGTCATGGTATGTTCTACGATACACTGATCTTCATCCAAAACAATGAATCCTCCTGAACCCATCATGGTTCCAGTAGCAAATCCACCATCAGCCAAAGATTCGTAGTTCATGTATCTTGGTTCTCCGTTTACGGTTTTTAATAATAAATTAGCCGGAACAATCGGAACAGAGCTTCCTCCCGGAATACAGGCTTTTAATTTTTTTCCGTCCTTAATTCCGCCGCAATATTCTTCAGAGTAAATGAATTCTTCAACCGTAATGGTCATGTCGATTTCATAAACTCCCGGTTTGTTGATGTTTCCACAGGCAGAAATCAATTTTGTTCCTGTAGATCTTCCAACTCCTATTTTAGCATATTCAGCACCTGTAATTTCAATGATCGGAACTACTGCCGCAATAGATTCAACGTTGTTTACTACCGTTGGTCTTTCCCAAAGTCCTTTTACAGCCGGGAATGGCGGTTTCAGTCTCGGATTTCCTCGTTTACCTTCAAGAGATTCAAGCAATGCGGTTTCTTCACCGCAGATGTATGCTCCACCACCTCTCTGAACGTAAATTTCACAATCGAAACCGGTTCCTAAAATATTTTTACCTAAAAATCCTGCTGCCTTTGCTTCTTCAATAGCTTCTTCCAAAATATCGGGAATCCATGAGTATTCTCCACGGATGTAGATATAGGAAACATTTGAACCTAAACAGTATGATGAAATAAGCATTCCTTCGATCAGTAAGTGAGGAAGAAACTCCATCAGATATCTGTCTTTGAACGTTCCCGGTTCAGATTCGTCGGCATTTACAACAAGGTGTCTCGGAACACCTTCCGGTTTTGCAAGGAAGCTCCATTTCATTCCTGTTGGGAATCCTGCTCCACCACGTCCACGAAGCCCTGAAGCTTTTACTTCTTCAAGAATTTCGTCAGGAGTCATTTTTAAGGCTTTTTCAGCAGCTTCGTAACCTCCGTTTTTACGGTAGGTTTCAAAGTAGCGGATGCCTTCAATATGTGCGTTTTTAAGTAAAAGTTTTTTACTCATTGTTATTTGCTTCTTGCAATAGGCTTTTGGCTTCTTGCATTAATTATGATTAAACGTTAAGTGAATAATTTAAAATCTAAAATGTAGAATTTAAAATTTCTATTAGTCTAAAGCGATCTGTCCTTCTCTGCAAAGATCAAGGATCTCGTCTACTTTTTCTATCGTTAAATTTTCATGGAAAAATTTCCCTAACTGCATCATCGGAGCATATCCACAAGCTCCCAGACATTCAGCAGGTTTTAAAGTAAACATTCCGTCTTCGGTGGTCTGTCCGTCTTTAATGTTCAGTTTTGTACGGATATGGTCTAGGATTTTTTCACTTCCCGAAACCATGCAAGGTCCGGTTCTGCAAACCTCCAGAACATATTTACCTACCGGCTTCATGTTGAACATGGTGTAGAAAGTAGCTACTTCATAAACTTCGATAGGTTTGATACTCAATAATTCTGCAACATAATCCATTACCGGAACGTCTAACCAGCCTCCGAATTCTTTCTGTGCCAAATGAAGTACAGGAATAAGGGCAGATTTTTGTCTTCCTTCAGGATATCTTGCGATGATTTTGTGTACCTGTGCTAAACTTTCCGGTTTAAAAGCTATTGTTTCGCTCATATTTAAAGATTTTAGATTTTAGATTTTAGATTTTAGATGAAAATCTTAGTTCTAAAAATCTTATCAATTTTGATATTAATTTATATTTAAAGAGTTTAGATTAATTTAAAATTTATAATCCAAAATCTATAATTTCTTTTATGCGTCTAATTCTCCCGCAATAATATTCATGCTACACATCGTAACGATCGCATCTGAAATTACAGAACCTGTAATCATTTCAGGATATGCCTGATAATAGATGAAACAAGGTCTTCTGAAATGCAGTCGGTAAGGGCTTCTTCCGCCATCACTCACAAGATAGAAACCTAATTCTCCGTTTCCGCCTTCTACTGCATGATAAACTTCTCCTTTCGGTACATCTGTTTCTCCCATTACAATTTTGAAATGGTAAATCAGTGCTTCCATTTTCTTGTAAACATCTGCCTTTTCAGGAAGATAGAAATCCGGAACATCCGCGTGGAATGGTCCTTCAGGAAGGTTTTCGTATGCCTGTTTGATGATTTTGATAGATTCCCAGATTTCCTGCTGACGAACCATGAAACGGTCGTAGGTATCTCCGGAAGTTCCTACCGGAATGATAAAGTCGAAATCCTGGTAAGAAGAATAAGGCTGCGCAACTCTTACATCATAATCCACACCTGTTGCACGTAAATTAGGACCTGTGAAACCATAGCTTAATGCTCTTTCTGCAGAAATAGATCCTGCTCCGATGGTTCTGTCCATAAAGATTCTGTTTCTTTCTAATAATGTACAGAATTCTTTGAATCTTGGCGGGAACGTTTTAAGGAAATCCTTTAATAACTCATGGAATTTTGGAGTGAAATCTCTTTCAAAACCTCCGATTCTTCCCATATTGGTCGTCATTCTCGCTCCGCAGATCTGCTCATACATATCGTAGATACGTTCTCTTTCGATGAACATATAGGTAAGACCGGTAATTGCTCCGGAGTCCATTCCTGTTACACCGTTACAGATCAGGTGATCTCCGATTCTCGCAAGCTCCATTAAAATAACACGCATATAGTCTACACGTTTAGGAACTTCAACGCCGATCAGCTTTTCAACCGTCATGTGCCAACCTAAATTGTTAATCGGCGCAGAACAGTAGTTCATACGGTCGGTAAGGGTAGTGATCTGAGAGTAGTTTCTTCTTTCTGAAATTTTCTCAAATGCTCTGTGGATATATCCCACAGTCTGCTCTGCATGAAGGATTCTTTCTCCGTCCATCGTTAAGATATTCTGAAAAATACCGTGCGTTGCAGGGTGGGTAGGTCCTAAATTGAGGGTGTATAACTGTCCGTCAATCTGTTCCTTACTTTCGTATTGGTTGAGTATATTAGATAATGAGTTATCTTTCATAATGATTGCTTTTAGCTATTTGCTTCTGGCTATTGGCTCGCTGCCATTAGTGCCATTCGCTTTTTTATCTTCCGAACATGCTGTCGTTCTTGTCTGTTCTTGTTCCGTCTTCCAGACGATATTCTTTCAGCATCGGGTGGTAACCAAGATCTTCCATATTTAAAATAGGTCTCAGATCCGGATGTCCTTTAAATTTGATTCCGTAGAAATCATACGTTTCTCTTTCCATCCAGTTGGCTCCTGCATATAATTCCACTAAAGAATCTACTTCGATGTTTTCTCTGGACATGAATATTTTCAGACGTAATCTGAAGTTCGTCATCATGTTGTGCAGGTGATAAACCACGCCGATTTCCTTTTCCGGAAACTCAGGGTAATGGATTCCGCACACATCGGTAAGAAAGTTGATTTCCAATGATGAATCTTTCAGATAGTGAACGATTTTTTTCAGATCTTCTTTCTTTACTTCAATCGTTAACATTCCATATGGCTCTGAACTTGCAATAACAGACTCCGGAAATTCTCTTGTAATTGCTTCTAATACAAATTCGTTTGTCATTTCCGTTAGTTGCTAATGTTGTAAGAATCTAATAATTTCTGATATTCAGGCATATCTCTTCTTCTGATGCTTTCGCTTTCTGCCAAAGCCTGAACCTGCATTACGCCTTCAATAATCTGTTCCGGTCTCGGAGGACATCCCGGAACGTAAACGTCTACCGGAATAATTTTATCAATACCCTGTAAAACAGAATACGTATCAAAAATACCACCGCTGGAAGCACAGGCTCCAACTGCAACCACCCATTTCGGCTCTGCCATCTGAGTGTACACTTCTTTAAGTACCGGTCCTAATTTTTTGGATATCGTTCCGCAAACCATTAACATATCTGCCTGTCTTGGGGAGAAAGAGTTTCTTTCCATACCAAATCGGGAAGCATCATACGTTGGATTCAGGGTAGCCATAAACTCGATACCGCAACAAGAGGTTGCAAATGGTAACGGCCAAAGAGAAAATTTTCTTGCCATCCCGATTACACTGCTCAGTTTTGTTGCGAAAAACCCTTCTCCTTCA
Organism: Chryseobacterium sp. C3; assembly: GCF_014218905.1. Classification (NCBI taxonomy): domain Bacteria; kingdom Pseudomonadati; phylum Bacteroidota; class Flavobacteriia; order Flavobacteriales; family Weeksellaceae; genus Chryseobacterium; species Chryseobacterium sp. C3. Next base: position 381,262 of record NZ_JACLCU010000004.1, on the reverse strand, counting down.
AATCCTTCCGGAGCAGGTGCATCTGTTCTTATTACTGGTTTGTTATCTGACATTTTAGTAGATTTTAGATTTTAAATTTTAGATTCTAAATTATTGTTAATGTAAACTTTAATCGAAAATCACCATCTAAAATTTGTAATTTAAAATTTATAATTTCTTATTTATCCCAATCTAAAGCGCCTCTTTTCCATACATAGAAAAATGCCATGAAAAAGATTGCTACGAATGTAAGAACGGCAAGGAATCCTTCCATTCCGAATTCTCTGAAGTTTACCGCGTACGGATAAAAAAATACGATTTCAATATCGAATAATACGAATAATACCGCCGTCAAAAAGTATTTAATGGAAAACGGTGTTCTTGCATTTCCTTCTACCGGGACTCCACATTCCCAGCTCTGGTTTTTTACAGAATTTCCTTTTTTCTGTTTCGGACCTAAAAAATGCGCTCCAAGCAAAGAAATGGCTACGAAACCGATCGCAACACCTGCTTGTATAAGGATTGGAATATAACTTTCAGGTAAATTCATTTTTGCATTATTATCTCAATTTGCAAATTTAGCGAATAAACAAGAAAGCATGAAATTTATGAGGTTAAAAGTGGCTCCAAAATAGGTAAAACGGGTAATTTAGAATCATTAAAAATAACAATTATTTTTTCATTTTTCTGATGAGAGAATATGCCATAAAGGAAATATAGGCAAAAAGGAGACTTGCGTAGATAATATTCACTGCTGTATTGGTTCTGTCATCCGGTAACTGAAAAAACAAATTGAAAACAATGAATCCGGCAATTAAAATTCCGAAAATGATGAGTTGTGGTTTCATATTTTAAAACTTACAATAAGTCTACTTTTTGATGACGAAAAATTATTTAATTTCCAGAGCGTAGGTTCTCCTTCTTTTATGGTTTACGGGATTGTAATCCTGCCAAAGAAGCTGAATGCTTTTGTTTTCTTCCAGTTCAGGATTGGTTTCCAGATATTTCACTCCTTTTTTATTGAAAATATCCCAGATTTCTTTAAAAATAATGGACGTTACACCGCGTCTCTGATAATCAGGATGGATTCCGATCAGGTAAAAATTAGCCCTGTCGTTTTTCTTTCCTGCCTGTAAAAAATGCCACCACCCGAAAGGGAGCAGTTTGCCTTTGGATTTTTGCAAAGCTTTTGAATAGGAGGGCATTGTAATAGCAAATGAAATCAGATGATTGTTTTCATCGGCAATACATACGATGAAATCTTTATCGATTAAAGGGAAATATTTCTCTTTGTAAGTTTTTCTCTGTTCATCCGAAATAGGAGTGTAGGTAGAAAGATGCTTGTAAGTTTCATCCAGCAGATCAAACATCGCATCCACATACTGCAGAATTTCTTCTTTAGATTTAAATCTTAAAACTTTCAGATGATATTTCTGGGAAATCAGTTCGTTGAATTTGTAAATTTTCTCCGGAAGGGAATCAGGAAACATGATTTCAAATTCCACCCATTCCTTTTCTTTGGTTAAACCCAGTTTTTCCAGATGTTGAGGATAATACGCATGATTGTAAATTCCGATCATCGTTGCCAGTTTATCGAAGCCTAAAGTCAGCATTCCGGCTTTATCAAGGTTGGTGAAACCCATCGGTCCTTCAATCTTTCCGATGTTTTTTTCTTTGGCGTACTCAACTGCTTTTCGGATGAGTGCCTGAGAAACTTTTTCATCATCAATAAAATCAATCCAGCCGAAGCGTACTTTCTTTATCCCTAGTTCGCGTTCTTCCTTATGATTGATCATTAAGGCAATTCTTCCGACGATTTTATTATTCTGGTAGGCAAGAAACTGTTTGGCTTCAGAGTATTGCAGTGCCGGATTTTCCTTCGTACTCCATATTTTAATCTCATCATTAATAAGAGCCGGAACGTAATACGGATTGTTTTTGTACAGATCCATGGGAAATCTTACGAATTGCTTTAGCTGATCGCTGTTTTTTACCTCAATAACTGAAATTTCTGACATGATTCTTTCGTGAAATTATGGAACAAATATAGCTAAATTAATACAATACTTTGGCACAGTTTTTACATCATATTGGATGAAAAGTATATTATAAAAGATTACAGAGATGAATGGTTATTATTTGATTATTATTGTTTCGATGGTGGTAAGCTGGTTTGTTTCATGGAGGCTGAAATCGAAATTCGAAGAATATTCTAAAGTCTATCTTAGAAACGGACTTTCAGGAAAAGAAATTGCGGAAAAAATGCTGAGAGATAACGGAATTAATGATGTTCAGGTAATGTCAGTTCCGGGACAGTTAACAGATCATTATAATCCCGAAAATAAAACAGTTAACCTATCCGAAGCGGTGTATATGCAGAGGAACGCAGCGGCAGCGGCTGTTGCAGCTCATGAATGCGGTCATGCCGTTCAGCATAAAGTAGGATATTCCATGTTGCAGTTACGATCCAAATTGGTTCCAGTGGTAAGCATAAGTTCCAATCTTATGCAGTTTGTAATTATGGGAGGACTCGTAATCATGGCATTTAGTGGAAGTAAACTTGTGCTTACAATAGGGGTTATTATGTTTGCGTTCACGACGCTTTTTGCATTTGTAACACTTCCGGTGGAATATGATGCAAGCAACAGAGCAATGAAATGGCTTCGTGATACGGGAACGGTAACAACAGAAGAATATGTAGGCGTAAAAGACAGTTTGAAATGGGCGGCAAGAACTTATGTAGTGGCTGCAATCGGATCTTTGGTACAGCTTCTTTATTTTGCTTCCTTATTAATGGGCGGAAGAAGGGATTAATCTTCAAATGTAAACGAAACATATTGCATCTCGGATAGTTTTTCTGAGATGTTTTCTTTTTGTGAAAGTTTCAGGGAAGCGGTTACTATACAGTTTTCATTCGCATCAAATTGCAGGACTTTTGCATCATACTTAGACAGCAAAGTAAAAATAATATTCTGCTGATTAAAATTAAACTGAATCTCAATAGTCGTTTCAAGCTCTTTCGTAACAATATTTGCTTCTTCCAGTGTAATTTTTGCCGATTCTTTGTACGCTTTTACCAGACCGGAAACGCCCAGTTTTGTGCCTCCATAGTAACGGACGGAAATAACCAGAACATTGGTGATTTCATGGGCTAATAACTGGTTGTAAATGGGCAGTCCTGCACTTCCGGAAGGTTCTCCGTCGTCATTTGCGCGATAATTTTCTCCGTTAAGTCCGATTCTGAAAGCATAACAATGATGCGTTGCCTTCGGATGTTCTGCACGGATTTTTTCCAAAGCGTGTTTCAGTTCTTCCTCATTGTTCACGGGAAACGCAAAACCCAGAAATTTGCTTCCCTTTTCTTTTAACAAGGTGTTTTCTACCGGAGATTCTATCGTCTTAAAATTGAACATATGTAATGAGGAAAGATATTTTTTCGAATTTTAGAATAATTGTTCAAAGGTAAAATTTTTTTAAGAAAAGTCCCGTAAACAGACAACAAAAAAGAGAACCGTTGCAGTTCTCTTTATTCGATTAACAAGGAAAGCTTCCTTCCAGCCACGGTGGAGGGCAGCTCATACTTGAAGGGGTTTTACAGCATCTTTGTAGATTTGGCGGATAATAAGAACAGCAAACTGGTGCGATTCCTCCGCCAAGATCTTTAAGTTCTTTTCTGGATAGCTTTTTTAGATTTTTCATATAGTTTGAATTAGTTGCGGAGATGATTAAAATTTCTGATCAGTATTAAACCGGCTCTCCTGGATTTCCGGGACCATTATTACTGGTACATTTTGTGCCGATCGGAAGACAATAATATCTCTGACGCGGGATGCAGCATTTGTAATATCCTGTTATGCAGTTTTGATCACAGGTTTCGATTCCTCCCAGAACGCTTTTCAGTTCATGTTTTGATAATTTTCTTAAATTTTTCATGATGATGATTTTTAGTTCATCATAAAGTTACATATTTAATTTCAAACTATGGTGAAAAATTATAAAATATTTATTATGTTAAATTTTTGATTATTAAATGTTTAAATGTTTTCTGAAAGAAAAAAATCAACGCGGTTATCTCTGATAATTTCAGTTTTGAAAGGATTTGCCTGTGCAAAAACAGGAGCTTGGGTTCCGTTCCCAAGAAGAAGATGTTCATTGGTAATAACAATCGTTTCGTCCCAGAGATTGGCATCTATAAAATGCTGTAAAGTGAATTTTCCACCCTCGATAATTACAGACTGAATTTGCTCTTTATATAGAGATTCCATAAGATTCTGAAGGAAGTTGTCTTTTTCGGTTTTAATAAAATGAACATGATCTACAATTTCTTCTTTTATAGAATTAATCACGATGGTTTTTGCTTCTCCGTTGTAAATTTTAAAATTCTGAGGAACTTTCAGATCAAAATCAATTAAAATTCTCACAGGATTAACGCCTTCCACATTTCTTACCGTTAAACTTGGATCGTCATTCAGTGCGGTCTGTGTTCCGACCATAATAGCGTGTTCATCGGCTCTCAACTGATGTACGAACTGATTCACCAGAGAATTTGAAACAGCGGTTGGTTTAAAGTCTTTATCCAGAAATCCGTCTCCGGACTGCGCCCATTTCAGAATAATGTAAGGTCTTTTCTTTTCGTGATAGGTGAAAAATCTTTTATTAAGATCAATACATTCTTTCTCCAGAACGCCTGAAACCACTTCAATTCCCGCATCCTGAATGATTTTTTTTCCTTTTCCGTTCACTTTGTCATGAGAGTCCATTGCTCCGACCACTACTTTTTTAAAGCCTAATTCCTTAATCTTTAAAGCACAGGGTGGCGTTTTTCCGTAATGTGCACAAGGTTCTAATGTAACGTAAATAGTAGATTCGGGAATTAAAGATGGGTCTTCAACAGAATTAATGGCGTTAATTTCCGCATGTGGTTCTCCCGCTTTCTGATGATAGCCTTCACCGATAATTGTACCATTATGCACAATTACACTTCCCACCAAAGGGTTCGGATAGGTTTTTCCGATGGCTTTCTGAGCAAGTTCGATAGCTCTTTTAATATAAAATTCGTCCTGCATACTGAATGAAAAAAGCGAAGTCAAATTGCTTTGCTCCGCTTTCTAATATTTTAAATAGTTTTATTCTCCCGCAATAATGCTGTGAAGATTTTGTTTTAAAGTTTCCAGATGAGCTTTTTTCTCGTCGATAGATTCGTACGTATCTCTCAGCATCGGGTTTTCTCTTGAAGGATTTTTAAAGAAAGCGAGATTGTTTTCCAGCTTTACGATTTCAGCTTCAAGATCAGAAATCTGGCTCTTGATTTTTCTTGCTTTGTCTGTAAGCTGATTTTCAGATAATCCTTCTTCTTTAAGTTCCAGCTCGTTGATTTTATTTAATTTCAGTTTTTCTCTCAACGTTTTGTTGAATTCTGTATTGATGGAGATTTTATCTCTCGGTACTTTTCCGATGTTGTTCCATGCGGTTTTGATGGCTTCAATTCTTTCGATGCTGCCTTCCTCGTTCCCGATTGTTTTCAGTTCATCAAGAATTGCCTTTTTCTGCTTGTAATTTTCCTTCCAGTTATCCGTAGAAGCATTGCTCTTTTCACGGTAATTGTTGAAGAACGCATTACACGCATCACGGAATTCATCCCAGATTTTATTCGTCATGCTTTTCGGAACGTGACCGATTTTTTTCCAGTCTTCCTGAAGTTTTTTGAACAAAGGAACAGCGATGTCCCACTCTTCATTATTTTGGTTGTCTTTTGCAGTCTGGATCAGTTTTAATTTTTCTTCCAGATTTGCCTGCTGAGAACCTTTTAATGATTTATAATAGGTGTTTTTTGTCGTGTTGAATCCTCTCAGAATCGTTTTGAACTCGTTCCAGTTCTGGTTAGAGAGCTTTCTCGGAACGCTTCCTGTTTTCAGAAATTCTGAACGGAGATCTTCCACTCTGCGGATCGCATTCTGCCAGTAATTATGATTAGGATTTTCTCCCGGCTCAGAAAGTTTCTTGATTTCCGCGATGATCTGATTTTTCTTTTCCAGATTTTCGTTCTGCTCTGTTTCAATGGCAGCCGAAAGTTCAGATTTTCTTTCGTGGATTTTATTTGAAATTTCTTTGAATTCTTCCCATGTTTTCTCACGGAATTCTTCAGCAACCGGTTCTGCTTCTTCCTTCCATAATTTGTGAAGATATTGCAGCTCATTCAGCGCTTTCTGAATCACAGGCTCATGTTCAAGCTGTTTAGCACGCTCAATGATGTGTTGTCTTTTTTCAAGATTGTGGCTGTACTCCTGCTCCAGAAATTCCTTATTCAGATCAAGCATCTGATAAAACTGGTTCAGATGATGAAAATAATTGTTGTTAAGAATCTTGAACTCAGATTTGGCAACCTGTCCCGCTTTGGACCAGTCTTCTTTAATCTCTCTTATCGATTTGAAAAGATTGGTTCCCGGTTCGGAATTCGTATACAGATTTTTAAGCCTTTCGATGATGGTTTGGCGGTGCTCCAGATTTTTCTTCTGTTCTTCTTCCTGCCCCTTTTGGTAAGCATCATGCTTTTCTCTGAAAATATTCACCAAAGCAGAGAATTTCGCCTGAGAAGGATGCTCATAACTGAAATTTTCAGGAGCATTTCCCGCTTCGGCATATTCATGCTTTTTATCTTCCACTTCATCATGGATGTAATGACTTGCTTTTTCTTTGAGCTGATTGAATTTTTTGAAATCTTCACCAGCATTGGGCGCATTGATGATTTTTTCCATTTCCTTCAGGGCATCAGCAAGAGAAATTTCTACTTCTTCGTGCTCTTCTTCATGTTCCGTTTCCTCATGATGAATGATTTCATCCTGAGATTCTACAGGTTCTGATGTTTTTTCCTGAGGGACTTCGTTAGAATTTTTGTTTTCCTCGTTTTCAGAAAGGTTGTTTTCTGTAATCATAGCAAATCGTTTATGTGAGTGGCATTAAAATATCCTCTAAATATAGAGCTAAAAAGCTAAATACAGTACTAATTTATGTTATTTTTTTTGAAAATTCCAAATTTCCCATGCTTTTTCTGCCTGTTGTTCCAGCATATAATATCCGTTCACTGTTTTGGCTCCTTTTTCAGAGGCATTGATGATGAATTTGGTATAGTTTGGGTTGTAAATTAAATCGATAATCAAATGTTCTTTTGAAAGCCCTTCGAAAGGGAAATTCAGGCAGTCTTCCACATTCGGAAAAGTTCCTACCGGAGTACACTGGATAATGAGTTTATGATCCTGTACAAAAGCAGCATTTAAATTATCATAATTAATTTCCGTGCTTCTGGAAACCGTAACCGATGGAATTCCGTGTTTGTCCAAAACATATTTTACCGCTTTTGCAGCTCCTCCGTTTCCTAAAATGATGGCTGAATCATGGTGGGGTTTTTTGTGAAGCAGCAAAGTCTTTTCGAACCCGAAAGCATCTGTGTTATAGCCTCTTTTCTTCCCGTTTTCAATCAGTACACAGTTTACGGCTCCGATGTTTTTCGCTTCATCGCTCAGTTCGTCCAGATAATCGATGATTTTTTCCTTGTAGGGAATCGTTACGTTAAAGCCCAGTAATTCCGGAGCTGAAAAGACATCTTCCACTTCATCAATTTCGTTTAAATCAAAAATGGTGTAAGAATAATCTTTCAACATCAGTTTCTGGAATTTGTCTTCAAAGTATTTTTTCGAGAAAGAGTAGGAAATGTTTTTCCCGATCAAGCCTAATTTTTTGTTGGAATCCATAGGATAAAATTAAAAAAAAAAGACCGGAAAAACCGGTCTTTGAGATAAATATTTTTTTTGTTTTATTCTACGATAAATTTCGCTGAGGAAGAATCTGTTTTCAGAATGTAAGTTCCTTTTGCCAAACCTTTCAGATGAATTTTATTAGAAGTTCTGAACGGATTTTCAATCGTTTCGATCAGCTTTCCTGATAGATCATAAATCTGAGCTTTCGAAATTTTATTCAGATTTTCTCCTTTTACAAACAATTCATTGTTTTTTACAGGATTAGGATAGATGGTAAACTGAGACTTATCTTTAGAAACTTCCGCAGTTGCCAATGAAGTGAAGCAGGTCCAGCTTAAATCATCAATAGAAATTCTTTTTCCTGTTTCAGAATTGATTATTTTAATAACCACATTGTTAGGAACATTGATGTTGCTGATTGTTGTAGTGGTAGCTGAAGTAGTAAAAGGAATAGTTCCCGCATTAGTTCCGTTAATCTGTAAAGTCAGATTACCTGCAGAGTCAGAAAACGGTAATTTCGTAGTCACTGTTAAACTTCCGATTCCGCCTGAAATTGTAGAGCTTGTCAGGTTACCATTCTTAATAGTAATAGCTCTGCTGTTAATTGTCTGATCGGTTCTTGCGTCTGTGGCTGTCCATGTAATGCTATTGCTCGTCCATGTTTGCGTTGTATAGTTTGAAGCCGCCGCCGGAATATTAGAGAAATCCTCTGTTCCGCAGCTTCCGCCCGGCTGTCCTCCTGCAAGAGTTGTTCCTGAAGCGATGTTACTCGCCGGAGAAGCATTTCCTGCTGCATCTTTAGCAATCACATAAAAATTATAGGTAGTAGAAGGATTCAGTCCAGAAACAGTAGCCGTTGTTCCGGTAACCGTAGCATATAAAACGCCGTCTTTATAAATTTCATATCCTACAACACCGATGTTGTCTGTAGAAGCCGTCCAGCTTAAAGAAATGGTGTTGGAAGTAGGGTTGCTTGTTGCTAAATTGGTTGGAGCAGTCGGAGCCTGTGTATCAGCAACCGGAGTTCCCCAGATCTGCGCAACGTATTCAGGATGATCGATGTATGGATTTCTGTTTCCCTGATAAGTATAAGAAGCGTTGTTTCTTGCAATTTCGGTAGCAGAAACAGGATCCGCGATATGCCATGCCAATAACTGGTTCAGTTCCCAGGTCTGTAATCCCGGAAATGCGGAACCTCCCAACATATTTCCTGTTCCGAAACCTGAAAGCTGAGTTTCATATCTTGTTACGAAATACAGGATCATTCTTGCAATATCTCCTTTAAAAGCATCAACAGGCTCAAAAACCGTCCCCGAATATCCCGGAGAAACTGAAGTTCCCAGTTTTGATCCGTTTTGAGAAGTGAAAGAAGCCGATCCTACTTTTCCGTATGGGAAATTAGATCTCATACCGTTTACTTTAGCATCGGTCGGTCTGATGAAATGAATATCTGAAACCATCGGAGCATTGCTGTTGAATAAACTTTGAGGGACAACATGCTCTCTGTTATAACATAAACCTTCCGGACCACTGCTTCCGCTACATTGTCCGCCAGGATAAGTATAAGAGTAAGGATCTGTGCCGTTAGGATTTTCAGAATATATATCTAAAATGGTATTGTCATTTTCATAGCCTGCCATAGCGATGTTATCGCGGTCTGTTGTTGCATAACCAGTCCATAAACCATTATAACCATTGTCTACATGACCGTTGGTAATAATCTGTTTCAGTTTGGTTTTTAAAGCAGCTCCGGAAAGACCTGCAGTTCCGTCGTAATATCCCGTAGGAATCTGAGCAAAGGTACTTATCAAGACAAAGCTCAATAAAAAAGAGAATAATTTACGTTTCATTTTTAAAAATTGGGACGCAAAGATACGAAAAAATGAAAGCTTACGTATTAATTTTTAGTAATATAATCTTTGCTGATCTTGGAAAATACCCATGAAATTCCAAAGCCGAATAAGGATGCGGTAACCGCAACAGTGATATAATTTTTACCCACTATTTTCACCGGAAAAGGTAAGGTTTCGTTGGCTTTAAAGAACTCTGTGAACTGCTGGAAATAGCAAAGTCCGGTTCCTATAAGTAAGCCTGAAATAATTCCTAAAACGACAATTAAAACTCCGGTATAAAAGTAAACCTGTCTTAAATGACTTAACGGAAAACCTAGCGAAATAAGGGATTTTGCCTGTTCTTTTTTATCCAACTGAAGAATGATGATGGCTCCTGCTAAATTGAAGGTGGTAATAAAGATCACCAAAGCAAAAATTAAATAGATAAAAAGCTTCTCGGTATTGATCATTTTCCAGAAAGCCGCATTTTCTTCCTCTTTGGTTTTTACTTCAATGTTTTTTCCAAGGGAAGAAATAAGCTGTTGCTTTACGGAGTCTGTATTTTCAGGATTCTTTAATTTGATAACGATTTGATAAGCCGAATGTTTAGGGAGATTTAAAAGCTCTTCAGTCAATTCAACAGGAGCAATAATATAATTGTCCAGTTGGTCTTTTCCTGCAAAAACTCCGGAGACGAGGATATCTTTTTTGTTGTAAATATCTTCTTCTTTATTAATGATTCCGGTTCCCGGTTTCGGCATAAAGATCGTTGCATAATCCGAACTGGACGGTACGGGAATCGAAAGTCTGTTATCCAGAGAATTTTCCATTAAAACTTCGTTGGAATACTTAAAGCTGGGATAAGCGCCGTAGAAAACATCCTTATTGATGGGGTTCACTTTCGTGTAGGCAGAATCTACCCCTCTTAAATAAGCAATATCGCCTTTGCCGTTATAGCTAATGTATACCTTTTCTTCAATAACTCTCGAAAAGTTACTGATCTCTTTATTGTTTTTGAGAACGGAATTAATTTTATCGAAATCTTTAAGTGTTTTTCCGGAAGAACTTTTAAGCGTAAGATCGGCATGAAGATTTGAAATCAATTCTTTATTGAGGTCTTCAAGCCCCGAAAAAACGGAGATGATAACGAACATTGCAGTTACGGCAACCGTCATCGCCCCAACCGCCAACCACGTAATAAACGTAACGGCAGTACTTCCTTTTTTAGACAAAAGGTATCGGGAAGCGATATAAAATGCAATGTTTTTCAAGGGTTACAGAATAGGGTTGTCACCTTCACCTCTCAATTCACGTTCCAGTTTTTCAACGTCGTCCAGAGAAGTGTCTAAGTAGAAATTAAGATTAGGGATTACACGAACCTGCTTCGCCATTTTCTGACCGATGAAGTTTCTGTATTGTGCTTTATTTTCTTCAATTTCCTTCATCACAGCTTTGCGGTGCTCCTGCGGAAATATGCTTAAATAAATTTTGGCAATACCCAGATCCGCCGTTACTTTTACATCCGAAACCGTTACCAGAATGCTTTGTTTGCTTTCTGAAGCCTGTTTGCGGAAAAGTTCTGCGAAATCTTCCTGTATAATCTGTGCTACTTTTCTTTGTCTGTTACTTTCCATAATTTCTGCAAATTTAGTACTTTTGTTTGAATTGATACTTTGAAATTTGTTCGCTGTATCAAATTTACGACTTAATTTATTTTAAATATTTATGAAATTAGAACATATCGGCATTGCGGTAAAATCTTTAGGCGTATCTGATGAACTTTTTGCTAAGTTCCTAGGAAAGGAATCTTACAAACAGGAATCTGTAGAAAGGGAAGGAGTAGTTACTTCTTTTTATGCTGCCGGAGAAAGCAAAATTGAACTTTTGGAGGCGAGTAAAGAGGATAGCCCGATCTCAAAGTTTATTGAAAAAAAAGGAGAAGGCATCCATCATCTGGCTTTTGGCGTGGAAAATATTCTGGAGGAAGTGCAAAGACTGAAAAAAGAAGGTTTTGAATTTATCTCGGAAGAACCGAAAGAAGGTGCTGATAATAAATTAGTTGTCTTCCTTCATCCCAAATCCACGAACGGCGTACTGGTAGAACTTTGCCAAGAAAAGCAATAAAAAATTTTGTAGTGAAAGAAATTTTACTATTTTTGCAAACACAAAATTTAACCAAGTTTTGAGGTCCTATAGCTCAGTTGGTTAGAGCACCTGACTCATAATCAGGTGGTCCCTGGTTCGAGCCCAGGTGGGACCACTTTTTAAATCAAGCACTTGCAGATTTGTAGGTGCTTTTTTATTTTGTCAGGTGAAACATTGGATCAAACGCAAAACTTGGGGGCTATGCAAAAAGTTTAGTCAACCTGAATAGAAGAAAACCACTCAAAATTCTCCCTGAATCCTTCGACTGTTGTTCGGTTATCCTTCGGAAAAAATCCCATTTTTCCGAAGCCGATCCGAAGAAGACCCGAACATGATCCGAAGAAATGGGTTTTCAAACCGGTCAAAACCGGTCAAAAGCAGTCAAAACCGGTCATCTTTTTCACAGGTGTCTGAAATGGCAAAATTCTGTAATACCTTTGTTCAGTTAACCAATAAAAAAAGCACAAAATGCTACGAGTTACAAAAGGAATCCTTGGAGGGTTTTCAGAAATGCGAAAGAAACGCTTGCATGTAACAGCAAGTATCTTGGGGCTTATACTTTAATTTAATCTGAGTCTTTGTCCAAAAAAAGGACGGAGATTATTCGGGATTTCCTGAAAAATCAAATTAAGAATAATTTGAGGATAAAAAATGTGTTTTCTGACAATCACAATCAAATTGAATAACTTTAAAACAGATTAAGTATAAACCGGTTTACATCATATATTTTGTAGAGACTCTTCGATGCTTTTTTCCTTTGGAATGTTCATTTTAGATTTAATTTTACTCTTATAAACACGAACACTGCCATCGGTAATTTTTTCTAACATTGAAATTTCCTTTGCGCTTAAATTCAGCCTGAAATAAACACATAACTGAAGTTCCTGCTCCGAAAGAATAGGATATTGTTCGGATAGTTTTTTGATGAAGTTTTGGTTCTCCACAGAGTTTTGTTCAGTAAAATCAATATTTCTTTTATCAATATTGATTAAATTGTTTAAGTCGAAATAAAGCTCTTTAAGTATACTTTCCGGATTGTTCAGGTTAGACTTTCTGGCCTTCTTAATTTTTTCTAAAAATGCTTTTGCGGTTTCCTGCTTTATATTGAGATTAAGATGCAGATTTCTTATTTTCTCTTCCTGCAATTTCAGATTCTGCTGTAAGATTAATTCTTTCTGGTCTGAGATTGTTTTCTGCTGAGCGCTCATTTCTTTTTCTATTTTTCTTTTCTTGAATGTAGAAATGAAAAAGTAGGTTAAAAATGAAATAATAATAATGCCGATAAGAATAATCCATGATCTTTGCACTTTTTGAGAATGTATCTCATTATCATACTTCTGATTAATGTTTTTAATGATGGTTTTATTTAAAGCTTCATTTAAATATCCCATCATTTCCTTGTTGTCTGCTATCATTTCATCTTTAATCTGAAGTGTTTTAAAATGATAGACTTTGGCTTCATTATAATTTTTGAGGTTGAAATAATAATCTGTAAGGGTTTCAGATATAAGTAATCGGGTATCAAAATCGGGTGATTTTTTTTCTGAATTTTTCAGATAATCAATAATAACATTCATTTTTCCTTTATTCTGATCAGATTTATAAACTCCATATAAATCTTTACAGATAATCACCAGATCCCGCACAAGATCTTCTCTGTTTTTATTTTGGTTAAAAAGATTTTCTAATAACGCCTCAGCTTCATTTCGGTTGCCGTTTTTTATATACGCTTCTGCAAGATTCTCACTAATATGTAAAAAAAACAAATGTTCTTGATGGGTCATGTTTTTTTTCTTAGTCAGAATTTCTAAAGCTTTTTTAAATTCCTGAATAGCGTTGTTGCTTTCATCTTTTTTTATATAAACCAATCCGAAATTATTGTACATGGATGAGATATATAAATATTGGTCGGGAGTGTACAGCTTAAGGGCTTTTGTGAAATATTCATTGGCTTTGTCATATTTTTTCTCATTGTAATACAGCCTGCCTTTAACGTGATAAAGATGAGGTAAAGATTTGGAGTTTTTAACTTTGAGTTCGTTTTCTATTGATTGATTCAGGTAGTAAAAGCTCAGATTACTGGAATAATTTTCAAAATGCAGTGCCAATGAAAAATTAACATCGGTGATAACAATAGAATATTTATTATTATTTGCTTTCCATAATTCCATAAGAGTAAGGAAATGGGAAATTCTGTCTTTTTTATCCTGATCAAAAGTAAATAATAAGGCATATTTGTAAGACATAAAATAAATGCTGTCTTGCGTTTTTCCGAATTTATTTTTTTCAAGATCTGCAATTTTTTGAAGTTGCACTTTATTATCAATATTGTTCTCAATTTTCTTTTTCAACTGCTGAAAATATTCTTCCTGTGAAAAGCAAAATATAGAAAAGAACAAAATAAAAAAAGATAGATTTTTCTTCATTGGATTACTTGTTGGTTGCAAACATATACGATAAAAAATTGCTGTAAAACATTATTAACAGTAATGTAAATTTAACTTACTGATTATTAAATTGTTAATTTTTTAAAATTAATGAATATTTTAATTATTTCTTCTTTTTATTAATACTTTTTAACACCTCATTTTCATCATTTGCACTCGTAGGTATATAATTTCGCAGACACAACGGAAAGAATAAAATCTTTCTTCAATAGAAAATGATGAAATTCTGGTTAGGGTTTTTACTGTCTTTTTTCTGCGGGTGTTGGATGCATTCACAGGATGTTGGTAATTCCTCAATCGTCAAGATAGACGGCGCAATAATTATTCAGAATCATGAATCAGATCCCATTGCAGATAAAGTAAAAACAGAAAGAAAATCTCTTTTCGTTATCAGAAAAAAACAGACTAAGCAACATAAAAACATTCAAAAGAGAGATACTAAATTAATTTCAGTAGACAGCAGAAAAAATCGCTCTGAAAAAAAAACACAAATAAAAACATATAAGAGTTCAGATGATGATTGGCTTTTTTCAACTTCACTGGTGAAAAAGATTTCTGCTGTTTTTTCTTCGAATACAAATCCCGATCTCAAAAAGAACTTTAATAATTATGTTTTCTTAATAAGATTATTCAAAGAACATTTTATCAGAAAAAACACCTATTTCTATCTCTTTTTTAAGCATTCAGAAATATGGCATCAGTTTTTCAACAAGCCTCCGCCATTTATTATTTAAAGATCAATATCTGTCATCTTCAAAATAGTCATAGGGTTTGTCAAACATTTTGTTTTAAGGATTCACTCTACTGAAAGAGATTAAAGCTACAGGTTTTCAGACAGATAATGGAATATGGTTACATAATAATTAAGATTCTTATAAAATACAAAAATGAACAATATAAAACTATTTTTGGTTTGTCTGCTTTTCTTATTAGGAAGCGGGGCAAATGCCCAGACGAATTTGGCACTGGGAAAAACCGTAACCTCTTCGGCAGGCGGAAGTTCACTGTCTAATCTGGTAGATGGTAATTTTAATACAGCTGCGATTACAGGTAATGCTGCAGTTCCGCCTAATGCAGAATATTTTCTGGTGGATCTGGGTTCAGACTATATTATCGATAACGTAACATTAGGATCGGTAGTTCCGGATAATGGACGCTCCAGAAGATTTATGCTGATTACCTATCCCAGCACAGTTGGAGGTAATTTAGGATTTAATCCGAATACTTATATTGCTGCTAATAATACCTGTTATTTATACAACAGATTAGTATATACAGATCCTGCAGGATTTGTGGATTCCCAGACTGTGTTGGGAGGCGGTCCGGTTCCCGCTGTAGATAATTCTAAAAGAGGACCGGCTTTTCCTGGTGGGCAAATCAATATGCACGTTGGTATACATAAAGCAAGATATGTGCTGATTCTTAATTTGCAGGATGACAACCTCGAATTTACAGAATTGCAGGTATTTGCCTCTACTAAACCAGCAGTAAGAAATTTTGTAAATGGTGGTTTTGAACTCGATGGTGACGGTATGCCAAGAGAAGGCGATGTAAGAGGATGGAGCACTACGGAAGCGGCAGCAATGCCGGGCGGCAGAACACCGGTAATTCCCACACAAGGTAGTCTAATTGAATACTGGAGTAATGGGCAGGTAAATGGGGGGAATTCAATCTTTTCATCGGAAGGAAGCTTCTGGGCAGAACTAAATGCTTACACCAATGGTATGCTGGAACAAGAACCTATTTGTGTATTGCCGGGAGAAAGCTTTACATGGTCTTTTCTTCACAGAGGAAGAGATGGAGTAGATACCATGGGGCTGCGTATAGATGATCAAAATGTGGCTGAGTTTACAGACAATAATGGACAAGGTGGAACCCATTCTTTTGTTTTAACAGGGAGTAGCACGATTAATACAGGATTAACACAAAGTGCAACCGATGTTAGAGGATGGACAAGATATACCGGAACCTGGAACAATACTTCAGGGGTGGCAAAAACAGTATTTTTTGCATATTATGCAAAAAGTACGGCATCTAGTGGATTGGGTGGCGGTAACTTTATTGATGATGTGTCGATAACTTCTCTCAACAGTATTGCCAATTTATCAACCGCATCCAGCAGTGGTCTGGAAACAATACCGAGTGCTAATCTTCCAAAATTAACCATCAATGGGAGTGTTACCACAGCACAGACCATTCAGATTAATATAACCGGAGGTACAGCCACCAGAGGAGTAGATTATACTACAATACCTGCAACAGGATTAATTACAGTAACAATACCTGCAGGAAATTATGATGGAACAGATGCAACTGCTATTAGTTTAGCGCCTTATATTCAGATCAATCAGGATAATATATCAGAATCTAATGAAACGATAGAATTTTCTCTTCAGAATTCAACGGGCAATGTATTGATTGCGCCGACTTCAGGGTGCTTTACCAGAATCGTATCTGCAATTTATACGATTATTGATCCTGTAGCGGATCTTTCGATTGTGAAAACTGTTAATAATGCCACTCCGAATGTGGGCAGCTCTGTACAATTTAGTTTGGTGGTTACCAATAACGGCCCTGATGCTGCTGCCGGAGTTTCTGTAACAGATCTCTTGCCTAGCGGTTATACCTATCAGAGTTCTACAGCAGCCTCAGGTTCTTATACTCCGGCAACAGGGATTTGGGCAATTGGAAATTTAGCCAACGGAGCAGCAAGTACTCTCACCATAACGGCTTTAGCAAATTCTACAGGAACGTATCTGAATACAGCTACTGTTAGTGGAAATGTATCAGATCCTGTTTCTGGCAACAATACATCTTCGGCAACGACAGCACCTGTGGTTCAGAATGAATGTATGGGAAGTACGGCAACCAAGTTAAATTTATCCGGAGGAGTTTTGATTTCCGGTACGGCTAATACGGTAGGCGCAAAATATAAATACAGTAATGCTATTGGAGGAACGGGAGTGAGCCAGCAAGCAGACGTTGTATTTGAACTTACAGCGTTGGATTATGGGTCATCTTTATTACAATCGAATTATAATTTTGTTTTTGATGTTCCCCAATCTACTGCAGGTATTGAAAATAATTTTCAGCCTGGTTTTATAAGAAGTACGACAGGAAATATAAATAACATTCCGAATGGAACTTATCACCAGTCTTCAACCTGGAAAGTTACAATATACAAAGCAGGAACGAATACACCTTACAGTGTACCGTCTATTGTGCAGGTACTGGATAATGACGGATCGCTGTCTTCAACAATAAATGTGATTGAAAGTGTAGAGTTTTTATCTCCGCTTCCGGCTCAGATTTTAACGAGTACCCCTACAACGCAGATTGTTACAGGAAATGTTGTGAAATCTAATGGAACTTCACAACCGGGTATAGGAGTAGATCCTCAGTATTCTGCTTATGGAAATTACGGTTATGCCAATGAGTTTAGCTTTAAATTAGATAATGAGATTGTAATTAATGGAGGAGGAACCGGAAGCATCAGTTCAAATCTTGCTAATCGTTATGCGTCAGTTAACTTTGGCTGTGACTTCTCCGGAACCAATAACTTTACCAAGCAGATTGTCCGTGGAAAAGTTTATACCGATACGGATGGAGGAATACCAAGCGGAGTACCTTATACTGCGGGTAATGTATATGCAAATCTGGTAGATCCAAACGGGATCATTGTAAATTCCCAAATGGTGAGTACTGCAACCGGAATATACAGTTTCAGCAATGTAATCGCAGGAACCTATACCATAATACTTACAAACGCAATGCAGACAGTGGGAGCAACGGCCCCTGTTTCATCTTCATTGCCGCCAAACTATGTTAATGTTACATCTACAGACAGCACTCCTACAGATGGAATCACTACGGTAGTTGTAACCAATGTTGATTTGGATGGTATTGATTTCGGAATCAATTTGGCGGTTTGCTATGAATCACCTACCGATACAGGCAGTTCAGTTCCGGTAAAACATGGGATTACCCTATTAGGAAGAGCAGGAGCAGGCAATGGAAACTGGCCGATGCTGAGAAATTCGGCTTATACCGTATTAGAATCAAAAACGAAAGGTTTCGTAATTACCAGAAATTCTAATCCTGAAGGAAGTATTGCTATTCCTGTTGTGGGAATGATGGTGTTTGATACGGATGAAAATTCGGGCAAAGGATGTCTAAAAATCTATACAGGATCCGGATCCGGTGAAGGCTGGAAATGCTTTAATACACAGACTTGTCCATAACTTTTTAATACCATTGGGTATGGTATTTATTGACCATGCCCATTGTGTTATTAAATATAAATATAAAACAATGAAAAAAATAATCATACTTATCGGAATATACACCTCGGTTTTATCATTTTCTCAGGTAAGAATCGGGGAGAAAACAATTAATCCTACCAATTACGATTTAAGCAGTGCTTCCGTTTTACTGGAATTCGGGGATACAAATAACAAAGGAATTGTTCTCCCTTATGTAGAAACGGTTCCTGCAGGAGCCAATAATGCTAAAGGTGGTACTTTTATTTTTGATGTGTCTGCATCATCGGAATATAAAGTTAAAGTAAAAAATGAGAACACAGGCTGGACAGATCTCAGTGTACAATCAGGCTACAGCACAGCGGTAGAAACGGTAGTGAAAAATCCTCAGGCGGCTCCACTGGCAGACAAAGCCGGAGCAAAAGCTGTGATCGGAAATTCTGCCACAACAACGGACGGTGTACTGGTTTTGGATTCAGGAAACAAAGCCATGGTTCTTCCTATAGTTACCAATTATACCAACATCAAGAATCCGTCACCCGGAATGATGGTTTTTCTGAAAGGAGCAACTGCAGACAAACATCGTTTGGTGGTTTTTAATGGACAGAAGTGGACATTCTGGAAACCATAACATTAAAATATAAAAATGTGAACAGCTTAAAATTTTACTTTTTAAGCTGTTCATTTCAAACATTGCGAGCTCTATATGTCTGAAAAATATAAATATCTCATAGGAAAAACCAAGCAGGAAGTCATTTCCATTCTGGGACAGGAATTTAATTTTTATCCGTCGGATCATTGGAGCTATGAACTGTATACAACCTGGTGGGGCAAAAAGGCAACACTGTATCTGGATTTTCAAAATGATCGGGTTAGAGATTTTAAAATAAACTTCAGATACTTGAGATTCTAAGTTCTTTACTTTAAACAACATGTTTTTAATTGATTGCTTTAAAAAGTAGAATATGAAAAAAATAGTCATTTTATTTTATACATTTATTTCCATTACTATTCTGGGACAAAATTCATTAGAACAGACTTCTTCAGACACTGAAATCAAGATAGATTTTAAAAAGTTTGAGACTCAGTTTTATAAAAAGAAAGAAACGTCTCAGAAAATGAAGGGAAATATATCAATCCTTCTTCCTGAGAACGGTCTGGTAAAATTTATTTTAAATGAGAATGATCTTATACCGGATAGAATTGCGTCGATTATAACATTTGACGGTAAAAGTGAAGATGGAAAGTTTTCAATGAAACTCTCTTTATACAATAATAGGCTGAGTGCAATTATTAAAACTTATCAGGGTAAATATTATGCATTGGAAAGATCAGGGAGCTCTTCTTCAGATCATTACAGAATATACAGCTTAAGTGAAGCCATGAAAAAAGAGGCTTTTATCTGCAGTGCGAATGTTGAAGATTTCCTTTCAAAAACTCATGATGGTTCCATAATATCAAAATCAGTAACCAATTTTCCGATAGGATCACAGCTCAGAAAATATCGTATGGCTGTTGCAGCCACAGGTGAATCGGTAGAATCATTAGGCAGTGCGGATGCAGTTCTTAATGAAATTGTATCCAAGATTAATGCAGTTAATCTTATCTATGAATCTGAAGTTTCCGTTACTTTTACTTTGATATCCGAAACACTCAACAAAAGCATTCTTTTCACCAACTCTGCTACAGATCCGTTTACAGGAACCGGAGGAAGTGCAGGCCAGGCAGGTTTTGTAATAATGAATAATTCAGGACTTCTTACTTATAATAAATATGATATAGGACATACGGTAAATATAAGTACTTCGGGAGGAGCAAGCGGAACAGCTGGCGGGCAGCCTTGTAATGATTCTTCAAAAGCTTTGGGGTGGTCTAACTGGGGAACACAAAACAGTCTGGGATTTGTTACAAATCTTATAGCTCACGAAATGGGACATCAATTCGGAGCAAGCCATAGCTACAATGCTACAGGAGGAGACTCCCCCGGAGATACTTTTTGCGCCAATAGCTGGAGCAGTAGCGGAGCAGTAGAACCCGGAAGCGGAGCCACTCTTATGGCATACGGAACAAACTGTTCTTATCCTGTAGACCAAAGATACCCTTCTAATAATTATGAATCCTACTTTCATGCAAGAAGTCTGGATCAGATTCTGAACAGAATACAGACCCTTTCTACATGCTATACAGTCGTTGCAAGCAGTAATATACCGCCTGCTGCCAATGCAGGAGCCGATATTACCATACCCAAAAATACACCTTTCAGGCTCTTGGGAACAGGAACGGATGCGAATGATGCCAATCTTTCTTATACCTGGGAAGAAAATGATGCTGCTACGGCTAATGATAAAGGTGCATTTGGATCAACATTAAATGGTGCTGGTGGTTATACTGCTGTAAACAGTACTACTGCGCCGCTTTTCAGATCGGTTAAAAGCAATATAAATGGAGAAAGATATTTTCCAAAACTGAATTTCATCCTCAATAACCAGAATGTTCCTCCAATGAATGAGGGAGAAGCATTGCCCAACGTTGCAAGAAATATCAATCTGAGATTAACTGTTCGGGATAATAATGCTTCAAACGGCGGGATTGATTCAGATGATCTTAATGTTACGGTTGCTGATTGCGGACCTTTGAGTGTAAGCTATCCAAATGCGTCAGGAATAACGCTGAATGCCAATAGCAGTGCTACGATAAGCTGGAATGTAAATAATACAAACTCAATAGCTAATACCGTTAATCTGTTTTTATCTATTGATGGAGGTTTGAGTTTTCCTTATATTTTAGCGAGCAATATTTTAAACAACGGAAGTTATGTTGTAACAATTCCCAATATTCCAGCTACAACTAAGGCAAGAATAAAAGTAAGTGCATTGCTCAATCCAAATGCAGAATTTTTTGATATCTCGGATAATAATTTTACCATAGCATCAGCCTGTGAAGCATTTAGAAGTTACATCAGTCCCACTTTTGCTGTAACAACTTATGCAGGATCTGCGGTTGCGAATCTTAATATGACGGGTGCGGCGGCTGCCAGTGAACCTTTTAGTACAAAATCGATCATTTTTAATGCGCCGTCTACAAATTCAGCAATACATGGGTATTCCAGTGCAGATAATGTAACACCCATCAGCTTCAATGATAATTATCCCACTCATCTTGTGCAGTTTCGGGTAACGCAGACAGGAAATTATACGATTTCTAAAAATTCCGGCTTTCTTATAACTTCAGTGTATACAGCTACACCACCTAATTTGTCAGATTTTTTAACATCAAACTCTACAGGGACATATTATGGAGTTGTAAATGCTTCCGGTTCCACAAGATCCGTAGTACTTAACGAGGGAACAAATTATTTTATGTATTTATGTAATTTTAGTAATCCTGCCAATGCCAATACTTACACATTGACTTTTAACGGCCCCGGAATGGTTTATGAAACCATAAATACACCATCAGGTTACAACTATACTTATATTGCCGTGAACAACAGTACAAATAAGGTAGAGGCTTTTCATCCGACAGCGGATTTTACAGTATTACCAATAGGCTCTTATACCGTGAAAGGACTTTCATATATCAATACAGCTTCGCCTTCGTCATTTATTGGAAAGACATTTAACGAGATTGTTGCAATGGGTGTCTGTGTTCAGGAAAGTTCCAATAAAAGACAACTTACTATTACCGGAGTACTGTCAACTGCTGATATTAAAAAAACAGAAAGTGATATAAAAGTAGTACCCAACCCTGTAAATGACTGGCTGACTGTAGTAAGTGATAAAAATGTTTCAGAATATGAAATATTGGATTTATCAGGAAGGATTATTATTCCGAAATCAAAATTTCACAACAGTATATTTCTGAAAAACTTAAGCACAGGATCATATATTTTAAAATTGTTTGATGGTCATCATATCATCTATAAAACAACGATTATTAAAAACTAAAATGATTAAAAATGAAATTTAATTTTAAAAATATACACATAGGACATCTCATAAAAAGTAAAGTTTTGGAGCATGAAGATATAACGCTGGACAGAATTTGTAATTTTTTTGATTGTGATGAGGAAAAAATACAAATGATGTATGCTTCCGAAAATCTGGAAACCGATTTGCTTCTCAAATGGAGTAAATTATTAAAGTTTGATTTTTTCAGAATATATACTCAACATTTGATTCTTTATTCCCCTCCACAAAGTAGTGTTTCAAAAAATAGTAAAAATTCAACTCTTCCTCAATTTCGTAAGAACATCTATACGAAAGAAATAATAGAATTTATTCTGGAATTAATTGAAAAAGGAGAGAAGGATAAAAAAGAAATAATTGACGAATATAGAATTCCTAAAAATACGCTTTATAAGTGGATTAATAAGTATTCTCAGATGTAATATTCAGACAGAAATGTACAATGAAAGTAAATAACCAAAAACTGCATTAATTTAGAATATAAATAATTAATTAATATAATCTTAACTATATTGTAAATGGGAAAATTTGAACAGCCTGATTATAACAAAATTTTCAGAGACATTGTAGAGAAAAAATTTATAAAAAGAAAAGAAGAGCTTTTACCGCTTTTACAGAATCACTTAACGGTATTAGATGTAATAAGAATTAATAAAATTATATTTGGTAAGGGCGATGACAACATAAACAGACTCAATCAGAAACATAAATCCTATGATAAAGAGACCATACTGAAAATTTTAGATTATCAGAAAAAGAATCATTACAACAATGTTGCTCTTGCAAAACATTTCAATCTAAGCCGTAATACAATTGCCAAATGGAGGAAGATTTTTATTAATTAATGGTAATTGAAAGAGTAACCGGAATATAAAATCATGATATCATTGAGATTATTCTGTTTCTTTATAAATGAGTGATATTAATAGTATTTCATAAGTGTTTTTATATCAGTTGGTTAGGGGGTAATAATCTCAGTGTCTCTGATTCGAACCCGGGTGAAACCACATAAAAAGAGTTTGTATCATAACTCTATGATATGGTTTGAGATTCACTGTACGAAAACCATTCTCCATCAGAAGGTCGAGAAAAAACATAAAAAAAGTCCGTTTTCACTAGTTGTGAGACGGACTCTTTTTTATTTCAAGATTTAGTTTTTTGATTACAAAAACGGTCATGTTTTTTAACCTAAATTATCATTCCCCAATCAAAAACCACTCAGAATTCTCCCGAAATCCTTCGACTGTTGTTCGGCCTTTCTTCGGAAAAAATCCCATTTTTCCGAAGCCGATCCGAAGAAGACCCGAACATGATCCGAAGAAATGGGTTTTCAAACCGGTCAAAAGCAGTCAAAACCCGTCATCTTTTTCACAGGTGCCTGAAATGGGAAAATTCTGTAATACCTTCGTTCTGTTAACCAATAAAAATGCACAAAATGGCACGAATAACAAAAGGAATCCTTGGAGGATTTTCAGGAAAAGTAGGGGCGATTGCAGGCGCGAACTGCCGTGGCTAGGACATTATGAGAAGCCGGAGACAACATAGCTTGGAATTTGATAATTAACTAAGATTATTTCTGAAACACAAAAGATGGCTGAGCGGAGCCGAAGCCACCTATTGTATTTTGATTTTTTTAGTACTAAAAGTTAAGAATATTTTGAAAAGGAGAATAAACAGATGGCTGAATATAAAACTAAGGTAACTGAGCATATAACCAGGTGGCTGAATGTAAAACTAAGGTGACGAGTATATAACCAGATGACTGAACGTAAAACTAAGGTGATAGAGCATATAACCAGTTGGCTGAACGTAAAACTAAGGTGATAGAGCATATAACCAGTTGGCTGAACGTAAAACGAAGGTGGCTGAGCGGAGCCGAAGCCACTTTTTCAAATCCTGTTAAATAAACATTCACCCCAAAAATATCCCTCTTTACAACATTTTTCTCTTTGCAATCATAAAAACAATAATTTTGTGTAATAACTATGAGTAAGAGAAAATTATTGATCTTTACGGGAGTAGTTCTGTTTTTACTCCAGCCGGTTCTTCTTCCTGCGTTTCCTATGGATAGCTCAGAGCCTCATTATTTTAAAGATTTATCAGAAAATATACTGGGTAATTTGCTGATCCTCATCTTTTTTTACATCAATTATACTTACCTTATTCCGGGACTTTTATTTCAGAAAAAATATCTGCAGTACGGGTTTCTGGTTTTCTTGGGACTCATGGTCGTTTTACTTCTGCCGTGGGCGCTTTTCGGATCTCATGCTCCGCCAGACTTTGCACAGCTGCCCTTTCATCCGAGAACCCATGAAAAAACAATGTTTCACAGGATTCAGCTGTTCTTTTCGGAGGTAGATCATCTGGTCTTCCTTTTCGTGGGGACGATATTTTTTTCCACCTTCTGGTTTGAAAGAATGCAGAACCAGAAAATTAAAAACGAAAAATTACAGGCAGAACTTTCTCACCTCAAACTGCAGATTCATCCCCATTTTTTATTCAATACCCTGAACAGTATTTATGCATTTGCGATAAAAAAAGACGATAAAACAGCAGATACGGTATTGGTTTTTTCAGATTTTATGCGGTATCTTTTACAGGATTCCTATCAGAATGAAGTTCTGCTGGAAAAAGAAGTTCAGTATATCAGCAATTATATCGAGTTACAGAAATCCAGACTGAGAAATTCTGTTGCTGTTGAATTTGAAAAAACAGGCGATTTTGATAATAAAAAAATTGCTCCTCTTATCCTGTTCACTTTTGTGGAAAATGCTTTTAAATATGGTGTAAATCCGGATGAAAATTCTGAAATAAAAATAGAAATATCCATACAGGAAAACGAATTGAATTTTATGGTTTTCAATAAAATTGTATCTGCCAAAAATATAGAATCCAGTAACATCGGGATTAAAAATACCAAAGAAAGACTCATGCTTTATTATCCTCAAAAACATACGCTGGAGATTAAAGAAGACCAAAAGGCATTTATCGTCAATCTCAAAATTAATTTGTTATGATTACCGCTATAGCACTGGACGATGAACTACCATCTTTAGAGATCATAGAAGCATTTTGTGCGAATATTGAGGAGATAGACTTAAAGAAAACTTTCCTCAAGACCAGCGAAGCAAGATATTTTCTGGAAAACAATCCTGTGGATCTGCTTTTTCTGGATATTAATATGCCCGCTGCTTCAGGGATCGATTTTTATAAAACACTTCCACAGGAAACCCTGGTGATTTTTACAACAGCGTATAAGGAATATGCTGTAGAGAGCTACGAGATCGGAGCCTTTGATTATCTGCTGAAACCATTTAGCTTTCAGCGTTTTAAAATGGCAGTCGACAGAGCGGCGGAGCAAAAAAAATTACTTTCTGCTCACGATGAAGGATTTATCTATTTTCGGGTAGATTACGGATTGGTGAAAGTTGTTTTCAGTGAGATTCTGTATATCGAGGGACAGGATAACTATGTGAAATTTTACTTTGAAAACCAAAAATCACTTTTAGTAAGAATTACCATAAAAGAACTTTTGGAAAAACTTCCTGAGCAGCATTTCTGCAGAATCCACCGTTCCAGTATTGTTTCTTTAGCAAAAATAACTTCTTTCAGGCACAAGACAGTCTATATAAAAGATATTGCGCTTCCTGTAGGCAATACCTATGAAGAAGACTTTCTTAAAAAGATATAATTTAATCTGAGTTCGGGATAAGTCTTCTTAAACACCGTGTTAAACAAAGAGATTCAATTCTCAGGAATTCAGCTTTTAAGATATACAAAGGCGTAAAATTGATCAAAGTAATACTATTTTGTGTTTTTTAAATAAACGAAGTACCTTTGTTTAGCTTACCAACTTTCAATAAGTAAAAAAATCTTTTGTTTTTCTTTGCGATACATTAATATAATGCTATAAATCAATTATTTAAATTTATTTCTTATCCCGAACTGAGGTTAAAATTAAAAATATATATTTTCACCACAACTATTTTATCATTGACCACACTTTCCTGAAACCCATGGGATTATTGATTTTTTTTGTAATGAATTTTAAAATAACATATTATGAAAAAAATCTTTTTGATGATAAGTGTTCTCGGCATTACGCTAAGCACTTTTATCGTTTCATGTTCTGATGATAATGATTCTGCAGATTCTGGTAATTCTACCAGCAGCACAGGCGGAGGAGCATCTGATAATGCTGTTGGAACAACCGGAGCAGCATCCATAGCCGCTACGGATGTAACAGCCTGCGGTTCCGTAACGGGCGTTTCCAAAATTGTTTGTCTTACCGAACAGTTAAAAGCTACGCTTACTTCCTCACAGCTTGCCGCCGTTCAGCTGGATTATACCTATGCCAACATTAAAACCTGGTCTAATCTTCCTGCGGCGATGTCCGCAAGAAAAGGAATACCTTTAGGGAATCTTAATGCAACACAGGTAGGTATTGCGAAAGCCATCATCAAAGAAATGAGCGGAACCACCGCTAATGAAGGCTATGATGAAATTCAGCAATTGCTGTATGCCGATAATTATCTCAATGCCAATGGAGGCGGAAGTACTTATGGTTCAGGAAATTTTTATCTGGCTTTCTTCGGAACTCCTTCTGCCACAGGGAAGTTTGAAATTATGTTTACAGGGCATCACAAGACCATTGCCAATACCTATAATAATGGAGCTTTAGTAGCTGCAACGCCTTTGTTTACGGCTACAGAACCATTGTCTTTTGCGGTTAATTCTACAACGTATGCGCCGGTAGATCAGGAGAAAAATGCTATTGTTGCTTTACTTGGCGCGCTTTCTTCCACACAGCTTACCACTGCAAAAGCCAGTACAACCTTTACGGATCTGGTTTGCGGACCTACCGCCAACTGGAGTTTCCCGACTGCTTTTTCAGGGCTGCAGTGTTCTGCTTTGGATGCGACTCAAAAAGCATTGGTGCTGAATGTAATTAAGACCTATGTAAATGATGTTTCCGATACCAGTGCAGCTTCTATTCTGGCAACCTACACATCAGAATTAGACAATACCTACATTTATTACAGCGGAAATACTTCAATGACGGTAAAAAATGATTACTTCAGAATTGCAGGTCCAAAAGTGTGGATCGAATTTTCCGTACAGGGCGGAATTGTTCTCAGCGGAGTTCATTACCACTCCATCTGGAGAGACCGGGTGAATGATTATGCAACGACTAACTCATAAAAAGATTCTTAACCCAAACCTCACAGGTTTTTAAAACCTGTGAGGTTTAGAAATCCACAACAAAAATCAGAAACGAAATGAGATTGCTTTTTTTCTTTCTTTTTCCGGTTTTAATCTTTTCCCAGAGTACGATCAGGGGGATTATCTCTGATGAAAACGGTCATCCGGTAGAAAATGTTTTAGTAAAGAATATTTCTAAACCTTTGTATCATACCCATACCGATATTTCAGGGAATTTTTTGTTGGAAAATGTAAGCCCGGAAGATAGTCTGGAATTTGTTCATCAGGATTTTGAGACCCAAAAGATCGTTCTGGAAAATCCGGAAAACCTGAATATTATCTTAGAAAAAAAATCATTTCAGATCAAAGAAATCACCATTACGAAAAATTTAAAAAATTTAAATACCATTTCGAAAATCGATTTGCAGGTACAGCCTGTTGCTTCATCTCAGGATCTGCTGAGGAAAGTTCCGGGTTTATTTATCGGGCAGCACGCAGGAGGAGGAAAAGCGGAGCAGATTTTTCTGCGTGGTTTTGATGCCGATCACGGAACCGATGTTGCCATTTCTGTAGACGGAATGCCTGTAAACATGGTGTCTCACGCTCATGGACAGGGATATGCTGATCTGTATTTCGTGATTCCGGAAACGGTAGAAAGTATTGATTTTGATAAAGGATCTTATTTTGCGGATAAAGGCGATTTTGCCACTGCCGGATTTGTCGCTTTTAAAACCAGAGATTTTGTCGACAAAAGCAGTTTAGGATTGGAAATCGGGCAGTTTAATACCTTCAGAACCAACAGTATTTTTAATCTACTCAACAAAAACAACCAGTCAGCCTATTTTGCAGGTGAGTTTTTAATGACGGATAATTATTTTGATGCTCCTCAAAACTTTAACCGCATCAACCTTTTTGGAAAATATACCTCAAGACTGACAGATAAAGACAGACTGTCTGTTTCAGTTTCGCATTTTAACAGCAGATGGGATGCAAGCGGACAGATACCGGAAAGAGCTGTAAACAGCGGACTTATTTCGCATTTTGGAGCAATAGACAATACGGAAGGAGGCACAACAAGCCGAAGCAATTTCAATCTTCAGTATGAAAGAAAAATCAATGATGATGCTTTTATCAGAAATCAGGTGTATTTCAATAAATATGATTTTGAACTGTACTCCAATTTTACCTTTTTCCTGAATGATCCCATCAACGGAGATCAGATCAGGCAGAAAGAAAACAGAACGATTGTAGGATTTCAATCAGAATACAACGGGAAAATAAATGACAATATCAGCTTTAAAACAGGGGGTGGCTTACGCAATGACAACAATAAAGATGTAGAACTTTCTCATACCAAGAACAGACAGGCCGTTTTGCAATACCTCAGTCTGGGAGATATTAATCAGACTAATGTATTCGGGTACGGCAGTTGGGATTTTTCTTTCGGAAAGTGGCTGATTAATGCAGGATTGAGGGTAGATTATTTTAAATTTAATGTGGTGGATCAATTGGCAGAAAAATATCAGAATCAGTCTGAAGCAAAAGCTGTTCTTAGTCCGAAACTTAATTTTTTATACTCTTTTAATACAGGTTTTAATGCTTTTTTGAAGTTAGGAAAAGGCTTTCACAGCAATGATGCAAGAGTGGTAATTGCCGAAAAAGGGAAAAACATTCTGCCGGCTTCTTACAATGCCGATTTAGGATTTTCATGGAAACCTCTTCCCAACGTATTAATAAACGCCTCATTGTGGTATCTTTTTCTCGAACAGGAATTTGTTTATGTAGGCGATGAAGCGGTGGTGGAACCCTCAGGAAAAACAGCAAGAAAAGGTTTTGATGTGGGATTGCGTTATCAGCTGAACAACTGGCTTTTCTGGAATACCGATTTTACCTACACCCATGCAAGAGCCATACAAGAAGCCAAAGGGAACGATTACATTCCTCTTGCTCCCAAAACTACCTTTGTCAGCGGATTATCCGTGAAAAATCTTAACCGTTTTTCAGGAAGCATCAATGCAAGATATTTAGGAGACCGTCCTGCGAATGAGGATAATTCTGTAACAGCGAAAGGGTATTTTATCACCGATCTTTCTGTGAATTATCAGTTCAGAAAAGTTTCTGTGGGAATTAATATCGATAATATTTTCAACACCAAATGGAAAGAAACCCAGTTCCTCACCGAAAGCCGTCTTCAAAACGAAACCGAAAGCGTGGAAGAGATCCATTATACCGCAGGAACGCCCTTTAATGCACGATTGATTTTAAAATACAACTTTTAGAGACCTATAATTTAAACACTTATACAATGAAAACACTATTCAGCATCACCGTAGCCACTTCTGTTGCGGCGATTTCATTTTTCAGCTTTTTTAAAAAGAATACAGAAACCCCAAAAGCAGCATTTATGACGAATATTGCCAAGAAAAATAAAGCTGCGAAAACAGTGGTTACCACACAACAGATTATTGATCTTGCCAATGCCTTCAAAGCCACCCTTTCCAGTTCGCAGATTGCAACGCTGGAGCTGGCTTATACGTATGCCAATGCAAAAACATGGTCTAATCTTCCTGCTGCTATGTCCCCAAGAATCGGACTGAAAATGGGAACTCTTACAACGGCTCAGTTAACCGCTGCCAGAAATCTCATTCAGGCTTTATCCGGAACAGGAAACGAAGGCTATAACGAGATCTACGGACTTTGGATGGCAGACAATTATCTTTCAAACAACGGAGGCGGAACCACTTACGGAGAAGGTAATTTTTATATCGGGTTTTTCGGAACTCCATCTTTATCAGGAACTTTTGAAATCCAGATGACAGGACATCACAGAACGGTTTCCAACACCTATATCAACGGAATTCTTGTGGGGGCAACTCCTTCTTTCGGTGCAGCAGAACCTTTTGCCTCTTTTACTTATAATTCGGCAACCTACCAACCAATGATTGAAGAAAAAACCGCTCTTGTGAATATGTTGTCCGGATTATCTTCCGCACAGCTTACTACTGCACAGCTTTCCACAACGTATACCGATTTGGTCTGCGGTCCCGGAAAAGACTGGCTGTTCCCGACCACCAAATCCGGACTGAAAGTAAGCAATTTAACAACAGCTCAGAAACAGCTCGTTTACAATGCAATTGCAACTTACGTAAATGATGTGGACGATACGAATGCGGCAACCATTATGGCAAAATATAATAATGAACTGGATAATACATACATTGCATGGTCTACCGATGCCACACTGACCAACCAGAACGGTTATGTAAGAATAGACGGACCATCGGTATGGATAGAATATTCTGTACAGAACGGAATCATCCTTACTCCGAAACATCCTCACAGCATTTGGAGAGATCACACTACAGATTACGGAGGAACAGGAAATACCTTATCTACGAATGAAACCAATACTTCCATTTCTAAACCTATGATTTATCCTAATCCGGTAAAGGATTTTGCTACTTTTAACTTTACAGCTTCAGAAAAAGGAAATACAAAAATCAACATCTATGACCAAAGCGCAAGATTAGTGAAGAGCATAGAAAAGAACAATCTGCCGAAAGGACAAAATTCTGTCTCTGCCGACTTAAGCAGTCTTGAAAAAGGAGTTTATACCTTCAATATACAACACAATGGTACAAAAACAAGCGGACAAAAACTCATCAAAAAATAAAGGGTTGAAGAAACTGTTTCTTTTATTTGTCTTTTTTTCAGTCTTTGCATCGGCGCATCCGCTGCCGGATACGAAGGTCATGTTTCATATGTATCCGAGCGGTGCGGCGATTGATATTACTGCGCCGCTTCGTGATTTTGAAATCGTTTTCAACGGTAAAATAACACCGGATCAGAAAAAAAAAATTCAGGAGTATTTTAAGAATCATATCAAAATTTCCTCTGAGAACAGATTCTGGAATATAAAACTTGTTGATTATAAGATCTCCAGAACACGGGATTCTGTGGTCGGGCTCTATGATAAAATAGATTTCAGGATTACGGCAAAACCACAAAAAAAAGAAGATACCCGAGATTTCACCCTTCATTACGATGCCTTTGTACACCAGATCTATAATCACAAATCGATTATAGGATTGGCTTCCGACTGGGAAAAAGGAGTACAGAATTCTAATCAGATTCTGGGGGTTGCAGCGCGGGATCTGGACGGAAATATTCAGCCTCTGAATATATCATTAGAGGAAGGAAGCTTTTTTACAGGGTTCAAAAGCATGATTGAAATGGGTTTCAAGCATATTTTAGAAGGGAAAGATCATATTTTGTTTTTAATTTCCCTGCTTTTGGTTGCCCCATTTTTTGTAGAAGACAGAAAATGGAAACTTCTGCACAATAAAAAATCTGCGGTAAAAAGAGTGGTAAAGATCGTAACCGCTTTTACCGTAGGACATTCACTGATGCTTATTTTGGGAGCCATACAGTTAATAAATATCAACCCGAATAATATAGAGATCGGGATTGCGATTACCATTTTACTGTCCGGAATCAACATCTCCAAACCCATCTTTTTCGGGAAAGAAGTTCTTATTGCCCTGCTTTTCGGATTTGTGCACGGATTTGCTTTTGCCAATACCATTACGTTTTTTAATCTGGATATCAGTCAGTTCATCTGGAGTGTTTTAGGCTTCAATATAGGAATAGAATTGGTGCAGATCCTGATTGTACTGATAAGTTTTCCCATTATCCTCTATGTTTCTAATAGGTTTAAAAATATTGATCTTTACAGATCTGCCGTTTCAGTTTTTGTGATTGTAATGGCCTGTTACTGGATGTATGAAAGAGTAGAAAGTTTCCTGCAATAATAAGGAGATGAGGATTTTGTTTTAAAAATTCTGAAAACTTACCCATTCCATGATCTGGAAAATGAAAGAGGTTTAAGTGTTTGATTTTTAGATTTTAGTAAAGAGAGGATGAAAGCATCTTCTCTTTAATTTTTCCTGTTGTTTCATCTAATTGCTAAAAGCAAATATTGTGATTGTTGTAAAATCATGCATAGAAGCTATAACAGTTCTGAGTCTTGTATTTTCTATAATTAATTTTTTTTATTCTGATTTTCAGAAGGGTATTGTTGCATACTATTTGCATTGAGCCAATAAACTCTTTAAAATTCCAAAAAATGAAACAAAATCTTTTTTTTGGAATTTTTTTTCAAAGAAAAAATTGTAAGCTTTTGAAAATCAATACATTTTAAAACAAGCATATTTGTTGAATGCGGTCTACTACCTAAAATAGCAGCAAGTATGAAAAATTTATTCTTTTTATTTATTCTTTTTTTAGGAGTAAATAATCTCTATGCAACAGGAGAACCCTCAACTTATTTTCAAATTTATGTTCCACCAAATAACGATGCCGTACAAAGAAACGTCTGTTTAGTGGTAACGGCTATCTACGATGATACGGAATTTAATATCATTGATGATGGCGCGGACGGAGATACGGATGATTCTAAAACCGGAGTATTAAAAGCAGGGCAGAGCTACGTCCTGTATATTAAAGACAATGGGATTAATGATGATGCCCGTTATGCTTCCGGTGGTGTTTTAAAATGGGACGGAGACTATTTTATTGTTAAATCCAATAAACTGGTGTATGCTTCCCAAAGTACAAACAGCGACTGGCAGCACGACTGGGTTCCGAGTGTGGATAAAAGCTCTATCGGGCAGAAATTTATTGTGTATGCTCCCATGATTACCTCTTCCAAAAGAGACATCAATGTATTTGCCTATCAGAATAATACCGTAATAGACTTTTACAAAATCTCTACTCAGGCAAAAACAAATACAGGTTTTACAGATGTTGATGCTGAAAATCCCGTTAAAGTTTTTTCTAAAACACTGAACGTTGGGCAGGATTTAATTTACAGCTTTCCGGAAGGAAGGGATGCGATGATTTCTGGAGAAACGTATATGCTGGTTGCCAATAAGCCCGTAACGGTGCAGTACGGAGCCTTATTCGGAAATGAGCGGGACGGAGGAGGATATGTGCCTACATCCAATGGAAGCTCTTCCGGAGAACTGATGTATTTCGCGGTTCCTTATCAGTCGGGTGGTGAACAGGAAATAAGAATTGTGAGCTGGGACAATGCCAATACCGTGAAACTGGATCGTTTTGTAAACGGAAACTGGGTACCTGTACAAACCTTCTCTCTCAATCGGTTAGCCGCGGGAGACTGGGTGGGAAAGACCAATGGAAACGTTTCTTATCCTACCGTCTTCAGAGTTACCTGCACCGCAGGAAAAAAAGTCTCTGTTTTTGAAGGAAATTGGTTTGAAACCGGTTCTCCGGGAACCTCCGATATGGCAACAATGGTTTCTTCCGAAAGCGGAACAACGGCAGGAAAAAAGTTCCTGACCTATATTGCACCTCCGGGTAATGAAACCAATGTAACCAACCCCTTAACAGGATCAAAGTATAACGGTTCCTTTTCTCACCTGTATTTATTTTCAAAAACAGGAGCTACCGTTACCGTAAAAGATGCTTTAACCAATGGGACAAAATTTAATAAAACATTTACTATTACTCCCGAGAAATACGCAGACTGCTCCATAAGTCTAAATGAATGGAAAGCATTTTACAACGGAACAGGAACAGCTTCAGGATCAGAAAGACCTTATCTGATCGTGGAAAGTAATAATGATATTGCGGTGATGAACAGTAATTTTAATGATAACTGGATGTGCTATACCGGAAGTTCTTTAGGACATTCTTTCACCCAGACAAGCAACGTAAGCGACGATGCGCTCATCCCGACCGAACAGGCAACCGTAGTTTCTCAGGTTAAAACGGGCGGGGAAGTAACAAATCCTTCGGTAGAAGTTATTGTACAGGAAGGACTTAAAGTAGTAGAATCGAAAATCATTAACCCAAATCAATCCCAAACACAGGGTGTTGTTACAGAACTTAATGACAAAACAAAAGTAGAATATAATAACTTACCGACCTTACAGCCGAACTCTACGTATCAGATTGAAACCAAAGTGGTAGCAACCGTAGGTGCCAATAACGGAGAACTGGTAGGAACCACGCTTAATTCCACCGTTGAAACCGTGATAACAGGAAAAGTGAACGGAGAAACACAGCAGTCAACCATTGCGAATTCGGTATCTGTACAGACAACTAATACTTCAAAGCTGATATTTTCACGTCTTGAAAATCCGTTGTTTGATTCATTCACCTCCAACTCATGGACCATCAGTTGGGTAGACATCAACAATGATGGTTATGATGATATATACATTACAGATATGGGACTTACTTCTCCTAACCGAATCTTTATGAATAATACAGCCGGAGGCTTTACAGCAGGGCAGGTTTTACCTGAAGACGGGGTTTCTATGAGCAGCACCTGGGCAGATGTGGATAATGACGGAGATGAAGATTTATTGGTTCTTAACAATACCAGAAATCCCAACCGTTTTTACAGAAATGACAACGGTACATTGGTCGCAGACAATACCAAATCTTTTACTCAGGATGTTTCCTATTATCATGGCGGTGCCTTTGCAGATTATGATAATGATAACAAAGCAGATGTATTTATGTGTAATTATTTCCCTACAAAATACAATGAGCTGCACAGAAATACAAATAACGGAAGCTTTGTAAAAGAAGCTACAGATGCCATTCCGCTAGAAGCCAATTCTTCTCTTGGACCAACATGGGCAGATTATGATCAGGACGGACTGATGGATTTATTTGTCCCTAATGGAAGCGGAAATAAGAACTCTTTATTCCATAACGACGGAAACGGAACCTTCTCCAAGAAAAATAACATCATTAATCAGGAAGGCGGAAAATCTGTAGGAAGCTGTTGGGGAGATATAGATAATGATGGAGATTTGGATTTATTCGTAACCAATTCCAACACAACAAC
This sequence comes from Chryseobacterium sp. C3, assembly GCF_014218905.1. Lineage (NCBI taxonomy): Bacteria > Pseudomonadati > Bacteroidota > Flavobacteriia > Flavobacteriales > Weeksellaceae > Chryseobacterium > Chryseobacterium sp. C3. The sequence continues at coordinate 345,794 of NZ_JACLCU010000004.1, read as the reverse complement.
CAATTTCCTGTATAAAAATTTAGGAAACGGAAATTTCCAGAAAATAACCAATTCTATTGTTAATCAGGGAGGAAGTTCTCACGGATGCAGCTTTGCAGATATTGATAATGACGGAGATTTAGACTTGTTTGTAACCAATGACAGAATCAGAAAATTCCTTTATTTTAACGACGGAAACGGAAATTTTACCGAAAACAGAGACGAAGCAATTACCTATAATTTCGGACTTTCTTTCGGACACGCATGGAGCGATTACGATCACGACGGCGATCTGGATCTTGCCGTGGCAACGCATTCCAATCAGAAAAATCACATTTTCATCAATAACGGAAATACCAATAAATGGCTGGAAATTAATCTGAAAGCCACAGAAAGCAATGGTTCTGCCATCGGAACAAAAATATTTGTAGAAACAGGCAACAGAACGCAGATGAGAGAAGTAAACAGCCAGAGTGGTTTTGGAGGACAAAGCAGCTATACACAGCATTTTGGATTAGGAAACGCAGCAACCATCAATACGATCACCGTTAAATGGGCGAGTGGAATCATTCAGAAACTGACGAATATTTCTGCCAATCAAATACTCGAAATCGTAGAGCCCCAACAGACAAAAGTTTCCGGAATCGTTTATTTTGACACCAATAACGACGGGGTGAAACAGGATAGCGAACCTACCGTTTCAAGAGCGGCTATTAAAGTGGTGCCTACCAATGCCAAAGTATATTCCAGTGATGCCGCTACATTCAGCTTTTATACCACTCAGAATGATGTTGAGTTGAGAATTTTAGAAGAGAACGGATTAAGTGCAGGTTCCAAAGTATTCGATCTGACCAATTATCAGCCTTCCCAAAAAATATTTATCGCTGCAACGTCAACCTGTAACGATACAGATTTAAAAATAAATATGGGAGGAACGGCTATCCGAAAAGGATATACCAATAACCAGTTTAAAATTGTAGTAAGCAATCAGTCCCGTAATATATCCAATTCAAGCATTTTAAAATTTACAGTACCTTCCTCTGTAAATATTATCAGTCCGTCCTTACCGATTGCGCAGCAGGAAAGCTTTGTTGAAAATTCAAAAAATTATACAAGATATTCCTGGAGCATGGGATCTTTAAATCCTTTTAACAATAAAGTCATTAGCTTTATGACCGGTACAGATGCATCCGTTTCAGTGGGTGATGAATTAGACTTTAAAGGAGAAATTGTAAACTCATCGGTAGACTGCAATATAGATGATAACCTGCTGATGCAAAAATACCCTGTTTATGGAGCGATAGATCCTAATGATATTTTGGTTTCTCCGAAAGGCTATGGAACAGAAGGATATATATTACCCGATCAGTTGCTTACCTATACCATCAGATTTGAAAACGTAGGAAATTTTGCTACTCAGAATGTATCCATTATAGATAACATTCCGCAGGAATTGAACATCAATACCTTTAAAATGGTGTCTGCAAGTCATGATAACGTATCTGTGGAAATTATAGACAATAAGATCACGTTTAAGCTGGAAAATGTGTTTTTACCGCCTACTTCAGAAGATTCAGACCGATCTCAGGGGTATGTTACCTTCTCCATTCTTCCTAAAAAAGGATTAGAAGAAGATACAAAAATTAAAAACAGTGCATTCATTGCATTTGATGACGAAAACCTTCTGAAAACCAATACGGTAACTAATACCATTCAGTCTAAAGCACAAGAACAGGAAATGACAGTCGTTCATCTGTATCCAAATCCTGTAAACGATGTTGCATTTATAAGACTGGAACACAGAAAAGGTTCAGAATACACAAGAAAAAAATAATAAAAGCTGAGGTTATTGATGTGAACGGAGTTCTTATTTTAGAAAAGAATTTCAGTGCCTCAGAAGAAGTGAGAATAGATCTGCCTTTACAGATTAAAGGATATTATCTGCTGAAAGTTACAGATTCAGATAATAAAGCGTATACCAAAAAAATGATCGTTAAATTTAGAGAATAATCTTTCAGTTTTTAGGCTTATCCTATTGAGTCAGCATAGAAAAAGCAAAATTTAAATCATTGATTTCAGTCAGACCATTCGAAATTTTCGGATGGTTTTTTTTGTCTTAAAAAGCAGATGTGCTTATAAATAATTTTCGCCAAAATCATTATTTTAATTTCAGAAATTCTCAGAAAATTTTAACCCTGAAAATAGAATTTTTACAAAATATTTTGAAAATAGATTGTTTGAAAATTCTCAAAAATGTGAAATTTTAAAGCCCATTTCTCATTTCAATATTTTTATCTGAATGTTAAAAAATGTCCTATTAGGAGCTGTAAAATGTTAAATAATTCTTAATTCAATTTCATAGAATTCAACTGATTTTTTGATCTGAAAATGATTTTATTGCTTCTTTATTTCCATTTAAGTATTTGACATTCAATAGTTTATTTGTGTATATCAAATGTATATACATATTATTTATGAACTAATTGTTAACATTTTTAAATTAGGCAAAGACGATTCATCATTAAATAAGAGGTCTTGTCCGAATTATAAAACTGAATAGAAATTATATAACATAATGAAAAGAATATTATTTTTCTTAGTCTGTATCGGCGCTCATCTTTCCCACGCACAATCCCAGAAAGTTGAGGTGGCGAATAACACAGACGGACAAAAATTAGAAGTGAACGGAAAACCTTTCATTGTAAACGGAATGAACTGGGATTACTATCCTGTCGGAACCAATTACAACTATTCCCTTTGGAAACAGTCCGATGATTTCATCAAAAAAGCTCTGGATGATGAAATGGGGCTTCTGAAAAATATGGGCGTAAATGCTGTAAGAATCTACACTGGAATTCCGGCAAAGTGGATTACGTATATCTACGAAAATTATGGAATTTACACTATGCTTAACCATTCTTTCGGAAGATATGGTCTTACCGTAAATGGCTCATGGGTGGCAAACACAGATTACGCAAACCCTGCAACCAGAGAACTTTTACTGAAAGAAACCATAGAACTGGCAGAACAGTATAAAAATACACCGGGACTTTTGCTGTACCTTTTAGGAAACGAAAACAATTATGGCTTATTCTGGGAAGGCGCAGAAACGGAAGATATTCCTATGAAGGACAGAAAATCTACCCAGAAAGCAATCCCGATGTATCAGCTCTTCAATCAGGCAGCTTTAGAAATAAAATCTTTAGATCAGAACCATCCTGTTGCTTTATGTAACGGAGACACCCTGTTTTTAGACATCATTGCTCAGGAATGTAAAGATGTAGATATTTTCGGAACCAATGTATACCGTGGCGTTTCTTTTGGCGATCTCTTCCTGAAAGTAAAAACAGAATACGGAAAACCTGTTCTCTTCACCGAATTTGGAGCAGACTCCTTTAACGAACTTTCTCAAAAAGAAGATCAGGATGCACAGTCTTATTATCTGCTCGGAAACTGGCAGGAAATCTATGAAAATGCAGCCGGCTTGGGAAAAGCGGGAAATGCACTGGGAGGATTCACATTCCAGTTTAGCGACGGTTGGTGGAAATACAAACAGACCGAAGATCTGGAGGTACACAATACCAATGCATCGTGGAGCAACGGAGGATACATCAGAGATTTCCGTAAAGGCGAAAATAACATGAACGAAGAATGGTTCGGAATCTGCGCCAAAGGAAAAACAGATGCAACAGGACATTATCAGTTGTATCCCAGAAGTGCATATTATACTTTAAAGCAGGTTCATCAGTACAATCCTTACGAAAGTACCCAAATGAAGTCTTCTGGTGCGGTTAAAAACTATTTTAATGACATCAATATTACCGATGCAAATCTGAGAGCAACAGGCGATAAAGCTGCTCTGAAAGGAGAAAGCAGTGATATGATCAGAATCAGCAATCTGAGAGCAGATTTTTCAACCTTCAACACCGGAGGAAGTCTTATCACCACACCAAAAGAAAAAACAGATGCCTATACATCCTATCCGAACAGACAGGGCTTTGATCATATGCAATCCTATTACGTGGGAATAGAAGGAAATCCCACAGCCAATATGAGAGCCAATGTTAACTTTAATATTCTGGGAAATGTGGCAGAAAATCCTATCGACCAGATATTTTATGAAAACAGAGGAAGAGCAATTCAGGTAATGAATGCAGACGGAACCACAACCACAATGAGAGATCTCAACAGAATTCAGGTCTACAACGCAAGTTATACATGGAATCAGAAATATTTTGATCTTCACGGGTTCTACAGAACAGGGCATTACCATTGGGGATACGAAGGCGATCTTTTCGGACTCTATCCTGAAGCCAATTACGGTCCTAATATGGACATCTACAACGGAGAAGCCCCTTTCGGTTTTGAATTCACAGGAAAAAAAGAAATCAATGGGCTGAAAGTCGCTTTCGGACCGGAACTTTGGTGGGGAGCCAACCCTGCATTGTTGGTAAAATACTCAAGAAAAGCAGGAAAATTCGATCTTACAGGAATCTATCATGAAGATCTGGATCAGAGAGGAGATACACAAAGTTCATTTGCCATTCCGCAGCCTAAAACCAGAAGAGTAACATTAGCAGTTCAGAGAAAATTCGGAAACTTCGGAATTGATCTGGGAGGAATCTGGGGCGGACAGCCGCTTAACGGAAGAACATTCCAGTTATACAGAGACGGAAACATTTATCAGGATCAGATCAGCGGGAAAGACAATTGGGGTGGAAAAGCCAAATTTACCTACGCAGGCGGAAAATTCAACTGGTACGCACAGGGAGCCATGATGGGTCTGGTTGCCAATGGAGGAGCAGATTACACACAGACCTTTACCGGATGGAGATTAAAAGACAGCGGAAGCGGAAACCAGTATAACGTCCTTTCAGGATTCACCTATAATATCGGAAATTTCCAGATCGCACCTAATTTCCTTTGGCAGAAGCCGATCGAAGGACCGGTTCCAATGGACGCACCTGCACCGGGAAGACCAAGAAATATACTGCAGGATCCTTTTGTAGTAAGAGCAAACCGCGAGCAGACCGCAGGAGAAATCCTTTTCACGTATGATCCTACTCCGGCTACATGGATGTACGCGTGGGACAGCGATAAAACAGAAGATGCACCATTTGCATTCAGTACAGGATTTGTGTACAGACATTTACCGACAACACAGGATGCTGCAATAGGAATTTTACCGGACGGAAGAACCACTTTTGCATTTCCGGGAGCTGCACCGGCAGCCAATCTTTGGGAGGCCAATGCAAGAATTGTTTCTAAAGTAAGCTCCGATTTCGGAGTGATAGCCAACATTTATGGTGGAACGGCACAGGCAAACGGAAGCGATACCAGAAAAATTGAAAGATTCGGATTGGAGCTGAGAACCATTTACAAAAAATTAAAATTTGTTACCGCATTCAAACTGAACGATTGGGGACCTTACGATTACCACAGAGATTATAACCTTACTTTCCCGATGCAGCTCATGGGAGATCTCTCCCTTGAAATAGGAAAACCCGAATGGTGGATCCTTCCGGGAACAAGAATCGGAGTTCGCGGTACCTACAGAACTTTAGATCAGTATTCTCCGAGATATGCACCTACTTATACCATAAACGGTGCCGGAAACTGGGTTCCTGATCCTACCGCAATCGGATTCCCGAACGGAAACGAATGGGAAATAAGAACGTATATTCAAATCAATATCGGTAAATAACTTGTACAAAAATGAAAAATATATTCAGACATAAATTCACCAAAGTATTATTAAGTGCTTCACTTTTAATGGCTTTTGGCTGTCAGAGAGACATCAGCGAGCTTGAAACGGCAGAATATCCTAAAAATCCGGAAGTTTTTATGGATGCCTTCAGTTCAGGGTTAAATTATTCCGCCTTCGGAGGATCCGATGTAAAAGCATTTGATGTAGACACACAGGTAAAATATTCAGGAACCACTTCCATGAAATTTGCCGTTCCGGATTACGGAAGTCCCGAAGGAGCTTATGCAGGAGGATCTTTTTACACCTCTGTAGGAAGAGATCTTTCAGATTACAATGCATTAACATTCTGGATCAAAGCGACTCAGGCAGCGAATATAGATATCATCGGTTTTGGAAACGATCTTGGTGAAAACAAATATCAGGTTTCCCTTTCTGCACTTCCGGTAAATACCAACTGGAAAAAAGTAATCATCCCGATTCCTGATCCTTCAAAATTAAAAATGGAAAAAGGAATGTTTTTCTATTCCGAAGGTCCCGAAAACAACAAAGGATATACCTTTTGGGTAGATGAGGTGAAATTTGAAAAACTCGGAACCATTTCCTATCAGTCCGCATCTATCCTGAACGGAAGCAACAAAACAATTACCTCTTTTGTAGGCGTTAATAATAAAATAGACGGACTTACTGCTTCTTACAGTATGCCCAACGGAGCAACACAGGCAGTGAACCTTACTCCGTATTATTTCAACTTTAAAACTTCCAATGCAGCGGTAGCTTCGGTAGACCAGCTTGGAAATGTAAGTACAGTAGGATCCGGTTCTTCTGTTATTACCGCAACTTTAGGAAGCAATACGGCAACAGGAAGCCTTACCATTAATTCCTCAGGAAATTTTGTTCATGCACCTGTACCTACACAGACAGCAAATAATGTCATCTCTATTTTCAGCGATAAATACACCAATGTTCCGGTGGATTATTACAACGGATACTGGGCTCCTTATCAAACGACACAATCAGCAGATTTTACGGTAAATAATGACCATGTGCTTAACTATACCAACTTTAATTTTGTGGGAATCCAGATGACTTCACCTACTGTAAATGCATCATCCATGTCACATTTACGCATGGATATGTACTTACCGAATGCTGTAGCGGCAGGATCATCTTTTACCATAAAAGTAGCAGACTTCGGAGCAGATGGAGTATATGGAGGAACTGATGATAAAACAGGGCAGTACACCGTAAATACCGCTTCATTACAAAGTCAGAGCTGGATCAGTCTGAATATTCCCATTACAGCAATTACAGGGTTAACAACGAAAGCGCATATCGGTCAGATAATTTTCGAAGGAGCCAATATTTCTAATTTTTATGCAGATAATATTTACTTCTACAACGACGGAAGCATAATTCCTGCAACGCCGACTGCGGCTGCACCTCTACCAACTCATGCTGCGGCAAGCGTTCTTTCGGTTTTCAGTGATGCTTATACAAACGTTGCGGGTACAGATTTTAACCCGAACTGGGGACAGTCTACACAGGTTTCCCAAACTCCGATAGCAGGAAACAATACCCTGAAATATGCAGGACTAAACTATCAGGGAACCCAGTTTGCAAGTCCGCTTAACGCTTCATCCTACGGATTCATTCATATAGATTATTATACCGCTAATTCTACAAGTTTAAAATTCTATTTAATCAGTCCCGGTCCTGTAGAAACGCCGTATACTTTATCTGTACCTTCGGGAATTGGGATCAATACCAATGGCTGGAAAAGTGTAGACATTCCTCTGTCTTCCTTCTCACCGGTTGTACTCAGCAACATCATTCAATTCAAAGTAGACGGAAACGGAGATATTTTCTTTGATAATATTTATTTCCATAACTAAAATTTTAAAAGAACAATTATGAAATATTTACCTAAAAATAAAATTTTAAAACTTCTGGCTGTTCCTGCATTTCTGTTTTCGATGAGTTCATGCGATCAGGAATCGGTACAAACGCTTCCCGACAGAAACTTTGAGATGGTCTGGAGTGACGAATTCAACGGTACCGCAGGAAGCCTTCCGGATAAAAAAAATGGACATTCGATTTAGGAACCGGAGATAACGGATGGGGAAATCAGGAATTGCAGTCGTATACCAATTCCACCAATAATGTTTCTTTAGACGGAAATGGAAATTTAGTAATCACCGCAAGAAAAAACGGAAACGCTTTCACTTCGGCAAGAGTAAAAACACAGGGACTTTTTTCTCATGCTTACGGAAAAATAGAAGCAAGAATCAAAACACCTTATGGTCCCGGAATCTGGCCTGCTTTCTGGATGTTGGGCGATAATATCAATACCGTTTCATGGCCTCAGTGTGGCGAAATAGACATCATGGAACTGAAAGGACATATCCCGAATGTCGTATACGGAACCCTTCACGGTCCCGGATATTCCGGAGGAAATGCAAAAACAAAAGCCTATGGATTACAAAATGCCAGATTCGATCAGGACTTCCATGTCTTTGGAGTAGAATGGCAGGAAAACCAGATAGACTTTTTTGTAGACGGATACCTTTATCATCGCGTAAAATCTTCGGATGTTTCAGGAGAGTGGGTGTATAATCATCCTTTTTTCCTGATTCTTAACGTGGCAGTCGGAGGAAACTTTGTAGGATTTCCAACGGACGGAACCTCTTTCCCTCAAAGTATGTACATCGATTATGTAAGAGTTTACAAAGCAAAATAAAATTTTAAACCACTCAAACCTTACAGGCTTTCAAAACCTGTAAGGTTTCCCAAAAACAAGACTCTCAAAACATTTCAACGAAGGAAATTTTTCCTTCGGAAGGGCTTTACAAACCAATTTTAAAAATAATTCATCAAAATTACATTAATGCAATCCACGATTTCCCATATCGAATCCTCTTTAGAAACTGTAAAAATCAACCACGAAGTTTTTTTTAAAATCTCCGATGCAGAATCGTTGCGTCCGTTTTTTATGACCATCGTAAGCGATTCCAATCATTGGATGTTCGTTTCCAGCAATGGTGGACTTTCCGCGGGGAGAAAAAACTCAGAATTTGCCCTTTTTCCGTACTACACCGATGATAAAATCACCGAATCGGCAGAAATTACCGGAAGCAAAACGATGGTTCAGGTTCATAAAAAAGAGGAAATTATTGTTTGGGAACCTTTTTCCGTTCGCAATGAAGCGCAATTTCACACTTCGAGAAATGTCTATAAAAACGAATTCGGAAACAAGATTATTTTTGAAGAAATCAACCACGATTTAGCACTCGCTTTTTCTTATGAATGGAACAACAGCAGCGAATTTGGGTTCATCAAAAAATCAAAAATCAAAAATTTAGCGGCTGGAAATCAATATATAACCGTTTTAGACGGATTGCAAAATATTTTACCGTACGGAATCGGAAGCGATTTGCAAAACCGTGTCAGCAATTTGGGCGATGCATACAAACGCACCGAACTCGACGCAACATCCGGACTCGGAATTTTCGCATTAAGTGCCATTATTGTGGATAAAGCCGAACCAAGTGAAGCCTTGAAAGCAAACACCGTTTTTTCCACTGGGACAGAAAATCCAACGTATTTGCTGTCTTCATTTCAGTTGAAAAATTTCAGAAAAGGTGAAAAAATTACACAGGAAAACGATATTAAAGGCGAAAAAGGAGCCTATTTTATTCAGCAGGAATTAGAATTAAACACAAATGATGAGAAAGAATGGTGGTTTATCGCCAATATTAATCAGTCTCAATCCAATGTAATCGGTTGGATTGAACGCATTAAAAACGAAAAAAATCTTGCTGAAAAAATCCAGAACGATATTGATTTAGGCACAGAAAATCTCAAAAAACTAGTCGCTTCTGCCGATGGATTGCAGTTTACCAATGACGATCTGCGAGACAGCCGACATTTTTCCAATACGTTGTTTAACATTATGCGCGGCGGAATTTTTGATGACAATTACACCATCGAAAAGTGGGATTTTTCCAAATATTTAGAAAAAGCGAATCAAAATATATTCAATCATTCAAAAGAAATTTTAAATAATCTTCCAGAAAAATTTAGTCTTTTTGAATTAAATGAATCGTTAAAAAATACAGAAGATGCTGATTTCATAAGATTGGCTAAAGAATATTTACCGCTCAAATTTTCCCGCCGTCACGGCGATCCTTCCCGTCCTTGGAACAAATTTTCGATCAATACCAGAAGTGAAATTAACGGTTCTAAAATCCTCGATTATGAAGGAAACTGGAGAGATATTTTCCAAAATTGGGAAGCTTTAGCGCATTCCTATCCGTATTTTATCGAAGGAATGATTTTTAAATTCCTGAATGCAACGACTTTTGACGGGTACAATCCGTATCGGGTAACCAAAGACGGTTTCGATTGGGAAACCATAGAAGCCGACGATCCTTGGAGCTACATCGGATATTGGGGCGATCATCAGATCATTTATCTGTTGAAATTTTTAGAATTTGCCGAAAATTATTTCCCAAATTCTTTAGAAACACTTTTAGACAAAGAATATTTCGTGTACGCCAATGTTCCGTACAAAATAAAATCCTACGCCGAAATCCTGAAAAATCCGAAAGATACCATTGATTTTGATTTCGATTTGGATTCAACAATTCACGAAAGAAGAAAAGAAATCGGAGCAGACGGTGCTTTGCTCTGTGACGAAAACGGAGACGTTTTGAAGGTGAATTTCACCGAAAAAATACTCGCAACCGTTCTCGCCAAATTATCCAATTTCATTTTGGAAGGCGGCATCTGGATGAACACGCAACGTCCGGAATGGAACGATGCCAACAACGCTTTGGTTGGAAACGGTGTTTCGATGGTGACGCTGTATTACTTAAGAAGAATGATGAAATTTTTCCAGACTGTTTTTGAAAATTCGGCTTTGGAAAATGTACAAATCTCCAGCGAACTGGTCGATTTTTACAAAAAAATACGAGAAGGTTTTCAGGAAAATCTTCACTTGTTGGAAGGAAATATTAGCAACGAAGACCGCAAAAAAATCCTCGATGTATTCGGAGAAGTCGCTTCGGAATACCGAAATCACGTGTATCAGAAAGGGTTTTTGGGTAAAAAACGAACCGTTTCTTTGGAAGGTTTACAACGATTTACCAACCTTTCGTTGCAGTTTTTGGAACATTCCATCAAAGCCAACGAAAGAAAAGACGGTTTGTATCACGCCTATAATTTGATGACATCCAATGATAAATCGGTTGCGGTTTCGTATCTCAGCGAAATGTTGGAAGGACAAGTTGCCGTGTTGAGTTCCCAATTTCTGACTTCCGAAGAAGGCTTAAAAGTTTTGGACGCATTGAAAAATTCAGCGTTGTTCCGGGAGGATCAATACAGCTATTTATTGTATCCTAACAAGCAATTGAAAGGATTTTTAGAAAGAAACAGCATTCCGGAAAATTTAGTGCAGCAATCAGCATTGCTTCAACAATTGGTTTCCGAAAAAAACACGCAGATCATCGAAAAAGATGTGTTAGGAAATTATCATTTTAATGGAAATTTCAAAAATGCAGGAGATCTAGAATCAGCTTTAGATGATTTAAAGGTTGAAAATCAGGAAAAAGCCTTGATTTTAGGAATTTTTGAAGAAGTTTTTAATCATAAAGAATTTACCGGAAGAAGCGGCACATTCTACGGGTACGAAGGTTTAGGCTCCATTTATTGGCATATGGTTTCCAAATTATTGTTAGCCGTAATGGAAGTTTGCCAAAAAGCCATCAATGAAAATGCTTCACAAGAAACGGTGGGAAGATTACTGGAACATTTCTACGAAATCAACGAAGGAATCGGCGTTCACAAATCTCCAGAATTGTATGGCGCATTTCCAACCGATGCCTATTCGCACACGCCATTCGGAAAAGGCGCACAACAACCGGGAATGACGGGACAGGTAAAAGAAGACTTGCTGAGCCGTTTCGGAGAATTGGGAATCGTGGTAAAAGACGGACAATTGCAGTTTAAGCCCGATTTATTAAGAAAAGAAGAGTTCTTAACCGAAGAAAAAACCATCGAATATTTTGATGTGAAATCCAATGCTTCATCACTGAAATTACCCGAAAATGCTTTGTTTTTCACCAAATGCGAAGTTCCGGTGATTTATGAAATTTCGGAAAACGAAAGCGTAGAAATTTTTAATGAACAATGCGAAGCAAAAATAGAGAGCAGTTTAACCATCAATCAAGAAGACTCCGAAAATATCTTCAAAAGAAACGGAAAAATCTCTTTGATTAAAGTGAAAATTAAAAAAGAACAGTTGAAATAATGAAAAAAAAAATTGATTGTCCGTTTATTAACCTAAAGCTTCGACAGGCTCAGCTTGACATCGCTAGAAATCAAGCGTTTAGTATTAGAGGTGTCACACTGAGCTTGTCGAAGTGCCTGTTATAAATAATTGATTTTCATATCAGTGCATAGTAATAGGTTGTTTAACGGATATTCAATAAAAAAAATAATTGTTGTCCGATAAAAATGGAAAAGCAATTAACAGGTCGCTCCTACGGAGCTTTTTACCGAAGAATACAAATTTCCTATTAACAGTAAGTCCCGATGATACTTAATACAGCTCCTTTAGGAGCGTACTGTTAATAGAAAAAGGTAGCATACAAAAGCAAAGCTCCGTAGGAGCGACCTGTTAATCTATCTCATAAACATTTAAATGGTTGAGGTGAAAATTCTTTTTATCGGGCAACAATGAAAAAATTTCAATGATTAATGAAATTATTCCGTGTAATACCAATTCTTATTTTGACCTATTTAATGTCATGTAACAGTATGCAAAACACAATCAAACATAAAAGTGCATCCGAAATTTTAGGAAATCCTAACTATTTGGCAATGTCTTACGGCGGTTACCGAACCAATTCCAGAAGAGTGCAACCTACCGTTTCGCAGTTGAAAGAAGATATGAAAATTCTTTCGGCGATGGGTGTGAAAATCATCAGAACGTATAATGTGCATCTTCCGGAAGCCGTAAATGTGCTGAAAGCGATTAAAGAATTGCGTCAGGAAAATCCTGAATTTGAAATGTATGTAATGCTCGGCGCGTGGATCGACTGTAAAAATGCGTGGACTGGTTTTGAACCCAATCACAACGAAGAAAGCGAAAGAAACGCCTCTGAAATTGCACACGCTGTAGAATTGGCGAACGAATATCCGGAAATCATTAAAGTCATTGCCGTAGGAAACGAGGCGATGGTAAAATGGGCAACTGCGTATTATGTGCAGCCTTCCGTGATTTTGAAATGGGTGAATCATTTGCAGGAATTAAAGAAAAAAGGAGAATTGCCGAAAGATTTATGGATTACCAGTTCCGACAATTTTGCAAGTTGGGGTGGTGGTGATAAAGAATATCACACGAAAGAACTCAATGAGTTGATCAAAGCGGTGGATTATATTTCGATGCACACGTATCCGATGCACGACACGCATTATAACCCGATTTTTTGGGGAATTTCGGAAGATGAATTTCAATTTTCCAAAGAAAAACAATTGGATTTGGCGATGAATCGTTCCGTGAATTATGCCAAATCGCAGTACAATTCGGTGAAAAAATATATGCAAAGTTTGGGCGTGGAAAAACCAGTACACATTGGCGAAACCGGTTGGGCAACATTCTCCAATGAATTGTACGGAAGCAACGATTCTAAAGCAGTTGACGAATACAAAGCCGGAATTTTCTACCACAAAATGCGGGATTGGACAAACGAAGCGGGAATTTCCTGTTTCTATTTTGAAGCGTTTGATGAACCTTGGAAAGATGCCGGAAATGCAGGCGGTTCGGAAAATCATTTCGGATTGTTTACCGTTGACGGAAATGCAAAATATGCAGTTTGGAATCTGGTGGATGAAGGCGCGTTTAAAAAACTAAAACGGGACGGAAACACCATTCAGAAAACCTTTAACGGAAATCTGAAACGATTGTTAGATTCTGTGGAAATGCCTCCACACCGCGAATTTGAAAAACAATTGTTGGAAACGAAATGATGATTTTAAGATGATTCAAAAAGGTAATGCTCTCGCAGATTTAGCTAATTGGGCAGATTTATTTAAACTTTTTTAATCTGCGAAATCTGTATAATCAGCGAGATAAAAAAACATTTGGAAAACAAATCCAAAAATATGAAAACAAAAATCCTACATATCGCCCTAATAACCAGTTTGATGATGAGTTGTCAATCTCAAAAATCGTGGAAGACAGACATCTACGAAACCTCTGCAAGTGGAAATCAATTAACCAAAATTGATGCGGTAAAACCTGTTGAAAATTCAGTTAAAATCAAACTCAATCCCGAACAGAAATTCCAAAAAATTACGGGATTTGGTGGTGCTTTTACCGAAAGTTCTGCGTATTTGCTCAAGCAATTAAGCAAGGAAAACCGGGAAAAAGTATTGCAATTGTATTTTGGGGAAGATGGAGCCAATTATTCTTTAACCAGAACCACGATTGCTTCCTGCGATTTTTCTCTGAAACATTACACCTACGCTCCGGTTGCAGACGATAAAGAACTGAAACATTTTTCGGTACAGGAAGATATGGATGATTTGGTTCCGATGATTAAAGAAGCGCAGAAAATTTCAAAAAATGGTTTCAAAATACTGGCTTCACCGTGGACTTCACCACCTTGGATGAAAGATAACAATGCGTGGATCAACGGAAAACTATTGTCACAATACAACGAAACGTTTGCACTCTATTTTTCAAAATATTTAACCGAATATAAAAAACTGGGCATTCCGATCTGGGGAATTACCGTAATCAACGAACCGAACGGAAACGGCGGAAACTGGGAAAGTATGTTGTTTACCCCAAAAGAAATGACCGATTTCGTGGAAAATTTCTTAGGCCCGAAATTAGAAAAAGACGGCTACGGAAACGTGAAAATTTTCGGCTACGACCAAAACCGTTCTGAACTTAAAAACTGGGTAAATGAAATGTACCGCTCCGAAAAATCTTCCAAATATTTTGCAGGAACAGCCATTCATTGGTACGACAGCACCTATAAAATTTTTGAAGACGAGCTGCAATATGCGCATCAGAAAAATCCGTCAAAACACTTAATTCAAACTGAAGCCTGCATAGACGGCGATATTCCGAAATGGAAAGATGATTCGTGGTATTGGAGCGCAGAAGCGACAGATTGGGGATTTGACTGGGCGAAAGAAGAAGAAAAATATCTGCATCCAAAATACGTTCCGGTTTTCCGTTACGCAGGAGACATCATCGGTTGCCTGAACAATCAGGTTGATGGCTGGATCGATTGGAATATGGTTTTGGATAAAAACGGCGGTCCGAACTGGTTTAAAAACTGGTGTGGCGCACCGATTTTGGTAGATCCCGAAAAAGACGAAGTGTATGTAACGCCTTTATACTACACGATGGCGCATTTCAGCAAATTTATTCGTCGCGAAGCGGTAAGAATTGGTTTTGAAAATCCTGATTCTGATTTAAAAATTACAGCCGCTAAAAATCCTGACGGTTCAGTTGCGGTGGTAGTTTTCAACCCATCGGAACAGACAAAAAATATCGAAATTTCCTTAGAAAATCAAAAAATTCCGGTTCGCATCAGTGCAAAAGCATTGCAAACGGTTCATTTAACTTTTTAATTAAAAAAACACACAAGAAAAATGGCAGATCAAATCAAAAAATCAGCGAATAAAGTTCCAATAGGTCAGAAGGTCGCTTTTGGGTTGGGAATGTTGGCGAACCAGATGTTTCCTGCAATGATCGGGATTTTCACCGTTGTATTGGTAGAGAAACTCGGCTTTAGCGGATTTTTGTTAGGCTTAACCTACTTTATTCCTAAGTTTTATGACGCTTTGTTTGATTTGATTATGGGATATGTAAGCGATAATACCAAATCCAAATGGGGAAGAAGAAGACAGTATGTTTTAGCAGGAGCTATTATTTTAGGGATTTCGTTTGCTTTGATGTGGCAGTTGTACGCTGAAAATGGCGTTACGTACAATTTTTGGTACTTTTTGGTGGTTTCACTTATTTTTTATTCAGGACTCACCATCTTCAGTATTCCTTATGTAGCGATGGGTTACGAAATGAGCGACGATTTCCATGAGCGCACCAATATTATGGCAACTTCTCAGCTCATTGGTCAGTTAGCTTGGGTGGTTGCACCTTGGTTTTGGGTAATCATGGCAGATCAGTCCTTATTTCCATCCAGTGATGTTGCGGTGAGAACTCTGGCGGTTTATGTTGCTATTGGTTGTGCCATTTTAGCGGCAATTCCAGCATTTTTTATTCCAAGCAAATCGACACTCCACGAAAATTATAGCCCGATTGATTTGAAAGGGATTTTAGGAAGTTTTGGCGAAATAAAAGAAGGATTGAAAGCTTCGGTAGAAATTAAACCGTTCAGAAAAATATGTATTGCCACTTTTTTAATATTTAATGCATTTCAGACTACAGCCGGATTTTCCTACTTCATCATCAAATATTATTTGTTCAAAGGAAATGAAGAAGGATTTGGATTATGGCCCACTTTATTCGGAAGTGTAGGCGCAATTATTACAACCGTTGCAGTCATTCCTATCGTGGCAAGAATGTCAAAAGTAATGGGGAAGAAGAAAGCATTTTTGGTTTCTCAGGGCATTTCAATCGTGGGTTATATTTTACTGTATTTACTTTTCGTTCCGGGCAAACCGTATCTGTTTCTGTTTGCGTTGCCGTTTTTCTCCTTCGGAATCGGGAGTTTGTTTACCTTAATGATGTCGATGACTTCTGATGTGATTGATATTGATGAACTCAACACAGGAAAAAGAAGAGAAGGAAGTTTAGGCGCCATTTATTGGTGGATGGTAAAATTCGGAACCGCTGTTGCGGGATTATTAAGTGGGATGATTCTTTCTCTGGTCGCTTTTCAATCCAATGCCGCTACACAAACCGATGAAACGATGTTCTGGTTAAGAATTTTCTTTGTTGGAATTCCGATTCTTGGAACTTTGACTGCCATTTGGACCATGAAAAATTATGATGTAGATGAAGCCAAAGCCAGAGAAGTAAGAGATTTGTTAGAAAAAAGAAAAGCCCCAAAACCTTCAGGATATGGTGCCAATAATGTTTTAGAAGGAATGAATTTGGCCGGACTTTCCAGATTACAATTACAACAAAAATTCCCGCAATATTATTTCCCAATGTATGACTATTCTAATGTAGAAGGAGTAAAGTCAGCATTTTTAAACGTTTTTAATGGTGGAATGAGCGGCATTTGTTTTAGCGTCTTTACTGAAAAACAATTTCCGGGAGACTTTATTACAGAAGAGCAAATCAGAAAACGCCTCGAAGTATTAAAACCTCACACACAATGGATCAGAGTATTTTCTTCCACCCACGGACACGAACATATCCCGAAAATCGCCAAAGAAATGGGCTTCAAAGTGTTAATGGGAGCTTGGATTGGCAAAGATGAAACCGAAAACCAACAGGAAATACAGTCTTTAATTCAGTTGATCAAAGAAGGAAATGTAGATATCGCCGCCGTTGGAAACGAAGTACTTTACCGTGGCGATCAAAACGAAGAAACGTTGTTGAGCTACATTCAACAAGTTAAAAATCAAACGATGGATGTTCCTGTAACGTATATCGATGTCTATTATGAAATTATTAATTACCCGAAATTGGTGGCGGCAAGTGATAAAATTCTCATCAATTGTTATCCTTTCTGGGAAGGCGCATCCATAGAACACGCCGGAATGTATTTGCAGGAAATGTATCATCAAACCCAAAAAATCGCGGGCGGAAAAGAAATCATCATCGCAGAAACCGGTTGGCCAAGTAAAGGCGAAGAAGTACAAAACGCAAAACCTTCTCCGGAAAACCTGATGAGATACTACTTGGAAGCGCAAAAGTGGGCATCAAAAGAGCAAATTAACCTGTTCTATTTCTCTTCTTTCGACGAATCGTGGAAAATCCATTACGAAGGTTGGGCAGGAACTTCGTGGGGATTGTGGGATGCCAATGAAAAATTCAAATTTTAAAAAAGACACAAGACTAAAAGACAGGAGATGCTAGACTAAATCATCATTTATCATTTATCAATCATCATTTATTACAACTATAATCTAAGAACATGTCATACAGAGCAGAGCAGTATTTATCCTTACCCAAGCAAAATCAGGATAATTACATCAAAGGAAAAACCGAAATCGAAAAAAAAGATTTGTTCAGAGAAATTCTGTACAACGGTGTTCACGGCTTTTGTTTTAGTTTGTATGAAGACGGACAAAAACCCGGTGACATTATCTCCGAAGAGCAGGTTCGCCGAAGAATGGAAATCCTGAAACCGCACACTTCTTGGGTTCGCTCGTTTTCCTGCACCGAAGGCAACGAACATATCCCGAAAATCGCCAAAGAATTCGGAATGAAAACCTTGGTCGGAGCTTGGTTGGGCGACGATCCCGAAATCAACGAAAGAGAAGTGGAAGGATTGATAAAACTTGCCAAAGAAGGTTTTGTAGACATTGCAGCCGTAGGAAATGAAGTGATGTACCGCAAAGATTTGTCCGAAGACGAGTTGCTGGATTTCATCAACCGAGTAAAAAAAGAACTCCCTGAAATTCCGGTAGGTTACGTAGATGCTTATTATGAATTCACGATAAAACCAAGAATTACAGATGCTTGCGACGTAATTTTGGCGAATTGTTATCCGTTTTGGGAAAGTTGTCCCGCCGAAAATTCGCTCAATTATATGAAGCAGATGTATGAGCAGGCAAAACAGGCAGCCAACGGAAAACCAGTCATCATTTCCGAAACTGGTTGGCCAAGTAAAGGCGAAGATTTGAAGGGTGCTATTCCGTCCAGAGAAAACGCCTTGAACTATTTCATCAACACCCAATTGTGGTGTATGGACGAGGAAATCGACTGTTTCTATTTTTCCTCTTTCGATGAATCTTGGAAAGTTGGTCCCGAAGGCGAAGTCGGTGCACATTGGGGGATTTGGGATAAGCACGAGAAGTTGAAGTATTGAGGAGAGGGAAGAGGGAAGAGGGAAGAGGGAAGAGGGAAGAGGGAAGAGGGAAGTTGGATGCTGGAAGAGTGAAGATGGAAGAGGGAAGTTTTTTGTGCTGTTTCATCTGTCAGAAGTTTATCCTGAGCTTATCAATGAGATCCCGCTTTTTTCTTTTCCGTTGCCTGAGCGAAGTCGAAGGCAACGGAAAAGAAAAAAGTTCCACTCAAGTCGGGCTGCAAGAAATTTGAGATTAAAAAATATAGACTTGTTTAATCTCGAATTTAAAATCTAAAATCTAAAATTTTAAAAAAGTTATGATCAAAAAAATACACCATATCGTTCTACTCCTTTTCAGCACACTCTATTTGGCGCAGGTCGATGTCGTGTACAATGATCTGGTGTGGTCCGACGAATTTTCTACCAACGGAGCGGTGGATAATGCAAAATGGCATCATCAAACCCAATTGCCTACAACAGGAAGTTGGTACAATAATGAGCAACAGCATTACACCAATCTCATCACCAATTCTTTCGCCAACAACGGGGAACTGAATATTGTTGCTAAAAAAGAAACCTTTACCGATCAGGGGTATACCAAAAATTACACTTCGGCAAGATTAAATTCAAAATTCGCCTTTAAATACGGCAGAATAGACGTTCGGGCAAAAGTTCCGAAAAACCAAGGAACTTGGCCTGCAATATGGCTTTTAGGAAGAAATGTAAACGAACCGGGTGGTTATTTCGCTTCCACTTATGGAAATACCAATTGGCCGGCTTGTGGAGAAATCGATATGATGGAATACGGAATTTTCCCTTCTGCTCCAGTAAATTTTATTCAGAGTACGTTGCATACGCCGTCATCGTCAGGAAATTCTGTCAACCACGGCGGAATGTTGGCTTCATCGGATATTACCGCCAATTATCATATTTATTCGATGAACTGGTCGCCCAATCAAATTACGTTTTTGCTGGACGGTGTAGCTTATTATACTTACAATCCAGCCATTAAAAATGCATCAACCTGGCCTTTTGATAAAGAACAGTACTTGTTACTCAATATTGCAATGGGCGGTGTTGCAGGAACTATTCCTTCCACATTTACCGATGCTTCGATGATTTTTGATTATGTAAGAGTCTATCAGAATACCACTCCAGACACTGTTGCACCTACTAATTTTACCGCAACTGTTGGAGCAGTAACCAGCGATTCCGTAGAATTATTACTAAATGCAACCGATAATTTTGGAGCAATTACCTATCAGATTTCGGGTGGAGCGACGCAAACGGTTTACGGTACATCAGGAATACCGAAATCTGTGATAATTTCAGGTTTGAGTCCAACAACCAGCTATACATTTACGGTTTCAGCAAGCGATGCTGCGGGAAATACCGCTGCCAATAATCCCATCACGGTAAATGCGACCACTCTTTCCAATATCAATACCGCTTGCAGCGGAACATCTACTTTAGCTTCGCAGGGAGCGTTTTCTACCGGATACAAATACGACTTCCAAACCATCGGAACCGATGTGAAAATTACGTTTGAACTTTTAGATGCTGATAAGACAGGTGTTGTAGCTTATTTATGGAAACAAACTCCTTTTACAGAAACTCCAATGACCAATGTTTCCGGAAAGAAGTTTACGCACACGATTGCCGGACAAACCTTGGGTTCTACGATTAATTATGCAGTGAAATTTGCCTACGCAGGAGGAATGTCCGTAACCAAATATTATTCTTACGTAGTTGGCGATGCGTGTATGTCTCTGGGAGTTACAGATTCCTTTAAAGCCAAAGAACTGTTTTATCCCAATCCTGTTGAAAATGTTCTGAGTCTGAAATTACCTGAAAACAAAAATACGGTTACACTTTATGATTTTTCAGGAAAGAAACTTTTTGAAAAAAATGTGGGGACTTCTTTGGAGTTAGATTTTAGCTCCTTTACAGCAGGTACTTATTTAATCAGAATTGAAAATCAGAAAGGAACTAATACTTATAAAATCATAAAAAAATAAAACAAAAAACGATTCGTGATTTTTAAGAACATTATTTCTGAAAATTAACGGTCAGCCATAATACTAATTTTTAAACTTTATAAAGATGAAAAATTTATCTCTTTTTTTAATGCTTTTGGCATTTAGTTTTGGCTTTTCTCAGCCAACAACTAACGCACCGACTCCTACTCAGGCAGCGGCAGATGTAATTTCTATATTCAGTGATGCTTATACGAATGTTGCTACGAACTATAATCCGAACTGGGGACAGTCCGGAAGTGTGAACACTTCTTTTCAGGCGGTTTCTGGATCTGGAAATAATATTTTGGTATATTCTAATTTCAATTATCAGGGAACAGATCTTACCACTCAGAATGCTGCTGCGATGGAATATCTTCATATTGACGTCTGGACAAATACTGCAGGTGCTGTTCTTAAAGTTTCACCCATCAATAACGGAACAGGATCCAGTGAATTTTTGGTGAATGTTCCTCTCACGAATGCGGGATGGAGCAGTGTAGATCTTCCTAAATCTGCATTTACGGGAATGACTTGGAATTCTGTTTTTCAGATAAAATTTGACGGACAGTCTGGAGCAAATCCTTCGACAATTTACCTGGATAATATCTATTTCTGGAAAAATCCCGTGAATCCTGCTGCAGATGCTACTTTAAGCGATTTAAAAGTAAACGGAACCACTGTTTCAGGGTTCAGTTCTGCGATTCTTTCCTATACTTTGGAATATCCGCAAGGTACAACGGCTGTTCCGCAAATTACTGCGGCTACAACCACCAATGCAAGCGCAACAAAAGTCATTACTCAGTCATCGGCAATTCCGGGTACGGCAACTGTTTTGGTAACCTCACAAAACGGATTGGTAACCAAAACATACACGGTAAATTATGTAGTTTCAGGACCTAATGTTGCTGCGCCAACTCCTCCTGCGAGAGCAGCGACGGATGTGATTTCCATGTTCAGTAATGCTTATGCCAATATTCCGATTGATGCATGGTCTGCGGTTTGGGACGATTCTAGTATTTCTGATATTCAGGTAGCGGGAAATGATACTAAAAAAATTATTTTCACCAATTTCCTGGGAGTGGATTTCAGCGGAGCCGGACATCATATTAATGCAACTAATTTTACCCATTTCCATATGGATATCTGGATCGACAATAGTGTGGATCTGGTAGGAAAAGTGTTCAATCTCAAACTTTCACAATGGGGAGGAACTTCGGGAGAGGTTTCTGCACTGGAACTTCCGCTCAATACAGGAAGTACACCGGCTTTGGTAAAAGGGCAATGGCTTTCTATCGATGTTCCGTTGAGCAGCTGGACGAATAATGCTGCAAGAAATGATATAGCCCAGTTTGTGATTACTTCCAATATCGGAACGGTTTATTTTGATAATCTCTATTTTCATAAAGCTACAGTATTGGGAACCAACGAAGCTACCGTTTCCAAAAGCTTGAGAGTTTATCCTAATCCTGCGAATGTCGGTGAAACAATTACGGCAGAAAGTAAAGTGAAAGCCATCGAAGTGTATACTTTATCGGGACAAAAAGTAAAGAGTGAGAACTCAAATACCATATCCACACAAGGATTTGCTAAAGGAATGTATATTTTGAAAACCATGACAGATAAAGGGGAAGTTCAGTCTTCTAAAGTTATTGTGAAATAATTAAAACCATAAATAAATAATTAGACGTCCGTTGAAAAAAACGGACGTTTTTTTCTTAAATTTTATCTATATTTGAGTAGAATGCTGAAATACTTTTTTGTTTACTTTTTACTGTTCCTGAGTTTTTTTTCTAATGCACAGAGCATTTTGGAAAAAGGGATGCCCTTTGTGCAGAATTATCTGCCCGAAAGCTATGGAAATCACGGTAAAATCTGGGATATTAAATCGGCAAAAAACGGCATGATCTACATGGCTTCCGAAGACGGGCTTCTGGAGTTTGATGGTAAAACATGGGGACATTTTAAAAGTTACCGTGGCTATACAAGATCTTTATATGTTGCCAATGATTCTACCATTTACGCTGGAGCAGATATGGATTTCGGTGTCTGGAAAAAAGACAAATTCAGAAAATTCAGCTTTACTTCAATGTATCCTTTCAGAAAGAAAATAGGAGGAGTAAATGAAGAATTTTGGGGAACATATCAGATTAAAAATCAGATGGTTTTTGTATCTCATCAAAACATCTATATACGTTCTGAAAAAAAACTCACCAAATTTTCCGCAAAATCCAGATTTTCCAATAGTTTCTTCGTCAACGGAAGATTGTTTCTTGCTGATGAAAAAAAAGGACTTTTTGAGTACGACGGAGTACAACTGAAACTTCTGTTTTCTTATCCCGATAACAGTTCTCTGGATGTAAGCGGTGTTTTTTTTAACGGAAATTCTCTACGCATCATTACTAAAGATAAAGGAATTTTTGAATGGAATAACGGCAGACTTACCCCGCTTCAGCTTGAAGTTTCTTCAGTGCTTATCAAAAATAAAGTTTTCAGTTTCATTACTTTGGGGAAACAGTATTACGCTTTTGGAACCATATTGGACGGAATATACATTACGGATCTGAACGGAAAAATCATTCAGCATATTAACAAAAGCAAAGGCTTACCTAATAATACCGTTTTGTGCATGAATTACCAGAAAAGCGGTAAACTGTGGCTCGGTCTGGATTATGGGATCTCTTCTGTAGATATTAAAAATGATATTACGTATTTCTACAGTCAGGATGATGATTTCGGGACGGGTTACACAGCAGCTTTTAAAGACGATACTTTCTTTTTAGGTTCTAATCAGGGGCTGTATTTTGCAGACTGGAATGAAATGGGAAATCCCGGTTCCGGCAATTTTTTACGAATGGTAGAGGGATCCGAAGGACAGGTTTGGACGCTTAAAAATATTGACGGAAATCTGTATTGCGGTCACGATAAAGGACTTTTTATTCTGGAGAAAAACAGTTTAAAAAAAATCAACAACGAATATGGCGTTTCTGCAATTACCCCTTTCAGGAAAGATTATATTTTAACAGGAAACTATTCGGGAATTTTCGTTTACAAAAAAGAAAACAATACACTCAAATTCATTAAAAAAATGAATTTAATTGTAGGAGCGGTAAGCCAGATTGAAGTGGAAAATGATCATACGATATGGATTAACATCCCTAATTACGGTATTCTGCGGACAACCGTCGATGCCAATTTTAATGCGGTTAACCGTCAGATCTTTCCCGACAGTAATTTTAAAGGAAACTTGCCGCATCTTTACAAAATCAAGGAGAAAATAAAAATATTCACTTCATCAGAACAGTATGATTTCAATCATCAGAACAATAAATTTTTTCCTGCTTTTGAAAAAGTACAGCTTCCGGTTATTAACGGTAAGCTTCCCGGATTTTATATTCCCCAAAAATTATCTGCGGAATATAACTTTTTCCCTATATACAACGGTTTTGCGTTGGAAAAACTGAATTTTCAGGATAAGAACATGTTCAGTTCCCGGCTTATCTTAACAAAGGCACAAATGTTTAACAATATGGGAAATTTTGATCTGGAAGAAAACCAAAAGCTTCCTTACCGGTTCAATAATCTACGTTTTGTATTTTCGCTTCCCAATGAAGGTGGAGTAGAATATCAGTACTTTCTGGACGGATTTTCAAAAGACTGGTCTGTCTGGAATTCTGAAAATAAAATAGAGTTTCTTGGTCTCAAAGAAGGAACATACAGTTTTTTGGTAAAAGCTAAAATCGGAAACCAGATATCTGACATAAAAACATTTACCTTTAGAATCAATCCGCCTTGGTACAGAAGCCTGTATAGTTATGCAGCTTATCTTCTTATGATAGCGGGCTTTTTTTACTTCCTTAAAAAATATCAGGAAAATAAACTGAAAAAACAAAAACTGGAACTTCTGAAAAAAGAGCAGAATGCACTTCGCGAACAGGCAGAAAAGCACAGACAGGAAATGTTTTTTGAAAAACAGCGACAGCTTGAAAATGAGAAAAATAA
Organism: Chryseobacterium sp. C3; assembly: GCF_014218905.1. Taxonomy (NCBI): domain Bacteria; kingdom Pseudomonadati; phylum Bacteroidota; class Flavobacteriia; order Flavobacteriales; family Weeksellaceae; genus Chryseobacterium; species Chryseobacterium sp. C3. Next base: position 321,090 of record NZ_JACLCU010000004.1, on the reverse strand, counting down.
CCTCAAAGAAGAGATCAAAAACAAAACGATAGAACTTGCCACCAAAGCCAAAGAAGATGAAGATAAAAACCGACTTCTTTCTACCATTAACGAGAAAATACTTGAAATAGAGAATAACCCGAATATTTCTAAAATAAGACTCGGGGAAATCCGCAGAACCCTGAAAACCTATCTGGAAACAGACGATCACACCTTCGAAATCCAGATGGATGAGCTGCATCAGGAATTCTTTAAGGCAATGAGGAAGAAATTTCCCAATCTTTCCATATACGATCTGCGTTTATGCGCTTACCTTAAAATTGGGCTGAATTCTAAAGAAATGGCAGATATTTTTCAGGTATTGCCTTCCAGTATCAATGTAAGCCGATCCAGACTGAGAAAAAAACTCGGGCTGAAACCGGAAGATGATCTGTTTGATTTTCTGAATAATTTTGAATAGATTTCTAAAAATCTGCTTACCTAAATTCTGTCAATTATTAAATTATCTTCTGAATATCACTCAGAGCTTACTTTCTTGTAATAATTTTTGAAATTTTAATGATCTTAAAATCAATTGTTTATAATTTATTTTACAAAATTTAATACTTTTTACAAAAACTTTTCCAACGCTTTTCCTCTTTTCTGCATCTATATAAATAGACATGTTAAAAATATTTCGGATATACCGATAAAATTAAATTAGGCAACCAACAAATTCAGGTGATTGTGGTTTTAAGAATTTGTTCAGGTTTTTTCCGCAGGCGAAGCAGATCGGTATATTTAATTAAGCCTTATAAAACGAATGATCTGAGATTTTAATCAATTAATTGGATAGAAGAATAAACTGTCAGTCTGCGGAATTTTTAGAAAAAAAAGAGGGTAAAGCACAATAAAATGGTATGTGGAGAAGTTAAAATAGTGGTCGATGTATGATGAAGAAGATTGAGTTTGGAGCGTCTGCAGAAATGCGGACGCTTTTTTATTTAACTTTAAAATTAAAAATTAAAAAATCGGCTACTTTCATAAACCAGTCAGAATCTGAAACTAAAAGTCACAATTTTTTGTTAAATCATTAAAATTTTCTCTTCCTGAACAAAAATTATTTTTACTTTTGGAGAATTAACTCAACGGTACAGAATATGTTTACGGTTAAAAAATCAATTCTTGGATTCATTTGCGCAATCGGTTGCATTAATTCATCTTTATTCAACGCACAAACATCTGTTCAGGTGAAAAATAATCTGAATTTTGAAAGAAATGAAGTGGTTGCAGTTCCCGTTTCACAGCTAAGATCTTTTTTAGACAAAAATAAAGAAGAAGAGATAAGGATAAAAAACAGCAAAGGACAATTAATAACCATTCAGTGGATCGACAACGATGGAGACGGAAACAATGATGAATTGCTTTTCATGGCGCACATTGCCGGAAAATCCTCTGAAAAATACACCATTACAGCCGATGGAAAATCTCCGGTTCCTGAAAGTACATTAACCACCTATTCCAGACTGGTTCCTGAAAGAGTGGACGATTATGCATGGGAAAATGAAAAAATTGCATTCAGAATGTACGGTCCGAAAGGGCAGAAAGAAGCTTTAGCCGGAGTAAAAGGAAGTACCCTTTCCAGCGGAGTGGATATTTGGCTGAAAAGAACAGAACAGCCGGTTATCAATAAATGGTATAAAGGCTATTTAACCGATCCGATGTATTACCACAGAGATTCGAGAGGAGAAGGCTACGATCCCTATCACGTCGGAGACAGCCGAGGAACAGGAGGAATCGGAATCTGGAAAGACGGAAAACTACAGGTTTCGCAGAATTTTGTTACCTCTAAAACCATTGCTGAAGGACCTTTAAGAACAGTTTTTGAGCTTACATACAATCCCTGGAGCGATTTTGGAGTAAAAGAAACCAAAAGAATTTCTTTAGATTTAGGTTCAAACTTTTCAAAATTCGAATCCACTTTTGAAGCGGAAAAAAAGGTTCCGAATTATACCATCGGAATTACCCTTCACAAAAACGAAGGAGAAGCAAAGCTTAATGACAAAGAAGGGTATTATCTTCATTGGGAAAAAATTGATGACGCCTTTGTTGGAGAGGGAATTGTGGTAAACCCTGAAACTATTGAAAAATCAATGACTTTTAAATCTGAAACTCCGGATCAGAGCAATTTACTGGTCATCACAAAACCTCAGAGAAAACTTACTTATTACGCAGGATTTGCATGGCAGAAAAGCGGACAGATTCATACTCTGAAGGATTGGGAAGATCTGTTGAAAAAACAGGCGCAGATCATCGCAAACCCTTTGCAGATAACGATTAAATAAGCATCATAAGGATGAAAACAAAACTCTATTTACTGACTTTAGGTTTAGCTGCCGTCAATTTTTCCGCTCAGACAAAAGACACCTTAGCTGAAAAAATGCTGATTTATCAGCTTCCAATCGGAGGTTGGGGAAAACAGCTCGAAGATAAATCTGTCGTAAACTACAATCTTCCTCTCAGCAAAGAACTTTTAAGAAAGATAAAAGCAACAGGAGACGATCATGCAACCATTGACAATAATGCGACCTCAAGAGAGATTAATGCGCTCATCAAAGCATATGCTGCTACCAAAAATCCCGAATATTTAAAATCGGCAGAAAAAGGAATCAATTATCTTTTGCTGATGCAGTATAAAAACAATGGAGGTTTTCCACAGTATTATCCCAACAAAGGACTGTACAGAAAGCAGATTACGTATAACGACAATGCAATGATTAATGCATTAACGGTTTTATATAATGTTTCCGAAGGAAAAAATGGTTTCGATGTGGTGGATGCAAAGCTGAAAGAAAAATCAAAAACCGCCGTTCATAAAGGAATAGAATGTATTTTAAAAACGCAGGTACTGCAAAAAAATATTCCTGCCATCTGGGGCGATCAGTACAACGAAGAAACGTTACAGCCGGATAAAGCAAGAGCTTTTGAACCTGTCTCTTTAGCTACCGCAGAATCTGTGGGAATCGTAAGGTTTTTAATGATGCAGCCTGTAACTCCGGAAATCGAAAAATCTGTAAAATCTGCCATAAAATGGTTCAGGCAAAATAAAATTGAAGGCTACAGCTATGAAGTGGCAAAAGTAAACGGAAAGGCGGTACGAACTTTAGCCGAAGATAAAAATTCTGTGATCTGGGCAAGATTTTATGATATCAACAACAATAAACCCCTTTTCGGAGATCGCGACGGAAGCGTAAAATACAATTATTACGAAGTTTCCGAAGAAAGAAGAAACGGCTATAGTTGGTACGGAGATTATGCCGAAAAACTGCTTGGGAAAGAATATCCGAAGTGGCTTGAAAAAAACAGTATTTCTGATTTATAGTTAGGTGTGGTTCATGGAAAGTTAGATCAGTTTTTATTCCGTGTTCTGCAGAAAAAAGCGGCTGTCCCAATCGGGACAGCCGCTCATTTATATGAATAGTATTAAAAAGTATTACAGATATTTCCGGATAAGGTTGCTCCTGCATTTGCCGTAACATCAGATTTTACGGATGAAAGAGAAAGCGTAGAAATGGTGTAAGGTGGCGTGAAAGCTGTTGAACCGCCTCCCTGCTTATTACCGGTAACGTTGGTGAAAGTATTGTTAGAAGTAACCGTTACTCCTGTATATCCGCTCATTAAGTTAATCGGCTCGTTTACATTTTCAAAAACATTTCCGTCCACACGGATATTAGCCTGAACTCCTGCTGCAATACATTTGTTGCTTACAGAACTGTTAAAATAGCTGTTCAGGATATGGATTTTTCCGTAACGAACTCTTGGCATACGCTCTCTGCATCCCGGAGCCCACCAGCAACGAACAAAAGTTACATTCAGTTTTCCTGCATCTGCTGTTGCGCCATCGCTGGAACCGATCAGGTTGGAGAATCTGTGATCGTCTGTTCCTCCCGATCCTCCTGCTTTCGGAGGTTTCAGATAATGAAATTTCGTGTAGGATACCGTTACAAAATCAGATTTATTTTTAATATCAAAATTTCCGTCTACTCCGTCTCTGAATTCGCAATGATCGATCCATACATTTCGGCAGTCGTCCAGAATAGCATTGTCCCAACCGTCTGTATCGTATGCTCCGGGACCTTCAAAAATCAGGTTTCGGATGACGATATTATTACATCTTTTAACATTAAGAATTCCGGAACCGTCTTTCGTCTGATCTGTAGAAACCAGTTTCGCACCGCTTGTTCCGTAAATTGTTTTCCCTGTCTGATCCTGTAGTGAAAGGCGTGCTGAAACGGTAATCGTTCCGGTTACTTTAATCACTTTTACAGAAGTATTTTCAATAGCAGATTTTAGCTGTGCGTAAGTGGTAACAGTAGTTTCAGCAGCAGTTCCGCCTCCTGTAGTTCCTCCGTTTTGTGAAGCCCATCCCGGTGCAGTACAATTTGCTAACGGAACTACGGCTTTGGAAGCCAGTGCACTTCTCATATTAAGGTCACTGTTGTTTTCAGATAGGTCTGATTTAATGTCTTCCTGTCCGCATCCGGTGAAGGCAAAAACAGAACATAGAGCTACTGTCGCAAAAGCAGCTTTAAATGTTTTTTTCATAGTAAGTATGGTTTTAATTATGATTAGATTGTAAAATTACAAATACGCTAAACAAATAATTTATATTTTAACATATCTATATTTATATAATTATAATGTTATTTATTTTATTTGGTTAATCGGTTGCATTTTATTTAATGTTTAAAATATATTTGATGCTGAATTGTAAATTAAAAATCCCAAAGATGATCCGGTGTAAGAAATTTAAATCTCCTGAACCGGAAAATCTTCGGGAAAAAATATTAGCTGTTTGGTATATGTATTATTTAACTGATAAACAGTTTGTTGTGTTATTTTTAAAAATGGGATTTAAAAAATAAAATGGAGCCTTAAAACTTATCTTTGATGAAATCTTCTCTGAAAGGAGTGAACACATCAATCAGTTTTCCTGCTTCGAGACATTTTACCCCGTGAAAAATATTGGGCTGGGCAAAAAATCCGTCGCCTTTCTGTAAAATTTTCATTTCACCATCAACCGTAACTTCAAATTTTCCTTCTGCAACATAGGTGATCTGAGAATGAAAATGATTATGTAATGCACCGATAGCATTTTTCTCAAATTGTACAATCACCATCATGACCTGAGAGTTATACCCGACAAACTGTCTGGAAACGCCGTCTCCCAAATCTTCCCATTCAGAATTTCCATCGAAGAAAGCCTCTTTTTTGAATTTCATCTTATTACTTTACTTTTTCAATTTTTATTAAACTAATTTTTACATCAAACCTGTCATTTCGACGGAGGAGAAATCTAATGTATTGATTGATTTTATGTTATTCTCGCGCAGATTTTGCTGATTGAGCAGATCTTTAAAATGATTTTAATCTGCAAAATCAACGGGATCTCTATTATTTGATATACTTTTCCAACCCTATTTTTAATGCCTTTAAATTTTTCGCGGCTAATTTAGCAACCGTTTCCGCTCCCAATTTCGATAAATGCGTGTCATCTTCTTTTCCTTTAGGATAATACGGATCTTCGCCTTCTTTGTAATACAGATGAAGTTTTTTTGAATTTTCAGGGCCGTAAGAAATTTCCATCTGTTCCGTTAATAACTGCATATCCACAAAAGGAACTTTCAGATCATTGGCGACCATTCTTACAACCAGAGGATATTCCTTATGTGTATCGATCAACACTCCGTTTTCGTTGAAGTTTCTTCTTACAATGGAAGTCATGAGAACAGGAGTTGCCCCTTTCGCTCTGGCTTCATTCACATATCGTTCAAGATTCGCTCTGTACTGTGTGTAAGGATTGGTAAACTTTGTAGAGTCTTTGATTTTCTGATCGTTATGACCAAACTGTATAATGACGAAATCTCCTTTTTTCAGTTGCTTTTCCACTTTATCCCATCGTCCTTCCGTTCTGAAACTTTTGGAACTTCTTCCGTTCACCGCATGATTCTGTATTTCAATTCCGTTGGTTAAAAACTGAGGCAAAACCTGTCCCCATCCGTGTTCCGGATTTCTGTCCGGATTTTCTTTAGTTGCCATGGTAGAATCCCCGATTAAGAAAAGGGTTGGCTTTTGCTGAGCCAGAAGTAAAGTTGAAACGGCTAGGCTAAAGATTAAAAGTATTTTCTTCATTTTAAATAAATTTTTTAATTTATATTCTTTTGTCTTGGAAACAAAAGAATCAAAAGTTCAAGACCTGGAAACTTCCGCTAAAAATTATTTCTATTCACTAAAAATCCTAGAACTCGCGCGAATTTGATGTTTGTCTTTTTATTCAGTATTTTGGTCGCGCTCAAACAATAGAATTTTCTTAACGTTCACAGAATTAATTTTCTTAACGCTCCATTTTCCTATGTCGATTTAGCGAATGGTAATCATTACTCATTATTAATTACTCATTACTTATGTTGAGGATTCCAGCCATCAAAAATTTTTTCCGGCGTATAATTTTTCAGATCTTTTTTTGTGAGCTGATGCGACCAGTTTACGCGCTTCGAAGTATTTCCGCCTTTTCCTTTGCTTCTGAATTCTGCGTAATAGGCTGTTTTTTCTTTATCAGGAAACATTTTGTCGCCTTTCCACGGATTCCAGCCTTCGGGAAGAATATGTTTTCCCATTTCAGTATTGATGAAAACCGTTTTTGCGTAAGGTCTCCAAGGTCTCCCTAAATACACTTTGGTAATGCCTTCTTTCGCAGTTAATGTACAGTCGAAGAACACGAAACCGTACTTTCTGTCCGCTTCTGTTGCGGCTGCCGTGATGAACGAATCGGCTAAACTTTTAATCGTACAGTTCTTAAAAACAACGGTAGCCTGTCCGAAAATAAAATCAGTGGTTCCTTCGATCAAACAGTTTTCAAAATATTGTCTGCTGTGATTGGTTGCGGCATAAACGGTGTCCTGACAACCTGAAATGATCGAATTTTTAATGATAAAACGGTCACCTTCCACATGAAGTGAAACCGCCTGTCCTTCATTACAGGACGTATTCTGAATCGTTATATTGCTGATTTTTATGTCATCTCCCATCACCAGTAACGTATAAGAATTAAACGTGGTCATCTTTTCATTGAAAGAATCCCGTTTTCCTGAAAAATCATTGTTGGTAATTATGGTATTGTCTTTATTTTCGCCTTCCAACGTAATTTTATGTTTTGAAGAAGGAATCACCACTTTTTCATGGTACGTTCCGGATTTTATCAAGATCAAAGCTTCTTCCGGTCCTAAATCTCGAATGGAATTAATAGCTTTCTGAATTGAGGTGAAATCTCCGCTTCCGTCTTTTGCAACAGTAATTTTGATGTACGGATCATTTGCTGCAAACATAAAATTTGCCATCGAAATGAGAAAGATTAAAAATAATTTTTTCATAGTTTGAATTATTTTTTTGACGCAAAGATTTTTATAAAGCCTCATAATTTTTAGGGAGCAAAGGCAAATAAAATTTGCTTCGCGAAGCTATGACGATAACTTCATCAAATCAACTTGTTGATTCATCTTTGCTCCTTAAAATTTAACATATCTATTAATAAAAACTTTGCGTTTAAGATCACTATTTCAAAACTTTATCTAAAAAATCCAATGTCAAATTCAGTGTTTCCGTAAACCATGGTTCTGCCGACCAAAAGGAGTGTGGCGTATCTTTAATCTCATGAAACTCTGTCGGAATTTTATAACTCTTCAGTTTTTTCATCATATCGTCTCTTCCGGCATGAAATCTTGTCTGCGAACTGTTGATGAAAAGAGTAGGAGGGGTATTTTTATCCACAAATTCCAAGGGAGAAGCGGCTGTCCAGTTTTTTAAATTGCTTTCTCTGTCTCCGTTCAGCCAATACGAGGCGTAAGTGCTTTCTTCCGCTTCGGGATGAATAAAAGAAACAATGCCGTCTACATTTACAATTGCCTGAACTTTATTTTTTGATTTTACACCGACCAAAGTGGCGATCTGCGCTCCGGCAGATTCTCCCAGAACCGCTATTTTCTTTCGGTCTAAAGAATATTTTTTACTGTTTTTCTTCAGCCATTGAATTCCGGTTTCGATGTCTTCCACTCCGGCAGGAAATTTCGCAACATCAGCCAGACGATAACCGATGGCAATTACCACATAACCCTTTGAAGCGAGTTCCATAGCCATGAATTTTTCGTTTTCCTTACTTCCTGAAATCCATCCGCCACCGTGAACCATCGCAATTCCGGGATATTTTTTGTTCTGATCTAAAGGATAATACACATCCGCTTTCAGAGAAATTCCGTTGATGTTTTTATATTCTGCGTCTTTATCTATTCTGATATTTTGAGGAACCGGACGGTCAATCGGAGTTACAAACGAATATTTTTTTTTGAATTTTTCCAATGTTCCTTCGTTGGTATAGGGAGTAGCATTCGGTCGATTTATTTGTCCGAATGCCATTGTCCCCATAAAAAAAATAGAAATATAAGTATGTTTTCTGTTAAAAATCATGTTGTCAAATTTTAAATTTTAAACCATTAAGGAGATTGAAGAGGTTAAGTTTTATTAAGAAAATCAGTATGATTTTATCTTAAAATAAAGCGATCTTACCTGTCTTAACAGCTTAATTGATCTTAATGGTTTAAATTATTGATACACTATTTAACTGCATTTTTCGATACATCCGTTCCGATAGAAAGTGCATTTTTATCAGACGTAATTTCTTTTGGTAATAAGACTGCACCTGTTTTATTTCCTAACACTTTTATAACAGGTTTATTTGCAGAATCAAACTTCACGGTTGAAAGATTGATGTTTTTACTGTTGTAGATCGTTGCTCCCGTTCCTTCGGAATATTTCAGCTTTACATTTTTTAACTGAATTCCGTCTGCATCTACTATGGTTAAAGCTTTTCTGGTATTAAACTGAGAATCTTCAATCACAATATTTTTAAGATTCATTTCAGCTAAACCGAATAAAGTAATCGCTTCATCGGAATTGGCTGCTGTAATGTTTTTAAAGAAAATATTTCTGAAAACTGGTGTTTCTTCCGTTACGGGATATATTTTTTCCGGAGCTTCGTTGCCTTCCTGTTTCTGCCCGTCTTCCAGAACCGGAGATGCACCTTCGTAGAACATATTGAAACCGATTACCTGAGTCGGAATATTAATCATATCAATATTTTTAATGTAAATATTTTCCACAATTCCTCCTCTTCCGCGCGTGGTTTTGAAACGGAGCCCGATATCTGTTCCGATGAAAGTACAGTCTGAAACGTGGATATTTCTTGCTCCACCCGACATTTCACTGCCAATAACGAAACCTCCATGACCGTGGTACACAATATTGTTTTTAATGATGACATTTTCAGTCGGCATTCCTCTTTTTCTTCCGTCTTTGTCTTTTCCGGATTTTATACAGATGGCATCGTCTCCCACATCAAACGTATTGTCGTAGATCAGAACATTTTTGCAGGATTCCAGATCCAGACCGTCTCCATTTTGAGAAAACCATGGGTTTCGGATGGTAAGATTCCTTAAAATGACATTGGAACACATCAAAGGATGAAGATTCCATGCCGGAGAATTCTGAAATGTAGGTCCGTCCAGCAAAACTTTGTCGCATTCCACCAGACTTACCATTACCGGACGGAGAAAATCTTTCACTGTAATCAGTTCCTCTTTGGAAATCTTGTCGGGAACATTGAAGTGGGAGCTGCTTTCCAATCCTTTTTTATAGCTTTCCGAAGGATACCAGTTTTTGCCGTCCGAAGATACAATTCCGCCGGATTTTACAATTTCTTTCCATTCAGATTCAGACACTTTGCTTTTTTTGATGGCTCTCCATGCTTCGCCACTTCCGTCGATTATTCCTTTTCCTGTAATGGCAATATTTGTTGCATTTTTTGCCGAAATAGGAGACTGGCAACGCGTGGTATTCAATCCTTCGAAACTTACATCTACCAACGGATAATCATTTTTATCTTTGCTGAAGATAATCATCGCACCTTCCTCTACGTGAAGATTGATATTGCTTTTCAAGACGATGGGACCGGTAAGCCACATTCCTCGGGGAACGACTAATTTTCCGCCTCCTTTTTTGCTCAGATCTTCGATTGCTTTTTTAAAAGCTTCTGTATTTTTTACATTTCCGCCCGCAATTCCGCCGTATTGTGTGATGGAAACGGTGTTGGATGCAAAAGAAGTTTCTGCAACCTGCGGCATTTTAAACTCAATATTTTTATAAATATCAGAATTCTGAGCACAGATTTGCCCTGAAAATAGCATTGCTGCTGCTAAACCGATCACTTTAAAAGTCTTCTTCATTTTATTATTTTTGAGTTTTAATTATTTTTTTAAATTCCTGATAAACAATGGATGCTACTACTTTTGCTCCTTCTGGCTGAAAATGAGTGTTGTCTTTCTGACCTTTGGGATAGGCTTCGTATACATTTTCCGGAAGATTCATAAAGTAATGAGTTGTGGTAAAATCCTGTCCTTTTCCAGTAAAATATTCCATAGATAATGTATTCAGATCAATATACGGAACGTTCATTTCTTTAGCAATTTCAATAGGAGCTTTGCTGTATTCTCCGTGTACATTTTCCAGTTTTCCGTCTTTCCATGGATAATTTCTGGCAACGGGAGTTAAAATAACAGGATTTGCTCCTTTCTGCTTCGTCTGCGTTACAAATAATCTTAAAAATTCTTTGTATCCCTGAATGTTTACGTACCGTTCCGGATGTTTTTCAGAACTGTCGTTATGTCCAAACTGGATGATGACATAATCACCCGGCTGCAAATGTTCGTAGACATTTCTCCATCTTCCTTCCTGAAAAAACGTTCGTGTACTTCTTCCACCATGCGCTTTGTCAATAATCTCCACAGAGTCCGTTGAAATGGCAGGTTTTAAAAAAGCCAAACTGTCTTTCGCAAAAAACGGCTGAAAAACCTGTCCCCATCCTGTAATGGGATATCTTACTTTCATATAATCTTTTCCGGGTTCGTAGTTTCCGGTGTAATCTGCCACGGTAGAATCTCCGATGAGATAAATATGGGTAATCTTTTTAACGTGTTTTGCTGCTGTAGTGTTCTGAGACTTGCATCCCGACAACAGCAAAACGACGATTAAAAATGAAACTATATTATATATTTTTCTGTTCATGATTTTAACTAAATTTTTATCTACACTGTCATTCTGAACGAAATGAAATGTAGTGAAGAATCTGATTATTATTTTTCGGTAACAGATCTTGCAGATGGCGCAGATTTTTTAAATCAAATAAAAATTAATTCTTGGTGATTCTGAACCAGTCAAAATCGGCGTATCCGCCTCTAGGTGCTTTCGATGTACTGATGCTGTACAGTCCAATTTTGGCTCCGATCCATTTTCCGGGTTTTGCCTGAAAAAGATCACCTGTTTTGATGAAATTTTTTCCGTTTTCGCTGTAGCTGAACTGGCATAAACCATTCGGTTCGTTTACATTTACTTTCAGATAGACTTCGTTGTTTTTTAATTTTGTTTCAAATAAAATCTTTTCTTCGCCGCCTTTATCTGCTTTTTCGGCTCTTCTTAACTGTACATAAAATCCATCAGATTTGTTGGTAATGACGATGGACTGATGATCGAGTCCCATCACTAAAAGTCCTGCAGTTTTTCCTTCTTTGGCATCTTCGGGGGTTAATTTTACTTTTGTGGAAGCTGCAAAATTGGGAGCCGGAAATTTCTGAGTTAACAGATTCGGTACATTCCAAAGGTTGTTTTCGCTTTCGGGAACTTTTATGGAGAATAATCTTAAAAACTTCTGTCCGGGAAGCTTGGAAGACCATACGATATTTTCATTTGCACTCCATTGCCATTGTAATCCTAATTTTTCACCATCAAATTCATCGGTTTCGGGCGGGGTAACGATAGGATAGGATTGTCCTACGTTTGGTTTTTTATACGTTAAAACAGGTTCGCCAATTCCGTTTTTATTATGGTCAATTCCGATGAAAGGCCAGTCTTTTTCCCACTTCACAGGTTGCAGATGGATAATTCTTCCTCCCGCATCCACATCCTGAAAGTGATAAAACCAGTCTTCTCCTGAAGGTGTATCTACCCACGCTCCCTGATGCGGCCCGTTTATTTTTGTGGAACCCTGTTCCAGCACAATTTTTTCTTCGTAAGGTCCGTATATATTTTTTGATCTCAGAACCAATTGCCAACCTGTGGCAACGCCGCCCGCCGGAGCAAAAATATAGTAATAGCCGTTTCTTTTATACATTTTGGGACCTTCAACGGTGGGATGAGCATCGTGACCATCGAAAACATGAACGCCTTTATCCAGTATTTTTGTTCCTTCCGGATTCATTTTATTTAATGTTAAAATGCTTTTTACTCCGGCTCGGCTTCCCGCCCAGCCGTGAACCAGATAGGCATTTCCGTCTTCATCCCAGAATGGACAGGAATCTATCAGTCCTTTTCCTTCCATTACTAAAACGGGTTCGTCCCATTTTCCCAGCGGATCTTTGGTTTTTACCATATAGATTCCGAAATCGGGATCGCCCCAGTAAATATAAAATTCGCCGTTGTGAAATCTCATACTCGGAGCCCAGACTCCGTCGCCTCGTTTTGGGGTTGAAAAATGCTCTTTCGGCAGAATATCCTGAATGGCATAATTCACCAGTTTCCAGTTCACCATATCTTTTGAATGAAGAATCGGCAAACCGGGAGTTTCATTGAAGCTTGAAGCCGTCATGTAATAATCATCTCCCACACGAATCACGTCCGGATCGGAATAATCTGCGTACAGAACAGGGTTTCTGTAGTTTTTTCCCTGATCGGCAGTCCATACTTCGGAAACGTAGTTTTTTTCCTGTGCGCTCAAATAATTTGATGCAAGGGAAAAAATGGCTATTGAAAATATATTTAAAATGTTTTTTGTTTTCATAAATCAGATTTTTAATCTGGTTTAAATTTTAACGCCATGAGCGGAAAGATTTTTTTTTATGGCTTACTTCATATTTTTCGATCGCAAAGGTTCTTCGACAAGCTCAGCATAAACTATTCACTCAGCAAATGATAGTTTTTGAAATTACATAAGAACATTTTTTAACCATTAAGATTTATTAAGGAGTTTAGTGTAGTTAAGATTAGCTATACTTTAAGTTTTCTGTTTTAAAATGATAGATTTAACCTTAATGACTTAATGGTTTTAAGTATTATTTTTCAAACTCCAGACTTGCCAGAATGAATGGCCCTGTTCCTTTGGCATCATTGGAACGGATTTCTTCATTAATGTAATATTCGTAAGAACCGTCACGATAAGGTTTTCCGCCCAAACCTGCAACAGCACAGCATTTATTTAAATTTACCACTCCGTTTTCATCAACAGTGATTAAATTTTTAATAATTCCGTCGTAGCCTTTTTTAGCATACGTTTTATAGGATTTCGGCAAATAACCGTTGTTCACAGATTTGATGATGGTGTAAACAAACATGGATGAGGCGGTTGCTTCGGTGTAATTCCCTTTTTCTCCTGCCTTATTCAAAACCTGATACCACAGTCCGCTGTTTTTATCCTGAACTTTAATGATGGCATCGGTGTAGGATTTGATGTAAGAAATTAATTTGGCTCTTCCGGGATGATCTTTTGGCAGATAATCCAGAACATCTACCATTGCCATTCCGTACCATCCCATTGCTCTTCCCCAGAAATTCTGCGATAGTCCGGTTTCTTTGTCTGCCCAAGCTTCTTTTTTGCTCTCGTCCCATGCGTGATAGAGAAGACCTGTTTTTTTATCGAGAAGATGCTCCTGAACAGAATCGAACTGTAAAAGGATGTCGTCATATGCTTTTGCCGCATCGGCACCTTTCACGAAGTCGTGTGTATAATGCGTGTAGAAAGGCATTCCCATGTATAAACCATCCAGCCAAACCTGATAAGGATAAATTTTTTTGTGCCAGAAAGAGCCTTCTTTCGTTCTTGGCTGTCCGTCTATCTGAAGACGAAGGGTTTGAAGTGCTTTCAGGTATTTTTCTTTTTTTTCTTTTTCGTAAAGATAAAGGAGAACGTTTCCGCTGTTCAGCATATCGATATTATACTTATCAAGCTCATAGGTAATGATGGTTCCGTCTTCCTGAATGAGCTTTTCGCCAAATTCGCTGATGTAGTTGTAATATTCTTTTTTGCCTGTTTTGGCATACAGTTTTTCTGCACCATCCAGAACAATGGCAGTAGGATACGTCCATTTCGGAGTTTTGCTGAAATCCAGCATCCATGCTTCAGGAAAACGGTGCATTTCGGACAGCATCATTCTTTCGGACCATTTCAGATTGAGGGGAACTATTTTTCCGGAATTTGAAGATTGCTTCTGAATTGAAGCGTTAACCGGAGTTTTTGTCTGCGCACAGGCTGAAAAGATTCCTGAACTTAAAGCGACCAGTGTGAATAGTTTGATATGCTGATTAATGAAATTCATGATTGTAAACGTTAAAGTTGATTATTTTTATCTAAAATTTCCAGTTTTTGATCTAAATCCTGATAGAAAGCTTCTTCTGTTTTTAAACCGTTCGGTTCCAGAGACCATGCTCCTAAAAAGTAATAGGAAACGTTTTTTGTCTTCTTGAAAACAACGGTATGCGTAGATTTTGTCTTTATATATTTATCAAAGCTTTCAAGAGAGTAGAAGACTGCCATTCCGAGATTGTCGTCTTTTTTGGTTTCGGTCTGGTTACCGTAAGTTGCGATGTAAGCCCATTTTTTATTTTTACTGATTCCCTGTTTTAACGGAATATTTTTTATGGCAACAATTCCGGTGCATAACCCTGAAATAGAATTACTGAGATTTAAATCCACTTTTACAAAACGATCTTTATTGAAAATGGTAAGTTTTGAAGCAAGATCGATGGCATCACCCCATGTTTTCCAGCCTTTGTATTCGATGGTTGCGTAAGACTGTTCTTTTTCATTCACCACTTTCGCGTCGGTACTTTTTACGATTTTAAATGTTTCAACAAAATCATTCTGCTCATCGTATCTTCCGTAGGAGCCAATTCCGATGGTACGTCCGGATTTCAGAATATCCTGTCCCCAAGCTGCATCGTGATGATACGATTCAAAACCGTCCTGTCCGACTTCCGGTAAAACCAGAGTGTTTACTTTTTTACCAAAAATATCTGTTGCATTTCTCCAGTCGAGATATAAGCGGTATCCGATCTGGTTGTTTTCCAGACCGATGCCTTCGTATCTGATGTAGGTGGAATGATCGGTATGTGATTCCGGAATGGTGAGTTCCTGAACGTTTTTGAAAGTTCCTCCGATGTATTTGTCGCCTTCCCATTTTCCGCCTTCTTTCACTGCAAGTTCTGCATAACAGAACGGAGCTTTAGGATTGCTTCTTATCTTTTGAATAACAGATGTCTGAGCCTGAAAATTTGAGGACACCAATACTGCTGCAGCTATTATTTTAAATACATTCAATTTCATATACATTTTATTAGATCACTGTTTTCAATAAAAGTTTTCATGGTTATTTACTTTTATTGTTGTCCGGTTATATTTTTCACGAGATCATTAAAGTAAACTTCAATATTGTCATAGTTTTTATCCAGATCTTTTCCTTTGGCATTGGCAACTTCAGGATTCAGTATGTTTTTAATTTCCCATTCATTGGGCATTCCGTCATTATAAAAATTGTGGTGTTTAGAATATTTACTTAAAATTTAGTAGCGGATTCCAGTTGTCTTTTCCTTTTAAAACCTGTTCTCTTGTATATTTTTTTGCCTCGGTTTTGGCTAGCTGATACGACCATGATACTCTTTTGGAGTGATCTGAACCGCTTCCTTTGGAGTTAAATTCTGCATAGAACGTGGTCTTTTCTGCATCGGGCTTGTTCCAGTTGTGCCATCCTTCAGGTTGTATGGTGGAATTTATTTCACAATTGAGGTAAACGGTCTTGGCAAAAGGTCTCCACGGTCTTCCTAAATAGACTGAATTTTCCCTTGCGTTTCCTGTTATTTCTGAATTAATAAAAACAAATCCGAATTCGTTTGCCTGTGGAGTAGAAGCTGCGGTAACATAGCTTGCCGATTCTTTGGAATAAATGATGCACTCCTCAAAAACAGCGGTTCCGGCTCCGAAAATATAGTCGGTTGTTCCTTCGATGTAGCAGTTTTTAAAATAATTTCTGGAAGGTTTTGTTTTGTCTGATGAATCCTGAACGCCTTTTAAATACAAGGTGTCCTGATTTCCTAAGAATCTGCAGTTTTCAAAAGCTATTCGGTCGCCCGTCGTTAAAACAGCAACTGCCTGTCCTACTTTTCCTGAACTGTTTTCGAATGAAATGTTTTTTGCCGTAAAATCATTAGAATAAATAAAAACCGTTGAAGAACCTGTAGTTCCGAATTCTTTTCCTTCCGGATTCTTTTTTGATGCAAAATCGTCGTAGGTGATGATGGTTTTTTCAGGATTTTCACCTTCAAGCAAAATAGCGCCTTTTGTTTCCGGAATGGTAATTTTTTCTTTGTAAATTCCTTCTTTTACTACAATTCTCGTTCTTACGGAAGATCCGTTTTCTGCTGCATTGATGGCTTGCTGAATGGTGGGAAAATTTCCTTTTCCGTCTTTTGAAACCACGATGGTTCTATCATTGGCTTTAAAAGAAAGAAAACTGAGCAATACGATCAGAAAAGCAAAAAAAGAATTTAAATTTTTAAGAAAAAAGGAAGCTTTCATTGAAATTTTTTTTGATTAAAATACAGACTCCACTTTGGAGATGAAGCCTGTATTTTTCTGATATGAATGTGAACTATTTTCTAATATCCATAATCCTGCGTAAGATTATAATTGGAGTTGATTACGTCTAAAGCAATCGGCAGTAATTCCTTTCTGTTGGCTTGGAAATAGTAGGCATAACTTTTCACAGGATCTCCACTGATGTAAGGCTGCGTCATCGCCAGTCTCCAGTTTACTTTTGTGTATCCGGAAGGCGTTGCAACACTTTGGTTCGGGCTGTAGAAAATATCTGCTTTGGCAACTCCTGTTGCTGTGTAGAAATCGATATCCGAAACGTTTTGCTGTGCTGTTCTGTCTTTGTTATAGGCTACTTTTTTGTAGAAGATGTATTCCGGAACGTTGGCATAAGCTCCTGTACCGTTCATAAACTGGGTAAGTTTAGCTCTTGTTTCGTTGATTTTCGTTTCTAAAAGATTCCAGCGGATCAGATCATATTTTCTAAGCCCTTCACCTCCGAATTCCAGTTGTCTTTCTTTAACGATATAATTAAAGAATCCTGTTTTGTCGGTCGGAATGGTTCCCACCTGACTTAAATTTCCTGCATAGGCTCTCTGTCTTACGGAAAGAACTGCATTCACTGCCTGTGCAGAAGGTCCGTTATTAAGCTCATTATCGGCTTCGGCAAACATTAACAGAATATCTGCATATCTCAGCAAAGGCCAGTCGATTCCAAGGTTTTGCGAAGTTCCGGTGATGGAAGTCCACGATTTTCTGAATTTTCCGTCGTTCCAGTTGATGGAAGTCTGAAGCTCTTCCTGTTTTGAAGTATTTACCCTGAAGATGGCAATATTTACATCTCTTCTCAGGTCATACTTTGTAAATTCATAAAAATAAACAGGAATTGCGCTGACTCCTCCGGAAGATTTCCAGTCGGTATCATCATGTCTTAAACCATTGTAATATCCTATTTTACTGTCTGTTCTGGAATTTCCCCCGAAAGCTCCGATAGCATAAATTACTTCGTTGGATGTATCTGCGCTGTTGGTATGCAGTGATCTGAATAATCCTTCATAACTCGGATTCAACTGATGCTGCCCGGAATTGATGATGTCTTTACATTCGTCATAAGCAATCTGATAATATTTCTGAGGATTGGAACCCTGCATCATCTGTTGTGGGCTTCTTCTTAATGAATACCCGGCTCTTGCCAATGCAATTCTTGCTCGTAATCCTTTTACCGCTGCTTTCGAAATTCTCTGAGCGGTGGTTCCGCCTTCGGATCTCCAAGGAACTAAACTTTCCGCTTTTAAAAGATCGTCCAGAATTTTATCATAAATAACATCTCTGTCTGTTTTTGGCAGATACACGCTCGGAAGATCAGCAGAAGGAACATCCTGAAAAGGAACGTCGCCCCAGTTTTTGATCAGATCATGATAGAAGTGTGCTCTTAAAGTTAAAGCTTCCCCCAAATATCTGTCCATTAGTTTTTTATCTGCCGCTGAACCCGTCTGATACACAGGAGAAAGCGGAATGTTTTTAATCACCAGATTGGCTCTTTCGATTCCTGCGTACGTATCTAAAAACGGTCTTAAAAGTTCTGTATTTGTTGGAATCGCTCCGAAACAGCTTACCCCTCTTCGGTCGTTTGCGTTATAATCTCCCGAAGTTCTCATGTCGTCTCCGGATTGAGAAAGAATCAGGTTCATTCTCTGTCCGTAGGTATTGTCTCCCATGGTTGCATTATACACTCCGACTAAAGCAGAAAAGGTGTCTGCTGCGGAATCAAACTGCTGTTTTTCTGAAGTATTGGATAAGCTTTCTACATCTAAATATTCTTCGCAGGAATTAAGAGAATTCAGAGAAAATATTCCGATGACAGAAAAAAGAATGGCTAAAAATTTATTTTTCTTCATAATATTAGGTTTAAAAAGTGATATCAACTCCTGATAAAATAAATCTGCTTCGCGGATACGCTGCATAATCTACCCCTGGTGTTAAAGGATTTCTTCTCGTGTTGGCTTCCGGATCATATCCGGAATAACCTGTAATCGTGAACAGGTTGTTCATCGTAAAATACAATCTGAAATTGGATAATCCCAATTGTTTGGTGAAATCTTTTCCTAAAGAATATCCCAGCGTAACGTTGTTCAGTCTTAGGAAAGAACCGTCTTCAATAGCATACGAGTGAAGGAAGTAAGCTCCTGCAGGTGGTGTAAATCCTGTTGTATTGGCGTTTAAGGCGGCAAGAGCGGTAGGATCATTCACTTTATTTCCTGCATCATCAAACCATCTCCATCGGTTGGCAACTTCAGCCAGCATATTGTTGTCCCGGTAAAGATACTGTGTAGAGTATTCTATTTTGTTTGCGTTGTATACTTTATTTCCTACAGAGAAATTGAACATTAGGCTCATATCCCAGTTTTTGTAACGGAAGGTCTGGTTGAAACCTCCGTAAAACTTCGGTTGTGCGCTTCCCAGATCCGTCATATCTTTATTATCGATAATTCCGTCACCGTTAAGGTCTGCAAGTTTAAGATCTCCCGGCTGTACAGCTTTCGCTCCGTTTGCTGCTGCTGCAGAACTCGGAATTCCTGCTTTTAAAGTATAAACCTGAGTGGTAGGATTATAATCGAAATCGCTTACTTCGTATCTTCCTGCGGTAATATACCCCCAATATGTTCCTACCGGTTTTCCGACCTGTACAAGGAAATCGTTCAGGTTATTTTGCCATCCTGAAGGATATAGATAAGAATTTGCACTTGCGGAAGCACTGTTTCCTAAACTTTTAATCACATTTTTGTTGGAAGATAAATTCGCATCAATTTTCCAGTTAAAGTTTTCTTTGTTGATGATCGCAGCGCCTACAGAAAATTCAATTCCTTTATTGGATGTACTTCCCGAGTTTTGATATTGGTATTCATATCCTGAAGTCTGAGGAATTTTAGCCAGCAATAAAAGATTTTTTGTATCGGTCTGATAAACATCTACCGTTCCGTAAACTCTTCCGTTGAATAATCCAAAATCTACCCCGATATTTTTAGAAGCTGCGGATTCCCACTTTACATTAGGATTAGACATAATATTTCCTGTTGTAGCTCCCGGTGTTACATTGTTCCCGAATGCATATCCGTAATCTGACGAGGTTAAGAAAAAGGTATTGTAAAGAAAAGCTGGTATTCTGTTGTTTCCGGATAAACCGTATCCTGCACGAAGTTTTAATTCGCTCACTACTTTACTGTCTTTCAGGAAATTTTCTTCATTTACTTTCCATGCAACTGAAGCCGCCGGAAAATAACCCCATCGGTTTCCGGGTCCGAATACACTGGAACCATCCGCTCTCATGGAAGCAGTAAAGATATATTTGTTGTTAAAAATATAGTTGGCTCTTGCAAAAAATGAAACCAGACGATCCGGTAAAACGTTTGTTTTCGGAATATCCTGAACCTGTCCCGATGGAGGAGAAGCCGCCTGAATATTAGCAAATGCCTCTTCTGCGCTGATAGATTTCGGGAACCATTTGATGTTCATCGTTAAAGATTCTGCATCTGTTTTTACGGTTTCCTGTCCTGCCAATAGATCCAGCTTATGATTTCCGAAAGTTTTTCTGAAATTTAATGTATTGGTATTCGTAATTCTTCTGGATTGCGATTTGCTCAGAAAAACAACAGGCTGATCATTGTTTTGTCTTGCAAGAGAAGTAACCGGTCCGGAAAACTGATTCACCATTTCATCTCTCTGTACATATCCGATCACACTTCTGAAAGTGAAATCTTTATTGATTCTGTATTCGATGATTCCATTTAAAAGGAGGTCGTTTCTTCCGTTTTCTTTCACCTCGCTGTTCGCTAAAAGGATAGGGTTTACAAGGTTGGTTTCGTTGGCAAATAAAGGATCGAACTCATCTACATTTACATTGGAACCGCCTTCAAACGGTTGATATCTCACAGCATTTCTCAGTCTGTTGGTACTTTGCGAACCGGTGGAAGAAGTTCCTGCTCCGTAGATCATCTGGCGGCTGTATCTGGCATTTAATGTGATGCTGATTTTTTTCGAAACATCATAATCATACTTAAAGTTTGCCATATTTCTTTTGAATCCTGAACCGATCATAATTCCGTCTTCCTGAACATTATTTAAGGATAATGAGAAAGAAGAATTATCAGATCCTCCCGTTACGGAAAGATTATGCGTAAAATTGAATGCTTCTCTTCCGAAAACTTCATCCTGCCAATCTCTCTTTTTTACAGATTTGTATTTTTCCAGATCTGCAAAAGTTCCGTATCTCGCTTTGAATGCATCAATATCAGTCTGTACACCGCCCTTATTGTATACTTCATACTGATACAGAACATATTGGTAAGGATCCAGAACATCAATCGTATTCTGAATTTTTCTTACCCCTAAAAATCCGTTGTAATTAATTGATGTTTTTGCTCTCTTACGCCCCCCTTTTGTGGTGATAAGAACCACACCGTTGGCTCCTCTTGCTCCGTAAATACTCGTGGAAGAAGCATCTTTTAAAACTTCGATCGACTGAATTTCCTTCGGAGAAAGAATAGAAAGCGCATTATCCATCTGTACGCCGTCTACAATATATAGCGGAGCGTTGCTCCCTGTAATGGAGTTTCCTCCTCTTACCACAATATCTACATCGGCTCCCGGTGAACCTTCACTCAGAGAAACCTGTACTCCCGCCATTCTTCCCTGTATTGCTTCAGCAGCATTAGTAGAAGGCATATCTTTTATAGCTTCTGCTTTTACAGAAGAAACAGCATTGGTAACGTCTTTTTTAGAAACTTTTGTGTATCCCACCAGAACCACTTCGTCGATTTTGGTTTCTTTTTCCTTCGTTTCTTTTTCTTGAGCCATTGCAAGGACAGGAAGTAGAAAGACAGTTAGATATAACCACTTTACTGATTGTACTTTTTTATCCATTTTGTATCCTTATAGTTTTAATTTTGGTTGAAAGTCTTTTTTCAATCTTTGTCTTCATTGGTGGATCTTGGAAGTATTCTACTGTTTTTTGTGGTTTATATTTTCAGAAAAAATACACTTTCCTTAGTGCAATCGATTGCGTAATTTTTCAATTCAAAATATTATCGCTCCTAAACTAATATTATTTTTGAATATGCAAAGAAAAAAATATTATTTTTTCATTAATTTGAAAAGAATTACTGTAATTTATAATTAATTTTTAAATATTAAATAATTGTTAATCAGTGTATTATTTCGTTTAATAATCTTTTGGTTTGGGTTCGTATTTTTCTGTTCTGATGATGACATAAATTAAAAAAAACTTAAAATATGAGCGATTTTTAAGCTTCAAATTTCCCCAAATTCATCATCAAGAACTACAAAATTTGACATTTTACTGATTTTTATCAGTTTTTTGAGCCTGAATTTACCTATAATTTTTCAGTGATAATTTTTATCTGCATTATATGTATAGAATAAATTGATTTTGAATTATTATTACAAAATCAATATTGTTAAAATCTAACAACTTTTATCTTCAAATTTAATTTTAGATAATTCCTGATGTATACATTTGGTTAAATAATCATTAAATTTTTGATCGTAATTAAGTAACTTATAGATTTAATTTATCATTTAAAGTATTGAAAAATAGTATTTTATAATATTTTATTAAATTTTTATTGATCATTTGAATATTAATTATATATTTATCCCGAAAGTATTTCTACAAGTTTTTAGTGTGATTTATGCAATCGATTACATAATGTTTAACCGGTTTTATCAAAACCGCAAAAATGAATATAAAAGAAGATGACAAAATCTGAGTTTCGTTACGCCCATCATCCCGAAGATGTAAAAAAATATACAACAGAGGATTTAAGAAGGGAATTTCTCATGAATAACTTATTCCATGAAGATCAGATCAATGTAGTGTATTCTATGTACGACAGAATGATTGTCGGAGGTGCAATGCCGGTAAAAAGCCAATTGAAGCTGGAACCGACTGACGATTTAAAGGCTGAAAAATTCCTTGACAGAAGAGAACTGGGAATCATCAACGTAGGGGCAGCCGGAAAGGTAACTGTTGATGGCGAAGTTTTCGAACTGGCAAACAAAGAAGCTCTATACATCGGAAAAGGAGCCAAAGATGTGGTTTTTGAAAACGGAAATGATGGGCAGACTTTATTTTATTTCAATTCTGCGTCCGCTCATCATTCGTATCCTACAAAGAAAATTACAAAGAACGAAGCTGAAATTGTAGAACTGGGCGAAACAAAATACGCAAACAAAAGAACAATTAATAAACTGATTGTGAACAGCGTACTGGAAACCTGCCAATTACAGATGGGAATGACGGAACTGCACGAAGGAAGTGTCTGGAACACGATGCCTTCTCATACACACACCAGAAGAATGGAAGCTTATTTCTATTTTGATCTGGAAGAAGGTCAGGCGGTAAGTCATTTTCTGGGTCAGCCTCATGAAACGCGTCATATCTTTATGAAAAACAACGAAGCCGTACTTTCTCCCGAATGGTCCATTCACTCAGGAGTTGGAACTTCCAATTACACTTTCATTTGGGGAATGGCGGGAGAAAACATGGACTATGGCGATATGGATGCTGTAAAAACTAACGAACTAAAGTAATTTTTCTACATGAAATTATTCGATTTATCCGGTAAAGTTGCCGTTGTTACAGGCGGAACTCACGGATTGGGAATGGCAATGGCAGAAGGTCTTGCCGCAGCGGGAGCCGAACTGGCGATCACAAGTACTACACCGAAAAAATTAGACGAAGCACTGGAATATTATCATTCCAAAGGATACAAAGCAACCGGATATATTTTCGATGTAACCGACGAACGGGAAGCCGCCCAGAAAGTAGCCTTAATGGAAGCTGCTCATGGAAAAATAGACATCCTTGTAAACAATGCAGGAATCATCAAACGCATTCCGGCAATTGATATGGAGGTGGAAGACTTTAGAAAAGTAATCGATGTAGACCTTACCGGACCTTTCATCATGTCTAAATTAGTGGGGAAATACATGATCAAGAGAAAATCCGGAAAAATCATCAACATCTGTTCGATGATGAGTGAGCTGGGACGCGATAACGTCGTTGCTTATGCTTCGGCAAAAGGCGGACTTAAAATGCTCACCAAAAATTTAGCAACAGAATGGGCGAAACATAATATTCAGGTAAACGGAATCGGTCCCGGATATTTTGCAACGTCGCAGACAGAACCCATAAGAGTGGACGGAAATCCGTTCAACGAATTTATCATCAGCAGAACTCCGGAAGGAAGATGGGGAAATCCGGAAGACCTTGCAGGAACGGCTATATTTTTAGCTTCAGATGCAAGTAAGTTCATCAACGGACAGATTATTTACGTTGACGGCGGAATTTTAGCAACCATCGGAAAGCCTGCTAATGAATAACACTAGAACTTTAAGAATGAAATCTTTTATTACAGATACTTTTTTATTACAGAATAAATACGCTGAAGAATTATACTTCAACTACGCAGAAAAGCAGCCGATCATAGATTATCATAATCATTTGATTCCTAAAGATATTGCAGAAAATACCATTTTTGATAATATTTCTAAAGTCTGGATTGCAGGCGATCACTACAAATGGAGAGCAATGCGTACCATGGGAGTGAACGAAAAATTCATTACCGGAGATTCTTCAGATAAAGAAAAATTTGAAGCCTGGGCTAAAACCGTTCCGTATACTTTGAGAAATCCTCTGTATCACTGGACGCATTTAGAACTGAAAAGATATTTCGGAATTGATGAATTGCTGAATGAAAACAACGCTTCAGAAATTTACAATAACATCAACGCTCAGTTGCAGACTCCCGAAAAATCAACAAGAGGTTTACTGGAGATGATGAATGTCGAATCTCTGTGTACAACAGAAGATCCGACTGATATTTTGAATTATCATCAGGATTTGGCAAAAAGCGGCTGGAAAGTAAAAGTAAGCACGGCTTTTCGTCCGGATAAAGCGATTTTAATTGAAAACCACAATTTCGAAGATTATATTGCCAAATTAGGCGAATCGGCAGGAATTGAGATCAATTCTTACCAGACTTTGTGCGATGCATTATTAAAAAGAATCGAATATTTCCACGAAAACGGATGCCGACTGTGCGATCACGGACTGAACAATATTTCATTTGAAGAAGCTACAGAAGCGGAAGTAAGTGCCATTTTCAATGATAAACTTTCAGGAAAAGTAATTGCCGAAAAACAGGTGAATCAGTTTAAAACTGCTATTTTACTGTTCTTAGGAGAAGCGTATCACAAATTTGGCTGGGTTCAGCAGTTCCATTTGGGAGCTTTGAGAAACAATAACGAAAGAATGCACAGAATTCTGGGTCCCGATACAGGATGGGATTCTATCGGTGACTTCGTTCAGGCTGAAACTTTGTCTAAATTATTAAACGCTTTAGACGGAAAAGACAAATTAACGAAGACCATTTTATACAATTTAAATCCTGCCGACAACGAAATTTTCGCAACGATGATCGGAAATTTCAACGATGGAAGCATTAAAGGAAAAGTACAATTTGGTTCAGGATGGTGGTTTTTAGACCAGAAAGACGGAATGATCAAACAGATGAATGCGCTTTCAAACATGGGATTAATAAGCTGTTTTGTTGGAATGTTAACCGATTCAAGAAGCTTCTTATCATTCCCGAGACACGAATATTTCAGAAGAGTGCTTTGTAATCTTTTCGGTGAAGAAATGAAAAACGGCGAATTGCCACAGGATATGGAACACATTGGAAAAATTATTTCCGATATCTGTTACCATAATGCTAAAAATTATTTTGATTTTTAAATTTAAATGAGATTAAATCTCTCGCAGATTGAGCAAATTTTGCAGATTTAAAATGATCTGCGTCATCAGCTAAATCTGCGGGAGACATAAAAAAAAATTTAAACCATTAAGGAGAATTAAGAAGTTAAGTTTTGATTAAGGTAAAATCAAAGATTTTAATTCAGCAAAATCACTTAAAGTGAAGCTCACTTAATTTTTCTAAACTCCTTAATAACATCTTAATGGTTGAAATTAAAAACCTTGTAGATTACGCGGATTTTTATAACATAATTATCTGCCAGATTTGTAAAATCAGCGAGAAATAAAAAATATTTTAAACCATTAAGGACAATTAAGGAGTTAAGGTTTTTTAAGCTTAAAATCTTAGATTTTATTAAGCAGATTGCTTAAAGCGATGCTAAAACTTAACTATTATCAACTCCTTAATAAATTTTAATGGTTTAAATAAACAATAATTACATATCCGCATTTTTTCTAAACTTGAAAAATCATTGTGAGCTTGGCTGAGTAGAACGCCTTTGCGAACTTAAAAATATACATCGAGTTTTAAAAAGAAAATCTTAGCGCACTTTGCGTTAAAATAACAACAGATATTAAACAGAGTATTTATTAAAATATGGCTAGCAAAATACTTACTTTCGGTGAAATCATTATGCGGCTTTCTCCTCCCGGAAACAGAACCATGAAGCAGAGCCATGAAATGGAATTTTTCTTCGGCGGAACAGAGCTTAATGTCGCCTCGTCATTAGCAACCATGGGATGCGAAGTAAAGCATGTAAGTGCAGTTTCGGATGATTTCGTGGGAGAATCGGCTTTATCTTTTGTCAAAAGTTTCGGAATTGACACCAATTTTATTTCTAAAAATGAACATCCTTTAGGTTTGTATTTCTTAGAAGTAGGATCATCAGTTCGGGCAAGCAGAATTTCTTATAACCGTTTAAATGGTTCATTTGCCAACATAGAAGCAGAGAAAATCGACTGGAAAAAAGCTTTGGAAGACTGCGATTATTTTCACTGGACAGGAATCAGCCCCGGAATTTCAAAATCGGCTTATGAAAGTCTCAAAGAAGGTTTACAAACCGCTCGTGAATTAGGAATCGAAATTACCACAGATCCGGCTTACCGTTCCAATCTTTGGAAATATGGAAAAAACGGAAACGAAGTATTGAAAGAACTGGTTTCTCTATCAACTATTTTCATTGGTGGAGTAAACGAAATCAACGAAATCTTAGGAACTCAGTTTTCATCCAATAAAGAAGATTTTTTACAAGCCTGTGAAGAATTAAAAAGAGAATGCCCATCCATTCATAAAATTTTCGATAAGATAAGAATTGGGATTACGGCGAGTTCTCAGCAAACGCAGGGAAGAGCTTTGGTCAACGGAAATTATTTTGAAACCGAATTTTTAGAAATAGACAATGTAGTCGACAGAATCGGAACAGGAGATGCTTTCGCTGCAGGTTTAATTTATGGCTTAAAAAATTTCGACGATGAAAAAGCCCTGAATTTCGCCAACGCAGCTTGTGCCATCAAACACACGATTTTAGGCGACATCAACTATTGCAGTGCAGAAGACATTCTTGAAGTAATAGCAGGAAATTCCGGAGGGCGCATCAAGAGATAAAATTTCTTAGTTTCTGGTTGATAGTTTAAGCAACTTATAATCAAAACTAAAACCTTTGTGGTCTTATTTAAGTGAAACGCCTTTGCGAACTTAAAAATATGCATGAAGTTTTAAAAGAAAATCTTTGCGCACTTCGCGTTAAAAGAATACAGCACACCAAATGATAGACTTAATTCTATTAAAGATTATTTTGAAAAAATAAAACAAAATGACAAAAATTCAAACCGTTACCAACGCCATCGTTAATCAGGGGATTTTACCGCTGTATTATAATGATGATGAAACGGTAACCATAAACATACTGAAATCGCTTTACAAAGCAGGAATTCGCGCAGTAGAATATACAAGCCGCGGAGAATCTGCATTAAGCAATTTTAAAAAAATGATAGAAGTCCGAGATTTAGAAATGCCGGAAATGCTTCTGGGAATAGGAACGATTAAAAACCTACAACAAGCGGAAGAATATTACAAAGTGGGAGCAGATTTCTTTATCAGTCCGGGTTTTGTCGCTGAAGTTGCCGCATTTTTAATTCCGAAAGACGTATTGTACAGTCCGGGTTGTATGACGCCGACTGAAATTATCACTGCTGAAGCAGCAGGAGTAACATTTGTAAAACTGTTCCCCGGAAATGCTTTAGGAGCAGGATTTATGAGTGCCATCAAAGATGTTTTCCCGAATCTGAAATTCATGCCGACCGGTGGAGTAGATACCACGAAAGAAAGCATTGAAAGCTGGTTCAAAGCCGGAGTTTCTGCGGTAGGAATGGGAAGTAAACTCATCAGCAAAGATCTCATGGCTGCTAAAGATTATGCAACCATTGAAAATGAAACGAAGAAAGTTTTGGAAATCATCCAAACTTTAAAGTAATAATGAAAAATAACGCAATACATAGCTTCGCTGAGTGAATAGTTTATGCTGAGCTTGTCGAAGTACCTTTGCGAACTTAAATATACATGAAGTTTAAAAAGAAAATCTTTGCGCTCTCTGCGTTAAAAAAAACGCATCATTAAAAATTAAAACAAAAAATAACTAAATTCTAAACAAGTATGAGTTCGGTTAAATCTCTTAAACCAAGTGCATTCAGATGGACGATATGTTCGTTGCTGTTTATTGCGACGACCATCAATTATCTGGATCGGCAGGTTTTATCATTAACATGGAAAGATTTCATTGCTCCTGAATTTCACTGGAACAATAACGATTACGGAAATATCACTGCGCTGTTTTCCATTTTCTATGCCGTAGGAATGCTTTTCGCAGGAAAATTTGTCGACTGGATGGATACTAAAAAAGGTTTCCTTTGGGCAATCGGAGTTTGGTCAGTCGGTGCAGTTCTACACGCTTTTTGCGGAATTGCTACCTCAGGAATTCTTACCGGAAACTGGTTTGCAGGTTTTCAGGGATCTAAAGAATTGATTTCTACAGTTTCCAATACTTCTGCGATCATCAGTACAAGTGTTACGTTGTTCATTTTTGCACGTTTCGTTTTAGCGATTGGTGAAGCGGGAAATTTTCCGGCAGCTATTAAAACGACAGCAGAATATTTTCCTAAAAAAGACAGAGCTTTTTCTACAAGTATCTGGAATGCAGGAGCAACGGTCGGAGCTTTAGCAGCGCCCGTTACAATTCCTTTCATTGCCAAATCGATGGGTTGGGAATGGGCGTTCATCATCATTGGAGCTTTAGGATTTATATGGATGGGACTTTGGGTATTTTACTACAAAAAACCACATCAGCATCATAAAGTGAATGAACATGAGCTTACGTATATTAATCAGGATCAGGAAGATGCTGCTGTTGAGGGAAATACGGTAACAACAGAAGAACGAAAATTCACATTCAAAGAATGTTTCAGTTACAGACAGACTTGGGCATTTGCTTTTGGAAAATT
The DNA here is from genome assembly GCF_014218905.1 of Chryseobacterium sp. C3. Classification (NCBI taxonomy): domain Bacteria; kingdom Pseudomonadati; phylum Bacteroidota; class Flavobacteriia; order Flavobacteriales; family Weeksellaceae; genus Chryseobacterium; species Chryseobacterium sp. C3. The sequence continues at coordinate 292,060 of NZ_JACLCU010000004.1, read as the reverse complement.
CATGACGGATGGTGTTTGGTGGTTCTTTTTATTCTGGACTCCTGCTTATTTAAGTTCCGTTTACAAAATGGATTCTACGCAGAGTGCTTTTCCGTTATTTGTATTGTATATGATCACTTTATTCTCCATCATCGGAGGATGGCTCCCAAAATATTTTGTTGAAAAGAAAGGAATGAACGCCTATTCAGGAAGAATGAAAGCCATGTTGATCTTCGCATTTTTTCCGCTTTTGGCACTTTTGGCACAGCCATTAGGTTCGGCAACATACTGGATTCCTGTTTTGATTATCGGAGTTGCCGGAGCAGCGCATCAGGCTTGGTCTGCAAACATTTTCTCGACGGTCGGCGATATGTTCCCTAAAAAAGCCATTGCTACCATTACCGGAATTGGCGGAATGGCAGGCGGAATCGGTTCTTTTTTAATTAATAAGTCTTCAGGTGTTCTGTTCGATCACGCTCACAAAGCTTGGACAACCGTGGACGGAATTCCTTTGCTGGAAAAATATCCTCAATACATCAACGAAAGATTACCGGATGGATTTTTTGAACAATTGGAAAAATCTGGTGCAATCGTTAAGGACGGAATTGATAAAGGTTACATGATTATTTTCTCAATCTGCGCCGTAGCGTACCTTATTGCATGGACAGTAATGAAAATACTGGTTCCGAAATATAAAGTCATTAGTAAATAAAACTAACCTATAAGGTTTCAAAAACCTTATAGGTTTGGCAAAAGTACTCTTATACAAATAAAAACTTTGAGATCTTAGCTGAGTGAAACGCCTTTGCGAACTTAAAAATATACATTAGATAAAAAAAATCTTTGCGGACTTTGTTTTCAAAACCAAAAATCACCGCAAAAAATTAAACCATTAAGAATAGATAAGAAGTTAAGAAGAATTAAGAATTTACAGACAAATTAAATTCAATCTTACGAAATTTATTTCCCTTAACTTTCCTTAAATCCTTAATAAATCTTAATGGTTAAAAGTAAAACTTTAAGTCCTTCGTTGAGTGAAACGCCTGTGCGAACTTAAAAACAGTTATTATTCAAAAAAACTTTGCGCCGTTTGCGTTTAAAACAAACCAAAGCCAGTGCAACAATATTAGAAAAATGGAAAATCAGATAAAACAAAAATTAAATCGTGAATTAAGCAATATTCAGGAAAAACTTCCCATTAAAATCGTCCAGTTTGGCGGCGGAAATTTCATGCGTGGATTCACAGATTATGTAATTGATAAATTAAATAAAGAAACCGACTGGAAAGGGGGTATTGTCAACTTACAGGCAACACCAAACGGCTCTATTCAGAAAATGGAAGAGCAGGATAATTTATACACTCTTTTCACAAGAGGAATTAAAAAAGGAGAAACTATTGATGAAAAGCACATCATTTCTGCCATTCAGAAATCAGTTAATCCATATTCTGATTACGAAGATTTTTTAGCTTTGGCGAAAGAAGAAGAGCTGGAATTTGTATTTTCCAATACCACGGAAACAGGAATTGCTTTTGACGAAACGGAAACCTCTTACCAAGGCCCGCACAAAAATTTCCCTGCAAAAGTAGCGGTTTTACTTTACGAAAGATTTAAACATTTCAACGGGGCGGCTGATAAAGGATTGAGAATTATTCCCTGCGAATTAATTGAAGACAATGCATTTGTTTTAAGAGATATTATCATCAAATATGCTCAACTCTGGAATTTAGAAGATGCATTTGTGGAGTGGATTCATCAAAACAATTATTTCCATAATACACTGGTCGACAGAATTGTTCCGGGTTATCCGAAAGACGATGCGGAATCTTATGAAGACCAGTTGGATTATGAAGATCAGATGATGGTGGTTTCAGAAACATTCCTTCTTTTTGTCATTCAGGAAGCAGGAAATTTAAATGAAAGAATTCCCTTTAACAAAATCAACGAGCAGATTTTGGTGGTGGATGATATTCAGCCATACCGTTTAAGAAAAGTAAGAATTCTGAATGGCGGTCATACTTTAATGTTAGCTCCGGCAATTTTATCCGGAAAAGAAACGGTTAAAGAATCTGTGGATGAACAATTTATCGGAAAGTTTTTGAAGGATGCCATTTTTAATGAAGTGAATCCAACCTTAGGTTTAGATGAGACTGAACTGAAAGAATTCGCGGAAGAAGTTTTCGACCGTTTCAGAAATCCTTTCATTAAGCATCATTTGGCAAGTATTGCTTTATATTTTGTATCTAAATTTAAAGTAAGAGTATTGCCGAGTTTACATACCTATGTTGAAAACAACGGAAAATTGCCGGTAAACCTTACCTTTTCATTGGCAGGTCTCATCCGATTCTATCAGGGAAGTTTTGGTGAAAAAGTCCTTCCATTGAATGATGAAGAAGGAATTATAGCTAAATTCAAAGAAATCTGGTTAAATGAAGAATATGAAAAAGTAGCTGAATTAACACTTTCTGAAACTTCTTTCTGGGATAGAGACCTTACTCAGATTGAAGGTTTGAAAACAGCAGTGGCAAAGGCATTGTATGAAATAGATCATAATGATATGGAAACTGCGTATAACAATTTTGTAGAATTCAATTCTTAAAAAATCATGCAAAAGAAAATCCTGAAAGTAAATCCTAAAGACAACGTAATTGTAGCGCTGCTGGATTTATCTGCCGGAGAATCGGTACATCTTGACGGTGCAGAATATACGTTGGCAAAAGACATTAAGGCTAAACATAAATTTGCTGCCGTAGATTTTCAAGAAGGAGATCAGATCATCATGTATGGTGTCATTGTCGGAAAAGCTAATCAATCCATCAGAAAAGGTGAGGTAATTACAACCGAAAATGTAAAACACCAAAGCGCAAAAGTAGAAGGCAAAACTGAATCTTTAGGCTGGACTCCCCCGAATGTGGACAAATGGAAAGACCGTACTTTCATGGGATACCACCGTGAAGACGGACAGGTGGGAACGGAAAACATCTGGCTGTTTTTTCCTTTGGTATTCTGCGAAAACAAAAATATCGAAACGCTGAAAGATATTTTTGAAAAAGAGCTGTTGCACGAAAAAACGAGTAAGCATCAGCTTTTATTAAGATCATTATTAAATGGTGGCGAAACCTCTTATACAGCAGTGGAAGAGGAAGAAGACACCAGAGTATTTAAAAATATCGATGTAAGATTCATCACGCATCAAGGCGGTTGTGGCGGAATTCGTCAGGATGCGGAAGCATTAGGAAGACTGTTTGCAGGATATGTGAACAACCCTAATGTTGCCGGTGCTACGGTTCTCAGCTTAGGCTGTCAGAATCTTCAGGTGCAGATTTTTATGGATGCGCTTCACGCTTTGGCTCCCGAGAATAAAAAACCGATTGTTGTTTACGAACAGCAAAAATCCGGAACCATTGATGAAATGCTGACCGGCGTGATCAAAGATTCTTATGAAGGAATTAAAGAAGCTAATAATATCGAAAGAAAACCTGCCCCCATCACAAAGCTGAATATCGGTTTGGAATGTGGCGGTTCAGACGGTTTCTCCGGAATTTCTGCAAACCCAGTTTTGGGTGAGGTTTCAGATATTATGGCGGCAGTTGGCGGAACAACGATGCTTGCCGAATTCCCTGAATTATGCGGAGTAGAGCAGGAGTTGGTGAACCGTTGCATCAATGATGAAGACGGTGTGAAATTCCTTCAGCTCATGAAAGATTTTGAAAAATCTGTTGTGGCGGCAGGTTCAGGTTTTGACATGAATCCGTCTCCCGGAAATATCAAAGACGGTTTGATTACTGATGCCATGAAATCCGCGGGAGCGGCTAAAAAGGGTGGTTCTGCTCCGATTGTTGAGGTTCTTGATTTTACAGAATACGCAACAAAACCCGGACTGAATTTGCTTTGTACCCCCGGAAATGACGCCGAATGTACAACAGCTTTGGTTGGTTCCGGAGCAACCGTTGTCCTTTTCACCACAGGCCTCGGAACACCGATGGGAAATCCGATTGCTCCGGTGATTAAAATTTCTTCCAATACTATTCTGGCGGAAAAAATGTCGGATATCATCGATTTCAATGCAGGAACGGTTATCAGCGGAGATAAAACCATTTCGGAAGCAGCAGACGAACTGCTCGAATACATCATTAAAGTGGCAAGCGGCGAAGTGAAAACGAAAGCCGACTTACTGAATCAGAATGATTTCATTCCATGGAGACGAGGGGTCTCTTTGTAATGATTTACTTATATTAAATATTAGGGTTGAAAATGCTTCCTGCTTTGTGTAGGGAGCATTTTCTTTTTTTGTGATAGCATGTTTGTTGATAGCGCGGATTTGCAATCCGTGCTGATTTCATATTTACAATAAAGAACTATAATATTTTAATAGCTTTGCATTGAGCGTAAAGTCACGGATTACAAATCCGCGACATCGGACAAAAAAGAAAGGTATAAGTGATAATATGTAAAAAAATATTCCCATAGCTTCAACAAATAATGAGATGTTTAGGATATGTTTTTGATGTATAGTCTGCAAACCAATAATGCGGATCGTTGCAAAGGGAAAATTCTACTTCATCTTCATCTAAGTTTTTATGTTTTACTATAAATTTTTCACCTAATGTAACGCAGACCGAATGGGGATCTGGATAATCTTCCATAACATCTACAATTCTGTTGCCCGCTTTTATCTCTGCATCCAAAATAGTTTGCATTGAAGGTGGCAATTTTTCTAACAACAACAACAACAACAACAACAACAACTGGAGAATAAATTCGGCATCTAATTTTCGTATGAGCCTTTTAATGTCAAAATCTTTTTCAGAGTATTTCATAAAAATTGTATTTATTCTTCATCATCATTCTTATACTTATTACATTTCATTTCCTACATTTTCTTTGCAATGATATAAAAGCGAAATAATGACAAGAAAAAAATTAAATATATTCATATTGATTGTCTTACAATTCTTAAAAAGGAGCAACAACTTGTTTTTCTAAAAATTTTCCATTTTGAAATACAAAAATTGCAGCATAAGAACCTGCTCCGTCGGAATTCTGCATCGTGAGATAAAGCTTTCCCGATGTCGCGGATTTGCAATCCGTGACTACAACTCGCAACAATTCACCCCATAAAAACCACAAAAACATCCAAAGGACTATCGAAGTCTGCATAATTTCGTGCACTGCTGAAGTAATAATGCTCAGGTTCTGTCACTATTTTCTGTTTTACTGGATTTTGGTGAATGTAATTTATTTTTTCTTTAATCCATTTGTTAGAAAAAACTTCCTCGGCATGATATCCATCTTGCCAAACTTTGAATTTTTGTTCCCGAGATAAATGTTCGCAGGATTTTTTAAAATAATCCAGCATCCATTCTTTTCTGCTTTCAGTTTCAGACTGTATGGTTTCAATGATTTTTTTTGAAGTAAATTTTTTAAAATCACGCATGATTTCAGATAATGTATACTTTCCATCTGCTCTGCAGAAAATATGCAGGTGATTTGACATTAGGCAATAGGCAAAAATAGAAAGTCCTTTTTGAGCCTGACAATATTTTAAAGATTCTATAATGACCATTTTTTGTGATAATCTGGTAAATACATCAACCCATCCGACGGTAGTAATTGTGATAAAGTAAGCCTGATCAATATCTAAAGCTTTGTATTTTGTAGACATTTGTGTTTTTGTTTAAATGTACAAAATATTTTTTTGATAATGCAGATTCGATAGTGTGGATTTGTAATTTGATAGTGGGGGGTTGATAATATGGATTTGATAGCGCGGATTTGTAATCCGTGCTTAAAACACTTATAGTTTTGTTCACGGATTGCAAATCCGCGACATCGTTCACGTTCCCAAACTCAAATTTGCCGTTCCTAGCCTCTCCCGATACGTAAAATATACATCCCGACACGTCCCACGAAAGTACCGACATATTCTTCAAAGGTCTCGATACGTTACCCAACCTATCCAAACACGTTCCTCAAACATCCATTGGGGTTATTGATATTTTCAGCGGGGTAATGTAAGTCTTAAGATAGGTCATGCAACCTATCCGGACAGGTGAAAGATAGATTTGGATAGATAAAAGACCCCTCCGAATCTTTTGTGAAGGTATCTAAGAGGGTAGATGATGTCGTGCGACTATTCAATGACGTATCGAGGTGATTAAATGACCGCTCTGAATCTTTACTGAACGTATGCAGAACAGTAAGTAACGCCTTGACATCATTAAAAAGCGTGTCGGAACAGGTAAAAGATTAAGGCAAAGCATAAAAATACCCCTCCTTAGAATTGGGAGGGGTAATCTGTGTGTTACTGTTTACTTTTTCTCTTCGGATGGAGCTGTAGAAGTTGAATTTTTCACGAAGAACTGTTTCAGATCTTTGTACTTGTCTTCAAATCCCGGAGCTGAAGTTCCCGCTTTGTAGGTGGAGTACGAATAATCCACCAAAGCCGACTGGTAATTGTCGTAATCATGCAGCGTTTTGGAATTTTTAAGTCTCGTAATAATACTTTCAAGCCTGCTGATCATCATTTCCATATTGTTTCGGGAGGTATGATCTCTGTTGAATTCGTCCCAGTCGACTTCGGGAGAACTCAGGTTGGGCTGACTGCTGTTGTAGTCGTAGACTTTGTTCACAAAGAGCTTGTTTTGCTCGTTAATGCTTCCGTAACGTTTACGGTCTTCAGCGGAAAGATTAAAATTAATTTCAGCAAGCGCTGTTTCCAATGCCGTGATGGCATCCTGTGCCGCAGTGATCTTTGCACTGCTCAAATGAACGGAGTTCAGATTCGTTAATCCCATCATTTTTGATTTTAAAGGTTAATACTGTTTATATAAAATCGTGTGTTTTTTTAATGAAAACGAATGTAGTAAAAATTTTTATTCAGACACTAAATTTGTTTATAATAATTATTTGAAAAGTCTTTCTGCTTCTGGAGGGAGCATTTTCTTTTTTGATCAGGCTGAAAACTTTGTATATTTAAAATTCTTACTAATTAGAAATTTATGATATTCAAGGGCATTAACGGTCAAAATGTGGAATTTCGATTAATTCCATTCGATCCCAAAGAGTTTGAACTTATGACTGGTATTGAACTTGAGGACGATTATGAGCCGTATGATGTAGGTTTTAATCTGATAATTGGGAATAGAGATATGTTAGCAAGTATACTTATTTCTGATGTTGTAAAGATTGTTGACTGGTTCGAAGACCTTTTAAATAACAAAGATGTTGATTTAAAGCTTTCCGTTTATCACGGTCAATTAAGTTTTGATTTGTTAAAAAATGATTTTGCTAAAAAGATTATTAGAATAACAAACGACGGTTCAGTACCCATTCCCGGTGTTGGAGGATATTCAGGGAATTTGAATGAAATTTTAAGAGCATACTTTGTTGAATGTGAAATGGATGGAAAAGAACTGGAAACAATTATAATGGATTTAAAAAAAGAATTGTATCATTCTTTAAATAGGAATTAGACTAATTCAGAAGTTTTACAGACCAATTATTTTAAGTATTAGCGTTGAAATGATTTCTGCTTCCGCGGAGAGAATTTTCTTTTCGTTCATAATCTTTAAAATTTCGATTTTATATAAAACACTTGTAAGTGATTTAAAAATTTTATACCTTAGTAATCAGCAAATTAAAAATATTCATTATGAAAAATCTAAAAAAATTAAAAAGAAGCCAGCTCGTACTTATCAGCGGCGGTGACGTTGCTTACGCAGTCTGCGACCTGGATGGAAACTGTCCACCCACTGTAGGATCTTATTACTGTAACGATGGTATATGCTACAGAGTAACCGGCGGCGGTGGAGGTGGCGGCGGATGGTGTAATGAGCCTATTCGTCTTTGTCAGGAATGGGAAACAGGTTGCGGATGTGTTTACTAGCAAATCTTTGGTAAAAGTAAAGCGGTTTTTTCAACCGCTTTTTTTGTTTTTAGAATATTAATAAAAGGATGAGGTGTACATTTTAGATGTTTATCAATTCTAAGTTTTGTTCAATGATCTGCCTTTTCGTCCTTTTTTCGGATTCCTTTAGCGTAATAATATGAGAAAGCTTATCGATTAATCCATTTTCAGAATTTTGTGAGAAAATGACTTTAATTTTGTCTTCACCTTTTCTGCGGTTTTCAGTTTCAGGGATAAAAAATCTGAATAATTCCATTTTCCACGATTCCTCCATATAATCAAACTCTTCCAAAACCAAAAGAGAATTATTTTCGGAAATCCAATCCCGATGAAAATCTAAGATTTGGTTTCCGTTGTATTTTTTTGCTTCATACCACGGTTGATAAAGCTGTTCCTTTTTTACAAAGTCTAAATATTCATGGAATAGTTTCATCCCAGCCGGAAACCTGAAGGCTTCATAATTTGTATTTTCGATAATATAACCGACGAAATTTCGCCTTTCAGTTTCAGATTTTCCTACAACTAAAAGGTGCTTTTTATCTAATATTTTGAGTATTTCATGTTTCATGTTTTCGTTGAATCAACTAATGATTTAATATTTTATTATAATGTCATAAAATTTAAGATATCATTTTTAATATTTCTTTAACTAGAGCTTGCTTTTCTTCGTCATTCAGGTTAAAATTGTTTCCATCACGTGCATATTGAATTAGATGTCCATCCTGTTTACACCATTTTATCATTCTGTTAATTCCGCTTTTGGTAATTATTCCCTGATCATTTTCAAACTTTGGAGGTGAGGAGAGATGAATCAGTTTAACGTAATTTTTCAAAGCAATCACTAATCTGCGATTCTCATCTTTCTGCTGCAAACCATATTTTATAAAATGAGTTTGATCAGCGCATACGGCTTTAATTTGTATTCCGTCAAATTCCGTCTGATCGTACTCATCAAATATCCACCAAAGATATTCTTTACCATCCACAGAAATTCTATTTTTATTTTTTTTACTTATTGCCATTGTAATAAGATTTTTCCAGATTTATTTTCCTAATCAATTTTTATTACAAAAGGAACAAAAGGTCTAAAATACCAAGTTGCATTCTCTAATTTGCTTATAATAGTTTCGAGGTCATTCATATTTTTCCATTAAAAATGAGGCTGTTTTTACGCAATATAAAGCATTTTCATCATATTGAAAAACATTTTGTAAATGTTTTCTGATGAAAATGAACACGAGAATATTTCAGAAAAAATAAAAAACTTACTTTCTCTTCGAAGACTTTCGGATATGAAGTTGAGGAGCCAGTACCACTTTTTTCTCTATGGAAACACCGAAGCTGTTTTCCTTTACACTTTCGATAAAAACCTGTCCTGCCATTTTCCCCATCGTTACCGGAGTCTGGTCTACAGAACTCATCGGAAGCTCCATAAACTGGGTGAAAGGTTCATTGGAAAAACCGATCACGGCAACTTCCTGAGGAATTTTAATCTTTCTTTTCTTAAGTTCCTGACAGGCTCCCAAAGCAGCAAAATCACTGGACGAAAAAATGGCATCGGGAACAGATTTTCTTTCCCACAACTTTTTAATAGCATCGATTCCGGCATCAATAGAACTTCCTGTAGAAATAATATTTTCCTCTTTTACAGAAAAATGATGATCGATGAGTGCCTGTTTATAGCCATTAAGACGGTTGCGGTAAATCTCAAGATTCAGATCTCCCGAAAAATGACAGATGTTTTTATAACCTTCACTGATGAGGTGCTCCGTAGCAATATAACCACCCCGGTAATCATCAATCGTAACCGTACTTATTCCCGGAATATCCTTTTTACGGTCGAAAAATATGATCGGCGTATTTGAAGTATCTAAAATATTCTGGATATGCTCCGTTTCAACAGTTGTTCTGGAAACTGACATGAAAATACCGTCAACCTGCGCATTAAGAAGCGTATTCAGATGTTTTTTTTCAATGGTCACATCTTCATGGCTCTGGCAGATAATCACATGATAACCGAAAGGCGAAAGTTCCTCTTCAATGCCGCGTATAACAGAAGAAAAAAAGTTGGTATTGATATACGGAACAATAATTCCCACATTCTTAGTTTCACCGCTTTTTAAGGCTTTGGCAAGATTGTTCTGCTTATAGTTCATTTCTTTGGCAGTTTTTCTTACCAGTTCCTTCGTTGCCTCACTTATTCTCGGATGATCGTTCAATGCTCTGGAAACCGTTGCCACACTTACATTTAGCTTTTTCGAAATATCGTATATCGTGGCACTTTTTTTATTCATAAAAACTTTTTTCAGGATGATGATGTACTTCAAAAGGAAATACGTTATTGAGGTAAATTTAATCAAATTATGGAGATTAAAAAGCAATTGAAATGATATTATAACAGAGAACTGTTATTATAAAAAAAAAGGTATGCTTAAATTGCTGATTTTATTTGCATTAAAAAGCAGTGCGCTTAAGTTGAAAAGAGTAGATTTGCATAAAATAAAACGTATTTCCGCTATTGTTAGATTTAGTTTTCTTAAGATTTTTCTGTAACAACAGTAAGTATAAATAATTTCAGTTTTGTATTGTTAATTGAGATAGTTTTGTAATTTGTAAAAATATTTTTATAACCATGAATTTGCAGAGGAAAATATCATATACTGTTCTCATTTTACTATTCTTTTCCGGAAGTCTTTTCTCTCAGAATCCACTTTCTGAATTTAAAGATAAAATAGATTTTTACTTGCTGGATAATTTCGTTAGGATGACTGATAATGACACGGTTTTTGTCAGTAATTTATATGATTATTCTGGTGACGGTTCCCATGAATTTTATTTTTATAATAGTAAAACAAGGCAAAAAATATTTCCTTACGGATTTGAAATGGCTTATCCTTTTGTTGGAAAAACGGCTGTTGTAAAGTATAAAAACCGATGGGGATTGATTGATCGAAGTGGTAGATTTATTTTTTACTCTTTATCTTCCTATCCGATTAAATTAACTTCTTACGAAAAATATGCAGTATTCGATAATGTCGTTAAATATGATGTGAGAAATGGAATTTTCCGGGAATCTTCTATTTACTGCGGAGAGCCCGCAACGCCCGATTATTTTATATCGAAAAGCCCAAACGGGAAATATAATTTAATTGAGATGGACAAAGGACCGGTTTTTAAAACAGAAATGGATTCTATTATTTCGCAGCACCGTTTAATTTATAAAGAAAATACAGACTTACTGATTTTAAAAAAGAAAAATAAATATGGTCTTTATCTGCCAGACGGAACTGAGATTCTTAAAATAAAATTTGAAAACGCAAAATTTATAGGGAATTACGTTATGCTATACGAAAACAGTAAGTGGAATTATTATACCTATGAAAATAATAAACTCAATTTAATTCTTTCAACACCATTTGAGTGTGTTACTCCAGCTTATCAAAATAATGTTATTGGCGCATTTAAAAAAGACAACAAATACAATCTGCTAAAAACGGACGGCGAAACTTTGCCTGAAAATTTTGATTATATAAGCGAAAATGCAACTTACGGCATAAAAGAAAATAGCTTAATTATTTTCGATTCCAATGCAAATTATTATACTTACGCTGAAAAATAATTCATTTGGGCATGAGCAACAGAAATCGGGGAAAAAATACAGGAGATGATACCTTATTCGGTTCCGCAAAACAGCTTGAGAAAATGAAATTGGCAGTTCAGGATATGCAGTATTTATTAAGCCGGAATTATGCTGAAAAAGCTTCGTCGGAACTGGTGGGAAATCATTACCGCCTCAAAACAAGACAGATTCAGGCAGTTCGTGGAGCTTCCACTTCAGAAACTCAGCTTCAGAACAGAAAATCTAAACAACTCGAAATTTCTGAATTGAAAACCAAAACAATATATCTTGATGGCTTCAATGTCCTGATTTTACTGGAAAGCCTTCTTTCCGGAGCTTATATTTTCGAAGGAACGGATGGCTGTTTCCGAGATCTTTCCGGTGTTTTCGGAACATACAAAAGAGTAAATCAGACGCAGAAGGCCATTGAACTCGTTGCTTCTTTTTTGCATAAATCTCATGCAGAAAAGCTGATCTGGATTTTCGATAAACCAGTGTCAAACAGCGGAAGAATTAAACAGATGATCATGGATTTTGCCATTGAAAATAACCTCAACTGGAACGTTGAACTGGAATTTAATCCCGATAAATTTTTAGCAGAAAATGCTGAAATTGTAATATCTTCCGATGCATGGATTCTGGATCATTGCAAAAGCTGGTTCAATCTCATCGGGTATTTAATTCAGGAAGAAAATCTTTCGGCTAATGTTATCAAAATGTGTTGATTTAGACACAAATGCTACATCTAAACACAAATGGCACGAATAAAAACACTAAAAATCACAAATAATTTATTGGGCTATCTGTGAAAACATTAGCGTTATTCGAGTTTAAGTAAACACAAATTGCACAAATAAAAACACTAAAAAGCACAAATAATTAATTGTGATATTTGTGAAAAAATTAGTGTTATTCGAGTTTAAGTAAATACAAATTGCACAAATATTAACACTAAAAACACAAATAATTATTGTGCTATTTGTGAAAGACATTAGCGTTATTCGTATTAAAAAAAATAAAAACCCATGCAATCATTTCAAAAATATACATCATTATTTTCTGAGGAATGGAAAGAAAAATATCACGCCATTCTAGCCGAAGAACATCTTGAAAATTTACAGAAAAACATTCAGAAATTTAAAAATCAGGCTTTAGATTGGGATCTGCCCTATTTTAATGAAGAAATTAAAATCGACCGTGATGAAAGTTTTAAATTATTCATCTCTGTTTTTGAATCTGAAAATTCAGATCAAAACAAAGCAAAACAATTGCAAGAAATTCCTTTTGAACATTGGCTGAATATTTTAGGACAACGCCACACTTCGGCAAGTCTTCGTGATGAAAACGCCGTTCCGCCTTTAAGAAGTTTACTGATCGAAGCCTGCGAAAAGCCTTTCAACAGCGAAATTACCATTGCGCAGAGAGCTTGGGAAAAACACGTTGGTCGGCTAAATGACGATTTCTGGGGCGAAGTAAAAGGAAATAATCAGCAGAAACAGCAAAAAGTGATGGAGAAAATCAATTACATTCTCGACCACACCACATGGTGGAATGTTTTCTTTCATTATAAACACGAACTGGTTTTTGAGGTTAGGGAAAAAGAAGGTCACGGAATCCGCTGGAGCCATGGCGGAAAACATTTGATCGGCTTTGTGGAGTTTTTTATTAATGACGAAAATTCTTTACAATAAGTTTTTAAACCATTTAATATGTCATTAAGTCTCTTACTATAAACCTTAAAATCAAAATGATTTAATCTTAACTAATTAAAAAAACTCAGTTCGTGATAAGAAATGAGTTTAAATAATTGATTTGTAGTGTTATATTAATTTATCGCAAAGAAAAACAAAAGATTTTTTTACTTATTGAAAATTTGTAAGCTAAACAAAGGCACTTCGTTTATTTAAAGAAGGCAAAAATAGTATTCCTTTGATGAGTTTTACGCCTTTGTATATCTTAAAAGCGGCATTCTTGATAATTGAATCTCTTTGTTTAACCATTGCGTTTAAGAAGACTTATCCCGAAGTCAGGTTAAAAAAGCTTAATGGTTTAAAAATTTTTATCTCTACGTAAAAACATTGCGCATTACGCAGATAATTTTGTAAGAGTAAAATAAAAAGCAATGGATTTTTCTAACCAAAACTTTACGCAAAACGAATGGGAATCATGTCTCAAGGTATTAAAAGCCCTGAAAGATGAGCCATTTCTAAATCCGGACAATCAAACTTTTTCCGGGTTGATCACAAAAATTCATAAGAACGCCAAAAAACAAAACCGTCTGGAAAGTTATTCTCAGATGAAAACGCACGATCTTGAAATTAATTCAGAATCGGTACTGATGAAAAAAGCTTTGGCGGGAGTTTCTGCTTTTTATGATGATGAAAAAAATGATACCCAACTCACCAGATTACAGATTCCCAAAAACTGCTACTGCTGTAACCAGAGTTATCAGTACGCCCATTCCTTTTACACCAGATTATGCCCGAAATGTGCGGATGAAAATTATGAAAAACGTTTTCTTTTGGCAGATTTAACGGGACGGAATGTCATCTTAACCGGAGGACGTGTAAAGGTAGGTTTCGCAACCGCTTTAAAGCTCCTAAGAAATGGTGCCAATTTGGTTTTGACGACCCGTTTTCCGGCTTTGGCACTGGAAACTTTGCAGCAGGAAGCAGATTATGAAGAATGGAAAGACAGACTTTGGATCTATGGTCTCGATCTCAGAAATTTAAAAGCAATTCAGGAATTTGTAGATTTTTATCAGTCGAAATTTGAAACGCTTGATATTCTCATCAATAATGCGGCACAGACGATTAAATATCCCGATCAGTATTACCTTCCGATCATCAGACGTGAAAACGAAATGCTCGTTGAGTTTAAAAACAATAATAAATTGATTCCGAACGCAACCCCCATTTCCGCAGAGGTCGGAAAACTGGAATATGCGGAAAATGAAGAAACAAATGTTGCTTTAACACGCTTTGGACAACCAGTGGATAATCGTGATAAAACAAGCTGGAACTCCACACTGGAAGAAATTTCGATGTATGAATTGGTTGAGGTGAATTTAATCAATCACATTGCGCCGTATTTTCTGATCAAAGAATTAAAACCTTTAATGAAGGCTTCTTCTTTCAAAGAAAAATTCATCGTTAATGTAACATCCTCAGAAGGTATTTTCAGTTATAACAACAAAACGATGTTTCATCCGCATACCAATATGACGAAAGCAGCTTTGAATATGATGACGCTTACTTCTGCTAAAGAATTTGAAAAAGATCAGATTTATATGACGGCAGTAGATGTAGGATGGATTTCCACAGGTGCGAGGGAAAGTTTAAGAAAGAAACAGTTTGAGCAGGGATACATTCCGCCATTGGATTCTGTGGACGGAGCTGCGAGAATTCTGCATCCTATTGTGGAAGGAATCAACGGAAATTATTTCAGCGGAGTTTTATTGAAAAATTATAAAATTAATGACTGGTAAATATAAAAAGTTAGCTCAGAGGAAGAGCATCTGGTTGACGCCCAGAAGGTCACGGGTTCAAGTCCTGTACTTTTTAGAAAGAAACTCATAGTTATAACTGGAAAAACATTGCATCTACTATGTAAAGTTACAGGTTCGAGTCCTGTTGAGTTTCCAAATAGAAAGCGTTAGTTCAGCTGGAAGAATGCCGCCCTTTCACGGCGGAGGTCGTGAGTTCGAGTCCCACACGCTTTCCAAAACGGAGATAATAGTTTAATCGGAAAAATGTATTCCCTGCACGGAATAGATGCAGGTTCAAATCCTGCTTATCTCCCCAAACAGAAACGGTAGCTCAATGGAAGAGCATTAGTCTTCCTCACTAAGGGTCGCGGGTTCGAGTCCCGCCCGTTTCTAAGAGCGCATCGTCTAAATGGAAGGACACCGGCTTATCGTGCCGGAAATTCAGGTTCAAGTCCTGCTGCGCTCCCAAAATGGAGACAATAGTAATAAAAATGGAAAAATACATTCTTCTAAAATGAGTTGCGGGTTCGAGTCCTGCTTGTCTCCCAAAAAAAGGAAATGGTAGCTCAAGGGAAGAGCGCTGACCTTCCAAGTCAGAGGCTGCAGGTTCGATTCCTGCCCATTTCACAATGAATACATAAGACAAAAGTTGTAGTTTAATCCGGAAAAATATATTCCGACCGAATAAGTTGTCGGTTCGATCCCGGCCTTCTTTTGCTTTATCTTAAAAATAAAAGCCATGTTAAAAAAAGTATTAGTTTTTTTCGGAATTATTGACGAAGTGTATACCCCGGTTCCGATGCAGTGGAAAGAAAGACCGGTTGTTGAAAAGCTTCCTGAAACATCTAAACCTTTGGTACATAAAACAGAAAAAGTCATTTTGGAAACTTTGCCAAAACCTGTTCCCCGATCTGTAGAAAAAACGTTGGAAAAGCCTGAAAAAAAAGAAAAAGAATTAACCAGAACTGAAAGAAAAAGACCGGTTAATAATCAGGATCCAATTGAAAACTTCTCAGAATTCACCAAAGATTTTAAAACTTACTGTCTTGAAAAAACAAGCAACCAGCATATGCTGAAAGCTAAAAATTACAGTATTTATGATAAAAACGGAGTAACGGAAACATTCATTACTTCAGAGGATTCTTTTATCACGCATAACGAACACAAAACGCTCCGCATCCAAAGCGAATGTTTTGTAAAATATATTCAGCAGGAATATAACCCCATAACAAGACTCATAGAAAATGCATACGACTAAACCCATACAACGATATAAAATATTTTCCGTAAAAGACTTCACGGAAGCTGTTTTTGATGAGAATGCATCCATAGAAATTTATGCTAAAAACACAGCCTTTGATTGTACTGAAATTAAAGGAAATCTCGTG
Source organism: Chryseobacterium sp. C3 (assembly GCF_014218905.1). Classification (NCBI taxonomy): domain Bacteria; kingdom Pseudomonadati; phylum Bacteroidota; class Flavobacteriia; order Flavobacteriales; family Weeksellaceae; genus Chryseobacterium; species Chryseobacterium sp. C3. The sequence continues at coordinate 275,679 of NZ_JACLCU010000004.1, read as the reverse complement.
TTGAGAGGGGAAGGCTGCAATTTTCCGAATCTTGAGACTGTAAAAGGGAATCTCTCCATAGATGCTCCTAACTGTTCTTTTCCGGAGCTGAAAATGGTAGAAGAAAATTTTACGATGCATTGCCATGCAATGTTGGATCGGTTGGAAAAAGTAAGAGGTAATTTTAAATGTATTGTTGATTTCAGCTTTAAAAACTTAGCAGCAATAGGAGGAAGCATTGAACTGAAAAACGCTGCCGTGTACGCAAAAAGTAAAAAGTTGGTACAGGGAAGAGTCGTTATCCCGATAAACCATCAGTATGAAGTTAAAAACCTTCCGAAAGACGGCATCTTTAATATTGATATTTTCGGAGACCATATTATGATACCGCATCAGGAAATCCGCGGAAGAATCAACATTTTTGGTAAAGAAATTTCCTTTCCGAATCTGGAATTCGTTCATGGAGGGCTTAAAATAGAAATCAATGATTCTTTAGCCGATGAATGTACCCATGATTTCCCTGTGCTGAAAAAAATGACAGGTAATCTTCGCTTTGTGCGGGCAAAACTTTCCTTTCCTGAACTTCAGGAAATGACGGGCACCATTCATCTTGAAAATGGTTCGTATGTTAACTTTTCTGCTTTGGAAATCTCTGGCGGAATTATGATCAATCATCGATCCGGAGCTTCTTTTCCCGTATTGAAAGAAATAAACGGAGCATTGAAAAATCATGGTTCGGGAACCTGTTACTTAAATGCACTGGAAAAAATAAAAAATACATTTTGTACCTATCAGATTTCAGCCCCGAATATTGTTGAAATTGGCGGAGATTTAGACATTCATGCCTATACTCATAATAGATTTGATCATTTAAAGAAAGTCAACGGAAGAATATTGGGTTCTTCAAAAGTTCAGCTTAAATCTCTGGAATATGTAGGAATTTTAGATAATGCCAGTTTAGCAGGCTATGAGTTTCCTTCTTTGAAGGAGGTTACGCATTATTTTTACGGAACGCATACCGGACTGGAGAATGTGGCAAAAAATATTTATTTTAGAGTTACGGACAGCCTTTGCATTACAAAAGATCAGTTTATTGTCGGAAGGTCAAATTTTACTTTTGTTTTGAATTTGCAACGTCATTATTTTAAAAAGCTGATTTCTATTTTAAAACTGAGACATAGCAGCTTTCAGAATTTTAAAACACGGGAATTTGAAAGAGAGTGGACGCATTACAATACTCCGGTTTTTAATGATGTTTTAAATAGAATCGAAAAATTATGGGATAAAGTAGAGCCGATCGGTTTTGATGAATTTTTCAATGACAAAGACCGAAACTTTAAGCTTTTCTGTTTCAGTTATTTCGGAGTCGGGAATTTAATGAAAAACCTGAAAGCTGAAAAGATCAATCAGGCAGAAATTGAGGTTAATTATTTTGGATATGATGATAATGGAAATGAATATATAACAAAAAAAATCAATCAGTATGAAGTTCATCAGGTTGAAAATGAAAAACTCGGAATATTTGTCTGGGGTTCTGTAAACCGCTATTCTTATGCTGTAAAATGCTGGTGTCCCTCTACGGAAAAAGAACATTGGCTGTGGATTGAAGAAGCGTATAAAGACAATGCTTTAACGGCAATTGCATCCACTTTCAGAATTCATGAAAACATCATCCCGCACATCAGATGTTTAAAAAGACAGGGAGATCTGCTGATTTGCGAACTGAATAAAAAAATTCCGCCGCGTGGTGCTGTAAGAGCTTTAACCGCTTCAGAATATTTTGGTCTTCTGGAAGCTGAAACCTAATTATAAGAAACAGTAGTTTAATCTGGAAAAGCACTCCGAGCACAGGAGGGTTGCAGGTTCGAATCCTGCCTGTTTCTGTTTTTTTAAAATTTAAAAAGCATTTTAGGATTAATCTTTTTCTCTTGCAGATTTTGCGGATGACGCAGATTTTTTTTCATTAATCCGACATAGGAAGCTGAAGCGTTAAGAAAATTCTACTGTTTGAGCGCGGTGAAAAATATTAAATCAAAAAACAAATACCAAATTCGCACGAGTTTTAGAATTTTTAGAGAACATTATTAATTTTTAGCGTAAGATTCCAAGTCTTGAACTTTTGTTTCTTTTGCTTCAAGGCAAAAGAAAATTAAAATGAAAATCATGAAAGAATTACAAACCATATTAAATACCATCCTCAAAGAAAAACAAGGATACATTACTTTCCTTACCGGAGCCGGAATTTCTGCGGAAAGCGGACTTCCGACTTACCGCTCGATCGACGGAATCTGGATTAAAGGAACAAAATATCACCGTCCGGAAGAATTCGGGACGTATAAATATTTCAGCCAGAATCAGGAAGAAGTATGGCAGTACAATCTGTTCTGGAAGAAAATGATTGCCGAAGCAAAACCTAATCCGGGACATTTGGCGATTACTGAAATTGAAAAACTTTTAGGTGAAAGATTTAAGCTAATTACTCAAAATGTTGACGGGCTTCACCAAAGATCGGGAACGCAGAACGTATATGAAATTCATGGAAGCAAGCAGAAAGTACGCTGTTCAAAAGAATGCAGCGAACCTTTCGATTTTCCTGAAAATATTAAATTTAAAGAGTATACCGAAGATTTAACGGCAGATGATATCGACGATCTGAAATGTAAAAAGTGCGGAAACTGGCTTCGTCCTCATACTTTATGGTTTGATGAAAGTTATAATGAAAAATACTATCATTTCGATACAGCGTACAACATTGCAGACCATACAGATATTTTATTTGTAGTCGGAACCTCGGGATCAACGGCTTTGCCTGTAAATATTGTGGAAACAGTAAAAATCCGTGCAAAATGGATCGTCCTGATCAATCCTGAAAGCGATACGTATTTTGATTATATTTTAAAAGGAAGCAAAACATTATTTTCGGTACAGGAAAGCAGTTCAAAAGCACTTCCAGAATTAAAGGAGATGATTGAAGATATTATAAACGCTTAAATTTTCATACGGAAGCAGTAGTTTAACGGAAAAGCGCATCATTCTAAGATGAGTTGCAGGTTCAATTCCTGCCTGTTTCCCTTTTTTTAAATTTTAAAAACATTTTATGATTAATCTTTTTCTCTCGCAGATTTTGCGGATGACGCAGATTTTATTTCATTAAGCCGACATAGGAAGCTGAAGCGTTAAGAAAATTAATCATGTGAACGTTAAAAAAATTCTACTGTTTGAGCGCGGGAGCTATTTAGAACCGAAGGACAAATGTGAAATTCGCGCGAGTTTAGAATTTTTAGAGAACATTATTAATTTTTAGCATTCAGATTCCAGGTCTTGAATTTTTGTTTCTTTTGCTTCAAGGCAAAAGAAATATGTCCAATAAAACTAAATTTAATAAAAAAAATGAACACATTAATCGACATTGGTATAAACTTAACCAATAAACAATTTTATGACGAACAGGAAGAAATAATCAACCGCGCACTCGACAATGGAGTAGAGCAGATGATCCTCACGGGAACGAGCGTTCGCGGAAGCCAAGAATCTGCGGAAATTGCAGAAGATTATCCCGAAATTCTGTTTTCAACGGCGGGAATTCATCCTCACGATGCAAAATCTTTCAACAGCGAAAGCATTCCTGCATTAAAAATATTATTAAAACAAGACCACGTTGTTTCCGTAGGAGAATGCGGACTGGATTTCGACAGGGATTTTTCGCCAAGACCTGTTCAGGAAAAATGTTATCGCGCCCAGCTTGAATTATCCATAGAAGTCAGGAAACCGCTTTTTCTTCATGAAAGATCTGCTTTCAGAAGATTTAATGAAATAACGGATGAATATTTGTCTCAACTTCCAAAAGCTGTGGTTCATTGTTTCACAGGAACTTTACAGGAAGCCAAAATATATCTGGATAAAGGCTTTTACTTAGGATTTACCGGAGCCATCAGCGATCAGAACAGGTTTAAACATTTGGAAGAAGTGATAAAATACGTTCCGCTCGACCGAATGATGATTGAAACCGATGCGCCTTTTATGCTTCCGAAAAATATGCCGAGAATGCAGAACCGCAGAAATGAACCTTCCTTTTTACCGTATGTAGCACAGACGATTGCCCATCTGAAGAAAATCAGCATAGCAGAAGTTGCAGATGAAACCACGGAAGTCGCCCGTAATTTTTTCAGGATATAAAAAAAGAGTTCTACAGATGATGTAAAACTCTTTTTTTTGTTATAAATTATTGTAGTTGTTTTATTATTTTCTAGTCATTAGTGTAGTCTCAATGTAATGTCATATCAATATATTTGTAAAAAATAGTTAAAATGAATGATCGTTATTCCAGAAACCGCTTATATGTAACTGAAGAAGAACAAAATCAGATTAAGGATATTCCGATTCTTCTTGCAGGCAGCGGAATTGGGAGTAATATTGCCGAATGTGCTTTAAGATTTGGCTTTGAAAACATAACTATTATTGATGGGGATGTGGTAGAGAACTCAAACCTTAACAGGCAAAACTATACATTTTATGACATTTCGGAATATAAAGCAGAGACTTTATACAACAGATTAAAAAGTATAAATCCGGAGGCGAAACTTCAATTTTATAATGAATTTATTACTGAAGATAATTTGCAGAAAATTATCGGGAAAAATAAAATTGCCATCAATGCTTTGGATTTTACCAGCGATATTCCTTTACGTTTTGATAAAATATGTCAAAAGAAAAAACTTCATATTTTGCATCCTTATAATCTTGGTTGGGGAGGGTTGGTGACTGTTATTGCTCCGAATGGTCTTCCCATAAGCAGTCTTACAAATGATAAAAATTTTAATGAGCTGAAGATGGTAGAATATGTTGCTGGATATTTAAGATTTTGGAAGCAGCCGCACGAATGGTTGGAAAACATCATCGAGGATTACAAAAACGAAAAAGAAAGTCTGCCACCACCACAATTATCAATTGCTTCGTGGACGGTCGCGGCAATGTGTACACATATTATGTTCAATATTGCAACTCATAAATCTTTTAAAGTATTTCCTGAATTTTACTTAAATACCATTATGCAGAGCGTTTAAGCTTACAGAAGTTTATTATTCGTAACATAAGCCAAAGCTTCTGTAATGTTAGATACACCCAATTTTTCGAATAATTTTCTTCTGTGGAATTTTACGGTATCTGCAGATATAAAAATCCTTTGCGCTATTTCATTAATCGTTAAACCCTGAGCATACAGCCTAAGAATTTCCAGTTCTCTTTCGGAAAGTCTTAGTTTTTTTCTTAAAGTCCATTTTTCTGCAACAAGATTGTATTCCCAAATGTCATCTGTTCCCTGTTTGTATATATTAATATTACCTGAAGAGCTGTTTGGCGATAATGATACAATACACATCGCTTTCCACATTTTACCGTCTTTCGATAAAAATAATGGTGTAAGCTTATGATTGATAAGAATTGCTGATTTATTTTCAGTTACCAGATGAAAGTCATAAGATATAGTATGCAGCTTTCTTTCTTCTACGGGAAGTTTATCAAAAAAATTGAACCCCGCTTCATTTATTTTAAAAAGTAGTTCCAGATCATCTTTTGTTACGTTCTTGAAATAAAAAAGATATCCAAGATTCTGTACTTCTTCGGGTGTGCAGTTGCATAGAAACAAAGGATTATCTGAGACGTATTCAAAAATTTTCTTTTCATAATCTATTACATATAAACTTTGATATGTAAGCCTTGAAAAAGCTTTGATCACTTCAAGATAATTTTCTGTTTCAAAGGCTTCAGCACCCAAATTATTTTCTATTCTATTCTTATAAGAGAAGAACTTATTTACTTCATCCATTATTTACAGTGTTTTTATCTACACACTAAGGTGTGATTTAATTGTTTGTAGCAAATCTACACAAAAGTGTAGTAAATAATGCAATTCGCTACAATATTTTTACAAAAGAAAACAAAACGATGCATAATTTAAATTTTAACTCTATGGATAATATTACTTTATACAGCCTGGCAAAATTTGTTGTTACTGAAAATTTTCAGCACCATGAAGAGCACTATAATTTAAATAATGTTGAAGAAGAAACCAACACTTTATACAGAGAAGAAATCAACTATCATAATTCTAAAGTTTTTGTTTCTAAAGATCATTTCGGAGACATTATAGGATCAATAAGAACCATTAAATGGAACTATAGTGATGTCTTACCAATACAAAAATTATTTTCTATAAATCCTTTGTGCTTTACATCTAATAAAGTGCTTGACATTTGGCACATAGGAAGATTTGCAATAAAACATGAGTGTGATAAAAGAAGTTTCCGACTTTTTAAGACATTAATGGTTTTTGCTTTAAATGAAGTTTGCAAAAGTGAAAGCTCTATCGCGGTTGCGGAATGTGATTCAAAATTATTAAGAACATTGAAGGCTTTAGGAATTGAAGCAGAAATTTTAGCCGACCCGATTCATTATCTGGGATCAGAAACTATTCCTGTATTGTTTAAATATGATACTCTAAAAGAGTTTCTTAATAAAAATTATTATTTGCTATCCGATACGAATGTTTTTGAAGATATTTCTTCTATAGTGAAACAGTCAGCTTAAAAAAGATATAAATAAAATGAGAGCTCTGGTTTATATAATTTTATTGGTAAGTAATGTATTCTATTCGCAGAATATGCACTTTGCATATCTGGAGAAGAATATTGATACATTATATTATACGAAATCAGATTACATAAACTACAACATTCCTAGCGTGAATGATTTTAATATAAAAGGAAGCACTTTTAATATTAATAAAGATAAAAGGATTTTATTAATAAAAAAATACTCTGTTGAGCATGATTCTTCTGATGCAAGTGTAATCTTTCAGCTTTTTTCAAAAAATATAGAAACATTAAGTATAAAAGATCCGGCTACACAAAAAGTAATTTTTAACATAAATCCAGAAAATGGATATAAAGAAATTGAAACAATACTTCAAGGTTTAGACAGAAAATTACTGTCAGAAATTAAAGAAATTGATTTTGAGATTGTAAAGAAAGATCCGGATAGAGAATCGGTGTGTGAAATAAAAAATCTTATTATAGGAAATATAAAGATTCAGAAAAAAGACTTTCTGCCAAACTCTTTATCAGGAAAGATGTCCGGAACAGGGTATGATTCTTATGGTCTTTATAAATCTTATCCGAAGTTCGATAAAGAAGAAGACAATAAAGGGACACTATACTTTAGATTACAGAATAATAAATCTGAGTATAAAAGTATAGACAGCCTCATTAGCATTATAGAAAAAAATTATCCTTTTGATTTTGCGAGGCCAGTAAGTAGAGTTGCAAAAATAAAAGCAGATACACTTAGCGGAATGTGTAATTATATTTCCGGAGTCGACAGCTATATCAGACAGAAATATAATGATCCTCATTTTTCCATTAAAATGAATGGTTGTAAAACAAAAAACAAATCAACAGGTGTATTATTGTATAGATTGAAAGAGGGTTACAAAGTATCCGCGATTTTGGATGATAGCTTAAAGAATAAACTCTATTTAGGAGAATCCATTGTCAGAATCGATGGAACAGAAATTCAAAAACTTTCTTCAGAAAGAGCAAACGAATTGCTCTTGAAAGAACCAAACGGAGTCTCAAAACTTGAATTAAAAAATTCAAAAGGAGAAGTAAGAACTGTTGAATATACACATAAAGATTCATATAAAATACCTTCGAATTTTGTACAGAAAACTGAATTTTCAACAATAAATGATGAGATAGTTTATCTGAAAATAAAACATATTGACAAGGATGCATTGTATATTTTTCTTGAAAATCTGCCTGAGATCAAAAGCAAAAAAAAGTTGGTTATAGATCTTAGAAACAATGGAGGAGGAGACTTTTTGATAGGAGCACAAATACTTTCATTATTTATCCCGGACGAGTTTAAATACTATCAGTTGAGAGATAAATTTTCAGGGAAAAATGAAGACGTAATTGTGAATAAAAATCTTTCTGATAACATTATCAGCAACAAACTGGAACTTCGTGTTTTAGTAAATAAAAATACTTCGTGTGTATCTGAGCTTCTTGCTTATAACCTGAAAAAATACTTTAAAAATACAAAAGTAATCGGGATAGAACATACGGCGGGTGCTTTAGCTACACTTTACGAAGTCCTACTGGAAAACAACAACAACGTAAAGTTCAGAACAAACGCCTTTGCCAGAAGCATCATCATGCTGGACGGAAAAAGTATAGAAGGTAAAGGGATCTCGCCGGATATTCATGTGAACATCAGGAAGATCGAAGACTTACAGCCTTATAATGATAAGGTTTTAATAATGGCTATTTCGAAATAAGCATAAACAAACAAATTATTAATCATTTAAAAAATTTAACAAAATGAAAACAGAAATCAACAACCCAGAAACTGTTCAAATCGAATTAGAAAAAACTGAATTAGTAAAGCCAACTCCAATTGATGATATGTTATCAAACGAAGTAGAAGCTTTATGCGAATCTTTCGGATGTGGTTACAACGCTGGTAAAGCGTCTGGAGACACTACAGAAGATACAGACATCTTATTCTAATTAAAAGGTATATAGGCATTCAGCAAATGCTGAGTGCCTATTTCTTACAAAAATTTTAAACTGGAAAAAATGGAATCAAAAGTAAATCCTGAAACCGAAGAATCTGAATTTGAAAAATCAGAACTGGTAAAACCGCAACCTATCGAAAATAAGTTGGTAGATGAAGCAGAAGCTCTGTGTGAATCATTTAACTGTAGTTATTTTACAGGGAAAGCATCGGGCGACACTTCCAATGATGACGATATTCTTTTCTAACCGTAAATGTCGTTGATAAACGGTCTATTTAATCTTTAATCCTAATAATTATGATTTTAAAACTTAAAGCCAATCCATATAACTTTCTTATTCCTGTAGAAGAAGAAAATCAATTTATTCTTTATAATTCTCTTACCAGCGGATTGGAAGTATTAAATTTTGAAAATGGACAATTTCTTTTGGAGAAGAGTCAGTATTCTTTTTTTATACACGATGAAAGCGAAGGACGGTTTAATGATCTTGTAAAATATTTGTATGATAAGGAATACATTATAGAATCGGATAAAGATGTAAGATCATTATTTTCCAGATATACCGATGAAAACCAGTACAAATTTGCGAAAACAATCAATCTTACTATTGGAACTACCATTACATGTAATATGGGATGTTCTTATTGTTTTGAATTTGTAAAACCCAATCATACATTAAAAGAAGATAAAGTAAAACAGGGAATAAAAGATTATATAGAGGATCTTGTTTTAAAATCAGGAAAAGAGATTGAGACCCTTTCTATAACTTGGTATGGTGGTGAACCGCTGATTAATGTAAAAGCAATTCAGGATCTCACGGTAAGTCTAACAGAAATCGCAAGGAAGTATAATCTAAAGTACGTGTCGAATATCATTACGAACGGAATTTACCTTAGCGAAAAAAACGTAAAAATTCTTGAAGACTGCAATGTGCACAGCGTACAGATTACCATAGACGGTGCAAAAGAAACTCATGATAAGAAAAGACCTTTAAAGCAGATCAACAAAAAAAACTATGAGGTTATTCTTGAAAATCTTTCTAAAGTTCCTAAAGATTCTAAAATACAATTCTTAATAAGAATAAATGTAGACAAAGAGGTTGCCGGAACAATAGATACATTTTTAGATGATCTTAAAAATATGAATATCTGGCCGGAAAAATTTAAGCAGGTTTCATTTGATCCTTCATGGTTACGTACTTATGAAGAGATCGAAACTTCAGAAGAAGAACTGGAAAAAAGAATGAATCTTGATGAATTCTTCGATTTTAAAATGAGCTTCAGAAAAAATATTATGAACAGATTCAATGCATGGAGTGATGAAACCAATCTGAAAATAAAATCCAAACTGAAATGGGATCTTCCTAATTACCAGACAACATGTGCAACATGGGCTTCACCGATTAGTATGACGATTGATCCGAACGGTTATATTCACAAATGCTGGGAAACAATTCATGATGATTCTCATGCTCCTGCTTCAGTATTTGAAGGATATAACGCAGAGAAATTTACAAAACATTCTTCATTCAACAGGTTCAAGCATAATGAAATATGTACCAACTGTAAGGTTTTACCTATCTGCGACACAATTACATGTTCGCACGAAGCCATAAAAGCGAATGTGCCGATCTGCAGTTCATGGAAATATAAGTTGGAAGATTACTTAAAAGAACAATACATCAATATGCTTTATTCTCCGGAAACCATCTCAAGACCGCAGATTAATGTATTGGAAAATACAGGGCATTCTGCAAAATAAAATTGAAGTTATGATTATAGGAATTATTGATACAGGAGTAGACCATACCCATCAGAGACTTAAAGAATGTGATATTAAAGGTATTACATTGTTTAAAGATTTTTCAGGAAATATCATCACTAAAGAAAATGAATTTAGTGATCATAAAGGTCATGGTACAGGAATCGCCTCAATTATCAATTCGCACCTGAAATCATGCAATTTATATGTTATAAAGCTCGATTCTCATAATCATGTTATATCAGAAGATCTTTTAACAGAAGCTATCTCCAGAATGGTAGATTGTAATGTGAATATCATCAACATAAGTATGGGGATAAATTCCGAGATCACGCCTGCTAAAATGCAGCATGCAATCAACAGATCCTATGAAAAAGGAATTCCCGTTTTTGCAGCCAATTATTATGATGCTTCGAAACAATGTTTTCCTGCTAATTTTACACAGACATTTTCTATAGGAACAGGTTATATTAAAGAAAAACAAAGTTTCAAAGTACTGAATGACAATTACGACATTATTGCCAAGGGAGGCTTTCAGAGAGTTGCCGTTCCCAATCGTTCTTTTGCTTTCAGTGTAGGAACCAGTCTTGCAACAGCACATATTACAGGAATTGTAAGCAATGCTTATAGGAACGAAGAATGGAAAACTATTCCGGATCTTAAAAAGTGGCTCGAAGAAAATTCTGATAAGAGTATTTTCAGCCTTACAAAGCATGATACGGAAATCAGTCGGAATATCATAAACATCAGAGAATACATTAAAGAAGATATTACAGCTCTTACGAAAGTTTTAAAGCCATCTCAAAACTTCAGAAAGCTGGCTCTCTTTCCTTTTGATGAAAAAGAAATACAATCAATTATCGAAAATAGAGAACAGTCTGAATACGACATTTCTTTAATCATAGACACACCAAGAAACATCATTCATAAAGAGAAAAATACAAATAAAATTCCCTTAACAAAGAAACTTGAAGATGAGGATTTTCTTTTATTTGATACTTTGGTTGTAGGATATTTTAATGATCTGAAAGATGAGATCAACACATTATTCGGATTAAAGCTAATTACGGAATGTCTCATGAGAAATAAAAATTTTATTCTTTGGGATGCTTCAGTAAAATCGATCATTAAAAACATTATTAAAAATGAAAAGATCCATTACAAAGGAGAGATTTTTTTAACACATATTGACCGCTCAATGAAGAAAGATATTTACATGAACATTTCTTCTTCATTCGAAACAACGATCCCTTCAATTTGTGTTATAGGAACCAAGAGCAAACAGGGAAAATTTACGACCCAGCTAAAAATTAAAAAAGTTCTGGAAAAAAGCAATTATAAAGTTTCCTTTATCTCAACAGAACCGCAAGGCTGTGTTTTGGGTGCAGATTCTGTTTTCCCTTTCGGGCACAAAAGTTCTGTAAAAGTTGAAGCTGAAGAATGGTATCATATCATTAACGGATTAAAAAATTATTCAAAGCAAAAGAAAAATCCGGATATAATTATTACGGGAATTCAAAGCGGAATTTTGCCCAAACATCCTGTATACGTTAATAAATTACCGGAAAAACTTATTTATACAAATGCTTTTTATCCTGATGCAATTATATGTACAATCAGTCCCGATGATACAATAGATTTTATAAAGAGAACGGTTGAAGCCGTAAAATCTTTTAATTATTGCGATGTACTGTTCTACTGCCTTACTCCGTGGATTATAAAACATGAAAAGGGAATTACTTTAAAAACCAGACTTACAGACAAGGAATATGATGAAAAACTGTCTTTCTACTCCGAAAATCTTGATAAGCCGGTGATTGATATAAAGAATGATAAAAATGAAACGGTAATAATAAAACAAATTCAAAATTATTTTAAAAAATAAACACCATGGATTATAATAAAGTTTTTGATCAGATAAAAGACAGACTTCCTTCGATAGAGATTAATGATTTTTCTGATCTTACGGCAAAAGATTTCAAAGCAAAATATGGTTATCCGGAAGTTCCGGTACTTTTGAAATCAAGATTTAAAAACCTGTATGAAAGTATTGATTTTGAAGAACTGGAAAAAACTTTCCATTCAAAAGAATGGGAATTTGAATCTACTGAAGAGAAAGAAGCCTGTAAAATGAGCTTTAAAAGCTATTCCGAGAGTGGCAGTACTGCATATTATCTGAGATTAAATATGAAAAGCATCGATTTTCAAATACATGCTCCACAGATTTTTGAGTGTTGGTACAAATCTTATCCTACTGAAAAAGAAAAAAAAGAACTTACATGGCTTTATTACGGAAATAAAAATACATTCACAAATATTCATACCGATGTCTGGAAGTTTAATTCTTGGCTTCTTCTATTGAAAGGTAAGAAACTATGGTTTATTTATCCCAAAGCATATAATTCTATCATTAAAAAAGAAAAAGAAAAATTCGGTATTGAAAATATTCAAAATTTACTGAATAGTAATATAAAACCATTAATGGTAGTTCAGAATCCCGGGGAAATGATGTATGTACCAAGTGATACTTTTCATTTTGTGATCAATCTTGAAACCTCACTCGCATACACAGGAAATTTCATGAATGAAACCAATTATGAGAACGTAAAACAGTTTTTTGCAAAATCTGACAATAAAAACAATAAGAAGTTCATCAATAATATTATCGCGACCGGAATGACCAACTTTAAAATAAGAAACTTATGAAACTGAGACAGGAAACCATAGAAGATAAAAATGTCTACATTGTGGATGATGTTCTTACACAGACAGAAGTAGAATCATTTTACAAGTTTGCAAGTTCGCTGAGCTATGCCAGAACGGAAAAAAGTAATCATGCAGATCAGTTCCCCAAGTATGTAGTTAATTTTGATACAGAAAAATTTGAAAATAATACATTTTTAGGAAAAAAATCCAAAGAACTTCTTAATCAGTTTGTCAAGGATTCAGAGGATTACAAACTTTTCAGAGCCTATATCAATCTGTCTCTTTACGGAGACGTAGAATTTCCTCACAGAGATTGCCCGAAAGACAGAGGAGATATTACCATACTTTACTACATCAATGAGTATTGGGAGAAAAATTATGACGGAGAAACCATTTTCTATGCAGAAGGAGATTCACAATTCTGTGTACTTCCAAAACCAGGAAGATTCGTGGTTTTTAACGGAGATATAGAACACAAAGGAGGATTACCTTCCAGAATCTGTAAAACACCCAGATATACCTTAGCGGTAAAATATTGTTATAAAAACTTAGAACTATGATAAGTACAGAACAAAGAATTGTTGCTATTTTGGATACGATTACCTCCCAAAACAGCATTTTTAGTGAGATGACCACCGAGGAAAAAATACAGACTTTACCTTCAGAATCAATGCTTACATTACAGTTTATTACCTATCTGGAAGAAGAGTTTGATATTGAATTTGAAGATGATGAGCTTGATATTTCTTTTTTTGAATCTATCGGAAAAATTACTGCAGCAGTAATGAAACATACAAATGAAAAAACTGTTTAATATATATAATTTTTATTTTCTTTTTTTAGGAATATTTCTTCATGCGCAATATTCTGTAGAAGGAACGGTATCTGGTAATTCTTTACCTGTAAGAGATATACAGGTATTGCTTCGTGCCGAAAAAGACTCAGCTGTAGTTGCCAATTCTTCTACCGAAAAGGATGGGAAATATCTCTTCAGAAATGTTCCGAAAGGAGGATATATTCTTCAGTTATTATATCCAAATAAGGAAAAATTTAGAAATATTTTCGTAGATAAAAATATTAAACAGGATTTCACACTAAACTCCGAAAAAGAAAGTGTAATTGAAGGTATTGTGATAACCGCGGCTCCAAAATTAATCACAAGAGAACTTAATAAAACCACAATTAATATCTCCAGATCTATATACAAATCCGGAGATAATGGATATACATTGATGAATATTGTTCCCGGAGTTAATGCAAATATTGCCAATGGAATACAGTATCGTGGTCAGCAAGGAGTTTCGGTTTATGTTAATGGAAAAAAAATAAGAATGTCTGGAGCACAGCTTCAGAATTATCTGAAGTCTATTTCTTCTGTATCCATTGAAAAAATAGAATTTACTTCAGAAACGGGATCAGAATATGAAGGGGACGAAAAAAATGCAGTCATTAATATTATCTTAAAGAAAAATTATAACTACGGACTGAGTGGATATATCTATGAAAATATTCAGCAACACAGATATACGAGCTTTTCTTCCGGATTTGGACTCAATTATAAAACGAATAAAGTAAATTATTTTTTAGGATACAATAATTATACAGGTAAAAGCTATTCTGATAACGATGAAATTCAGAAATATACCCAGTCCAACTTTTCGACCATTCAGAAAGAAAAATATGTAGAGTCTCCTAGATATAACGAATTAAAAGCAGGAATTGATTACGAGATCACATCCAGACATATTCTGACTGCCGATTATACTTTTTCTGTAAATAATATAAAATCTACAGGAAAAACCAATCTGGAATACTTCAGAAATACGAGAGACTCTTTAGACTTTATTAATAATTCAAAAAAAATTAGATTAGAAAACCATTTATTAAATATAAGCTACAAATACAAGATCGATTCTTTAGGAAGTAAACTGGAGACAGGGTATAATTATATTGGCTATTTTAATAATTATGCTTCCAATGTAGATTCGTTTTTTTATCTGAATGATGATTTACAAAGAAGAGCTCCGGATTTTCTCCAAATACAAAATCCTCTTTCTGTTGATATGCACATTGGTTATGCAGATCTTTATTATGTCTTTAATCAAAATAATAAATTGAGACTGGGAACAAAGTTTATCTCTTCTTTAAGTAAAAATGAAATAGATTACTCGCAGACTTATCAAAGCTCGGATTACAGATACAAAGAAGATATATTATCTTTTTACAGCAGTTATCAGAGTAAAATAGGTTCCGTTTCATTTAATATTGGAGGCAGGGTTGAGCGTACTGCATATCATGGAGAAGATTCTTTCTCGCAATATCAGATTGATGCAGACAGGTGGAATTTTTTTCCGTCAGTATTTTTACAGAAAGATCTGGGAAAAGGGAATATCAACTTTTCTTACAACAGAAAAATAACAAGACCATCTTTCCAGTTGCTGAATCCTTTTAAAGATATAGAAGATACAAGATTCATTAATGTAGGAAATCCTTCATTAATGCCATTTTTCCAGAACAATTTTAAGATGTCTTATTTGCTGAAAGATAAATACTCTTTCGAAGCAGGATTCAATACAACAAAAGGTATGATCAGCGAAGTATATTATTTGGATAACCTTGAAAATATTACTTACAAAACCTATGCAAACCTGAATAAGGAAAACGAAATGTATTGGAATGTTTTTATCCCGGTCGATATTACAAAATGGTTTAAGCTGAATATTTTTACAAGCAATAGCTATAAACAGGTAACTTTTGATAGCGAAAAGGTAAGTGTGTTTTGTCCCTATTATTCATTATCTGCAAAATTGACACTTCCGCACAAATATTATTTGGATATCAATTACGATTATAAAGGCAAATCGTTATGGAACAAATATTTTCTGGACAGTCAGCAAAGTCTGAACTTTACGCTAAGAAAATCTTTCTTTAAAGACGCCTTGTCACTAAGCTTTGATGCAGTAGATCCTTTCCGGCTGAGAAAGATTAAAATAAATATTGATGAAAATGATTTCACAAGGAGTATTGTTAACAGACTTCCTACAAGATTTTATTCTTTGGGACTTACTTACAACTTCAATGCAGGTAAAAAAAATACTCAAAGAGAATCATTTGATAACAGCAATGCCGAACAACAAAATAGATTAAACAAATGAAAAAATTAACAGTTTTTACAGTACTAATGATGTTCTGTCTTACAACAACATCATTTCTTTATCAGAAAGAATGGGAAAATGAAATCTCGGAATGCGGAATCAGGATGAAATTCGTAAAGCTGCATAAAAAAGTGAAGTTTGATATTCCGTGCCAGTCTCAAAGCAAAAACTTCGTGATAGAACATCATTTAAAAGATCAGTCCGTGAAGTTGGAATTTTTCAAAAAAAATAAAGAACTGATAAAAAGTATTGAGCTCTCCGGAGAATCTAAAAAAGAGATTTCACTAGCTGGGTATGAAAAGTCTTTTACGGTACAGATAAGCTCCGTTGGAAGCTCAGGATCTGTTTTGATAAGACCTAATTAAAACAAACTTCTTGAATCATGAAAAAGCAAATATTAATACTTCTGGATCACCATTGTCTTTTTAAAGAAGATGAATGGGATCCTGATGTTATCCGTCAGCTCATCGCTGTGCTTACGATTTTTCATCATGAAGAAATAATTTTTGCAGACCGGGATCAAAAAGTAAAGAATTTGTTTTTGCCGGAAGAATTGATGAAGAATGTATCATTTAAAAATGATTTTAATAAAAATGAAACAGATGAATATGATGTCGTGATCGCTCATTATCATTCAGAAGCCGACTTTTTTAACAGTCAGAAGGAAGGCAGATCTTTTGAAAATGTTTATTTCTTTAATAATAAAAGCAATCCTAATTTAAGTTTTCCAGGTATTGCAGAATATATCAAACAACAAAAATTACAGTTTGACATCAAATCAATTAATGAAAAACTTGAGAATTTTTTGACACTTAATATTCTTCCGGCTGAAAGTGAGCAATATGAAATAAATATAACAAAGTCTGGAAAGATCTGTATTGTATGCGATTTCAATCAGAATTTCTTCATCGGAGACAGTTGCTTTTGGTATTATGATCTTAACTATAAGCTGTTTGTTCTTAACGAGAAACAGCCTTCTAAAAAGATTGATATTTATGTTACCGGTGTAAGAAATTATCATCATATCGAAAGGATTTATTCGTCATCTTTTCCTGAAAATGTAAGACTGCTTAATTCTTCTGTTAGTAGTATAGATTTTAAGAAATATGATCTTGTTATTGCAGAATTTCTGTTGTATTATAATGTTAAAAACAAAATTGAGAACAACTCTCAACCGGTTTTAACCTATACATTTCCGGTAGATCATGAGAAAAATAAGAGATTTCATTCTATTGCTTTCGGAAAATATTTTATGCTTGATGATCTCAAAAGGCAGCTTTTGTACAACAAAAAGCACTATAATAAAATTGAAATAAAAAAAGAAGAAATAAATGATGCAGATCTTTGGCTCGAATCTCACGGAATAGAAAAAGAAGATAAAATATTTGCTTTAATTAATGAGGCATCCCAAGCTGAGAAAATAATAGATCAAAAAGTCTTTCTGCAAATCATACAATGGCTTGTAAAAGAGAAAAAATATAAAATACTATTGTTCAGCCAAAGTAACGACCTGAAGAATATTTTGAAAAAAGATTTAAAGCCTGATATTTTAAATAAAATTATTTTTCCGGGAAAACTGGGGATAAGAAAAGAAATGTCTTTAATGGCATCAGATTATGTAGACGGAATGTTGTCGCCTTGTACAGGTCTTGCACATTTATTCAACGGCATTAATTATTATCTGCACAACATCCTCGAAAAAGAAAGAAAAAAATGCATCGTCTATACAGGGAAACAAACCTATGTTGATGATTATCATCCCTTGCTGTGGTGGAATTTTAAATATGTAAACTGTCTTTCTTACATTACTAAAAATGGAGAGGCATTTCTTGCCGAAAAAAAAGACATTCTTACAATCAGAAATTTTGATGAGGTATCACTTTTTCCTAACAAAATTCCGCATAAAATTTTGTGCGATAAAATAGAAGAAATACTAGAAAACTAAATGTTCAGATTTTATTTTCATATCATTAAAAAATATATCAGGCACTATATTTTGCTTATTGTATTGTTTGTTATTACCAATGCTTTGTCACTGGTAACTCCTTATGCTTTGAAAATTATCATAGATAAAACCATTCCTCAGGGAACCTATGAAGATCTTGTAAAAATCGTTCTGCTGCTTTTGGGATGTTATATTATAAGAATCGGGTTTTCATTCTATTCCGGGATCTTGTATGTAAATGTAAGCCGAAAGATCATTGCAGACATCCGAAGAGTTTTATATAAAAATTTGCTTAAAAAAGATACGTCATTTTTCAAAGAAAGTAAAACAGGCGAACTGATATATCTTTTAACCAATGATGTGGATAAAGTACAGAACTTTTTTTCTTCGACATTGCTTAATTATATCAACAACAGTATGGTTGTGCTCGGGGTTCTGGGAGTTATGTTTTATTTTAACGTAAGTCTTACTTTGGTAAGTTTAGTGGTTTTACCTTTTTTGATCATCAATACATTTGCCTTGAAAGGAAAAATTAAGAAAACGTATTTGAAATTAGTAGACATCGAAGGAAATATCTATAATTATTTCTTAGAAAGAATAAGAAACATACGGGTTCTTAAAAGTAACAATGTTCTCTCCGAAGAAATACAAACTCTCAATAATTATCACAATACATGGTGCGAAAATGCAGTTGAAAATACATACTGGAATGGGATAAGCTCAAATATTACAACCTTCTTAATTGCCATTGGTCCGCTTATCATTCTTTTGTACGGAGGAAAGCTTGTATACTCCGATTTAATGACAATAGGTACCCTTATCGCTTTTATACAATACCTAAACAGGATTTACGCACCTATTATCGGGCTTGCAGCGGGAGCCAACGAATTTTTTCAGTCAAAAGTTTCAATGAAAAGAATCTACGATAACATTACCGAAGAAGAAAATACGGATGATTTAAAAGAAGAAGTCCTTGAAGTTTCAACGATTACATTAAAAAATATAACAGTTAAATATCATGAAAAATATATATTGAAAGACTTTTCATACACTTTTGACAGTGGGAAAACATATGGAATAAAAGGCAAAAGCGGAATTGGGAAAAGCACTATGGTCAATCTCATTATGAATTTTATCAATCCGGATTCGGGGCATATCAATATCAATAATATTTCTATTGATAAGGTTAAAAATCTCACCTCTCTTATTGGTCTGATTGAAAAGGAAAATCAGCTTTTTCATGATACGGTAATTAATAACATCAAATACGGAGCAGAAAAAGAAAACATCATGGAATTTCGTGAAATTATCAGGATTATCTGTCTTTCTGATGTTATTGATCGTCTGGAATATCATGAAAATACGACCATCACTTTTAGCGGAAGTACTCTATCCGACGGAGAAAAGCAGAGAATAGCCATTGCGAGAGTATTTTACAAACAGCCCGAAATCATCATCTTCGATGAAGCTACAGCATCGCTGGATGTAGGTTTGGAAAGGATTATTCTTAAAAATATCAGAGAAAAATTACCCAATGCGATCATTCTGATCATTTCCCATAGAAATAATCTCCATGAATTTTGCGACGAAATAATCGATTTTGAAAAACTAGCCTATGAAAATAATACAAAGTTATTGGTCACATCCTGACTTATCCACAAGAAATCAGAGAGAATTTATTAAACTAAACCTTAATAAGTACATGACTTTTGCTCTGAGTGTTTTAAGAGCAAAAAAGTTTTACGAAAATGTAGAATTATATACCGACAAAGTTGGAAAAAACCTTCTTATAGATCTATTGGAACTTCCTTATACCAAAGTTCATGTCTGTCTTGATGATCTTACTAAAAAGTACGGAGAATACAATCATGTTTGGGCATTAGGGAAAATTTATACTTATTCATTACAAGATGAGCCTTTTTTTCATGTTGATAATGATGCCTTTATTTGCAAACCACTTAAGGATTTCCATAATGCGCCTTTAGTTGCCCAGTCTTTTGAAATGGATAACGGACATCACAAATACAACCTGCGAAAATTAAAAAGACAGCTTGCATTTTTTCCTGAATTTTTAAATACAGATTCAGAAATGTTAAAAGACGGATCCCAGTATAATGCAGGAATTATAGGAGGAAACGATCTGGATTTTTTTAAGAATTTTTGCAGAGAATCATTTCAGTTTGTAGATAAAAATTTACATATCCTAAATGATCTTCAGGGTGAGAATATATGTTTCCCGTGTATTTTTGAGCAGTATTTATTTTCGTGTTTTGCACACCATCAAAAACGAGAAATAAAGACATTGTTGCCGATGCCTAAAACACCCTTGGATAATTTTAATAGTTTACTGGATTTTCATGACAGACAAAATACATTGTTTATACACCTTATCGGAGATCATAAAAAAGAGGCCCACAATATGTGTATTGTCGCAGAAACCCTTTGGCAGGAATTCCCGGAATATTACAACAGAATAATCAAAAAATACAATACTCATGAAGTTACTTTCTAACGAACTTACGACTGCATGGATAAATAATAATCTGTCTCATGTGGAAATACAGGAAGAGATCAGAAAAATAGAGAATCATATCCAAATAAATAATATTTACAGGATAAGTAAAGAGCAATTGCTGGAATTTGAAGAAAATCACTTGTTGGAAACCAACAGAATTCTCAGTTTATCGAAAAATAAATTTCTGGATGTAAAACTTCAGTGTAATCCCTTTGTTTCCGTGTTTAACAGTCAATATACCTATACCTCTCACAGTAAAGAAAAAACAATTGCTTTAATTCCTAAGTATATAGCATTTGCAGAGCCTAGAATACTTCCGTTATACCTTATGTACGAAAGACGGTTTTTTACACAATTCCTTTCTTTACCCAAAGTATTTTCAGGCGTTGAATTGGTTGAGAAAAGCTCTTTGAAAAACGGAAGAGATCAGCAGTCATACTGGGAAGATTTCTATGAATATATGCTAAAACGGTTTTTATCAGTTTTTTTGGTTACACCCGCTTAATTTTATAAAACCATGGAAATTAAATATCATTATCCTTTTATCCGACAGATTAAGGATTTTTACAGGTATCAAGCTCAGGGAAATATTTTTCTGGAAGTTGATATCAATTTTAGAAGAATAGATTTAAATAAAATTAATAGCGCAATAAGGAAACTGCATCAAAAATATACACTTCTGAATTGCAGATTTATACTGGAAAATGATATAATCTATTTGAAAGAGTTGCCGCAAAATAATATCGATTATTTTAGAACATTACCGGAGGAATCTGAAACAAAAAATCCCAATGAATATTTTCATCCGATACGCATCGAAAATCAATCATTAAGCATTTACGATGCTCCTTTAATGTATTTTCATATTTTCAGGCATAAAGAAATGCTTATTTTCAAAATATTTGCACACCATATGATCTGTGATGCCAATGGTCTGCAGAAAATTAAAAATGATCTGATTGATTATTACGGAGGGGCAGAAGTTACAGAAGTTTTTGATTTTGGTCAGTATGCTGTGAAAAGAAATAGTAAATTATTTAAGACGTTGGAATCGGATCAAAAATATTGGATAAATATTCTTAAGGAATACGATGGTACAATAATTAAAGATATTGATTACGAGTGTTTTAATGATTTAAATTATGATGATAAAATAAAAAGTTTAGTTAAAGATAAGTATTATACACCTGTGGATGACTATTCAAAAAAAGGACAGTCATATTTCCACGCTTTTACAATTCAAAACTTTGCTGAAATTCAGAATATCATTAAGAAAAAAGGAATCAGTTGGGTGAGTATATTCATGCATGTTTTTGCTAAAACGATTTATCCTTATCAGGGAAAATCTCTCATAGGTCTTTTAGTTTCAGGAAAAAATGATATTTTTTCGATTAACAGTATTGGAGAATATTCCGGAGAATGTTTTTATCCAGCAGCAGATTACCCTTTAAGTACTGATGAAATCATTAAAACAGCAAAGAATTTCATGACTTTATCAAAACATCTTGTGTATAATTACGCCTTGCTCAAATGGGATGAAGAAAAATTTTTCAGAAAAATATGTAAATCTTTCATCAATCTTTCTGTTATCGATTTTAATGTCCATGAAGAAGAGAAAATAAATACTTTTGAAAATATTGATCTGATTTTTCTTGAGCTTGAGCCGCTTTTCTTCTTGTCAAAGTCAGATGGATCAGTATATGTTAACTGGAGGTTTAATACTTCTGTAACTAGTACGGAGCAGATGAAACAAATTGCTGATGACTTTTCAAATACTTTCAATGAATGCTCAAAAACGATCTGCCAAGAAAATATAATGATCGATGAAAAAGTATGATTTTAGAAATAAAAAAAGTTGCACAGATCTGTGCAACTTTTTTACAAACTCTTAATCCCCGCTTCCAAAGCAAGCTCAATCATTGGTTTCAAAGCCTTTTCTCTCTGGTCTGCCGAAATATTTTCGTGGGTAGGAATAATATCCGAAACCGTAAGAATCGTTGCCGCATTTTTTCCTAAATGCTTAGCATTGGCAAACAATCCGAAAGCTTCCATTTCTACCGCCGGACAGTTATATTTTGTAGCAATGGCAGGAATTGCAGGATCTTTTCTGTAAAAAATATCGCTGCTGTGGATGTTCGTCGCTTTTGCCGTTAAAGACATTTCTTTTGCCGTTTCGTTGATGGTATTGAAGATATTTCCCTGATGAGAAATGCTTTCCTCTTCAATTCCCCATGCGAATTTTGCGTAGGTGCTTTCACTCGCTGCATTTTCCACATTCAGGAGGTCATACACTTTCAGGTCTGTGGTATACGCACCGCAGGTTCCGATTCTGATGATCGTATCTACATCATACTCTGTAAAAAGTTCAAAAGAGTAAATTCCGATGCTTGGAAAGCCCATTCCGCTTGCTCCTACAGAGATTTCTTTCCCTTTATATAACCCTGTGTAATATAAAATTCCTCTGGTCTGGCTTACCAGTTTAGCATCTTCCAAAAAGTTTTCCGCAATGTATTTGGCACGCAGCGGATCTCCGGGTTGTAAAACAACTTTAGCAATTTCTCCTTTTTTTGCACTGATGTGGATACTCATAATTTTTTATTTGAAAGGGCAAAGATATAAAATTGTGATTTCTTAATCCTTGACCAATGATTTTTTAATTAAAGATTTATAATCAACTTACCTTCAAAATTTTCAATTCGAAAAGAATATTTTTTATTTTTGTTAAATGATGGAAAAAAAATCAGCTTTTTTAGACACTTTATTTCTGCTTCGAAAAGAAGAATGCATTACCATTTTTTCAGATATTCATGAAATTTCTAAAAAAGAAGAACAGGATGCCGCAGATTATTTTCAGGCTGAATTTGAGAAAGAAAGGCTTGAATTTTTATCCGACACACTTGTCTGCGATACAGAAACAGCAGTATGGGCTGCCAAAATAGTCTATTACAGTGCGCAGCTTCATTTAATAAGAGAAAATACGGCTAAAGATTTAAACAAATTAATTCCGTCTTTCAAAGGGAAAAAAGACATTTCAGCCATGTTATCTGCGGATTTATCACTTCGGTTTTTACCACAGATTGTTTCTGCTTTACAGGTTTCAGATCCGGAAGATCCTTTGGTGAAAATGCTGGAAAATATTCTGAAACAATTTCACTATTCAGCAGTAGGATTTGATCTCGATCTCGAAGATATCAACTGGGAAGAAGAATTAAAGGACAAAACCTACCGGAAATTATATCTGGAAAGAATTGTAGAAAAGAAATCCTATCAGCTTGCAGAAATTCCTTACCTCAATAATCTGTTGACTGCCGAATTTGGCTTGCATAAAGACGTATTTTGGAAAGAATTAAAAACAATAGATCATTAAAATTTTACGAATTCTGCGTTTAAAAAGAAACGATAAACCAGAAGCTCTTTAGAAAAAACTAAAAACAATAACCTAAGAGAATGAGAGAAAAGACTGTATTTGATTTTGTGGCAGATCCTACAAAAGAAAATTTTTTAAAACACAGAGAATTGATTATCACTAATCCTGATTACGATCCTGATTCTGATGATTTGGAAATCATGAAAAAACTATATGAAAATAAGGAATATGATAAACTGAATTATTACGTTACCATTAATGTTTTATTAAGTCCAAGAGCACATTTTTTAAAATTTATTTCTTTAAATGAGATAGGAAATACAAAAGCCGCAGAAAGTATAGTATTTATCTGTCATAATATTCTGAATTGTATAGAAAAAACAGGAGACGGAACTATAGAAAATCCTTATATTGTTATCAGGGCTTCCGATGAAGATGACCTTCTGGAGCTTCGTTTAAGCAAAAAATATCTTCAGAAAAGATTAATTCAGCATGAAGATAAATATTTAGATGTATTAACTCTTGAAAACGGTTCTGAATTGTATTTTGATGTTACTGATGCTTATAAGAGATCTAAATTTCTCTTGGATAAAGAAAAATCGGAAGGAAAAAAAGCAGAAAAGCCAAAAAAGAAAAGCTGGTGGAATTTTTTAAGTAAAAACTAATTATGGAAATAAATACAGCTTTCACTCTCGGCATTATTTTTTCGACTTACGGTTTTCTGTTCTGCATTTTTGCTTATTATTTGAGCAGCAGATTTTTAAAGCTGAAAGTAGATGAAGTGCACGTATTTTCAACATTCGGTAAACCTCTTTATTCCTACAGCCTAAAAAACGGAGTAAA
Organism: Chryseobacterium sp. C3; assembly: GCF_014218905.1. Lineage (NCBI taxonomy): Bacteria > Pseudomonadati > Bacteroidota > Flavobacteriia > Flavobacteriales > Weeksellaceae > Chryseobacterium > Chryseobacterium sp. C3. Next base: position 250,833 of record NZ_JACLCU010000004.1, on the reverse strand, counting down.
AATAAACTTTGGTTATATTCCTTTTAATTATGGTCTTAAATTCCATCTGGAAGATTTTTCATTAGATTCTCCTGAAGGAAAAAGATATTTCAGAAATTTTGCTAAAAATATATCTTTGTTGCAGGTGGTCACAATGGTTTTAATTATTGTAGTCGGAAGCTTTGTAAGCCTCATGTATGGATATAACCCGATAACTATTTTCAGAGATTTGGTAGAAAGTTTTTATGATCTTATAGCAGGAAAGCACAGTTTCTCAGAATTTAAAGCAATGGTAAACAGCCAATATATAACATATGGAAAGTATTTTTATCTTTTTTTTGCGGCAATTACGTATTTTGTTTTTATATCCTTTCTTTTGGCATTAGCACCATTTTCGGTCTTTACCAATATACTTGTGATGTTTTTGATTTTAGGATCTTATGTTATAATGGGTCTCAAATATTTTGAACTGCCGATTAGCTTTTATATAGATTTACTGATATCACTTACCGTAAGCGGGTTTTTATATTTTTTATCATTAAGATTTTTCATTAAATAAATTAATTATAAATCTTTATTTACTTTGTTAAGTGAAATGCCTTTGCGAACTTAAAAACAGTAAATAATTAAAAGAAACTTTGCAGACTTTGCGTTAAAAACCTAAAATCACGCAAAAAATTAAACAATTAAGAATAGGTAAGCAAATTAAAGGCAAGCTTAAGAAATTTATTTCTCTTAACTAATCTTAAACCCTTAATCAATCTTAATGGTTAAAATATATAGAAAGTAAATAAAAACTTTGTTTCCTTCGTTAAGTGAATAGTTTATACTGAGCTTGTCGAAGTACCTTTGTGAACTTAAAAACAGTTAGTTGATAAAAAAACTTTGTGGACTTTGCGTTAAAAACAATGTTTTTTCATAAAAAGACAAAAAAACAATAACCAATAAATGGAAACCTACGAAAAAGTATTTGAATTTTTAAGCGATCCTACCAGAGAAACTTTTCTGAAGTGTAGAGAACTCGTAATCAACGATCCGGAATATGATCCTTATTCTGAAGATACAGGAAATGTTCAGAAATTATTAAATGAAGGAAAATTTCAGGAGGTCGTAAAATATGTAAACGTGAATATTTTGCTCAGTCCGGGTGTTCATATCTTTAAATTTTTCGCCTATAAAGAACTGTGCGACGAAAAAGCAATGAATATTGAAATGACCATTGCAAAGATCATTTTTGAATGTATCGAAAAGACCGGTGACGGCACAGAAGATTCACCTTACATTGTTACGAGAATTTCTGATGAAAGAGATCTCATAAGGTATCACTTCAATAAAGAAGATACGATGCAGAGGCTCGTTAAAGGAGAAGATAAAATAATGGATGTTCTCACGCTGAACGACGGTTCCGAAGTTTACTTCGATATTTCTGTTCCTTACCGCAGAATTGCTTTCCCATTCAACAAAAGAAATGCAGAGACAGAAAAAGAAGAAAAAACAGAAAAGCCAAAAAAGAAAAGCTGGTGGAATTTTTTAAGTAAAAACTAATTATGGAAATAAACTCGGCACTTATAACAGGAATTCTTATTGCATCCTACATGTTTCTATTTTGTATTATTCCTTATTATATCAATAAACTTTTATTGAAGGAAGACATACAAGGGATCTCTATGTTGATGCATTTTGGTAAACCTTTATACAGTTACACCTTAAAGAATGGCATTAAAATTAATTTCGGATACATTCCCGGAAGTTCGATAGAATTTAAAGATGAAGAGAATCTGGATGATGAAGAGATCTTAAAAAATGCCCGGAAAAGGTCAAATAAACTTAATTATATCTATCATGCTTTACTTGTTTTTGTACTTTTTTCGGTAGCTTTAATTTTGGGATATAATCCTGTTAAAATTTGCAGAGAGATTTTAGTAATTGCTTATGAACTGATTACGAAAAAGATAGATTATAATCAACTGATTCCTGTTATTGCAAAAAATTATCAGATGTATGGAAGAGTATTCTTTCTGTGCTTTGTTGTCTTATTGCTGATGATTATTTCTTTGCTGTCAAATTCAATATCGTCACTTTGGAAATATTTGGGATTTATAACTATGGGTATTCTGATTGTGCTTTATTTTGTATATGATCTGACTTTTTTTATGTTTCCGTTATCATTTTATATTGATATTTTACTTACAATGACGATAAGTCAGTTTATCTACTTTTTCCTGCTAAGATTTTTTATTAAATAAAACTAAAACTTTTAATTTGAAGAAAAATAACAATAAATTTAGACCTTTGCTCGCTTTGTTAAGTGAATAGTTTATGCTGAGCTTGTCGAAGTACCTTTGCGAAGTTAAAAACAGTGAGTAATTAAAAAAAACTTTGTGGTCTTTGCGTTCAAAACCTAAAATCACGCAAAAATTAAACAATTAAGAATAGGTAAGAAGTTAAGACGAATTAAGAATTTGCAAGCAAATTAAAGGCAAGCTTAAGAAATTTATTTCTCTTAACTAATCTTAAACCCTTAATAAATCTTAATGGTTAAAATATATAGAAAGTAAATAAAAACTTTGTGGACTTTGTGTTAAAAAAACAGTTCAAAAAAACAATAATTTTCGTCAAAAAAGAAAAATAACAATAAATTTAGACCTTTGCTCGCTTTGTTAAGTGAATAGTTTATGCTGAGCTTGTCGAAGTACCTTTGCGAACTTAAAAACAGTTAGTAGTTAAAAGAAACTTTGCGGACTTTTCGTTAAAAAAACAGTTCAAAAAAAATAATAATTTCCATCAAGAAAAATTATAACATAAAAACAAATGACTCAAAATATAGAAAAATTAAACACCGTTCTTAACCACGTCAAAGACACATTTGTCGGAAAAAACGATGTCGTCGATTTATTGGGAATCTGTCTTCTGGCAAGAGAAAACGCCTTTTTATACGGACCTCCCGGAACCGCAAAATCTGCCATTGTAAGGACGTTGGCAAAAACAGTGAAAGACGGAAAAAACTTCGAATATTTATTAACCCGTTTTACCGAACCGAACGAAATTTTCGGTCCTTTTGATATTCGAAAATTAAAAGAAGGAGAATTATTAACCAATACCGAAGGAATGATGCCTGAAGCATCGATGGTTTTTCTGGATGAGATTTTCAATGCCAATTCAGCCATTCTGAATTCCCTTTTGATGGCTTTAAATGAAAAGATTTTTAAAAGAGGAAAAGAAACCAAACATCTTCCTGCGCTCATGTTCGTGGGAGCGAGTAACGTTCTTCCCGAAGACGAAGCATTGAACGCCTTGTTCGACCGTTTTCTCATCAGAATTAATGTAGATTATGTTCATCCCGACCTTCTTCATCAGGTGCTTTTAGCAGGAAGAAAACTGGAAAATAATACCGAAACAGAAACTCCCGAAATTCTTTCCCACGAAATAAAAGAACTTCAGAATTTGTGTAAAACAGTCGATTTAAGACCCATTTACGAAGTCTATTTAAACACCATCATCAGTCTCCGAAATACAGGAATTGCCATTTCCGACCGTAGAGCCGTTAAATTGCAGAACCTTATCGCGGCAAGTGCTTTAATTTGTGGCAGAAACGAAGCGATTTTATCAGACTTATGGGTATTGAAACACATTTGGGATACCGAAGAACAGATTGAAATTCTGGAAGGAATCATCAACAGAACGATTGAAAAAGATGACCATCCGAAATCTCATCCGCAGGCATTGCAAAACAAAACGCCGAACCCTGAAGAAGTGATGAAAGACGTAAAAATCTTAGTCGAAAAATGGAATCAGGGATCTTTGAGTTTTGAAGAGCAGAACGTCATCAAAGATAAATTGAGATATCTTCAGACGAGATGCGAGTGGATCAGAAATCCTGAGCAGAAACAGTACATTCAACAGGAAATTGAAAATCTATGGCAAAAGATTCTTCAAACGGTCTAAAAGAATTCTGGGCAGAAATTCCACGTGCAGATGAAGATGTTCTGGGCTCCATCCGCGACTGGAAAAATGTTCAGATTGCTTTAGAAGAAGATGTGGTCTGGCTGAAAGGTTTTACAGATGAACAGGCGGTTTCATCGGAAATTCAACAGTTACCGAATTTTCTGCTTTATGAATTAAGAGACGGACTTTTATTCAGAAAAGAGGCTCTGGTTCCGAGCAGAAAAATGAGAACGGCTTTGCTTTGGACTCCCATTGATAAAGCTTTGCGATTAACTTTCCCGTCATTCAATAATAATTTTTTCGGAATTGACGGAAAAATTGAAATTAAACTGAAACCGAGCGAAGAAGAGCATCCCGCAACAGCGTTGTTATGCTCAATAAAAGAAATCAGGGAAACCTTAATCACACTGCCGAAATTTAAGCTGGAGAAAATCAACTGGATGGTAATTAATGACAATGCTTTGTTTATCGGAAAACCTTTATTAAGTTTTCCGGGAAAAACATTTTGGTCAAAAGACGGACATCTTTTACCGACAGGTTGCGATTTTGAATTTAAAAACATGAGCTCTTTATTACAGAGAAAATATAACGCAGGTCGCGATCAGTGGCTTTTATGGAACGAAAACGGAAATGTTCTTTACCTAAATAAAGAAGATTTCCGCAAATTATCCGTAAGCTCTTTCCGACTGACTGAAAAATCACAGGAATGGATATAATTGCATATTTCCAATCATATATCAATTATTTCTGGGAGTGGACAACCGACGAAGATGTTCCGGACGACACCCGATATAATGAAAACAACCTTATTTCGATCCCGAATGTAGGCGCAATTGCGTACAGACCCTACGTAATGGAAATTCTTAAGGAACTTAAAGAACAGGGTCTTCCGCCTTTCGGTTCTTTATTGCTTGTTTTGTATGCGCTTCATGATGGCTACTTAAATTTAGACGGCGTTTTTTATTATCTGAACAGACAGAAAGATAATTTTGCGGAAAATGAATCCGATGTAGATCTTGTCATTAAATTTTTAGAAAATCTGAGCAGTATCGGAAGTTCTTTAAAGCGGGGACAGAATAAAATCATTCTTTTACAGACCATTTTTAAAGACAGTCACAATCGGGTTTCCTCTGTAAATTCAGGGTTAATCTTAAAAATATTTGAGACCAAACCTCATATCATCGGCGAAGCTGCTGTTAAAAAGCCTCTGACTTCAATTGCGGTTAACAGAGATATTAAAACTTTAGCGCTTCTTCAGAATAAATTTCCGACTAGAAAATCCATTATCAATGCCATGAAAGGTTTCACAGATATTTCGGAATTGGAAGATGAAGTGGTGGAAGAAGAAACCACCGTTGAAACCGATAAAGATTTTATTCAGGAACTTATTGAAGAGCCGAAAACGTTTCAGGTCGGAAGTTTGATTAAAAGGATCTGGAGCGGTCTGAAAATCCCGATGCGTCATCTTTCGCCCGGAGAACAGCCGATTGGAGGAATCTCGGATATGACGAATAAAGGCGAACTTCACAGAATGCTTTTGTCTGAATTTGCCAATGAAGACGACATTTTCATGAACCGTGTTGCAAACAATGAAGCGTTGTTTATCCAAAGAGAAATTCCGCCCGAAGAAAATATTTTTGAAAGAATTATTTTAATTGATACTTCCCTGAAAAACTGGGGAACCCCGAAAGTTTTGGGGTTTGCATCGGCAATTGCGGTCATCAAACATCCGAAAGCACTTTCAGAATGCAAAGTTTTTGCATTGGGACAGAATATCATCCCGATGTCTCTGGATAATGTGGATGAAGTAGTGGAAAATCTCAATCATGTAAGTCCGGTTCTGGAAGTTTCAGGCGCACTTGAAAAGTTTTTTAATAAAGAACATAAAGAAAAAGATCTGGAAGTTTTTTTCATCACGAATCAGGAAAACTTAAGCCATCAAAATCTTCAGAAAATCATTCAAGAAAACAGAGACCGCCTGAAATTTTTGGTGACGACTTCTGCAAACGGTGAGCTGAACTTTTACAAATATCATAAAGGAACAAGAAAGCACATCCAGAAAATTATGCTTCCGTTGCAGGAACTGTGGGCAAACCCGCCGGAAAGAAGACAGAGAAGGGAAAGTAAATTTTCAGGGAACGGCAAAAAAGCAAATGTTCCGTTCAATTATCCGATTTTGTTTCCTGCGCCGATCAATAAAATCGCAACCTTTCTCTATGAAGGGGAATTTTTTATTTTAAGCAATAAAAAACAGTTGCTGAGAACCTATCTTTCAGACAATTATTACAACCGCAATTATTATGACACGTATAAAACGCATCATGGCTGCGAAATTTTAATTGATGATATTTCCGTAAAGCCAAAAGGTCAGTTTGCGTTGGCAAAAAATAAGCAGGGAGACTTTATTTTATGCCAGTATCAACCCGATAAAAAGCTGATTTCCAAATTAAATTTAAATACTAAAGAATATTCTGAGCTGAATTTGACAGGAAGAAATATACCTATTAAAAGTCAACTTATATACTTTAATAAAAGTTTTTATTTGCATTTGGATGATATTCCTTACAGCAATAAAATTGCTATAGATGGAAATGTTAGTTTTGAAGAGGCATTTGTGAATGAGAAAGAAATTTATAAAAATAATTTAAGAGTTGGATCTGAACTTAACAAATTAATCCACAGTGGATTAAAAATCCTGAATAATTTCCACAATATCGGAATCAATACAGAAAAAAAGCTAGTCATTTCAAATAACGAATTAAACAAATTATATAACGAAGATTCCATCACGTTTTACAGAAATAATGATCCGCTGGAAATCTGTGCGGAGCAGAATAAAAACAAATTTACCTTTTCAGACGGAAGCGAAATTATTACGGACAATCGCGGAATGCTGACTTTTAAAAGCAGCAACAAAAATATCCCCGAATTTTATATTCCTTCCACAGAATATGGAAATCTGGCGTTGGCAACCAACACGGAATTCGGAGGCTCAGAATATTATCTGCCACAGAATACACTTTTGAAAGTGCGAACAATGAAAGAAATGTATGTTGAATATATGGAACGGTTTATAGATCAAATTTGGGAATATGGAACTTAGAATTAAACCCTTTCCGAAAAATAATTACCCCAAAAAAGGACTTTTAATCAAAGGTTCTTCGCCGCTTGTATGGCTTAACGAGATGGAAATATTAGGAATAGATTTACATCAAATTCAGTCGTTCCCGATTCCTTCCACAGAACCGAATATTTTATACGGATGTTTTTTGGTATTTAAAAATCCGGCTCCGAATGAAATTGGCAGAAATTCTTACTTTCAATGTGTAGACAATAGATTTTTTATTCCGGAAAATACGGTCTTTTATCCGAAAGTAAATCCTGAAGAGTGGCAGAATATCGATGCGGAATATCTCATCATGCATCCTGAATTTGGTCTGGTTAAATTAAATGAAGAAATCGACTGGATTTCCATTATTCAGAATCCGGAGATCTCTGAAGATAAAGTAAGAAAACCCTCGAAAGGAGTACAGATTCCTCAGAAAATCGAAAGTTTTACCGTTGAAATGGACGATGAAAAAGTTCTGGAATCTCTCGAAAAGCCGCAAACCGAAGAAGAGTGGATGAAAAATCTTCCGTTTGACATGAAAAAGGTAATGGTGGGAAATAAAAAGGAAATAGAAAAATATTTAAAATATATCGAAAAATATCCGGACAGAGCTGTAGAACTTGGCGTTCCGTTGGATATTATGGGAACTTCGAGAGGAGATGGTTTCGGAATTTTCAAATTTAAAAATTCATGGCTCGAAAAACTGTTTGGTAAAAAAGAGGAAGACAATTTGGATGGAAAATCTTCCGGTAGAAATTACCGTTGGATATTCTGGGTTGTCCTTTTAATGATCGGCTTAGCAAGAGTTTTTATGAATCTTAATAAAGATGGAGCGAAAGAATCTCAATCCATTTCTTCAGGCAAAGTCCAGACTCGGGATAAAACAATGATGGCTCCTGTAGTGGCGTACAAATCAGGAGTTACCGATATTGATATGAAAATCGACTCCATGTACGGAAAAAAGCGGAGAGAACTGATGAAAGAACATATGAGTGCCTCTCTAAGCATGAGCAAACCGGGTGAAAAAAGTTATCAGGAATATCTCAAAAACGGTGGAAGACCGCTTGATAAAATTCAGAATGATATTTTTAAGCTGAATGACAAAACAGATGCGGCAACCGATTCATTAAAAAGAGTATATCGAAAGAAAATTGTAAAATATCTGGCTCAGAATGAAGGGAAAATCAGAGAGAAAATTAAAGATTCCATTCAGAAATCAGGTTCAGGGAAACCTGCCGATGAAGGAGTTGTAAAAACCATTATGAAAAAGAAAGCCATTTTGGTGGAAGATTCATTGGGAAGGCTGTACGGAACGAAAGAACTTCCACAGACTCCGCCTGCTATTTCGACATTGAACGCTGAAAAAAGTAATCCGGAAGAAAAAAGCACCTCTTTTACAGAAATTTTCTGGCTGATTGTTGCGATGACGGGAGCGGTAGGATTGTATTCTTTCTTCGTTAAAAGAAAATCGCTGAATGTAGGCGGTGAAAATGTTCCGGCGGGAACCAAGATTTTCCTAATGATTATTCTGATGGCGATGTTGGCGTACATTTTCTATCCGCTGATCGAAATGTTCGGGTACAACTGGTTTGTATGGATTCTTATTATCGGCATTGTATTGCTTCTTTACCGTCTTTTCAGCGAAGATGAAACCATTTTAAAATCTGATAAGGATGAATAGACAGAAATTTACAGACAAATTTATGGCGGCTTTTTTCATTCTCGCCATCATCAAAATAATCGGAATTCTGGCGCAGCTTTTCCATCAGAGTTTTTGGAGTGTGGTGGGAACTCTAGTGATTTTTGCCATTGTTGCGTTCATCATTTTTGTGGTACTCATGCAGTTGGAAAAAAAGGAAAAAGAAAACAACTCTTCGGGAAAAGGCAGAAACGGAGGAGGAAATTTTTATCTGGAAGCATCCCTTTTCGATAAGATCAGGAATAAATACGAAGAACTGGCTCAGAAATACATCAGTGAAAAAGATTATAAAAGAGCGGCAAAAGTATACATGAACTTGATGAAAGATTACTATCGCGGAGCAAAAACACTGGAAGACGGAGGCTTATACAATGAAGCCGCAGTAATTTTTCTTAAAAAACTGAAAAATAAATCGGAAGCCGCAAACTGCTACGAAAAAGCAAAGCAGTATAAAAAAGCAATCGATTTGTACAAAGAACTCGAACAGAAAGAAAAAGTAGGCGATCTCTACAGGAAAATGAATGATGCCAAAAATGCCAATATCTATTATCAGATGGTGGTGGACGATTATGTAAACAACAGTCAGATGGTAAAAGGTTCTTTAATTTACCGTAAAAAAATGGAATTGCCCGATGAGGCACAGAAAATTCTGCTGAAAGGATGGGAAGAAGACCGTGATGCCTTCAACTGTCTCAATAATTATTTTGCCAATATTTTTGATGTGAAAAAACTCGATCAGCAGATTCAGGAACTTTATCAGAAAACGCCTTCAGAGAAGAAGATTACCTATCTTGAAGCCATGAAGCATGAATTTAAAAAAGATCCGAAACTTCAATCGACCACAAGAAATATTGCCTATGAAATCATCGCCGAAAAAGTAGCAACCCGCTCAGAAATCGTAAATGAACTGAAGCATTTCAATCCGGATGATGAAGTGATCTTGAAAGATATTTCCAGGTATAAGACGGGAAGGAACAGGATATTCAGGAATTGATTTGTTTGTCATTGCGAGGAGCAAGGCGACGAAGCAATCTCAAAGTAAAATGATATAATATAGATTGCTTCACTTTCAGTTCGCAAAGACAAAATAAAAAACTTTTAAGAAAAAGATTTATCTTTGCAACCATAAAATAATGACAATACAAAGAGCACATATCAGTTTAAATCTATGCGATCGCCCTGTACTAAAGGGGTCGTTTGGGTATGAATGGATGATATCTTATGAGGCGAAATGTGCTTGCTTTGAAAATTATTTACTGTAAAACCGTAAAAATTTTATCAAAATACTGCAAAAACGCCTCGATTACCGAGGCGTTTTTTGTGTTTTTAGAGCAGAAATTATTTAGAATGAAAAAAAATAACCATAAAAATGAAAATTATTTAATAACAAATGAACAATTAATAAGAAAATAGAGCGTGATCAGTAACCCGATGAGAGACAGTCATTTAGGTATTTAAGACATCTGCAAAGTATTGCGGACGGAAATTCTCTATTCTAAAATTATTACATAATTAATTGATTTTCAAATATTTAAATGAAAAATAAATTTGCGAGTTAAAAAAAATCATATTTACTTTGCAACCGAAAATTGAAAGCAACAGGTTTTCAAGCCTTTCAAAAAAACATTTTTAAAACAACAAGAATAAAATGAAACAATTACATAACATATCTAATTTATATTCAGGACAACGCGGTACAGAACCGATGGGGCAAAGATATGCTTGTGTTATTCTTCTTGATAGTGAATTTGTGGGAAAAAGGTGCTTATATACATGGGTCAGCTAATGAACTGACACGTCCAGAAATATAAAGCGCCTCCCGAAAAGAGGCGCTTTTTTTATGGTATATGGTTTCTCTAGCTTATTTGGTAAAGCGTCGGTTTGTGGCACCGGAGAACAGGGTTCGATCCCCGGAGATACCCCAAAAATGTGAATAGTTAATAGTGAATTTTACTTCGTAAGTGAATTTAAAAATTGACGAGCAAGACGAATTGACGATTAACAATTCACAAATTAAAAACAATCTCATGGCTCAATTGGATAGAGCATCGACCTGATACGTCGAAGGTTGAAGGTTCGAGTCCTTCTGGGATTACAAAAAGGTTCCGTAATTCAACAGGATAGAATGTTGGTCTTCTAAACCAAATATAGAGGTTCGAATCCTCTCGGAATCACAAAAGGTCTATTGAGGTAATGGTTAACCTTCCCGACTGTCTCTCGGGCACTGCGAGTTCGATTCTCGCATAGACCGCAAAGATTCACGGAAAATTTCGGCTTCGGCTGTCTCCCGGAAAAGAAAATGGAAGTGAATCTGCAAAACTGGAAAGATAACGGTGGTTGTTTACCCGCCTTGGACGCGGGAGGTCGCAGGTTCGAACCCTGCTTTCCAGACAGTTTGCTCCATTAGCATAGAGGTTAGTGCATTCGGCTTTCTACCGAACGACAAGGGTTCGATTCCCTTATGGAGTGCAAAAAGTGAATAGTCAATGGTGAATTTACTTCGTAAGTGAATTTAAAAATTGACAAGCAAAGCGAATTGACAATTGACTATTCACCAAATTAAAAACGATTTCGTAGCTCAATAGGTTAGAGTATCGGTTTCATAAGCCGAAGGTTGAAGGTTCGAGTCCTTCCGAAATTACAGAAAAGTGAATAGTCAATGGTGAACTTTACTTCGTAAGTGAATTTAAAAATTGACAAGCAAAGCAAATTGATAATTGACTATTCACAATTCAAACTAAGTTAATTGTTTCAAAAAGAAAAAAGAAAAGGCTTGTCGAGAGCAGAAGATCTTTAGCCAAAAACACGATATAATATAGACAGGCTTTTTCTTAACTCATTTTGAAGCGAGATAATGAAATTTTTAAACATATTATAAATTTTAGATCAAATAAAGTTTGTCAAAGCGCAGAAGTTCTTACATCAAACAAAAATTAAGACAGACTTTATTTTTAATGAAAATTTAAATAAAAAAGAATAATCAGAATATTGGGAAATTACTCATTACCCATTACTGATTACTCATAAAAACGATGGTTCGCCGAAGTGGAAGAGTCGGGGCGGTCTGCAAAACCGTTGCGTAAGCTGAGTGGGTTTGAAATGTGAAACATTCGTGAATTCAGATAAAAAGAATAAAAATGGTTATGAACAATCCCATAACCATCTCAAATAACTAAAATGAGATTAGTTCCGAAGAAAGAAAAAGTTTGTCGAGCGCAGAAGTTCTTACATCAAACTAAAAATTAAGACAGGCTTTGTTTTTCTTCAAAAATTAAAGATTAAAAAAGTTAGTTGGAAAATATTACTCATTACCAATTACTTATTACTCATGAAAAAAGGGAAGTACGCCGAAGCTGGAGAGTCGGGGCAGACTGTAAATCTATTGCTTCATTGCTGAGTAGGTTCGAATCCTACTACTTCCACCATACCGCTGATAATGTAATGGCAGCATGCAGGAAATGTACTCTTGTTGTTCAGGTTCGACTCCTGGTCAGATGGTCAAAAAAAGTGAATGGTAAATAGTCAATTGTCAATTTAAAAAAATGACTGCAAAGAAATTGGCTATTAACAATTCACAACAAAAACGCTCTATTCGTCTAACGGTTCAGGACGCCTGCCTTTCGAGCAGAAAACAAGGGTTCGATTCCCTTATAGAGTACAGGAAAGTGAAAAGGTGAATGGTGAATTTTGCTCCGCAAGTGAATTTAATAATTGACTACGAAGTAAATTGACGATTGACAATTCACAAAGAAATAGGTTAAATGGAAAGAGAAAGGTCTGTCGAGCGCAGAAGATCTTTAAAAAACATTACAGGCATAGTTTATAAATATAGACAGGCTTTTCTCGAACCTAAAAATATAAGTAATAAGTAATGAGCAATGAATAATTATTGAAGGTTAATACGAATTATAAATTTATAGAAGATAATTTTTATTACTGATTATCAATTACTCATTACTAATGAAATCCGCGGGAATGGTGGAAATGGCAGACACACTTGATTTAGGCTCAAGGTTTTGGGGGTTCGAATCCCTCTTCCCGTACAGAATATAAGTAATCGGTAATAAGCAATGGGTAATAAATTGCAGGCAAAAAATATTACTGATTACCAATTACTCATTACCTATAAAATTGGAAGAGTGGTGTAGCAGGTCTGCACGTTAGTCTGAAAAACTAAAGGTACAGGTTCGATTCCTGTCTGTTCCACGAGATATAAGTAATAAGTAGTGTGCAATAAGTAATGAATTATGCGCAAAAAAATTACTAATTACCTATTACTCATTACTTATAAAACTGATTCATAGTGTAATTGGTCAGCACACAAGACTTTGACTCTTGTTGTTCAGGTTCGAGTCCTGATGAATCAACAAAAACTACTCCGATAGTGTAATGGCAGCATCTCAGTCTCCAAAACTGATGGTATTGGTTCGAGTCCGGTTCGGAGTGCAGGAATGTTAATAGTCAATGGTCAATTTGCTTCGCAAGTGAATTTAAAAAAGCTTTGTGTTCTTAGCTGAGTGAAACGCCTTTGCGAACTTAAAAACAAATAGTAGATAAAAAAACTTAGCGCACTTTGCGTTAAAACAAATATTAAAACAAATACAAAACATGTAGAAAAAATGGAAACGCAACAACAAGTATGGCAGAACATGACAGGAAAAATTTTCCAAAACTCTATCACCCAACTGGTAGAAGAAGCCATCATCCGCGAACAGGCAAATGGACACCGACTGAAGGTTTGTGTAGGTTCAGATTCCCATGTATATGGGGATGCCATTAATTATGCTACGGCAGTAGTATTTATTCGTGAGGGAAAAGGAGCGTTTACCTTTATCAGAAAAGAAAGAGAAATACAGACTATCAGTATCAAAGAACGTATGCTGAACGAGGTGAACAAATCCGTAGAAATTGCTTACGCTATTTGCGCTGTTCTGGATGCTTATGGAGTGGAAATGGAGGTACACGCAGACATTAACACCGATCCGGATTTCAAATCCAATGTTGCCTTAAGAGACGCAATGGGATATATTCTGGGAATGGGATATGTGTTTAAAGCAAAACCTTACGCCTTCGCAAGTTCCAATTGTGCTGATATGATGGTGTAAAATAGCTGGAAGTGGGATGATGGGAGATGGAAGTTTAAAACGCTTCGATTACTTCCCTCATCCAGCTTCTAGCTTCCATCCAAGAAATAAAAACCTTAAAAAATTAATAACCATGTATTTTTTAGTTCAGGCTAATGTATATTTAGATCCCGATCATTACAAAATTTTTGATGCTTTGGAAGAATTAAATATTGATTACAGCGTAATTAATATTCCTCCAACCGCACAAAAAATTGACTTCGAAACAGACCGAAAAGATGTTTTCGTATATGGTTCGGTGACGATTGCAAGATTGGCAAAGCAAAATACAGATTGGTTTCCCGGTTCTTTTTACGGAGGCAATCATTTGTATGAAGTGTATTCCAAATATTATGGTGAAAACCTTCTCAACCACAAAGTTTCCGTACATAAAATTTCAGAAGAATTGATTTGGAAAAAAGATGAACTCAAATTCATTAAACCATACAATGAAGCTAAAATTTTTACAGGAAAAGTTTTCACAGAAACAGAATGGAAAGATTTTGCTTTTGAAGCATTGCAAGATCAAACCAACAGAATTACAGAAGATTCTTTGGTTCAGATTTCTGAAGCAAAACGAACGATCAAAGAAGCAAGACTTTGGATTGTTGGCGGACAGATTATCGATGCAGGATATTATAAATTCAATTATCATGCTCCTTTTGAGGAAAAAGTTTCAGAAGACGGATTGAGTTTCGCCAATGAAATGATCAAACTTTTCAATTTGGAAGAAGCTTTTGTAATGGATATTTGTTTAACCGATAAAGGCTGGAAAATTGTTGAAATCAACTGTATCAACAGTTCAGGATTTTATCCGAATACAAATGTGAAAAGTATTATCAAAGCTTTGAATATTTACTTTTCAAATTAAAAAAATAAGCAATGGAACTAACAAAAAGATTACTGTTTCTGGATGATATACGATATCCTGTTGAAGCGGATCATTATACCAAACAGGATATTTTCCTCAGAAAAGACTGGCATATCGTTCGGAATTACGAACAGTTTGTCAACAGGATTTTGGAAAAAGGACTTCCGGAAATGATCTCTTTTGACAACGATCTTGCCGATGAACATTATTTGAAACCCGATTCTCAGGAATTTGTGGAAAAAACAGGCTACGATTGTGCAAAATGGCTGGTAGAATATTGCATGGATAATTATTTGGATTTGCCACAGTTCTATTGCCATTCCATGAATCCTGTCGGAAAGGAAAATATTGAAAGCCTTTTAAAAAACTTTAAAAAATGGTAATGGATATTTTTAGGCTGATAGATACAGTAATGAAACCTCACAGGTTTTCAAAACCTGTGAGGTTTAAGTAAAAACAAATCAAAAAATTAAAAAAAATGATTTTCAAAACATATAACTCAATAGAAAACGCTTACCAGACCCGCGTAATCGATCAGATCAGGATTCAGGGTTTTTGGGATGAGGTTTTCATCGTGCAGGAGAAGGTTCACGGAGCTAATTTCTCTTTCTTTACCGACGGAAAGGAAATTAAAATCGGCAAAAGAACTGCTTTCATCGAAAAGGATGAAAAATTCTTCAACGCACATCAGATTTTAGAACGTTACAGAAAAAACGTCATCGAAGTATTCGAAAAAGTGAAAAATATTCATCCCGATGTTGAAACGGTTGTGATCTACGGTGAATTGTTCGGCGGAGGTTACAAACACAAAGAAGTGGAACCTGTAAAAGATGCGGTAAAAGTGCAGAAAGGTATTGAATATGCTCCGCACAACGAATTTTACGCATTCGACATTAAGCTGAACGGAACTACTTATCTGGATACCGATGTGGTGAATGAAATTTTCGAAGAAACCGGATTTTTCTATGCAAAAATTCTTTTTCAGGGAACTTTGGAAGATGCTTTGAAGTTTCCGAATGTTTTCGATTCTAAAATTCCGGGCTGGCTTGGACTTCCTGAAATCGAGAACAATAGGTGTGAAGGAACCATTGTGAAAACTTTAAAAACCAGATATTTTGGAAACGGCTCAAGAGTCATTTTGAAAAATAAAAATGAAAAATGGATTGAAAAATCTAAAGTGGTAAGAAAACAGGAAAAAACCGCTCAAAAGCAAATCAGCTTTAGTGAAAAAGCTCAGAATATCTGGGAAGAAATCCAAAAATATGCAACTGTAAACAGGCTAAACAATGTGGTCAGCAAAATTGGTGAATTCGAACCCAAAATGATTGGGAAAGTGATCGGCATTTTTGCTCAGGATATTTTAGAAGATTTTGAAAAAGATTTCCCGAAAGTTTTTACCACCATAGAAAAAGAAGAACAGAAAAGAATCAATAAAAAACTGAATTCTTTGGTCATTGATGTGATAAAAGAAGAGTTAATGACTCTAAAAGTGTAGTTTCGGTAATATATTTACCGGAACTTTTTATGTGTTAAATTGAACCATAAAAGTTAAAATATTTTATTATTAAACGCACTCTTTGTCATTCCGTAGGAATCTAAGCAAAGTTTGTAGAAATAATAAAAAATTATACGCTTAGATTCCTACGGAATGACAAACTGAGTGTAAACTTTATAGTTTATAAAAAATTAGAAAAAATGGTACAGGCAGAAATAAAAAGTCTATTAAAAGAAGACATCAGTATATTAATAAAAGTCCCGAATTCAGCAAAGCATTATCTGTGTGATTGCGGTGAAGCGAGTTTGCTGACGGTGAAAGAAGTACAATCCGTTTCGGCGATATTCATCAGTCATACTCATATCGACCATTTTTCCAATTTCGACGGAATTTTCAGACATCAGATTGGAAGCGGAGAAAAAATAGTGATTTGCGGACCGAAAAATATTCATCAGCAAATTGAAGCAAGATTAAAATCTTACACTTGGAATTTAATTGATGAAAATGCGATTGAATATGAGATTAGAGAAATCGTTTCT
This sequence comes from Chryseobacterium sp. C3, assembly GCF_014218905.1. NCBI lineage: Bacteria > Pseudomonadati > Bacteroidota > Flavobacteriia > Flavobacteriales > Weeksellaceae > Chryseobacterium > Chryseobacterium sp. C3. The sequence goes on along the minus strand of NZ_JACLCU010000004.1, from coordinate 234,073 downwards.
AAAGAAGAAATTAATGTCTATAAAATTCGTCCTCCACATTGGAATCTGGAATTGATAGAAACTCAGCATTTCCTTTTTGAAGACGAATATGTGAATGTTGATTTTGCAATTTTAGATCACAAAACAGATTCCATTGCGTATTTATTCAGAGAAAAAGATTCGGTTGCTTTTAATGAAAACGGTTTAGAATTCAAAAAAGGAAAATGGATCAGCGAACTGAAGAAAGCCTTTGAAAACAACGATTCCAAAAAAGAAATTGAAATTGAAGGAACGGTTTATAAAGCCTCCGATTTATTTCACTTTCTGACTCGAAACAAAGGATATAAATTAGGCGTAATCATGGATCACGCAGTCTGCGAGGACAATTATGAAAAGATCAAAACAGTTTTCAGGGAAGCGGATATGGTGTACATCGAAACTTTTTACAAAGATGAAGATCAGGAATTTGCAAAGATCAACCATCACAGTTTTGCTTCTGCATCCGGTAAAATCATGAAAGAATGTGAAGTAAAAGAAGCCGTTCCTATTCACTTTTCAAGACGATATGTCGAAAGCGATCAACTGGAAATTGAAACCGCTTTTTATAAAGCATTTCAGGGAAATTAATTAACCTGAGTTCGTGATAAGTCTTCTTAAACGCAAGGTAAAACAAAGAGTTTCAATTATTAAGAATTCAGCTTTTAAGATATACAAAGGCGTAAAATTGATCAAAGTAATACCATTTTTGTCTTTTTTAAATAAACGAAGTGCCTTTGTTTAGCTTACCAACTTTCAATAAGTAAAAAAATCTTTTGTTTTTCTTTGCGATAAATTAATATGATTTTATAAATCAATTAATTAAAATTATTTATTCAATTAAAATTAAAAAAACTAAAAATAATCATGCAAAATAAATTACCTTTTCATTTCGATATGGAAACGGCTGATCCTGATGATTCGATGACGTTGGCTGTTTTGGCAACGCATCCCAAGGTTCATCTCGCAAGCGTATCCGTACATCCGGGAGGAAAAGATCAGATAGGATTTGTAAAACGTGTTCTGCAAATTCTGGACAGAGAAGATGTCCGCGTCGGTGCAGGAACTCCAAAATCTTCGGCGAGCCGTGTTTCGGGTTTTTACCAAGACTGGATCGGAAAATTTGAAGATTCAGAAGCGGATGATACGGCAGCAAACATTATGGCTGAAACACTCCATCAATTTCCCGATTGTACTTTACTGACGGGAGCAGCACTTACAAATCCGCATTCATTGTGGGAAACCGGAGTTTTCTTCGATCGCTGGTTTTGTCAGGGTGGTTTTGCAGGCGACAATATTGTCCCAAAAGAACATCGACTGGAAAAATTTGACGGAAAAATTACCTGTGCGACATTCAATCTGAATGGAAATCCATTGGCTGCAGAAAAGCTGCTTTCAATACCAATGACTGAGAGACGGATGATCAGCAAAAATGTTTGTCACGCTGCTGTTTTTACAAAGAAAGATGCAGAAATCCTGATCTCCTTTCGAAATGAAAATAAAGGATTGAAGCTATTTCTTAAAGCTGTTGAACTCAAAGAAAAGGCACTTCATGATACTGTGGCAGCTTTATTGGCGATAGATCCATCAAAAGCAGTCTGGGCAGAAGTAATTCCTTACAGACAGCGTGGTGAATGGGGTTCCCGTGAAGTAAAAGAAAGCTCTGGATACAATTCATCATTGATTACAACTCACATTCCGGATTTCAAAGATCTGTGGATGGTGATGAAACCTTAACGAATTAATATTATTAAACTAAAACTGCAATTTTAATCAGCAAGTTTGTCATTCTGACACAGCCTGAAAGGATGCGAACGAAGTTCAGAGAATCTCAACATCAATTATTAGAGATTCTTCACTCCAGTTCGCTCCGTTCAGAATGATAGAGGAAATAGTGAAATATTGTAGTTAAAAACAAACAATTAAAAAAATGAAACCAAACATATTTTTCACAGCAGACCATCATTTTGGTCACGAAAATATTATAAAATTCTCCGAAAGACCTTTTGAGTCTTTAGAACACATGAACGAAGAACTCATCAAAAGATGGAATGAGAAGATCGGTAAAGATGACACCGTTTATCATTTAGGTGATATGAGTTTAGGCAAACCGGATTTCACGAAAGAAATTCTGGACCGGTTAAATGGAAACATTCATTTGATAAAAGGCAACCATGAAGGTGCAGCGTTGACCTATCCAAAACGATTTGCTTCCATCAGAGATTATCACGAACTGAAAATTGATGAGCCTGAAAACAGCAACGGCAAACAGAAAATTATCCTTTTTCATTACTCCATGAGAACATGGAACGGCTCACACCGCGGCGTTTGGCAGCTTTACGGTCATTCGCACGGAACATTACCCGACGATGAAATGGCTCTGAGCTTCGATGTAGGAGTTGATTGTCATAATTTTTATCCGGTTTCTTACGAAGAAGTAAAGGAAATCATGAAAAGGAAAAAATGGACACCGCCGTTTGCACCGAGAAATTAAAAGTTGGGAGTCTGAAGCTTGAGGCTGGAAGTATTTTCATAGTGTGAAACTTCCATCTTCCTGCTCGCATCTTCCAACCTAAAATCAAAATCATGAAAACAACAAACGAAATCGTAATTATCGATTTGGAAGCCACGTGTTGGGAAAACGACAGAATTCCCGCCGGCCAAAAAACCGATATTATAGAAATAGGAATTTGCGAATTAAACAGAACAACGCAGGAAATTTCCAAAAAACAAAGCATTTATGTAATTCCCGAAAGATCTAAAATCAATAAATTTTGTACAGAACTTACAGGAATTACACCGCAGCTCATCGAAGAAAAAGGAATCTATTTCGAAGAAGCCTGCGAAAAAATCAAAGATGAATATCACTCAGCTCAGCTTACTTGGGCAGGTTTCGGAAACTTTGACAAAGAGCAGATCATGGAACAGTGCGATTATCTCGGTATCGAAAATCCTTTTTCCGAAAACTACATCAATATTATGTATCAGTTCAAAAAATACAATGGACTGTTTAAAATGATGGGTTTAAAAAGAGCCTTACATTTTATGAACATGGATTTTGAAGGAAATCATCACAGCGGAGCAGACGATGCTTACAACGCCGCCAGAATTTTAAGAGAAATTTTGAGGTGAATTTGGGTTGAAAGTCTGAAGGTGGAGGCAGGAAGTAAATTACACGCTGTAAAAACTTCTATCTTCCCGCATCCACCTTCCAACCTTTAACAATTAAATAATACAACAATGAAAACAACAGACAACATATTAATTATAGACCTCGAAGCCACATGTTGGGAAGACCGACCGCCGAGAGGTCAGGAAAGCGAAATCATAGAAATCGGAGTGTGCATCATGGATGCAAAAACCGGAAAAATTTCCAAAAATGAGGGAATTTTAGTAAAACCCCAATATTCGAAAGTAAGTCCGTTCTGTACGGAACTGACATCCATTACACAACAAATGCTTGATGACGAAGGCGTTTTGTTAGAAGACGCATTAGATATTCTGAGAGCAGAATACTATTCCGAAGATCTGACCTGGGCAAGTTACGGAAATTATGATCTTAATATGCTTCAAAATCAGGCAAGAAGATTTAATGTAGATTATCCTTTGAGCGATGACCACATCAATGTGAAAACTTTATTCGGAGAACTGCATCCCACGATTCGTAAAAGTGTAGGTATGGCAAGAGCTTTAGGCGAACTGAATCTTACACTTGAAGGGACACATCACAGAGGCGTGGATGATGCTAAAAATATTGCAAAAATTTTGCATTGGTGTTTGCAACAATACTAATATAACAATTCAGTAATCTGAAAAATGTAACGAGGACTTCCTTTCAAAAAGGGAGTTTTTTTATTTCCTTTCCATCCACTCCTCATAAGAAAGCACGCCCAACTCCGGTTTTCCGTCACCATCCAAAACCGAGATAAACTCCAGTTGATTTCCATCCGGATCATTAAAATAAATGGCTAAAGCAGGCATCCATGCAAAAACCATCGGTTTTTCAATGCCGTCTTTCAGAAAATTATAAGGTTTCAGGTTTTTAGTTCTTAAAAACTCAACTGAGTAATTTAAAATATCTTCTTTATCAGCAGTAAAAGCAAAATGCCTTGTTTGAAGATTTTCCTTCTGCTCCCATAATCCCAACATGAATTCCTTGTTTTTTCCGATCCACAAAAAAGCAATTCTTCGGTTTTCTTCTTTATGGGCAAATTCCAATCCCAAGACTTCAGTATAGAATTTTATTGCATTTTCCAGATCACTCACCTGAACATGAGTCTCGTACAATCCTTTAATCATAAGTTTAAAATTTTAATGAAACAAATCTATAAAAACGTATTTCCATAAACCCCCAATTATTAATTCCTTTATATAAAATGAATAATAGATTTTTTCTTTTGGCTGATTGTTAATGGTTATTGGTTGCCTGTTAATTGTCTATTGTTGTTGGTTCAGCGTTATGTTTGTCATTCTGAATGAAGTAAGGCGGAATGAAGAATCTATTTTAAAACGAGTTCTGAGATTTCAGAATAAAAAATCTGTTTTATTAGTGCAAAAATCCGTGCAATTAGTGTTTAAATAAAAATTTTTTTCAAAAAAAATATACTACGCAAAAACACTGCGCAATAGCATTCTTACTTTGCATCAGAAATCAGGGAGAAAGTGATAATCCTGAAATGTTTAACAAAAAAACAGTAACCATGAAATTTAATTTTTTAAGAAAAGAGAATAAAGTAGTAACGAACTACGAAGGTGCAAAAGCTTATACGATGACACCTGCAGAAGAATTGTACAGTGCTGTTGTTACAACAGGATTGTCCAATACCACTTATGAAAAAGGAAATGAAAGACTCACAAGAATTCAGTCCCTGATTCAGAAAAATGATCCTGAATTCGTAGCAAAACTGGCGGTTTACGCAAGAAAAGATATGTATCTGCGTTCCATTCCGTTGGTTTTGACGACCGAATTGGCGAAGCAGACTTCAGGTACAGACTTAGTAAGCAGAACCATCGACGGAGTTATTCAGAGAGCAGATGAAATTACTGAACTTTTGGCGTATTACCAATTGGCAAACGAAAGAACAGATCTTAAAAAACTCAACAAACTGTCAAAGCAAATTCAGAAAGGTCTGGTAAAATCATTCAATAAATTTGATGAATACCAGTTCGCCAAATACAACAGAAAAGCGGAAGTAACTCTGAAAGACGCCCTGTTTCTGGTTCACCCGAAAGCAAAAGATGAAAACCAACAGGCAATTTTCAATAAAATCGTCAACGATTCGTTGGAAACACCTTATACTTGGGAAGTAGAACTTTCCGTTTTGGGACAGACAAAATTTGCCGATGATGCAGAAAGAAAAGCAGCCTTCAAAAACAAATGGGAAGAACTGATTTTCAGTAACAAACTGGGTTATATGGCAACTTTGCGAAACCTCAGAAATATTCTGGAGGCCAACGTTTCTTCGGATGCGATGCAGAAAGTTTGCAGCTATCTTTCGGATGAAAAAGCCGTGAGAAATTCAAAACAACTGCCTTTCAGATTCTTGTCGGCGTACAGAGAACTGAAAAGTATGAAATCACCTTATCTGTCATCAATTCTCGAAGCATTGGAAGATGCGGTTTTGGTGAGTGCCAAAAATATCAAAGGTTTTGGATTCGATACTTCGGTGGTGATCGCGGCAGACGTTTCCGCTTCAATGCAAAAGTCGGTTTCTCCAAGATCTAAAGTTTTGCTGTACGATATCGGTTTGTTGATGTCGATGATGCTGCAGTCACAGTGCAAAAATGTGATTTCAGGAATATTCGGTGACACTTGGAAAAGAGTTCCGATGCCTAAAAACGGTATTCTGAGAAACGTGGATGCATTCTATAAAAGAGAAGGCGAAGTGGGGTATTCCACCAACGGTTATCTGGTTATCGAAGATTTGCTGAACAGACGCGAAAAAGTGGATAAAGTGATGATTTTCACTGATACTCAGCTTTGGAACAGCAACGGAACCCGAAATTCTTTTGAAAATTCATGGAATCAATACAAAAGGTTCCACCCAAATGCAAAATTGTATATTTTTGACTTGGCGGGTTACGGAAGACAGCCTTTGGATATCAAACAAAACGATGTATACCTTATCGCAGGTTGGTCCGATAAAATTTTCGACGTACTGAATGCTTTGGAAGACAAAAAATCTGCCGTAGAAATGATTAAAAAAGTAGTGCTGTAAAAGGCACTGCTTTTAAAATAAAACTAATAAACATTATTTTCAGGAGCTTAATCCCGCTCTCCGCACTCGCTATTTTTAGGATTTCGGCTGTGGCGGCTTTGCCGCCACAGCCGAAATCCTAAAAATGAGCTCAGACAAATGCTGCGATCGGGGCTAAAAAATGCTAAAAATGATACAACTTTTTAACGTTATTGAAATCAATCCCTTTAAATATTCTCAGGAAGACTATGAGATTCCTGAATTATCAGACTCTTCAAGTTCTGAAGAACGGGATGATAGATGGCGAAAAGCTATATCTACTTTAGATCTTAATCTAAAATTAATCGAGGAAGATTCTTATTTCGTAGATATTGAAACAATTGACGATGAAAATCTGAAGATTATTTTAAAAATAATTTTCGATGATAAAGATATAGATATTGAAGAAGAAAATTACTTGATGCTTTTTGATGGAGGAATTCTTTTAAAGAAAGACAATGAACTTCTCCTTGAGCCACAATGTTGTGCAGATCTTGAGGATATCAAAAATTGGGAATATATTTTCGAAAATAGTTCATCAGATTGGTCACAGTTATGGATTGGGCATCCGTGGATTTTCTACAAAAAAGAAAATGGTAAAATTCAATTTTCCGATTATACCGAGGACTTGTTAAATGAATGGGAAAATAGACAATCTGTTTTTGAAGTCGATGAATTAGATTTGCAAATTGAAATTAATAAAATAAAAGAACGGCAAATACATTTCAATGATAGAGTTATTAAGCTTTTGACAGAAATATAAATTTAAAAACCGACGTATGAAATGAAGGTGTTAAGAAAATTAAGCTGTACGAACGTTAAGAAGATTCTACTGTTTGAAATAGGAACAAATTCAAAACGAACAAATGAATAATTATAAATAATGGGAACTATTTTTTACAGAATTGAACAGGATCTTAAAGCGGGAAGAAAGAAAAAAGCCTGCGACAGACTTCGAAATCTGATTAATGAATTTCCCGACGATCTTTCTTTGAGAGACAAACTGGCGCAGATTTACTATGATTCAGGGTTTAAAGATGAAGCCGGAAAGTTTTGGATTTTATCTGAACCTCAGAATTTCGAAATGAAAGAAGCAATTGAAATCTACAGAAATTCATTAAGCAATTCAGGAAATGCTATTTTAAAAGATATCGTTTTTCGGGGAGATAAAACTCAGCTTTCAGATTACGCAAAAAATATTCTGAAACAATTGGAAACAGACAGCTTTAAGAAAACAAAACATATTCCTGATTTTAAAAGAAAGCAAAGAGAAAAAGGAAATTATACGGAATCTAAAGATAGCTTTTTTAGTAATGTAGGATTTTATTTGCTCATTGGAGGAATTATTTTACTTCCATTTTTAGGACTTGTTAAGCTGGGAGAGATTATCGGGTCAATATTTTCAAAATAAATTTTAACTGCGTAAAAAGAATGCGCACTAAGACAATAACTTTGCATCAACAAAAACAGATAACCATGAATTACTATAAAAAATGGCTTAAAGGAACACTGTATTGAGGTTAAATACTCAATACTTATGAAAAAAATTAAAACATTAAAGAAGTCTTTCGGAAGCAATGAATTTGGATTAATTGATTTTCCGAAGAAAATTTCGAATGTGCAGATTTCCAGAATTTTATATGGAAATGAAATGGGGTGTTCTTATTGTTTTCCACATGGTTATGAAACCATTAATTCAAAAGAAATTAAGTTTCAGAGAAACTGGAAAAAATATAGAAAAACCCAATGGAAAACCAAAAAGTGAGTGTCGTAAAACAGAATTACTTCGTACTGAGCAAAGTTGTATTGCAGGTAAAAATCCTGCTTCCGGAATTCGGAATGGTGTAAAAAGAAACACGCAACAATAAAAAATTCTGTTTGATTTTTTACCTTACTTAAAAAAAATTAGCGGTGCCGTAAGAAAAGAATTCCTTCGATTTCCACTTGAACAAGAGTCTTTTCGTTACATTGCCCGGTTTTAAACAACCAATGTCGTCATCATAAGAGATCCATCGTCTTACTTAAAATTTGAATTGATATCAAAAACTCTTATACCATGTTACTTGGTTTTTTTTAAAATAATTTTAACTGCGTAAAAAGATTGCGTACCAATGGAGTAATTTTGCAGTAACAAAAAACAATAATCATAAAAACTTAAAAATAATCGATGCCGTAAGAAAGAGTTCCTTCGAATCCAAACTGAAAAAGTCTCTTTCAAAATTTTGCTCGATTTTAAAATTACTTACAAGTGCCGTAGATAAAAGTTACTTCGATTTGTACAGAGGTTCGAATCCTTTCGCCGAAAGGTGTGGTCGAGTGGTTAAACGGTTTTTAAGACAGCTTTTATCACTGTTTGCCTTGTAATTTTTAAGAAAACTATTTAAAAAACATAAAAAATCAAGTGTCGTTTCAGAATCATACTTCGATATTTAATCTTTGGGTCGCAGGTTCGATTCCTGCCTTCTCTGTTGTAAACGAGATGTAGCTCAGACGGTAGAGCAAAAGCACTGAAAGATTCTCACATTATTACCTTGATTTAAAAAACAAAAGAGTGCCGTAGAAAAGGCTTACTTCGAACAGCAATTATTTAGACCAAAAAAATCTAAAAAACAAGTGCAATTTCCTGAATAACAGTAGGGATCAGGTGCATGTCTGTCTTTTCGCCTTTTGCCTCTTTTTATTGAAAATTTAAAAATATCGGGTGTCGTAGTACAGAAATACTTCGTTCCAAACCGGAAATGCAGGTTCGATGCCTGTCAGTAACTAAAAAACTGTCGTCTAATTTGAGTAAAGACGCCGGAGAAATATCTGTACGAAATTTACCTTGATAAAATAAAGAGTGCCGTTAGAGAAAACTTACTTCGGTTAATCTTAATGATGTTGGTTCGACTCCAGAATAAATCTGAAAATGATTTATAATAAAGAGTTTTCTCGTCTTTTGCCTCTTTTTTAATTTTAAAAACTTACAGATAAGTGTCGTAGAGAAAGGTTACTTCGTAACTATAACGGTCCTAAGGTAGCGTAATTCGGGCGACCGAACTGGTGAGGTTGGGTTGAAAACCAACTGGGCAAAAGTTTTCGAAAGAAAGCGCAAGTCTCTCGCAGATGTAGAATTGCCGGCTCCCTGCCCAAATCGGGTAAGAGCGGCGCTCATAAGAGCAAAAATACCTTTTTCGCCTTTTACCTTATCTGTTTTTATAATATACAAGTGCCGTAGAATAGTGTTACTTCGCTCATTACGACGGGGTCGCGGGTTCGAGTCCCGCCTTTTCCACAGTTTAAAAAACACAAAATCAAATAGGAAAAGTAGCTCAGTTGGTTAGAGCACGACATTGCACTTTCTGGTTGTTGCCTTGTTTTAAAATATAAAGTGTCGTAGAGAAAAGATACCTCGTCACCAATCGAAGGGGAGGAATAATGAAGTCGGCTGTTCCGACAAGATTATCCGGTTCGACTCCGGCAGAACGATGCCCCGCTTTTCTTTTCCCGTTGGTAATCTTTATATTAAAAATCCGAAAACAAAACGTTTTCGGATTTTTTTTATTTTGAAATCAGTTTTTTGAAGTAATTTTTTCGTATTCTTCTTCAAACGTTTTTTTCCATTTTGCAATGGTAGTTCTGCTGATTTTATACTTTTTCGACATATAATTCGTAGAAAAATTATGCTTGTTTTGGTATTGTAAAAGTTTTAGCATCGTTTTCTTATCATAAGTCTTCAGTTTCTGATTTTTCTCAAGGCTTTCTTTTGATTGCTTGAAAACCAATTCATTAAAATTCAAAACATCTTCAGTGGTTTTTAAATTTTTTATCAGACGCTGAACTTTGGGATCGTTCAGTTTATCAGGATCTTTTTCTTTAAGCATATCCTGATAAATCTTCGTATAATTTGGACGCATGGGATGTTTTTTTAAATTTTTTGCAGCCATCGGTGAAGCGTACTTTTAGGGATTGAATACTCCTGGATGATTTCATTATGAGTCATCTCTCCGGATTGTATTTTTCCGATGATGAATTCTTTGATCTCCTGAGTATAAATATTTTTTCGGAAATATGGGATTTTATCCGATTTCGGATTTTTTACCTTGTCAACAGCAGAAGGAGGCGCATATAAAATAAGGTGCGAACTGTAAATTCTGAAGAAATCATACTCCAGAAGTTTAGAGCATCTTAATAAAAGATCTGTTTCTACCGATGCACTTTCGAAGATTTTATCGATAGCTTCCTCATCTTTTTTAAGAAAACTGCACATTCTTTCTTTACTAACTTCCAGTTCGTTAGCTCTTTCTTTAATAAATTGTCCTATATGTATGTCTTTGTATAGCATAGGTTTTTTTAAGCCTTAGTGATTAATAAGCAATTTGCAGTCCGAAATTATAAAATAATGAAAAAATATGAAAACTTTAGCACGATTTATTACGTTATGCCCGTTTTAATAATTGGCGCAATACTTATTTACACAAAAAAATTTGGATAGAATTTACTTGTAAATAGCAGATGTAGAAATGTAAAACCAAGAATTTATGCTTTATTTTGCAGTACCCTCATGTATTTCAGATCCTCATTACTTTGTTCAGTAAACTTTAATTATCCCGACTTTTTGTAAGCACCAATACTAATTTCCATTACTTTATCATCTACTTTATCATCATGTAAACGCCTTTTTTTATAATGTAAGATAATTTTCTTTCTGTAATTAATTAATCATCAATAATTGAATTAAATATTTAGAAAAAATACTAACTTCTCTGAAATCAAATATAGAAAAAATTGGATTCAGTCCAAAAGAATGAGGGATAAAATTTCATGAAATACTATTTTTAGTTAAAGTTTAATGAAATATGTGGTATGTGTTGTGAAATATTACATTCTGAAATAATTGTAGAGAACATAATTTTACAGGAAACATATTGTGAAATATTTAAAGTAAATAAGGTAAAAATTGTCTGAGAAATTTTTAGTCAATATCTTTGCAGATAATATGCAAATAAAAACAAAAACTTCATCCGAAGTTACACCGCCTTAAGGATTTGATAAATTTAATAAAACTGTTTTCTAAAAAAGAAAACAGCAATTTCTGTTTTTAAAATATTATTAAATCCTTAAACATTACTTTTCCAATGGAAAATTCTCTTAAACTTTTCGATTTTTCTCAAAAAATAAATTTCAAAAACGAACTTCTTGCCGGATTCACGGTGGCAATGACGATGATTCCCGAATCTCTTTCCTTTGCCATTCTTGCCGGGCTTTCTCCTTTAACAGGATTATACGCCGCCTTTATGATGGGATTGATAACTGCTATTTTCGGAGGACGTCCCGGAATGGTTTCCGGTGGAGCAGGAGCAACCATCGTTGTTTTAATTGCATTGATAAAAACCCACGGAGTAGAATATTTATTTGCAACTGTAGCTTTAGCCGGAGTTTTTCAGATGCTGGTCGGCGTTTTCAGACTCGGAAAATTCGTAAGATTAATTCCGCAGCCCGTAATGTACGGTTTCCTGAACGGTCTTGCTGTTATCATTTTCATGGCACAGGTAGAACAGTTTAAAATTACCGATGCAAACGGTGTTGTAAGCTGGCTTCAGGGTTCTTCCTTATATATTATGTTAGGTTTAACTGCTTTAACGATTGCTATCGTTTACTTTTCCCCGAAAATTACTAAAGCCCTTCCAAGTTCTTTAATCGCAATTTTAATTGTTTTTGCTGTGGTTTTAGGCTTTGGAATCCATACAAAAACGGTTTCGGATATTGCCAGTATCAGCGGAAGCTTACCCGTTTTTCATATTCCGGCAATACCATTTTCATTAGAAACTTTACAGATTATTTTTCCTTACGCCTTAATTATGGCAGGAGTTGGCTTAATTGAATCTTTGCTTACTTTATCTATGGTAGATGAAATTACCAATTCAAAAGGAAACACCAATAAAGAAGCCGTAGCGCAAGGTTTAGCCAACGTTACCAATGGTTTTTTCGGAGGAATGGGAGGCTGTGCAATGGTTGCCCAGACTTTGGTGAATCTTAATGCAGGTTCCAAATCCAGACTTTCCGGAATCATTGCTTCCATTACAATCTTGATTATTATCTTAGTCGGAGCGCCTTTTATTGAAAAAATCCCGATGGCGGCTTTGGTTGGTGTGATGATGATGGTCGCGATCAGTACTTTTCAGTGGGTTTCCATAAGTATCATTAACAAGATGCCGAAATCCGATATTTTTGTGGGAATTACGGTGGCTTTAATTACCATTATTCTTCACAATCTGGCTTTGGCGGTTTTGGTAGGGGTAATCATTTCTGCCCTTGTTTTTGCGTGGGACAATGCGAAAAGAATACGTGCCAGAAAATTGATGGATGAAAATGGGGTGAAATATTATCAGATTTCAGGACCGCTGTTCTTTGGTTCTGTAACTACTTTTATTGATAAGTTTGATCCTGTAAATGATCCGGATCAGGTAGTCATCGATTTTAAAGAAAGCCGCATTGTAGATATGAGTGCAATTGATGCTCTTGATAAACTCTCCAAAAAATACACACAACAAAATAAAAAACTCCATTTAAGACACTTAAGCGAAGACTGCCGCCAAATGCTGAAAAATGCAGAAGCGGTGATTGAAGTGAATATTCAGGATGATCCAACGTATAAAGTGATGCCGGAGAAGTAAGAGGGTTTTTGAGTTGGAGAGTTTGAGAGTTTGAGTGGCTGGAAGATGGAAGTTAGAGGATGGAAGTTTAGAAATACTCTGCAAACATCTGAAAAAATCTGGGTAATCTGTGGGAAATAAAATTTTGAATAAACTGGATGTTGGTGATGGAAGTTTAAAATTCATGCAAATCTTCGTGTAATCTATAGAAAATAAAAAATCTGCAAAATCAGCGGAAGAAAAAAACAATTCATCATTGATAGTTCATCAATAACCCAAACAAGGACTGCAAAAATAAATTTACAGCCCTTGTCTTTTAGGTTACTAATGTATTCGCGATGAAATCAGGCACCAAAGCATAGTGCGACAACTTCATGCTGATCGAAGCTCTACCGCTCGTTAACGTTCTCAGATCAGAAATATATCCGAAAGTAGAAGCTAAAGGAACTTCTGCCGTGAAAATTTTTCTTCCCGATTTTTCATCAATTGAGATGATGATTCCTCTTCGTTTATTGATATCCGCAGTCACCGCTCCGGTATAATCCTCAATCGTCTGAATCTCAACTTTCATGATCGGTTCCATTAATTTAGGCTTACAGGATTTTCCTATTTCCCGGAAACCGTCTCTCGCAGCCATTTCAAAATCCTGTGCATGAGAATCATTACTGTGAGTCGATCCGTCCAGAAGTGTAACTTTCATACTTTCCAGAGGATATCCTTGTAATGCTCCGTTTTCCATTGCCTCACGGAAACCTTTTTCAACAGACGGAATAAATTCATTCGGAATCACTCCGCCTTTGATCTGATTGATGAATTCCAAACCGATTCCATCATCATTTCTCGGTCCGATTTCAAACGTGATGTCTGCAAACTGTCCGCTTCCGCCATTCTGTTTCACAAGTTTTTCACGATGCGTTCTGGTTTCCGTTAAAATTTCTTTATACGAAACTTTAGGTTTTCCCTGATTGATTTCAATTCCGTGATTCAACCTGATCTTTTCTAAAGTAACTTCAAGATGTAACTCTCCCAAACCGCTCAGTAAAGTTTCTCCTGTTTGTCGGTCTCTTTCAACAACCAACGATGGATCTTCTTCCTGAATTTTCGCTAAAACCAATCCGAAAGATTTTTCATCCGCATTTGTTTTCGGTTCAATAGAAACCCTGATTACCGGAGCAGGAATTGTGATGGATTCAAGCAAAACAGCCTGTTCAAGACCAGATAAAGAATCTCCGGTTTTCGCATCTTTTATTCCGGTTAAAGCCACAATATCTCCTGCTTTTCCTTCTTCAACCGTTATCGTTTTATCCGACTGCATCTGCAAAATCCTTGAAATTCTGAAACTTTCACCCGTTCTTACATTCTGAACCGTATCACCGGATTGTATACTTCCCGAATAAATTCTCAACATCGAAAGTTTACCCATATGCTTATCAATCACCACTTTGAAAACCAATCCTGAAAACATTTCCTCTTCATTTCTTTCCAGTTCCACCGTTTCTTCCGTTTTCGCATCTTTTCCTTTCACGGAAGGCAACTGATCCGGTGAAGGAAGATAACTTACAATCGCATCAAGCAAAGGTTGTACTCCCTTGTTTTTGAATGCAGAACCACATAAAACGGGAACTAAATTTCTTGCCTGACAAGCTCTTTTTATAGCTTCAGTGATCATTTCCTCAGAAATTTTTGTTTCAGAATCCAGGAAATATTCAAAAAACTGTTCGTCAGATTCCGCCAAAGTTTCCATTAATTTCTGTCTCCATTCATCGGCTTCAGTTTTGTAAAGTTCCGGAATTTCCTTTTCAATAATGGTTTCTCCGTTTTCATCCATCCAGTACAGCGCTTTTTGCTTAATTAAATCGATAACACCTTCGAAACGGTCTTCAGAACCCATCGGAATTTGTAAAGCTAAAGGAACCGCATTCAGTTTTGTTTTAATTTCATTTAAAACAGCAAAAAAATCTGCCCCGATTCTGTCCATTTTATTAATGAAACAAATCTTTGAAATTCCATGTTTCTCGGCCTGAAACCAAACGTTTTCCGTTTGCGGCTGAACTCCCGAAGAAGCACAGAAAACTGCTACGACGCTGTCCAGAACGCGTAAAGAGCGTTCAACTTCCACCGCAAAATCAATGTGTCCCGGAGTATCAATAATATTGATATTGAAGACTTTTTCATCTTTTTTCCACTGGGTAGAAATTGCAGCCGAAGAAATCGTAATTCCCCTGTTTTTCTCTTGGATGTCTTTATCCATTGTGGTATTTCCTTCGTCCACATTTCCGATTTTATGGATCATTCCCGTGTAATAAAGAAGTCTTTCAGTGAGTGTGGTTTTTCCTGCATCAACGTGTGCTATAATCCCTATATTTCGTGTGTTATATTTCATTTTGTTAAATTTAAATTGTTGATTTTTAAACTTCTGAAATAATGTTGATGATGTTTTTGAACTTTTTTGACGCAAAGATTTATTAATACTTTATCTAAGTTCAAGCTGGCAAAGATTAAATCAATAAAATTGATTTTAAGAAGCATGCTTCATCAGCGACCTTGTCGCCATTCTTTGCTCACTAAAAATATTCAGTTTAATTATAAAAACTTTGCGTTTAAAAGAAAATTTCCAATACTTTATCATCGAACAACAGAAGTTTTCCGAATGTAAAAGCTGAAAAGTAGGGTAGCAAAAAAGACCTATCTGAAACAGACAGGCCTTCGTTTTATTTTAGTTTTATAAGGTCGGTCGTTATTCAGATAAATATTTAGTGCTACCAAAGTACACAGCTCTGATAGGATTGCTTAAAGTAATTATATTTATCATTTTTGTTGACATTGTTGATTGTTAATCGGTTGCAAAGCTAGAAAAAATATTTTAACAGCAAAAATTTTTTTTTAATTTTTTTAAACGACTGAAAAATTGAAAATTTAAAGACATTATTTGCTAAATTATTTTTAACGCGAGGATCGCCAGGTTTTGTTCAATCCTTTGAAGACATTTTCGTTCGCCAAGGCACTTCGTTCAGCAAATGATAGCATCAAGTCTTGGCTGAGTGAAACGCCTTTGCGAACGAAAAATACCCACAATAATTATAAAAAAATCTTTGAGGACTTTGTGTTTAAAAAAAAGAATTTTTCAATAACAAATTTTACGGAAAATCATAAAAATTTCTTAAAACATCAAACTACATTTACACATTAATTTAAAAATTCTATCTTTGAAAGGAATTGTATTTTGAACACGAACAGATGAAAGAAAATAATAACCATTTAAAACATCTTTTTCAGGAAAAAGCTAAATAAAAATTTTAACTAAACCATTTTGAAAACAGATATAGACATCCACAATCACTCCCATTTTTCCTTTGATTTGTGGCTTACTTTAATAAAATCTCATCCTGAATTTAAAGCAAAAAGAGTTGAGCTGTTCTCCTCATTTTTTGACGTAAAAAAACCGATTAACGAAGTTGCGAAAGTCGTAAAATATTATGATGATCTTTGCAATTCTATCAATGAGGTAATTGGAGGAAATGTTGACACTTTTGAAATTTATTTATTAATTTTAAATGCACTGGAAGTAGATGTAAAACAATTGAATAAAGATCAGTTAAATCAGTTTTATCAGAAAAGTGAAGATCTGTTTCTGGAATATAAACCTATTGTGATTTTTGAAAATTTGCATCAGTTTTTTGATGAAATTAAAAATCAGGGAAAAACAATCAATATTCTAAGCAATACAGGTTTTATTAAAGGAAAAACCATGAGAAAATTCCTGATCAGTGAAAACCTCAATCAGTATATTGATTTCCACATTTATTCTGATGAAATGAACTGCTCAAAACCCGATCCGAAAATATTTCAGGAAGTGAAAAATTTACTGCCCAATCAGGATTTAGATGTAAAACAGGTTTTACATATCGGGGATAATCCTGTCGCGGATTATAAAGGCGCAAAGGATTTTGGTTTCAATGCACACTTACTTACACCCAATATATAACTATGAACAAGAGGTACAGCTTACACCACATTCATTCGGCGGATGAATTTACATTTTCACCCGAAGAATACAGCTATTTCAAATATGGCGATAAGTCGTATGCTGAAAAATTTGCAAAAGAACTGTTCGAAGGATTTATTTCCGGCCATGAAGATATTTTAAACACAGATAAAGAAATTGTGGTATTGCCAAGTCCTTACATGGCAATTCCTACAGCGTCTAATTTCTTATGTTTTTACTTTAAAAAGCATCTGGATTTTTATTTGTTTCAGAAAGGAAAAAAATCAAGCATTTTAT
Source organism: Chryseobacterium sp. C3 (assembly GCF_014218905.1). Classification (NCBI taxonomy): domain Bacteria; kingdom Pseudomonadati; phylum Bacteroidota; class Flavobacteriia; order Flavobacteriales; family Weeksellaceae; genus Chryseobacterium; species Chryseobacterium sp. C3. The sequence continues at coordinate 216,905 of NZ_JACLCU010000004.1, read as the reverse complement.
CGAAAATTAACAGAAATCATACCTACACGACGGATTATGGAAATTTAAGTTTTGAAGACCGTAAAAATCTTATTGCTAACGACACCTATTATCTGGATAAAGATTTTCTTAGAGGAAAACTTTGTATTTTTATAGATGATATTAAAATAACAGGAAGCCATGAGTTTACAGTGAATAAAATTCTTGATGAATATAATGTAGAGGCAGATTTTTTATTCATGTATTATGCTGAGCTGATGAATTTTGATCTCGATCCTAAGATTGAAAATTACTTTAATTATTATGCGGTAAAAAATGTAAAAGATATCGCAGAAGTAATGGGGAAGCCTAGTTTTCAGTTTAATACACGAATTGTAAAATATATTTTAGGCTTAGATTCAGGTAATTTTGAGTATCTTTCGTCTAAAGTAAAAAAGGAACTAATGGATAATCTGCTGGAACTGGCAATCAGCAATAATTATCATTTAATAAAAGAATACGAAAACAATATAAACACTTTAACACAAACCGAATTATATTATGGCTATTAACTTACAGAAAGGACAGAGAGAAAATATAAACGCACCGAAATTTACGGTTGGTCTTGGATGGGATATTAACAATACATCTACCGGAACCGCTTTCGATTTGGATGCTTCTTTATTTTTATTAGGTGAAAACAAAAAGTTAATTTCAGATAATCACTTCATCTTTTACAACAATCTGGAATCTCCGGACAAAGCAGTGATTCACTCTGGTGATAACTTGACAGGTGACGGAACAGGAGATGATGAGCAGATTAAAATTGATTTAACTAAAATTGATGATGCTGTGAAAGAAATTACTGTTGTAGTAACCATTCACGAAGCAGATTCAAGAAGACAGAACTTCGGACAGGTAAGAAATTCTTTCATCAGAATTTTCAATACAGATACCAACGAAGAAATTTTAAAATATGAATTGGACGAAGATTTCTCTATCGAAACCGCAGTAGAATTTGGAAGAATCTACAACAGAAACGGCGAATGGAAATTTGAAGCGGTAGGAAGCGGACAGAGAGAAGGTCTAGAAAAATTTGTATCAATCTATCAATAATCTATTATGGACAATCAGGAAAATCAACCTATAGATCCGCTTGGATCGATCGAACCTTTAAAGACATTCGAACCTACTCCGATGGCGCCGCCGCCGAGTATGGCAACACCAAGTACGCCTCCTGCACCTTTAGTAGACAGGGATGGAAATGTAAATCTTACGCAGTTACAGGCAGAAGAACGCCAGAAATATGAAGCTCTTGCAGATTCTATCGACGAAACTAACCCGGGATCGATCGTTAATTTCGGGGCAGATCTTCAGAGAACATTATCCAACCAGAGTGACAGTTTCCTTGGAAATGTAAGGAGATCAAATTCAGGTGAAGTAGGTGAATTGATTAATAATTTATTAGTCGAGCTGAATTATGTAGATGTTGAAGAACTCAATCAGAATAAATTCAAAAGTTTTTTAAGCAAATTGCCTTTCATGAAAAGTGTCATGACGCAGATTGAGAATTTATTTGCCAAATACGATAAAATCATCAACAATATCGATCAGATTGCTTATAAAGTAAATGCAGGAATCATTACTTCAACGAAAGATAATGCGGTTTTACAGACGATTTTCGAAAGTAATGTCAACGCGATCAAACAAATTGAAGAACTGGTGATTGTCGGAAACCTGAGAATGGAAAAAGCGGGAGCTGAATTAGCGCACATGGAAGCCAATACGCAGGAATTTCAGGATTATCAGATTGCCGATAAGAGAGATTTTATCGCAAGATTAGACAGAAGATTAGCTGATCTGAAAGTGGTTCGATTAATCATGATGCAGTCGCTTCCGCAGATCAGACTCGTTCAGAACAACAACGTTTCTATTGCAGAAAAAGCGCAGACGATTTTAACAACAACGTTGCCGCTTTGGAAAAATCAGCTTTCACTGGCGGTGGCGATGTACAGACAGCAGCAAAGTATTGAAATTCAGCAGAAAGTTTCGGCTACTACAGAAGAAATTTTAAGAAAAAATGCAGAACGTCTTGGGCAGAACTCCATTAATGTAGCAAGAGCTAATGAACAGACGATCGTTTCTGTGGAAACACTGAGAGAAACAACTTCAAAATTAATCAATACATTAAACGAAGTGAAGCAGATCCAAAAACAGGGTGCGGAAGGAAGAAGAAAGCTGGATCAGGATTTAATGACTCTGGAACACGAATTAAAAGCAAACGTAAGAGGATAATAACGGAAGATGAAAAGTGAATGATGATGCTGTAAACATATTGTCGCAAAGCAAAAGAAGATTAACCAAACTTAAACTTCTTGCAAATTTTTTTGAAAATGTTGATATAATTTCGATCTACATTAAGACCGATATTATCCATAATCTTTTTCAGGAAAATAACGGACTCGATTACAGCAAACTGGAACTTTTTCATCTTCAGTATACCGACAGTCTTATTGAGCTTTTAACCAAAATTAAAAGGCAGAAGGAAAATGAGATGTTGGCGGTGCTTAATGAAATTGATGTTAACAGCAAATACATTTCAGGTTTTGAAGAAAAGCGGGTAGACGGTTTCGAAACAGACCGTAAAATGTACAGCGGGATCTTTTCCAATCAACTGAAAAGTCTGTATAATGATCTTACGGAAGATAAATTTCGGGCAAACTGGGATAATGTTCTGTATTTCTACAAAAAATATGCGGCAGAATTCTACCGTTCGAATGTTGATGAAGAATTGCTGAAATCCGGTTCTTTTCCTGCCTATCAGTATCAGGATTATCAGATTGAAAGGAAATTACTGGGAAGGATTAATATTCAGAACTTTAAGGTTCGTTTTGTATGCGGATATGTCATCACGGGAAACGAATATGAATTATTTAAAATCTTCCAGTCCGACGATCACTTCATTTTTGATATCGAAGGCAGAAAAATGTATTTAATTGATCCTAAAAAACTGGAGAAACTAGATACAATGCCCAATGAATCGAATCAGGGAACAATTGTTTATCAGTTAAAAAGAAAAAACGAACAATTGGAAGAGACAATGAACGAAAGGAAAAAAACATTACCGGAGCAGGTTATTTCAGTATTGAAAGATTATCTTAAAAATCTTGAAAATACCGACGTGATGAGTAAAATGTTCGACATCAATGAAGAAACCAATATTCTTCGCGCAATGCTTAATTTAAATTTAAATAATTAGTAAAAAGTAAAAAGTAAAAAGTAAAAAGTAAAAAGTAAAAAGTAAAAAGTAAAAAGTAAAAAGTTTTAATAAAATCAATTCTTTACGAACTTTTTCACTGTACTGCTATCATTTGCTGAGTGAAACGCCCTTTGCGAACAAAAATATGCAGAATAAATTTAAAAAAAATCTTTGCGAGTCTTTGCGTTTAAACTAAGCGCAGCAAAAAAAAATTAAAATTAGAACTAAAACAAAATATAACAATGGCTATTAACTTACAAAAGGGTCAAAGAATAAACCTAACGAAGGAAAACGGAACCACGCTTACACAGGCTTGTGTGGGAATTAACTGGGGAGCAATCGAGAAGAAAGGATTCTTCGGAGGCGTTACAAAAGAAGCGGTAGATTTGGATGGAAGCTGTATTTTATACGATTCCAATAAAAACGCGACTGAAGTAATCTATTTCGGGAATCTGAAGTCTAAAAACGGTTCGGTAAGACACAGCGGAGACGATTTAACAGGAGACGTAAATGGAGATGACGGTCTTGACAATGAGGTGATTACTGTGGATTTCAGCAATCTGGATTCCAATGTAGAACACGTTGCTTTGGTTCTGAACAGTTATAAAGGTCAGGATTTCGGGACTATTCCTTTCGCATCCATCAGAATTTATGAAGGAACGCCAACCAACGTAAGAGAAGTTTTTGCAAAATATGATATTGCGAATGATGCATCTTTCAAAGGTCATGTTGCCATGGTAATGGGCGTTTTCTACAAAAGAAACGGAGAATGGAAATTCAACGCGATCGGAGATCCTACAGCAGACAGAAAATTACAGGAAACAATAGAAACTGTAAAGCAGAAATATTTGTAAAATATAAGCACTTAAAATGATCATCAATAGGAACGGGCTTTAGCCCGTTTGCATTAAAAATAAGTTTCCAATCCGGCTTTAGCCAAAACTTATTAACTGTTGAATGAAATTTTAAAATAAAATAAAATTTAGCAATACTTGTACCCGTACAAATATTGCTTTTATCGTATAATAAGCACATTTAAAAGTGGACAAACATCAAGGTATTTTAGATCTTCATCCCGGTCTGGTTTGGGGATTTGCGGTAACGGTAGTTATCATGTTGCTTCTGGATTTAGGAGTTTTCAACAAAAAAAGTCATGAAGTTTCTTCCAAAGAAGCTACAATCTGGTCAATCGTATGGATCTCACTGTCTATGGTATTCTCTGGTGTGGTTTATTGGGTTTTCAATACAGACGGTAGTCCCGAAAGTCATGCTTTGGCAGTAGAGAAATTCACGCAGTATCAGGCGGCTTACTGGATTGAGAAGGCACTTTCGGTGGATAACTTATTTGTATTCATTCTGGTTTTCGGATTTTTTAAAGTTCCGAAATACCTCCACCACAAAGTTCTTTTCTGGGGAATTATCGGAGCATTGATTTTCAGGGCGATCTTTATTTTTGCGGGTGTAGGATTAATCAACCTTACTTACCTTCCTGAAATGAATATTTTCGGGCATCCGGTAAAAATCAATATTGTAATGACTTTATTCGGGTTGTTCCTTGTGTATGCAGGAATAAAATCGTGGGGCGACGGAGATGATGATGACGAAGAAGATTACAGCAATACAGCAGGAGCACGACTGATTAAGAGATTCTGGAAAGTTTCAGACAATTACGTGGGCGACAAATTCTTTACGGTACAGAACGGAATAAAAATGGCAACTCCGCTTTTGGTTGTTGTAGCCGTAATTGAGTTTACGGATGTACTTTTTGCAGTAGATTCCATTCCGGCAATCTTCGCGATTTCCAATGATCCGTTTATCCTTTACACATCGAATATTTTCGCAATTTTAGGATTAAGATCGTTGTATTTCCTGTTGGCGAATTTCATTCATATGTTCAGCAAATTGCCTTACGGTTTGGCAGTTATTTTATCGTTCATCGGAGTAAAAATGCTGATTGCACCGTGGATTCATATTCCGTCTCCGGTTTCTTTGGGAATCGTTGGAGGAGTTTTGGTAATTTCAGTGATTTTATCCCTGATTTTCCCCGATAAAAAGGATGACGAAGACAAAGAGAAAATTGAAGAATAAGATCAGTTCTTATTAAAAATAGAAAGGCTTTACACAATTTGTAGAGCCTTTTTTATTATTTTATTTTTAGGAGCTGTTTTGCGCTTTCCGCACTCGCTATTTTTAAGCTTTTTGGCGGCGCGGCAAAGCCGCGCCGCCAAAAAGCTTAAAAATGAGCTCAAACAATTGCTTCAATCGCGGCTAGGAAAATAGTCTGTGTTTCAATATTTGAATTACCCAGTACAGTTTGTCATCCTTTAGAAATCTAAACAGAATTAAAAAAAATGCGTGGCAAACACGATTTTAGTCGTAATAATTATCATTCACTGAATGAAATCGAAGATTCGACGAAGTCAAATACCTTCGCGAACAAAAATACCCACTACAATGTAAAACAAAATTTAGTGAACCTTGCGTTAAAATCAATAAAAATAAATTTCTCCTAAAATCAAGAGCCGAATAATCAAAGTTGTTATCATTTGCTGAGTGAAACGCCCTTGCGAACAAAAAATACCCACTACAATGCAAAACAAAACCTAGCGAACCTTGCGTTAAAATCAATCAAAATAGATTTCTCCTAAAATCAAGCGCCGAATAATCAAAGTTGCTATCATTTGCTGAGTGAAACGCCATTGCGAACAAAAAATACCCACTATAATGTA